>JAUIBR010000032.1 GCA_030427705.1 bacterium | reverse complement strand
GCGACGACACCGCGACGGCCGGAGCCAATGCTCGCGCCGGCGAAATGTGCTCAACCGAAAAGCCCTGCGCTGAAGGCTTGAGCTGCATCGATGGTGTTTGCGCTTTCGACGCCGACGGCGACTTGATTCCAGACGGTGCAGACAACTGCCCCGATATTGCCAATCCTGGTCAGGAAGACTCTGACGACGATGGAATTGGCGACGCGTGTGCTCCAGACGTTGCGAACGACAACGACGATGACGGCGTGACGGATAGCGAAGACAACTGCCCAGACGTTTCCAACCCGGGTCAAACCGACACTGATAATGACGGCGAAGGCGACGAATGTGACGACGACGACGACAATGACGGCGTCAACGACACGGACGACAACTGCCCACTGGTCGCCAATCCAGACCAAGCAGACCAAGACAACGACGGCATCGGTGACGCATGTGACGATCCCGATGGCGACGGCGTCGTAGATGCCGACGACAACTGTCCAGACATCTCAAATCCGAACCAAACCGATACGGACATGGATGGTATCGGTGACGCTTGTGACGACGACCGCGATGGCGACGGCGTCGACAATGACACCGACAACTGCCCAGACGTGGCAAACACCGACCAAGCTGACGTCGACCAAGACGGTCAGGGCGATGTTTGTGACCCAGACACGACCCGCCGCACCGGTCGACCATTCGACGATCAGTGCGCCTACACCGCGCCAGTTGGTCAGTTCACACCAACGGTTGAGTGGAGCCTGAGCGTTGGTCAGAACGATCCATACCCAGATCGTGACCAAGTGATGATGACGCCTTCGGTGGCAAACCTCACGGATGACGACCAAGACGGAAATATCGACACACGCGACATCCCCGATGTCATCTACGCTTCGTTTGCCAGCAACGGAAACACCGCTGGGTTCGACGAGCTCCGTTACGGCGTGCTTCGTGCGGCGTCCGGTGATGGTAGCGGCCTGCTTTGGTCGGTCGGTTTCAACGAACTCGGACTTAGTAGCGGCGACGGCATCCAGCCTGCGGGCTCAGTCGCAGTCGGCGACATCGATAACGACGGATTCGTCGAGATCGTCACGGGTCTGTGGAGCGACGCAACCGCATCTGGCGGATTGGTCGCGGTTAACCACGACGGAACGGTGCTCTGGACGACCAGCTACGAGGTGGCAGGCGTCGCTCAACCACACCAATTCAAGTACTGGTGGGGCGGACCTTCGATCGCTGACCTCGAAGGCGACGGCAATCCAGAGATCATCATTGGTGGCGTCGTATTCGACAACACTGGCGCCCTCAAATGGGACGCAAATGACTCGGCTACCCTGGCTGGCCCTGTTGGTGAAGGCATCAACTGGCGAGCAGGTAACCCCTCCAACGACTGGTACAACGGCGCGCTCAGCGCGGTGGCTGACCTTGACGGCAATGGCACGTCGGAAGTCATCACGGGACGCGCAGCATACACCTCGACCGGAACAACCTTCTGGGAAGTGTCGGACACCACGCTGCCTGACGGATTCCCAGCCATCGGCTCGTTCGGTGGAGACAATCTTCCCGACGTTGTCATCTCGGCAAACGGAACGGTCCGAATTCATGACGGCGCAAACGGCAATGTCATCTGGTCGGTTGAACTTCCAGCCGGTCGTATCGGACCACCAACCGTGGCTGACTTCACTGGCGACGGCTTCCCTGAGATTGGGGTTGCCGGACGCAACGCGTACTACGCTCTGACGGTAGACCTCAACACGCCGAACCCAGACGCAGCGACCGCAACGTTGTGGAGCATGCCGACGCAGGATGCTTCCAGCAACATGACAGGCAGCTCCGTCTTCGACTTCGAAGGCGACGGAAAGGCAGAGGTTGTCTACAACGACGAGCTGTTCCTGCGCGTTTATAATGGTGCAGACGGAAGCGTCCTTTACGAGCAGCCGAACACGTCATTCACGGCACTTGAGTACCCAATCATTGTCGACGTCGATAACGACGGCGCAGCCGAGATTGTGGTTGGTACCAACGACTTCGAGTGTGGCGACCAGCTGTCCTGCACACCTGGATTCACCGGATTGCGTGTCTTCGGTGACGACAACGACAACTGGGTTTCGACCCGTCGTATCTGGAACCAACACACGTACCACATCAACAACATCGAAGAAGACGGAAGCGTCCCAACTGCTGAGGTTGCAAGCTGGACCGACCACAATACGTACCGCTTGAACAAGCAAACGGCTGTGAATCCGGAGGCCGCTCCTGACCTTATCGTCGAAGATATCGAGGCTCAGCTGGATGGCTGCCTCGTCGTGATTCAGGCTTGGGTGACCAACGCCGGAGCAGAGCGCGTCGGTGCCGGACTTCCTGTCAGCTTCTACGCAGACGATGGTGGCGGACGTGACTACCTGGGACAGGCTCTCACCCAGCTACCACTTGAGCCGGGCGACTCCGAGCGCGTTGAACTGCGTGTAACCCTGTCTCCCGGTGGTCCGTACACATTCTACGTTGTCGCTGACGACGAGATGGGAATGGGCGGCGAAGGCACCAAACGTGAGTGCAACGAGACGAACAACGAAGGAAGCCAATCCTCGACGGGGATGTGCGTCCAATAGTCCAATCGCCTATTTGGGCGGATTGAACGTGAAACTACGCTGGTGGTAATCCACGCCGCTCCCTCGGGAGGACGGGGAGAACTTCCAGCGTTTTATTTTGTCTATGATGCAGCTTTTCACAGCGGGCGATTTGAACGCCATTCGCGTGACCTGCACCGAATCCACTGAACCATCAGGCTGAATTCGGAACTTCACGCTGACCTTCCCGCCGTCGGACATATTGTCCCGTTTCTCGAAGCATGGAATCAGCTTCCGTGTGTAGCGACCGGCGCGCCGGTTGATCGAGGTCGGCGTGCGAATACCGAGCAGTGCGCCGGATTCCCGTTTCTTGCGAACCCGCTTTCGCTTCGGCTCGGGCTCTTCATCTTCCACCGGTGGCAACATCGCAATGGATGTCGCCAGAATCGTCGCCGCACGTGCTTTCTGCTCAGCGATCTCTGCGTGGACGCTCTCGACGGCATACCCGCGGGAGGACTCAACCGACTCAGAGGCTGCAGTAACGACAGGCATGAGATCGACGGGCGGTGGTTCGGGTTTCGGCTTCTCAAGTGGGATCACGCCCGCGGCGAATGCCGCCGCGACTCCACCGCCCACCAAAACAAATAGCACGATAATGATAGGAAGGATTGAGCGTTTTTTGCTCTCGCTCTCTTCAATCTCGTAGTCGATTGTCGTGAGATTGATCAACTGCGAGGTATGGCGGTCGATGCCTGCGGTACCGGCCTGTGAATCGACCTCTCGATCGAACTCATAGGTGCTGCGATGCGACTCCATGTAGTCTTCAAGGACGTCTGGACGCAGTTCGAGGAATGCAATCTCATTGTCGATCGCGGCTTTGGCCTCTTCCGCGCTCGCGAAGCGGTCCGCAGGCTCTTTCTCGAGCAGTCGCATGACGATATCTGCCGTCGAATCCGGAACCGTGAATCGAAATGTTCGTAGGTCTCGACACTCTTCACTGACCTGCGCGAGGAGGGTCTGGATTACCGTCTCCCGTTGGAACGGAGAGCGGCCAGAGATTAGCTCGTAGAGAATGCATCCCAGCGAATACAAGTCACTGCGTCCGTCGATCTCTTGTCGGCTCTGGCACTGCTCCGGGCTCATGTATTCGGGCGTGCCAAAGATCTGTCCCGTTCGCGTCATCGAGGTCTTTGACCCCAACTCCTTGGCGATTCCGAAATCGAGCACCTTGAGCTGGATGTTTGGGCCAGGGTGTTCCAATAGGAACACGTTCTCGGGCTTGAGGTCGCGGTGGACGATGTTCTCGCGGTGTGCGGCACCGAGCGCAGCGCAGCATTGGCTAGCGATCTGCATGATGTGATTGAGTGCCATCCGGCCTTCGCGCATCCGATCCGCGAGGTCCATGCCGTCCAGATACTCCATCGCCAGATAGAGAATCTGTAGACCTTCAGCCTGCCCAAAATCATAGATCGTGACGAAGTTGGGGTGACTAATCTGTGAGGCGAGATTGGCTTCTCGGAAGAATCTGGAGACGTACTCTTCGCTGACGGCCATGGCTGGGCGCAAAATCTTAATGGCAACCGGGCGGTCCACGCTGACCTGACGGCCGCTATAGACCTCGCCCATACCACCTTCGCCAATCTTCTCGTCGATCATCCAACGACCGTCGAGAATCTTCCCCTGAAGTCGGATGGCTTGGTCATTGAACTGACGAAGTTCGGTTCCGTCATCGGGACAGAACTCGTGTTCTTCATCGTACTGACTCAAGCACTGAGGGCAGATCATCATCTGAAACGCGCAACCTTGCTTGCGACCATGGCTTCGAACCTAGAAATCCGTTAGATTCGCGGCCGTGAAACGTCTGATATTTGCCATTCTAGGGGTGATCGCGTTTGGGTGCACGCCAAACCCGCCACAGGAACCCGAGCCGACGCCGATCGTCGTTGGAAAGGCGGCCAAAGTTGCCGTTGGCTCGCTCGTTAGAGCGGCATCGCACGAGAGTGAATTGGTCCAGCTCGACACCGCAGTCGCGGTTCGTTCAGCCGTGGAGCTCCACCTTTGCGAGCAGGCGGGATTGCCATTTGTCTCAACGGCGTGGGCCCACGTCGCTTCGTCATCAACCCGCGAGGGCACACCAGTGGCCGAAGATCTCCTTCGTCCCAGTGGGGCCAGGATCACAGGGGAGATTAGCCCCCCATTCGGAACCTACTGCGCCGCGTATGTGATCTTCTCGGCTGCCGACGATGATATCCTGAACATGACAGCGATCTCGACCGACGATGTGTACAACAAGACATTGGTCATTCGCGGAAGTCGTAAGGTGGACGGGGCATTGCAACCCTTCGAGTTTGAGTACTCGGACCCTATCGTCATCAAGCTTGAGCTTGACCGAATCGAGCTAAACGAAGAAGACAACCACGCTCAGGTTCTGATCGAAGAAGGATTAACGCCGGAGCTGGCTGACGCATTACTTTCGGGCGAAAGCGCGAAGATCGTTTCGGCATTCAAGGACTCTGTATCCGTGTTCAAGGTTGATAAATGAATCCAGCATCTGCAGACACATTTGTAGCCGTTGTCCCCGCCCCATGGGACCAAGCGGCGGCGGCGCTCGTTAAGCAGGCCTACGAAGAAACGTGGATGCGCAATTGCGAGCTGGAGTTTGATGGTATCGCTGGTCACCTCTCAGATGATGGCTTGACCGCGCAGCTACTAATCGAAGACGCCATCCCCGAGATGGTTGAGCTCGCGGGGACTTCGTTTGAGCCTTTTGGACCTTCTGATGCGGTGCTGCTGCAAAACCACAGTCATGTCTGGCGAGTGAGTGTGTCTGCTGGCGAGTCGTCGAAATCCGCTGCAGCTTTCTTTGTTCGTGTGTTGAGTGGTCTGGTCGAGGCTGGCGCTTCTGGTGTGTTGATCCCTATGACAGTCCGACTGCACTCCCCACGCTCCCTACGCGTTCTAGCGGTTGACCCAGAGAATGAAGAAGCCCTGGCGAACCTTTTGGTCCACGCGTGGGACACGGATGGGAAGATGCGGACTCGCGGCATGACGGCATTCGGCCTACCCGAACTTGAGACTCCGGTTAACGAAGGAATGAACGCGGCGTTCTTCCGTCTCATGGATGTCGCCGCGAACATGATTCAACGTGAGTGCGAGTTCATGGATGGCTCCCAATTGCAGCTCGGTCCGAGCTTGGTACAAGTGAAGAGTGGTGCGCCCGATCCCCCCGATCCAGATGTGCCCGTCGCGGGCCAATTCGGTCTGCAAATCCTCGACCCAATCTAGCCGCTAAGCCTTGTTAAATGTGGGGTTACAGATTAGTTTCGTGAAACCTATCCAAATTCTCTTAGAAGAACGGGCGACGAAATGAAGAGTTGGTTGACGTGTTTGTTCGCATTCCTTGCGGCTATCGCAGTGGCAGCCCCGGCGTTTGCGCAGTCTCAAAATCAAGAAGATGTGCAGATCGAGAGGTTCGAGCCACTTCCGGCTCAGGGCACCAACATCTTGAATGTAGCGAAGAGTGAAGTTCTGCCGCACGCAAGTCCTTCTGTCGGACTTTTCCTGCACTACATGAACGACCCGCTTGAGCTGGTGCGTGAGAACGCACAAGGCGAAGAGGAACGCCAGACGGTGCTTGGTCACTCGCTCAAAGGCGAATTCTGGGCGTCATTTGGCCTCTGGGATTTGCTGGACATTGGTGTGGTGGTCCCCGTCGTGTTCTATCAGGACGGCGACAACTTGGAGATTTTTGGTCTCCAAGAGGACTTGGGCACGACGACGATCGCGGACATCCGCATCTATCCAAAATTCCAGCTTATGAACTCCGAGGACTTTGGTGGGTTTGGTGCGGCTGTTTTGCTCACAACGAAGTTGCCCACCGGTACCGCGCTTAACGGCGACGGAAGCGTTGGCTTCGAACCGCGTTTGATTCTCGATTACACCGTCAATGACTTCATCGTTGATGTGAACGTTGCGTACGCATTCCGTGATGAGCGCGTCATTCAAAACTACGTCGCCAACGACCTGATTCGATGGGCCGTCGGTATTGAGATTCCCGTCATTGAAGAAGATATGCAGATCCTGGCGACGTTCTTCGGCGACACCTCGTTTTCCAACCAACGCGACCCAGAGAATCCTGCGATTGAACTCGACGAGCGTGTGGACGGCCCAATGGAAGCCGATCTTGCGCTTCAGTACTGGTTTGGAGACGTCGTGACACAAGTTGGTGGCGGGATGGGCGCTAGCACCGGCGTTGGCGCTCCGGATTTCCGCGTATTTGCTAGCGTTGGCTACACACCACGTGATCGCGATAAGGACAAGGATGGCATCCTTGATGATGACGACGATTGCCCTGAACGGGCTGAAGATGCCGACGGATTTGAGGACGCTGATGGGTGCCCAGACGACGACAACGATGAAGACGGAATCCTGGACGACTCCGACCAGTGTCGTGACGACGCCGAAGACAAAGACGGCTTTGAAGACGAAAATGGTTGTCCAGATCCAGACAATGACAACGACGGCATCTTGGACGAAGACGATGCGTGTCCTGTCGAAGCTGGCGTGAAAGAGCTCAAAGGCTGCCCAGACAAGGACGGCGACGGCATCACGGATGCGAAAGACCAGTGTCCTGAGAAGCCTGAAGACATCGACGGGTTCGAGGACGAAAACGGCTGCCCAGACCCTGACAACGATAACGACACGATCCTGGATGCAGATGACAAATGTCCGATGGCTGCCGAGGACAAAGACGGATTCCAAGACGAAGACGGGTGTCCAGACCCAGACAACGACAACGACGGCATCCTGGATGCAGACGACAAATGTCCGCTTGAGCCAGAAACCATCAACGGCAACGAAGATGAAGACGGCTGCCCAGACAAAGGCAAGACCAAGGTCAAGGTGACCAAGACGAAGATTGAGATCCTGGAGAAGGTCTTCTTCGAAACAGGTAAGGCTGACATTAAGAAGCGAAGCTACAACTTGCTGAACCAGATTGCCTCGGTCCTCAAAGCGAATCCGCAGATTACGAAGATTCGAATCGAAGGACACACCGACTCTCGCGGTAAGGACAGCTTCAACCAGAAACTGTCTCAAGACCGCGCGAACTCGGTCCGAGACTACATCCAAGCTCAGGGCATCGACGCGGGCCGCATGGAAGCCGTTGGCTTCGGCGAAACCAAGCCAATCGCGGACAACAAGAAGGCCTCGGGACGTGAGCAGAACCGACGTGTTGAATTCAACATCCTCGAAGTTGATGGGAAGCCAATCGGAGACGGTCCGGCCATCATCGAGAAGAAAGAGGTGATTGAGGAAGGCGCTGAAAAACCTGCTCCAAAGACCGACACACCTGCGGACGCGAAACCTGCGGACGCGAAGCCTGCTGACGCGAAGCCGCAATAGGCATGACTCGCGAATTCGAACAGACGCCGTACGAACTCATCGGTGAAGCCGAGGGCGTGCGGCGTTTGGTCGACCGTTTCTACGACATCATGGATTCGCACGAATTCACCGAAGGCATTCGTGCGATGCATCCCCCTGACCTGCAGGGCTCCCGCGACAAGCTCTGGATGTTTTTGTCCGGATGGTTAGGCGGTCCTGGGCTCTACGTTCAGAAGTACGGCCACCCCAAACTGAGATTTCGACATCTCCCCTTCAGCATCGGCGTCCGGGAGCGTGACGAATGGATGGTGTGCATGACACAGGCGCTCGACGAGACCGTCGAAGACGAACAGCTGCGCACCTACCTGGAAGTTTCGTTCTGGCGAATCGCAGACCATATGCGCAATCGAGAGGAAACTGATGAGTAGCATCTTGTATGAAGTGTCGGACCACATTGCTGTCTTGACCCTCAATCGGCCAGAAGCGCGCAATGCTTATTCGGAAGACCTGAAAACGGACCTGTTGCAAGCCCTTGACGACGCTGAGACGGATCCGGATGTGCGCGTACTTATCATCACTGGCGCAGGCAAGGCGTTCAGCGCTGGTGGCGACCTGAAGGCAATGAAGGACCGGACCGGAATGTTCTCCGGAGAAGCGCCTCAACTGCGCACCAACTACCGTTTCGGGCTGCAAGCCGTGACGCGCCGGCTCAACACGTTTGAGAAACCGACGATCGCGGCAGTCAATGGAGCCGCGATTGGAGCCGGACTTGGCCTGGCACTGAATTGCGATATCCGCATTGCTAGTGAGCGCGCGAAGCTCGGGGCAACATTTGCGAAGGTTGGGCTGATTCCTGGCGACGGCACTGGGTACCTTCTGACCCGCATCGTAGGATTCGCCAAGGCGTTAGAGCTCGTGATGACCGCCCGCGTGCTCGATCCTGCGGAAGCGCTTCGAATCGGGCTCGTAAACGAGGTTGTTGCACCTGATGCTGTGCTCGAGCGTGCGAAGACCATGGCCGCAGAAATCGCGGCGCTGCCTCCCAATGCTGTGCGATTGGCCAAAGCGCATATCTACCGCACCGCCCACACGGACTTGGAAACCAGTCTGCAGATGGCAGCTTCGTTCCAAGCCAATGTCCAGACGACCTCCGAACATATCGAAGCGGTGGAGGGGATGCTGGACGCGATTTCGAAAAAGGATCGCTGATTGAACCAGTGCCTGTGCCGGGTGTATCCTGTTCAGACCCGACTCAGGACATTTGGAGAATCCATGACACGCAATGCTGTTGTGCTGCTCGTGATTAGCAGTTTGGCCGTATTTTCCGGATGCGGTGCGAGTTCGACGAACACCGCGCAAGACACCTCGAATACCACCGGCTCGAATTCTGGAGCCCAAGGCACGGACTCCAACGGGAAGGCAACTTCGTCAGGTGGGGACAACGCAAAATCTGTAACGTTTCCGCAAGCGAACGCAGACACGCTGTCTCTGGTGGAGTTTGGTGGTGCAAACCAACTGTTTGTAGGAACCCAAAAAGGAAAGGTCGGGATCGCTCGAATTGCAAAGCGAGAGGGGTCCGTCGGCACGCCTGCAACCCAAGTCGATGCGCCAATTCGAACCGTTGCACCTGACGGATCACTCGCGGTTATCGAGACTGACCCAACAAAGGTCGTCAACATGCGAGGCGAGTTGATTCTGAACGCAAACACCGTCGGCAATCTCGCCGGAGCAACGTTCGCGAAAAATGACTACACGCTCTACATCAGCGCAGAAGACGGAACGATCCGAATCTGGGGCCAAGCGCACAGTTTCGCCGACCCGGAACCGCAAGAGAAGATGGAAGACTACCTGAACCGCCAGGGATCTGACTTCAATATCAATGTTGGTCCCTTGCGCGGGCCGCTTCATTCGACGTCTAACGGCCACATCGTAATGACCGATGACCAGGGTGTCGTGCGTCTCTGGAACCCACGAAAGCCAAGCAAATCCAAGCGTGTGATGAAGCTCGATGGTACCGCACGTTCGGTGTCCACTTCAGGTGATGACATCGTGACGACCTCGAGCAATGGCTCACTCAAGGTAGGACGACTGGACCCGCCTTCGTACCTGCCTTGGAGTCGTGATGAAAAGGCGGACTACGCTGCTGCCAGCGATGCCTACTACGGAAAGTTCGTGCAGCTTGGCGGTGGAAAGGTTCGGGCACGAGAGATTGAAACTGGCGAAGAAGTTTGGAGCACGGATGTCCCGGCAGGAAACTCCTGCGGACTGACCATGTCTCCAGATGGGTCGCTCGTGGCCGCATGCGTGAACAACTTCGTAGTTATCCTCAACACGAGCGACGGCGCGTGGGACTCGACGGCCTATTTCGACGGCACAAAATTCAAGTGGGTAGACGCGACGGGCGCAGAAATCCTCACGAAGTAGATTACCCTTCCGGCTCTACAATCCCGTACTTCTCAAGTTTGTAGTACAGCGCGCTGGGTTTGATGCCCAGAATACGGGCGGTCTCGGTTTTGACGCCCTTGGCCTTCCGATACGCCCGCACGATCAGCTGGCGCTCCAAGTCTTCCAAGATATCGGGCAACGGACGATCGCCGCCAGGAATGGCGAGCGTGTCTTCATCGGACTTGCCGGTGATTATCGGTGGAAGGTCGTCGATCTCGATGGTGTTGCCTTCGGCGAAGACCATCGCATGTTCGATCACGTTCTCGAGCTCACGGACATTTCCAGGCCACCGATACGCCTTCAGCGCGTGCATGGCTTGTGGCGAAACCGCGCCCACCTTCTTGTTTGTGCGGCCACGCAGTTTGGTGAGGAAGTGGTCGACAAGCGGGTCCACATCGTCGAGCCGTTCCCGCAGCGAGGGAAGTTCTATCGGAATGATGTGCAGGCGATAAAAGAGGTCCTCGCGGAACCTGCCTTCCGATACCTCTTCTTTGAGGTCTTTGTTCGTGGCCGTCACCACCCGCACGTCGATGTGAATGGTGTTCTCGCCGCCAACGCGTTCAATCTGTCGCTCTTGCAGAACGCGCAGCAGCTTCAGCTGAATACTCGGCGCGATGTCGCCAATCTCGTCCAAAAAGATGGTCCCGCCATCTGCTAGCTCGAAGCGCCCCAGCTTCTGTTTGTGGGCACCTGTGAACGCGCCCTTCTCGTGTCCAAACAGCTCGGATTCCAGGAGAGATTCTGCGAGTGCGGAACAGTTCACCTTGATAAAAGGCCCGTTCTTGCGCGGAGAGTTTTCATGGATTGCGCGGGCAACCAGCTCTTTACCGGTTCCCGACTCACCGTAGATATGAACTGTCGAGTCGGACGGCGCGATCTTCAGAATCTTGTTGAGGACATCTTCCATGATGTCGGAGCCACCAACTAAGTCCGTGTTTCCGTCGCCCTGGTCCTCCCGGAGCATCTCGTTTTCGCGGGCCAGACGATCGGCACGTTTCCGGTCGTCTCGTCGCTCAAGCGCGCGTGTGATCTTTGAGCGCAGGAGGTCTGGTGGGAACGGTTTGGGCAGGAAGTCAAACGCCCCCTTTTGCATGGCATCGACGGCTTTCTCGATAGAACCGAAAGCTGTGACGATCATGACGAGCGCATCTGGGTTCACGCCCATGATTCGGTCGAGCATCTCCATTCCATCCATCTTGTCCATCTTCAGGTCACTGATGACCAAGTCCGGTTCGTCTTCCTTGAATCTCTCAAGTCCGACTTTTCCATCCTCCGCATCGATGGCGTCGTGCCCCATGCGTTTGATGACCTGAACGATGCCCTCGCGGAGGGTATCGTTGTCCTCGACTACAAGTATCTTTGCCATGACTTCACTCTCAAGCGTTGGCGGGACTTTAGCAGCCCACCACCCGATGACGTCAACTTCAACACGCTAGTTCAACCTAACCAACCTTCAGGAATCTCTGGCTCTGCAACCACAATCGAGGCGTCGAACGGGATCTCAAATACGATGACACACCCGCCATCGTTGCGGATATGGAGGGAGCCACCATGCTGTTCAACGACACGTTTTGTCAGGGAAAGCCCCAAACCACTGCCCTTCTCTTTCGTCGTGAAAAACGGGGTCAGCACTTCGTCCAAGCTCTCTTCTGGAATTCCGGGTCCGTCATCTCGGATGGTGATGAAGCGCGCCACATCGTCGGCTGTCACAGTGATTTCGATTCGTCCGCCGCCCTCGAGCGCTTGATATGCATTACGCAGGCAGTTGATGACACCTCGGCGGATCCGTGCGCGGTCAGCTGTAAGTTCGACGTCACTGGGCTGGACATCGATGCTCAACGTACTGCCAGCCCCTTCGACCTCTGCCCGCAGAAGATCGTCGATCTCATCGAGGAACTCCGCACCACTAAACCGCTCCAGTTCTACGGGTCCCTGCTTGGCGTAATCTAAGAAGTCATTGACCACCTTCTCTAGATAACCCAACTCACGCTCGATTCGCGCGACCTTTGCCAGCTGGTCGTCGCTGTCATCAGCGTCGCGCAGATCCTCTTTCAGTAAGCCAACGAACAGCTTCATGCCGCCCAATGGATTGCGAACTTCGTGCGCAATACCGGACAACATCATCTGCAGCTGCTGGTCGCGTCCAACGATGTCCTGACGCATGTCTTCAAACGCTTCAGCGAGGTAGGTGATTTCGTCCCCACTGGTCGCGGTGGTCAAAACTCGACCGTCCAATTCCCCGCGTCCCAATCGCTGTGCAGCGACCATGAGCTCGTTAACTGGCTGCGTGATGCGACGGGCAGAGAGCGTACCGACGATTATCACCAGAAGGACCCCAAAGATCCCCAAGACGGTCAGGACACTGGCGAGGTTTGTGAGCAGATCAAAATAGCCGGCGGACCCTTCGACGCCGATAGCAGCCACAACCCGGCCCTCCAAAACGATGGGCGCATAGCCAGACTTATACAGCGCGCCATCGTTGCCTTCGAACAGGACGGACGCCGTCGGTGTGGCATCTGCAAAGGTCCGCTCAAGCTCAACAGCGTCTGCATCGAGATCGTACAAGGGCTGACCAAATTCCACGTCATCGGTATCGACGAGGCTGCGCTTCTCTTTGTCGAAGATGAAGACCCGGCGCACACCGGTATTTTTTCGCACCGCGTCCAGCTTCTCTTTCAGACGGGCGTGAACACGCGGTTTATCCCCATCAAGTCGCTCGATTTGCTTGGCGTCGAATCCGTCGTTCATCGTGGCAGCGGTGGCCTGTGCGACCGCAATGAGACGTTGCGCCAGTTCGTCCTCGAGCCCCTGTCGGCTCGAAAAATACGTAACCAATCCGTACAGCAGTGCGATGATGAGCGTCGGGGCCAGAAACGCCCCTGTAAGCTTGGATCGCAGTGTTATGCGTGAATTCGCCATCGGACCTTAGCGCGTAGTTACGTTGGGCGGATCATACGACAGATGAGGCTATGTAGGGAACGCAAACGCCGATTCGTTGACGCCCTTCGGCCCTCGGGATATCTTCAGGTTAGCGTAACTTGCCACAATATGGACTTAGTGACCCGAAATCATGAGCGATTCCGGCGACAACTCTTCGAGTGACGGGGTAAAACCTCCGCGGATTTCTGACGAACAGAAAGCAGCGTTGAAGGCCAAACTCCAAGGCTTGAAGAAGCTTCCTCCGCCCAAGGTCCCTGCACCAAAACCTGCGGAAGACCCTGACGAAGGGCTCGAGGAACTGTCTTTGTCCGATGCCGAACCAGAGGCAGCGGATGGTAATGAGTTTCGCTTCGAGCTAGCCGACCTGGGCGTCGATGCATCACAAGAGGCTCCTGCGCCAACGCATTCGACGATCGACCCCGCGCTGCTTCAGCCGGCTGAGCCCGTCGAAGACGAAGCTGCAGAAGAACCAGTCCACGAGCCTCACATTATCGGCGCGACTCCGTCCGAGGTTGAAGAGTTTGAGGACGAAAAGACGCAGCTCGCCGAAGGGCTGTCGTTTGAGGGCGATTCGGAAGGCGCGCCATCGCACGAAGGCTTAGATGAAATCTCCGATTTCGAAGTAGGTGCCGAGCCTCAGAAGATCGATGACATTCAGAACAAAGCTGCTGAATCGATCGAGCTCGTCCGACAGACCGCGAGTAGCTTTCAGATTCAGGCGCCATTGCCAGAGCCAATTCGGTCGCCGGACAAGGGACTGCCTGAGCCAATCCATCGCGATCCGCCGGTAGGTGCCGAGCCAATTCCGGACGACGAAGACTTCCAGTCTCAAAAGACTGAAATGCTCTCCAGTCCGTTTGAATCCGACGGGTTGGTTGCGAAGCTACGTGTGATTGAGGGCCCCGATACGGGTCAAGAGTTCTTCGTTGGCGGGATGCGAAACACGATCGGACGCGGCGATATGAACTCGGTCATGGTCGCGGATGCCGCGATGAGTCGTCAGCATATCGAGATCCTTCGCAACGAGGACGATACGTTCCTTGTTCGAGATCTGCAGTCCGTGAACGGGACCAGCCTCAACGGCACACGGATTCGTGAAGCGGACCTCTTTCATGGGGACCGGCTCGAGGCAGGCCAATCCGTGCTGCAGTTTGTGCTTCAGGGTGATGTCGCACCGCCCACGCGAAATCGAAGAATCGTCCCAGCCGCATTGTCCACGATGCAGGGGTCGAAGACGGCATTGCACGATGTGAGCATGCCGCCTCCGAACAACCCTGAAACAACCAAGAAGCTGTTTTGGTATGTGGGCGGCATCGGAATCGTTCTGTGTCTGATTCTGATCGGTGGCTTGGTGTTCATCGCGACAAACACAGGCCCGAAGACTGGCGCGGAAACCACACAGCTGACCTCGCAGCTTTACCTTGAGGGCGTTGAAGCGCTCAAACAACGTGATTGGGAGCTCGCCAGGACGAAGTTCAGCAAGGCAAAGGAGCTCGATCCGGCGCTCAGCGTCGATAGGCAGCTTGGACGCATCGACGACGAGATGGCGGCGCTCGAAGCTCTGAATAGGGCCAAAGACCTGCATGCCGACGGCAAGTTAGACGAGGCCGCCGCGCGCGCCGCCGCAATTCCAGAATCGAGCGTTTACTACGAAGAGAGCCGAACCCTGGCGAAGAAGCAGAAGTCGGTTGAGGTGGATTCCATCTACGCCGACGCACAGGACATGGTGGCCAATGACGATTTTGAGGGTGCACGAAAGCTGATCGTGGAGATTCGCGAACGCGTCCCTACCCATCAAGGCGCAAAGGACCTCGAAGAACAGATCAAACGGCTCGAGCTCGAACGCGAGACGGCGCAACTTGAGGAAGACGTCGCGCAAGCAAGGCGCGAAAAGAATGAGCTAGCGCGATTTGCGCCACGTCCAAAGAAGACCGCAGAACCGAGTGACGGAAGCCGCGTAATCAACTTCACCAAGGGCTATCGGTTGTACCGAGACAAAAAGTTCGACGCCGCCGTGAAGTTCTTTGAAGACTCCGCACGAAGCAATAGTGGCGCCGGCGCCAAACGAGCGAAGAATACGGCCAAAGCGATCAAGACATTCCAGTCTGAGTACCGAGCGGCGAAACTCAATTTTGCGAAACGAGATTGGGCCTCTGCCGAAAAGTCACTGCTAAGCGCCCGACGAACGGATTCCGACGTCTCGGGGGGCAAGGGTTATCACAGCGACGAGTTGTCGACCCTACTTGCGAGTTCGAAGGGCCAACTTGGTCTGGCAGCGCTTAGCAAGAAGGACTACGCGAAAGCATACAAGTACCAGAAGCAAGGTGAGCGTTATTCGAAGAATGACGACGCAGTGCGCAAGCTAAAGAAGTCACTGGAATCGGAAGCACGCAACCTCTACGTGAAGGCCGCAAACAAGCGGAAGACCGACGCTCGCGCGGCGGCGAAGCTGTGCCGACAAATCAAATCGATGGTCCCAAAGTCCAACGATACCTACCAGAAAGCCGACAAATTGCTGAAAGAGATGTAGGCCGTTGCGATCTCGGCGCGGTAATGCTAGCGTTTTCACTACTGGGGCTTCCTGCCTCACGAACCCGAATTGAAATTTCGGAAACCGGTACCAATTAGGTGCTGAAGTATGTGCGGCGCAACGCGTGCGCGCGCGGCGACCCGAAAGGGTCCAAACGTCCCTTACGTTTTGTAGTCATTGAGTTGTTCAGTGGACCGAAAGGGGCAAAATCCGTTGTGGATGATAGGTAAATGAGCGACGAGAAACAGCGCCAGGAAGGTGGCGGCGGTCGTCGAAGACGACGACGTAGACGGCGCGGCAAAGGCGGCGGCGGAAACAACCAAAACTCGAACAACAACCAAGGCCGGCGCAAAAAGAGCAATCGCGGCGGCGGTGGTGGTGGCGGAGGCGGTGGCAATCGACGACGCTCCGGTGGTGGCAAACGAAAAGGCCCTAAGCGCGAGCAGTTTGGCGGTCGTGAGCCAGTCGCCGAGGTGGAAGCCGACCACAGCACCCTTGAGTTGAATGCGTTCAATTTGTTCTGCACATTCCATCTCGGGATCACTGCCGACAATCGATACAAGAAACCGCACGTCCGAGACGTCGCCAAACGGTTCAACCGTTCCATCGATGAAATTCATGACGCACTCAAAGAGTGCGGAATGGACAAAGGAACGTTGAAAGAAGTCGGCTACGACATGCAATACGCCCAGCTCGACGTGCGTGTTGCGCCAGAGGGCATCGACAAGACCGAACTCGCCAAGGGACTCTTCGAAGAGTTCCAAGCGGAAAACCCGAAGTTCGTCGACTGGTCCGAACCCGAAGAGGAAGAAGATTCCGATGCGGATTGGGATGAAGATGACGACTACGATGACGACGATTATGACGACAACGATTACGACGACGATGATTACGAGGATTCGGAAGAGTAGTCGGCGTATCGCTTATCGGCGATCTTCACTGGCCTGGGACTGAGCAACGACGGTTTCAACCTCGGTAGGCGCATCCCAGTTTGGCAACACAGCAATGACAACCATGACAAGGGACACAATCTCAACAACCTTGCTCTCGTCTGAGTTCCAGCGAGTTGTCAGCGACCACGCCACGCCTTTACCCGAGACGAGCAGCAGGAACGCCCCCGCCAACGCACCCTGCCAGGTGTAGAGAAACTCGATGCCGTTCGCGGATGAAAGCGTCTTCAAGATAAACGTGATTGGGAGGGCCAAGAGTGCGGCAGGAACAAGCGCCGCGATTGTCGTCAGTAGAGGACTGAATCGCTCGACCGATGGAAAATGATTTACTGCGTTCAGCGCCAACATCATGCCGGCAAAAATCGTCAGCAGACAGGCCGACATGGTGACGTCAGCGCCCCATATCGCTGGCCCGCTAAGGCCGCCGATGAGCGCGCCTGCCCAGCCAACCACGCAGACCAGCCCCAGCTGAACGTGTCTTGATAACATCTGCATATCTCTCCTAACGCATGAGTCGCGTTTTGGATCTGAGTTTGTGCAGACATTAGTGGCTCACATGTCACTCACGTTGAATGACATGTGAAAACTGTGTGAATCGTGGCTCTAGAACGCGCCGAAGAACGAATCCATCACGCCGCCGAAGACAGCGAAGATGAGGATGAGCACGATGAACAACAGACGCGTCATATAGACAAACGCCGCCAGGGATCGTGCGTAGGCTTCGACCGCTTTCTCGTCATAGCGCTCAGCGAGGAAGTCCAGATTTTCTTCCAGACGACCGGTCTCTTCACCAATGGCAATGTAGTCGGCAAAATCCGTGGGCAATCCACGCATCTGACGCATCGCCTGATCCAGCGGATAACCGGCCTCTAGCACCGCGAAAACTTCATCCACGCTGTCAATGAACCAGGGTGAGTTTGTGGCTTCGGCAGCAAGGTCAATAGAAAGGAAGATATCCATACCGCTTCGAACGGATTGCCGCAGGTACCGCGCGAAGTTCGCGACCGCCTGCGTTCGGACCGGCGTGGAAAGCACCGGAACGCGGAACCACAGACGCCCAACCGCTTCGCGGAACGAGGAATCGACCGGGAGGTTAATCCAGGTGTACATGCACCCGCCGAAGAACAAGAAGAAGATGGCGGATTGGATCGAAGACAACACAAAGAGATCACCGATGACACCCCAAGTATCATTGGAGAACGTGGCCTCCATGATGTTCCCAATCACGTTTCGGAAATAGAAAACACCCAGGCAGAAGACCAGTGCAGGCTCAACAAGCCCGAAAACGACCTTCTTTTTCCGGTTGTATCGCGTGCCATAGATACGGGACTGTTCCTTGAAGGTCTCGGGCAATGCACCCTGCTCTTCGGCCACGAGGATGAGCTTTCGAGCCGCTGCATCCAAGATCCCAAATCGCGCGAATGACTCGCCCAACCTGTCGCCGTACTCCAGGACGGCAACCCGCAACTTGGCGGTCATCTTGGCATCCAAACCCTGGCGTTCCATGAAATCCAGAATCCGGGCGTATCCGATACCGGAACGCAGACCATCGGCGAACAGCTGGCAGAACTTCTCCGCATCGCGGTCGGTCATGTAAGTCGAAGACTCACGAACTACGCCCTCACCCTGTGGGGCTTGCGATTCCATCGGAGGAGGTGCATCGTAATCGTAGGGAGCAGACATGCAGACTCTCTATGTTTTCGGTGTTGATTTCAGGTAGTCTACAGCATTCCCACATTCGCGTCATTCACGGCGAGCCACTCAAGGACGGGCTCAGGAAGGTTTTTAAGCATGGACGGCAAACAAGCAGGAATGATCAACCTAATGAAGGAGATCCTTCAGGACGATTTTGTCCATATGGAGGTCAAAAGCTATCACGTCACGGAGTCTCTCGAAGAGAATACGTGCCGGATTAGCTGCCATTTGGTTCACGACGACGGAACGGATTTCACAGTCGAAGGGCAAGGTGTGGGAACGATCGACGCGTTCTTCAATGGCCTGAAGATTCGGCTTTCCGACGAATACCCAAGTCTGAAGTCGATCTCGTTCTCACAGTTCAATATTCGCGGCCTGATCTCTGGCGGCAATAGCGCCGGTACGGACGCGCAGGCAGAAGCCACAGTTGGGATTCGAAACAGCGAAGACCAAGAGTTTATCTTTCAATCGACCGCATCGTCCGTCAGCCGAGCCGGTCTGCAGGCGACGGTCGAAGCTGCGACGTACTTCGTGAACAGCGAAAAGACTTTTGTGCGAATTCATGAGATTCTTCAGCACTATCGCGATGAAGGTCGCACGGATTTGGTAGAAAAATATACCGATCTGATGGCGAGGGTCGTAGAGAACACCTCGTACAGTGAAGTGGTTGAACGTATTAAGAACTCGATGTAATTGGCCTCATGGCCCGAAAACTAATCAAATACTTGGGAGTGGCGCTGGTGTTGTTGACGGGGTGTAACCTCGCTTTCGACCTCGATGACTACCCGTATTCCGAGAAGAAGGTCACCATCGACTTTGGTGACGACATGGGCAGTGACGACGGGACGAACAACCTCAACAACGTCAACAACACCAATAATCAGAACAATCTGAACAACATGATGGACATGCCGCCGGATATGCCGGTCGGCGAGCCTGAGCTTGTGATCACGGAGCTGCTGATCAACACATCGGCGATGGACAACAACATCTCCACCGGTGAGTTGGGCGAGTATGTCGAGGTGAAGAATGTGGGAGATGGCCCAGCCGACCCACGCCAAATCTCGTTCCGCCTGCTGAACGTCGGCTCGGGAAGTGAAGGCACCATCACGGTTGCGCTCCCAACCACGTCTGAGCAGGTCGAAGTCTATCAGGGCCTAAAGGAAATCCAGCCGGGCGAGTATTTTGTGTTCGCTCGCCATGTCGTATCTGACGTTCCCATCAATGATGTTTTGGCGCCTGGAACATTCTATGACTACGGTCGTTGGGGCGAAGGCGATTCACTGTCCAACTCAGGCGAGCGACTTTTGGAGCTTCAGTACTTCAACGGCAATGAGATTCAGAAGTTCGATTCGGTACGCTGGATTTCCGGCAATCTTGTGCCACCTGAAGGCGAATCGCCCACCCTCGCCATACAAGAGGACCGTGCACTCAGCGTCCGCGCTGGGCTTGAGTCCGCATCGGGTAACGATTCCCCGGATACATGGTGTGAAGAGTCGGCGACGATCGGCGACGGAGTCGTTGCTGGAACTCCCGGAGCAGCGCCCGGTTGCCCGTAGCTATTCTTCTGGCGAGCGCTTCTTTTCGCTCAATACCTTGCGAACCTTGAATTCCAACTCATCAAAGTCGAACGGCTTGTCGATATAGTCGTCCGCGCCAAACAACGGCGATGTTAGCTCGTTGTTTACTGGGCCGATCGCGGTCAGCATGATGACGCCAACGTCTTCATACTCTTCACGGGATTTGACGTACTTGCAGATCTGCCAGCCGTTGAGTTCGGGCATCATGACGTCCAAAATCACGAGATTTGGCCGGTGCACGATGATGGTTTCAAGGGCATCCGCGCCATTGTTGTTCTCCAACAAATCGCAGTCCTGGTCCTCGAAATGCGCACGCAGCAGCGCACGAATGTCTTCGTCGTCGTCAGCCAACAGGATGAGCGGACGCTCGCGGTCTTGCGGCTCGCCGTATTCGACTTCTTCTTGGCTATCGTCAGACATTTCGTAAACCAGTGAGTGAGTTGAACGGGATCGTATGTGCGATTGGCCCAAGGTGTCAATGTAGCCAAGCTACGAAGCGACGTGCGGGTTGCCATTTGTCACAGAAGTGCTAGGTTCCCCGCGTTTTGTAGACTGAACCGGGTATTAGTCGATGTTTTCAAAGGTATTGGTAGCAAACCGCGGTGAGATTGCAGTGCGCATCATGCGCACCCTCCGCGAGATGAATATCAAGAGCGTCGCGGTCTTTTCTGAACCAGATCGCGAGTCCATCCATGTCCGATACGCAGACGAGGCTTACTGCGTTGGACCAGCCGCAAGTGCGGAGAGTTACTTGGTGATCGATAAGATCTTGGCCGTCGCCAAAGAAAGCGGCGCTGAGGCGATTCACCCAGGTTTTGGCTTCTTGTCCGAGAACTCGGATTTTGCAGAAGCGTGCGAGAAGGCAGGAATCGTCTTCATCGGACCACGTAGCTACGCCATCAACGCGATGGGCTCCAAAACCCATGCACGTAAGCTCATGGAAAAGGCCGGTGTTCCACTTGTCCCCGGCGCAAAAGACGCAATCGAAGACCCACAAGAAGCCTTGGCATTGGCCAAGGAAATGGGCTTCCCCGTGCTTATCAAGGCCGCTGCAGGCGGTGGCGGTAAAGGCATGCGTCGTGTCGACGGTGAAGCTGAGTTTGTCGCTTCGTTTGAAGGCGCGCGCCGCGAGGCGTTGAACGCGTTTGGCAACGGCGACGTCTACGTCGAAAAATTCGTTGTGCGACCGAAGCACGTCGAATTCCAGGTCCTCGCCGACCAGCACGGCAACTGCATTCACTTGTTTGAGCGCGATTGTTCAGTTCAGCGCCGACACCAGAAGATCATTGAAGAAACGCCTTGCCCAACGATCCTGCCGGAAACGCGCGAGAAGATGGGTGAGGTCGCGATCGCTGCGGCCAAGGCGGTCGACTACGTCGGTGCGGGTACCGTTGAGTTCCTGCTCGATGTGGACCAGAGCTTCTACTTCCTCGAGATGAACACTCGCCTTCAGGTCGAGCACCCCATCACCGAGATGGTCACCGGTATCGACCTTGTGCGTTGGCAGCTCAAGATTGCCAACGGTGAGAAGCTTACCTTGAAACAAGAGGATCTTGAGATGCGTGGAGCGGCCGTTGAAGCCCGTATCTACGCCGAGGATCCAGAGAATAAGTTCATGCCTTCACCAGGCCTCATCACGAACATCCGCGAGCCATCCGGCCCATGGGTGCGGGTTGATTCTGGGGTGTACTCAGGCTCAACGGTTCCGGTCCACTACGACCCAATGATCGCAAAGCTGATCGTCTGGGGTGAAGACCGACAACACGCGATCAACCGCATGCAACGGGCACTTAGTGAGTACGTTGTTGCTGGTATCACCACCAATATCGAGTTCCATCAAGAGATTCTGGACACGCCAGAGTTCCGCGAGGGCCACTACGACACCAACTGGGTGCCGAAGTACATGGAAGAACGCGAGAAGGTCGAAAACGAAGAGACCGTCGCATTCTGCGAAATGGCGGCGGTTGTCGCTCGGCACCTCAAAGACGAGGCGATCGCCAAACAAGGCGCTTCGTCAAATGGCACGCCGGTCAACGGCGCAGCTAAGAATGGTTGGAAAGAATACGGTCGCTTCCGCCAGCTTCGCGGACAGATTTAGGAGAACACGATGCCAATCTACTACGTACAACACGGCGAAGAAGAACGAGAGTGGTCGGTCATCCGCAACGGCGAAGGCCTTTTGGAGGTCACTGATCCAGAAGGCGTCACGCATGTCGTCGACGCTCTGGAACCTCAACCTGGCCGACTCCACCTTTTGCGTGGCGCACGAAGCGCTGACCTGGACGTTCGTGAGCAAGAGGGAGTTTTCCACGTGCTCTGGCGCGGTCACGACACCGAAGTCAACGTCCTCAATGAGCGTCAGCGTCGCATGAAGGCTGCCGGCGTAGGTGGAAATAAAGAGGCCGGCCCAGACCTTCTCAGCCCAATGGCCGGCAAAGTGGTCGCGACCCCATTCGCGGTTGGCGAAACCGTCGAAGAAGGCCAAACGATTATCATCATCGAAGCGATGAAGATGGAAAACGACCTAAAGGCGCACCGCTCCGGAAAGGTCACCAAAATTGGTGTTGAGGTCGGCCAAGCCGTGGAAATCGGCGACGTCCTCATCACCGTCGAAGACGAGTAGTTCCTCCAGCCCGAGCCCGAAAAACATGGCGAAGAAAGACGGCGTACGTTTTCTCAACGGTGCGTTCCAACGCGCACTGATCATCGAACACCCTGACCCTTCACTTGACGATTATCTGCGTGCGCAAGGTATCGAACCCGAACGTCTGCCTAAAGAGGCGACGATGGATCGCAAGTTCGTCATCGACACCTTAAACAAGGGCCAGCACGACCTCATTTTCAAACGTAGCCGATTCGAGGTCGATCAAGAGGTGCTCGACGCATCTGACAACCTCGCCGCCGTCCAGCTTTGCTGCATCGGAGACGACTCGGTGGACAAGGTTGCATGCGCCAAAGAAGGCGTGTTGGTCTTGAATGACCCAATCTCGAACGGTCGTTCGGTCGTCGAGTTGGTGTTTGGCGAATTGATTTGCCTCGCCCGCCGAATTTTCGACGCTGTCGAAAAGACACAGGCGAGCGAATGGACCAAAGACAACATCCGCCGCTACGAACTCAAGGGCAAAACCCTTGGCATCTTGGGTCTGGGCAATATCGGCAAAGCGGTCGCACAGATGGCTGAGCGCTTCGATATGGATGTCGTCTTTTACGACAGCAAGACCCTCGCACGCGAAGTCGGAACCACGCTTGGTTGGGAAGCCTGCCAATCAATCGACGAGGTCTTCCGTAAGTCCGACTTCGTTACGGTCCACTTCTCGGCAACCGACTACCGTGGCACATCGAACGAGAACATTCTCAGCTACAGCCATTTCGAACAGATGGGAGCCGACCGCGGCGAAAACAGCCCACGCATCTTCCTGAATCTCTCGCGTGGATTCCTGTTCGAACCCGATGAGCTCAAGCAAGCCGTTCGTGACGGCAAGGTTCGCTACGCATCTGTCGACGTGTTCCCGGAAGAACCAGGCAGCGGCAAAGACGCCTGGGAAAATCCATACTCAGACATTCCCGAGATCGTGGGTACACCTCACATCGGCGCCGCGACCCAAGAGGCCCAGCCTCGCATCGCACGCCACGTTTCGAACACGATTGGAATGCTGAATACCTTTGGAACGGTGCGTGACTCAGTCTACGCACCAGGCCAAGTCATCCGCGTCGACGGCGCCGAGCCTCCTTGGGTTCTGGCTGTCTGTCACTCGGATGCCCGCGGTACGAAGAAAGCTGTTTCCGACGCCATCTTCGATGCCGGACTGAACAACCTGGAGTCGGCCCACCGTGACTTCAAAAAGTATGGCTTCGCCTACGACTTGAACGGAGTTGATGAGCCGCTCTCCATTGAACAACTTGAGCACCTTGTCGCGACCGCACGTGACATTTCCGGTGACCCGACCGCCATTCGGTCCATCCGCATGATCAAGGTGTAGGAGGCGCGGAGGTCTCAATTGAGACTGAGACGCGGAGACACAGAGGGTTTTCTGGGATAAACTCTTTGAAACAAATGACCTTATGTGTCACCCAGAACAGGCAGCGCTTCTCCAAACCTAAACAGAGATCCCTCCGCGACTTCGCGACTCCACGTCTCGCTGGAGAGCCTCTCTGCCTCCCCAAGGCTCACAAATGCAGATGACCTCCACCCGCCGCAAGCTCGCCATCGCGACATGGAAAGCGCCGGCCGAAGGCAATATCTTCGGGCGAGTCACCCTCGATGTTAGTGAAGCGCAGAAGTACCTCGACGCGGTACGCGAAAACACCGGACAGAAGGTCACGATCACGCATTTGGTCGGAAAAGCCGTCGCACGCGGGCTGGAGGCTTCGCCCGGGCTTAATGGCAAGATCCTGTTTGGGCGTTTCTACCCGTTTGAAACTGCCGACGTGACATTCTTGGTCGCCGCTGACGGCGATCTGGCCAAAGCCAAGATTACTGATGTTGGGGGCAAGCATATCGCCGAAGTTGCCGCCGAATTACGTGAATACGCCGGCAGAATTCGGTCCGGAGAGGACGTCGATTTTAAGAAGAGCATGCAGGCCGTAAAACTCATTCCGGGGTTCTTACTGCGGCCAGTTCTCAGTTTTACCGGCTGGCTCGCAGGCGCGCTGGGCATGAACTTCAAAGCACTGGGTGTCGAGCGCCATGCCTTTGGTTCCTGCGTCATCACAAGCGTCGGGATGCTGGGGTTCGACGAGGGTTTTGCCCCATTCACACCCTTCGCGCGTGTTCCGCTTTTGGTGTTGGTCGGTGCCGTCAAAGACAACCCGGTCGTCGTAGACGGCGAAGTCCAAGTACGCCCAACCATGACAGTAACTGCCACTATTGACCACCGCTTCATCGATGGTGCTCAGCTATCGACGTTGGCCAAGGCATTCAAACAGACCATCGAAGACCCGTTCTCGGTCGACCCTGAAGCTGGCGCAGGCTTGGGCGAATTGCCTGCGGAACATGCGGTTACCGCGGGTTCCTGAACTGGGTTGCTTTGGCTGTGGTTTCATTTGTGATCATGGTGGGCGTCTTCGCGCGCGCAGCGACCGTGGTTGTTGTGGACTGTGCATTTTGGCCACCGAGGGGAACCGAGATCCGTGAGGCCCCACCGAGATTTCTTTGTCGTCATTCGGTGGCGGCTCGGCATTCTAAGCAATGCAACAGGGCTAGAGTGAAAGTTCCACGCCGTCAGGCGTAGGAACCGTAGCGTCGGTCAGGCGGCAGCAAGAGGCGGTGTGATGTCCGCGTGGACGCTTCGTGAACGGAGTTTGGCTTCTGCCAAACGAGTGAATCGACTGCGGCCAAAGCGGATATCGCCCGACTCGAAGCGAAGCCAAAAACCACCAAACCCCGTGTGGGTCCTCGGTGGGAATGGGAGCTCTAGAGCTTCCGGGCTAGCGTCAGCCCATCACCAACTGGAATCATGCTGATTTCGACGCGGTCGTCGTTGGCAACCAGTTCATTAACCGCGCGAATGCCCAACGTCTCCGGGTCCTGGTTAGACTCATCGATGACGTCACCGCCCCACAACACGTTGTCGATGGCAATGAGACCTCCGACACGGAGCAGCTTGAGACAACGCTCGTAGTACATGGGGTAGTTCGCTTTGTCGGCATCGATGAAGGCAAAGTCGAACGTGCCTGCTTGGCCGTCTTCGAGCTTTGCATCCAACGTCTTCAAGGCCGGCATCAGCTGCAGGTCAATCCGGCTTCGCACCCCAGCAGCGGTCCAAAACGGCTCGCCGATTCGCGTGTAGTCATCATTGATATCGCAAGCCAACAAATACCCGTCGTGCGGCAATGCCTGCGCAACGGCGAGCGCGCTGTAACCGGTGAACGTGCCGATCTCGATGCATCGCTTTGCGCCAATGAGCTTGACCAACATCTGCATCAAGGCGCCCTGCTCCGGCGAAATCTGCATGACTGCCCACTCGTGGCTCATGGTTGCTTCGCGCAGTGCAGCCAAGTGTTCATTTTCCCGAACACCAACTTGCAACAGGTAGTTTCGAAGGTCTTCTCCAAGACCGAGTGATGCGCTCGACATTATTGCACCTTGGCTTCGAGTGTGGTGGGCTCAGGTCCCTCACGCTCGGTCTTGTTTTCCACCTCATACCCAGGCTTGGCCGGCTCTGCGCGACGGTCCAAGTTGCGGTACTTTTCCATGAGCCGCTGCTGCCGGTTGTCTAGTGACGTGTCCTTTCCAGCGATAAACATCCGCTCAACTCGAGTCGAGTGCTCAAACGGATCGCCCGACCACACGACGACATTTGCCATTTTGCCCTTTTCCAGGCTGCCGTAGTCCTTGTCTTTGCCCAATGCAGTTGCCGGTCCCAACGTGATGGCCTTCAACGCAACGTCATGTGGAAGACCGGTTCGAACCGCGTTACCCGCGTATTGGCGCAGATTTCGAACGTTGTGGCTCTCGAAGGATGACAAGAGGACATTGACGCCGGCGCGGTGCAACACGTCGACCGCGTCACCCCGATTTCCGAGCGCCTCGAATCGGAATGGGAGGTTCGACATCGAGTGAAGGATCACCGGCACGTTCGCCTCTTTCAGCTGTTCGGCGACCATCCACGCCTCAGCTCCACCGACGATGACCGGCTTGAGCTTCTGCGCCTTTGCGAACTCAAGCGCAGCCAAGATATCGGAAGCACGTTGGGCCTCGATAAACACCGGCTTTGCACCACCCACGGTGTCTTGAAGCGCGACAAGGTCCAGGCGACTCGCCGCCAAAGTCCTGCTGCGGTTCTGGTCGAAGTTTCGCGCGTTTTGTTTGAAGAACGCGACGTCGTCGTACAGCTCACGCAGCCGAAGCATCGCAAGTCCACGCGAGCCTCCAGCAGCGTTTGAGCCGCTCTCGCCCAGGTGCATCGACATCACAACATAGGGGTCGACCAGAGTGGAGAACATGTTCTCGCCGCCAAGGTCCACCCACGCCCCCTGGCCCGACACCAGACCGCCCCAGGGAACCGCGACAATCGAAGTCACGCCACCAGTGCGTGTAATCGGGATTGCCACGTTGTTTGGGTTCAACGCATCCGCGGCACGAAATGCACTGCGAATCTTGTCGTTCTCGGTTCCGCCATCACCATCGACGCTGTTGCGCACCGCCCAGATATCGCCAAGCCCAAGCGAGGTGTTGATATCGATCAGGCCTGGAGTGATGACCTTGCCCTCGCAGTTTACGACCTCATAACCAGGTGGTGACAGGACGACTTTGTCGACGGCTTCAATCTTGCCGTCTTTGCCGATGAGCACCGAGCCCTTCGGAATGACCTCACCGCTGACGGTGTGGATTTCGCCGCCCTTCAGCACGAACTGAGCGCTGGCCGGCGTCGCGATGAGCGTGAGCAATACTGTCAAAATCAGCTTTTTCATCGGACTGCCTCCGGTACCTGATACACCTTGAAGTCGCTCCATTCGGGGGCGCCCTTCTCGATGTCGAACTCGCGAACGCCTTCGACCCAGACCTTCTCGGCCTTGGCGTAGACGCTAAACGGGTGGGCCGACCAGACGACTACGTCGGCTCGTTTGCCCTCGTCTAATGTTCCAGTCACATCGCTGACTCCCAGTGCCCATGCGGGATTCGCGGTAATCCATCGCAGCGCGTCGTTCTCGGTCACTTTCAGACCGCTGGCCTTCGCCTGGTAGAACGCCTTCGCCGCTTCTTGATTCAATCTTTGAATCCCAGTCGCCGAATCGGAGTGGATAATCGCGCGAACGCCAGCCTCTTGAAGAAGTCCGGCGTTCTCGACGATGGCGTCATGAGCCTCAATCTTAAAGCCCCACCAGTCCGCCCATGTCGACACGCTGACGTCCCATTTGGCGAGCACGTCGCGAATCTTGTAGGCCTCGACTGCATGGTGGAACGACCGGATGCGAAACCCGTATTCGTCGGCGAGCTCTAGAATCTGCACCATTTCATCGGCGCGGTAACAGTGGACGTGGACCAGAGTCTTGCCCTCGAGCACAGCCATCAGAGTCTCATTCGCACGGCTGCGCTTGGGATCGGGCGGCGTATCCGCACCCTCTTCAGCTTTCGCCTTTCCTACATTTTTTGCGTGACGTTCGTAGCCGTCCAATGCCTCCTTGGCACCTTGGAACGCCTTGCGGAATCCGGCCATATTACCCATCCGAGTCGATGGACCACCTTTGTTCCCATAGACACGCTTGGGGTTTTCCCCGCACGCCATCTTGATGCCACGTGGTGCGCCTTCGAACAGCATCGCTCTCGACGAAACTCCCGGGTGCATCTGCAACGTCACAGTGCTTCCGCCGATGAGATTTGCGCTTCCAGGAAGAATCTGAAGCGATGTGATCCCGCCTTGAAGCGCCGTGTAGAAACCTGGGTCCTGTGGCCAGACACTATGGATTGCATCGACGTCGGCTCGTGTTGGAGACGTCGCCTCATTACCGTCCGCGTGCGCGCGAACGCCAGGTGTCGGATAAACGCCGAGATGACTGTGGGTATCGATGATTCCAGGCGTCACGAACTTGCCCTTGGCGTCGACCACGGTTGCCTCAACAGCATCGAGCTCGACGCCTATCGCAACGATCTTGCCTTCACGCAGCCAGATGTCCCCGTCTTCGATCAACTCGCCTGTGGCGGTCATGATCGTCGCGTCCTTAATCAAAACGTTTTCAGGCGCGGACTTTGTTGGAACCAGATTGCGGGACCGATACTCGTCCTGCGGGGCGTAAGTGTAATCGACCGGTTTGGGGTCTTCTTTCTTTTGCTCTTCGGCAGTTCCGCTGCAGCCAGCTGCAACGAGCGCGAAGCAAATCAGGAATCTTCTTAACATCACTGACCTTTCAGGCTTTTTAACGAGGCACTTCGCTATCACGGATTGTGTGCCATGTCTCGTGAAGAGCACCTGCGGTGCGGCGATTGAGCGCCTTCGGCGCGGCTAGTGAGCACCTGCGGTGCGGCGATTGAGCGCCTTCGGCGCGGCTAGTGAGCACCTGCGGTGCGGCTAGTGAGCACCTGCGGTGCGGCGATTGAGCACCTGCGGTGCGGCAGCCGCGAGCGAGAGCGAGCTCCAGAGCCGCGAGCGCATGCGAGCTTGGAGCCGCGAGCGAGAGCGAGCTTGGAGCCGCGAGCGAAAGCGAGCTTGGAGCCGCGAGGCAAAGCCGAGCTCAACCGCCGCGAGCGAATGCGAGCTCAACAGTGGACCATAGGCGGGGAAACCTCTATAAGGGGCGCGTCTTCTGATGTTGAGAATGCGTGATGAAAGTCGCAGATATCGAAAAACGAATTGATGAATTGAAGCAAATCGCGCTCAGCCAGCTGGGTGCTGACGACGAAACCATTGCAGGCATTGCGGTGGCCGACGCTCCCAACAAGGACATGGGTGACGTTGGATTCCCATGCTTTGCGCTCGCCAAAACCTTGCGCAAGGCCCCACCGTTGATTGCGCAAAATGTTGTCGAAATCATCAAAGAAAATCTGTCAGATGATGACATTATTTCTGAGGTCAATCCGGTTGGGCCCTATGTGAACCTTAAGTTCGACAAGGCCAAGCGGGCCGCTGTGGTGTTGCGCGATATCCTGACCAGCGAGGCGTTTGGCGAAGGCGTGGTCACCGAACCGTCCAAGTGGATGGTCGAGTACTCCGCGCCAAACACCAACAAACCGCAACACCTTGGACACGTTCGAAACAACCTTCTGGGTGCCTCGGTCAGCAGCATTTTGAAGTTCGCCGGGCACGATGTCACGCGCGTCAACCTCATCAACGACCGCGGCATTCACATCTGCAAATCCATGCTCGCGTACGAGCGATTTGGCGAAGGCGAAACCCCTGAGTCCTCGGGCATGAAGGGCGACCACCTGGTCGGCAAATACTACGTGCGGTTTTCGAAAGAGCTCTCAATCGAATACGGAGAGTGGCTCGCATCAGACGCAAAGAACGATGCCTTGGGCGCTTGGAAAGCCGAGCAAGATGACATCGATGGCAAGTCTGACGCCGAGTTGATTCAACCATTCTCGAAAGCGTACGAGGACACGTTCTTCAACAAAGACAGCGAACTTGGCGCAGCCACAAAAGAGATGCTGCGCAAGTGGGAAGCTGGCGACGAAGAGGTCGTCGCACTCTGGAAGAAGATGAACCAATGGGTCTTCGACGGCTTCGACGAGACGTATGCACGACTCGGCGTCGAATTCGAGAAGGTCTACTACGAAAGCGAGACCTACCTACTAGGCAAAGATGTTGTCCTGAAGGGTTTGGAGGAAGGAAAGTTCCAGAAGCTTGATGATGGCGCGGTCGTCTGCGACATGAACCAGGTCGGACTCGACACCCAGAAGGTCCTGCTGCGACGCGACGGAACGTCCGTCTACACAACTCAGGATTTGGGCACGGCCCTCAAACGCTTCGAAGAGTTCGACATCGACAATATGATCTACGTCGTCGGTGACGAGCAGAACTACCACTTCCAGGTCCTCTTCAAGCTGCTCGCCTTGCTGGACGAGCGACTTGATGGCCATCTGGAACACCTCAGCTACGGCATGGTGCTCTTGCCGGAAGGCAAGATGAAGAGCCGCGAAGGCAAGGTCGTCGATGCCGACGATCTAATGGCGGCTATGGTTGAGCTGGCAGACGAAGGAATCCGCGAGCGGTACCCAGACCTCAGCGATGATGAGGTCGCCAAACGCGCCGAAGCCATCGGCCTGGGCGCGCTCAAGTACTACGTGCTCGACTTTAACCCGAAGACGACCGTCCACTTTGACCCGGCCAAGTCCATCGCATTTGAAGGACGAACCGGCCCGTACTGCATGTACAGCTATGCTCGAATCCAGTCGATCGGACGCATGTTCGAAGGTTGGCCAGAGTCGAGTGAAGGCGCATTGAATGCGCTGGGGACAGACTTGGAGTTGGAGGTCATCAAAGAGCTGGAGCGATGGCCACACATGGTGGACGTCGCGCAGCGCTTGTTGGACCCAAGCAAGCTGACCGAACAGCTGTTCCGAATCTGTAAGGCGTTCAGCACGATGTACAACGATGGTGACCACCGTATTAAGGAGATTGGCGATCCCAACCGCCGTGACGGTACTCTGCTTCTGACAAAAGCGGTCGGCGACGTTTTGAAGACAGGCCTAAACGTCCTCGGAATCAATGTGCTCGACGAAATGTAGCGCAAGGCAGCAGGCGCACCGCAGCCCGCTGCAACGCAGCCAGCACAAAACAGCTACTCTTCTTCGGACATTGTCTTGAGTGGGTGGCCGTCATCCAGTGAATCCACCAGCCCAGCCTCTTCAGCCTGCAAGAACTGCTTACGAAGAATATCGAACGTCTCGATGAGCTCGGCTCGTTCAGCCTGAAGTTGTCGAATCAGGCGGCGCTCTGTTTGGAACAACGTACGGGTCAAGATTCGGCTTCGATATCGGCCTAACTCACTCGCGTATCGCAAGGCGAAGAACCCGCTGATCGGCAGTGATGCTGCGTAGACGCCGGCCAGCAAGTAACTGCCAGAGGCTCCGTACATCAAGGTCACCAACAGCCCGTACCAGCCACCATAGATGACCAAACCGGCCAACAAACCCGTGAAGGCCCGCATCGCTTCATCCGGAGCCCGTGACGCCGCGGCTCCCGTCAAAATCCACGGCAGGATATTGTGCAGAAAGCCGTAGAGGGCTGGCAGCCCAAAACTGATCGCATACACCGTGAACTTCATCGCCTCTTTACGAAACGACAACGTCTCGGGGGGGCGGTCCAAAAAGTCGCTGCGCAAACGAACCTGACGCAGGTGGTCTTTATAGAGCCAGACTTTGGCTTTCATCCGGTTGACCAATTCCGGGTCCGTGGCCTGAAAATAGCGCAGCGCAAGCGCGATGCGCTCCAGCATCCAGAACTGCTCGTCCAGATCTTCATAGCTGCGCGCGGTTGTGGACTTCACCTCGTCCATTAGCCACTTTCGGATGCTCCGCCCTTCATCTGCCGACATGATGTCGGCGACGATGGGGTCGTCGCTCCATTCCTCGTCGCTGTCGATTCGAAGTTCATCAAACGTCGACGAATGCGAACGTTTCTCGTTCTCACGCTCATCGATGACCGTAGCCATCAGGTCACGCCCGTAGATTTCGGCAACGTCCTTGACCAGGTCCAGAACCCGGAATCCCTCAATATGCGTCGCTGCCGTTCGGATTCCGTTTTCGATGGCCAGCGTTAGGTCGCGGCAAGCAGCTCGTTCGTCCTCTTTATGGGCATCGGCCCACTTCCGAACATCGATGGGTTCACCGAACCGCACGAGCACCCGCGAGAAGAATTTGTCCCGATTTTCAAAATTTAACCCAACCGGCACAATTTTTACGGGAAGCTCGTAATCGCACCGTTTTACGGCGCCTAGCGCGATTCTGGCAGTGCCTGTCTTAATTTCCAGAACCTGCCGCTCCATCGAGTTTCGGCCTTCAGGAAAGATGCCGATACATCCGCCCTCTTCCAACACTTCGTAGGCACGCCGAAAACTGTCTTCGTTCGACGCCCCCTCCCCGGGTTTCTTATAAACCGGAATCACACCGGTACGGTTGAAGACGAAAGCTACAAGCGGGTTATCGAACAATCCGCTTCGCGCCATGTACGAGATCATTCGGTCGGTTCGTGTACCTAGAACGACCGTATCCATGATCGAGTTTGGGTGATTTGCCGCAAAGATCATGGGCCCGTCAGACGGGATATTCTGTTTGCCCGTCGTCTGCACATCGATGAAGTACAGATCGACGCCAAACCGCAGCAACTCTCGCAATGAGCGGTAAAGTAGCGCCATGGCCTTCGCGAATTCGTAAGATAAAGCGGGATCGTAACACGAGACCCTAAGCCGTGGGAATTGAGCCCTACCCCGTCGAGTTTGCATCTTACGATTCAGACGTGGAGGATAATCTCATGGACATCTGGCGACTCGTTATCTTTGCAGTTTTTGGGACCACGCTGTGGACGGCTATTCATGCGTATATCGGCATCCGTCTCATCAAAGATACGAAGCTGAAGACCCCCTACAATCGATACGCGTGGGGCGTCGTCGCCATTCACGGCATGATCGGTCCGACCGTCATGTTTCTTCGTGGCTACTCGCCGACCGGCGAGTGGTACCAGGCGATTACCTACGTCTCGTATGTCGGAATGGGTTTCGTGTTTTCCCTGGTCCTGATCCTCCTGTTTAAGGACCTCTTCGTTTACCTCGTAAAGTTCGTCTCGCGATTCTCCAAGACAGAAGAACCGGTCGATGAAGGGCGTCGAACGATCCTAACCACCAGCTTCAATCTGGGCGCATTCGCGATCACGGGTGCGACCACCACCATCGGACATCAACAGGCTCGCAAAATCCCGGATGTTGTCGAAGTCGAGGTCCCAATTTCTGGACTGCCCAAGTCGCTGGACGGCTTCACGATCGCGCAGCTCTCAGATGTGCATATCGGCCCCACCCTAAAAGCCAAATTCCTTGAAGGTGTCGTCGACAAGACGATGAAGTTGGACGCGGACGCGATCGTCATTACTGGCGATTTGATCGACGGCTATGTCGACCAGCTGCATCCCGAGTTGAAGGCGCTGGACAAGCTGCAGGCCGACCATGGCGTCTTCTTTGTCACCGGCAACCACGAGTATTACTGGGATGGTCCGGCCTGGACAAAGTACCTCGCGACGCGTGGCATCAAGGTTTTGAGCAACGAACACGAGCTGATTCGCACCAAGTCCGGCGGTCGCCTGTTGATGGGCGGCGTCACCGACTATCGCGCATCTCGGCATTCGTCAGAATACGCGAGCGATCCGCACAAGGCGATGAAAGGCGCCCCCGCACACGACTTCAGCGTCCTATTGGCCCACCAGCCCACCAGTGTCTATGAAGCCGAGAAGGCCGGTTGGGGCATGCAACTGAGCGGTCACACGCACGGCGGACAGTTCTTCCCGTGGAATCTCTTCGTTGGCCTCTATCACGAGTTCAGCCGCGGCCTGGATAAGCACAACGACACCTGGATCTACGTATCCAGCGGAACCGGCTACTGGGGCCCACCAAATCGATTCGCCGTCGCTTCCGAAATCACGCGAATCACCCTGCGTGCAGCGTAGCGAAACCGATCCGAACATTGACATTTAGGGGTGCTTCGACGCAGGATGCCCGCGTAGGAATACACGAATCGACATCTCTAACTCGGAAAGTTCCAGATGATTATCTGTCCGAATTGCAACGCTGAAAATGCCGATACGGCCAACCACTGTGGAAACTGCGGCAATCGCCTCACCAAGGGTTCTGGCCAGAAAACCATGTTCGGGTTCGCCGCGGTCACGCCCGAAGCGATGAAAGAAGCTGCCGAGCAGGCGAAAGCTGCTGCGGCCGCTCAGAATAATGATGCGCCAGCCGATGCCCCTGCTGGGTCTGCGCTACCAAAACCGAGCCGTCCAAAACTTGGAGGTGCAGGCGGTGGTGGCGGTTTGCCAAAGCCAAGTCTGCCGCCCCTTGGCGGTGGCTCCGGCCTCCCGACGCCAGGTGGGGCCGCAATTCCGTCGCCAAACGTGCAAGCTCCCGGAGATTCCGCGAAGACGGAAATGCTGGATTCGGTCCCAGGCCCAGGCGATGCACCGGTAGACGCCGGCATTCAACAGAATTTCGGAGCACCAGAACCCGCGGCGGAACCAAATCCGTTTGCGTCAACGGCACCTCCCGGCGAAAGCGATCTTCGACCACCGACGGACTTGGACGCGCCAGCTGCAGCACCTGAAGCTTCGGGTGGATTTGGAGCACCAGCACCTTCGACCGAACCGTCAGGTGGTTTTGGACCTGCGCCTTCGACTGAACCCTCGGGTGGCTTTGGCTCGCCAATGGCCCAATCTGAAGGCTCCGGTGGATTTGGTGGTGCGCCGCTGTCGCCAGAAACTCAACCCGAAATGGACGTCCCATCGGCTGCGCCCATGGCTGCAAGTCCCATGGACAGTAGTCCGGGAGGAATGCCACAGGCAGCTCCGAACAACCCAATGCAACCGGGCGGTGGCTTTGGTGGCGGAGGCGGAGGCTTCGGCGGTGGCGGAAACTACCAGCGCGGCGAGGTCAAAGACCCCATCAAGATCTTCGTCCTCATCATGGTGACATGCGGTTTCTACGCCCTCATCTGGTTCCATAACTACATGGGCGACCTCAATAAAGGTCTCGGCGAAGAGCGTTTTGTCTTCATGAAGGAATTTGGACTCACCATCATCACCTGTGGCCTTTGGGGCTATTGGTTGTGGTGGCGTGTTGCCAACTCAACCGTCGAACTTCAGGAAAAATGGGGCGTTCAGCCTGTGATGGACCCGATTATCCTCATCGTGACGATGATCCTCGGCGTCGGTCCATTCTTCCTTCAACAGTCTCTCAATAACGCTTGGGAAAACGGTAACCCACCAGCTTAATGTCTGAAAATCAGCACGAACACCCGGCCAAGGCGTGGTTTGCCTGGGCAAAGCAAACCTTCTTCCGCGTCTGGAAATGGGCCGGTGTATTCTTCCTGCTGATGATTTTGACCGCGGCAATCGCGTTCATCGGCAAGACTGACTACCAGCTCCGGACGATCACGCCGGAGTCGCTCTCACCAACCCAATCGACCTCGGTCGTCGGCGTTCTTCATCATTATGACTGGCGCGACGAGGACTTTTCTCAGTCCTCAGTGCGCGTGGTTGTCCCCAAGTCAGGTGACACCGTCGAGGATATCGTCGGCGACAACGTGCTCGAGCTTGGTCGCGCCAAGGTCAGCAAGAACGGCCTTGCAATGGTCGAGGTCAAACCTCCAGAACTACAGGCTTTCGAGGACAAAGACCGAACGACCGTCGACATGGTCATCCACGCTGAACACGACGGCGAGGACCTGTTCATCGTCAAAAACATCCCCGTTGAAACTTCGCCGATTATGGCGATTTCATTGGACCGCCCGCTCTATCAGCCTGGACAACGCATCCTGTTCCGAACGGTCTTGGCGGACAAACACACCGGTGCGCCGCTCAAGAGCCCGCTTAAAGTTGAGATTCGCGATTCCAAACGCAACCTGGTCTATCAGGAGGACCTCGCGACCTCCAATAACGGGATTGCGAGCGGCGAGCTGCTCCTGGCCACACCGTGTGTCCAGGGCGAGTACGTGCTGACTGCATCTGCGGGCACCACCCAGGTAGAGAAGCGATTCGATGTCCGGCCTTTCCGGTTGCCTCGATTCAAAGTTGATGTGGCCGTGGATCAGATGACCGTTGGTGCGGGAGACACGATTTCTGGCCGAGTGAAGGCCACGTACACCTACGGTGATCCCGTCAAAGATGCCGACGTTAAGGTCGATGTTCAGGTGTTCACCGGCACCATCACCGGCGACACGCTGACCGGGAAAACGTCGGAAAATGGCGAGTTCACGGTTAACTGGCCGGTACCCGCGCAGACACAAGCCGGCGCTCGGATCGAAGTACGGGCTACCGTCGCGTCGCAAGCAGGTCGCGCTGAAGTGGGCAGCACGACGGTCAGAGTCGCGGGTGGCTATGCTCTGGTTGTCTACCCCGCCGACCGCGCGCAGTTCCTCTCAGGGTCACCTCAAGACGCCATCATTCACGTGACCGACGCTCAATCCAAAGGCGTCGCCGACGTGCAGCTTAAGCTAACCGTCGCAGAGTCTGGCGGGGAGCGAGAGGTCGAAGGTAAGACGGATGCGCTGGGATATTTCAGGGTTCCAGTAACGCCACAGTACAATGGCTACATCACGGTGAAGGCGCGATTCCCCAACGGAATGGAGCTGGAGCGAAACCTCAACATCAACCCGCAGAGCCGTCCCAACCAAGCAGAAGTTGCCGAGCCTCGCGTTCGCGCACTTCAAGAGGTCGAGATCAGCACACCAGCCAACGCGGATGCGATCGTCGTGCGCAATCATGGACGCCCAATCCTCGCCGTAGACGCCACAAAGACTGGAACGCAGAAGGTTACACTTCCAAAAAGCGCGATGGGTTTGAGCGAGATTCTGGTCATCTCGGGTAACAACGTATCCCAACCGACCCCGGTTTGGGTGGCGCAGCCTGAGACTGAAGTGGTCACGCTCGACATGGACAAATCCGAGTATCGACCCGGCGAACAAGCGACGTTGGACCTTAGTTTTCCTGCGCCAAAAGAGACACAGGAGGCTCCGGTTAGCTTTGGGGTGGTTGGGGTCGACGAAGCGCTCTACGCCCTGAAGGAACGCTCAGATGTCCCGCTGCCGGTTCTGATGCGAGGCGTTCCAGCCAACGTCGTCAGCGTCCTTGCGATGCCAACCGACGGCGGAAACGCGAACGAAGCTTCCGTTCAAAACTCGAAGCTCAAACGCAGCTTGAAATCGGTCAACAACTCGCCCAACACCTATCAAAGCGACATCACACGTGACGTCCGAAAGGCCCGTCGCGCTCCGCTCAAAAAGGGCTGGGCCTTGATGTTGTACTTGCTTCTCTTTGTGCTGGTCGGCCTTGGTGCGCGGGAGACCTGGGTCTCTATCTCCAAGTCTGCTTTCAGTTGGCGCCGCGTCGGAGCTCTTGTGTTGTCCAGCATCCTGGCCGGGGTGTTCGCTGGGTTTCTGACGGCGATTGACGAGGACGCGCTCGCTGGTGGGTTGTTTGTTTGGTTCGCTGTGGTTTCGTGCTGGATTTTGGGCGCTTCGCAGCGCTCTGAGTCGATCCGATTGGACTCATGGCTCGGATACCACTTGCTGGTGTTGGCCGCAGCAGGACTGCTTGCGGGGACCGTGGATGGGCTACGAGGCTCGGTGCTGCAAGAGTTCTTCCCGGTTGTTGCGGCCGTGATTCCATTGATTGCGTTCAGCATTCAGGCGTTGATGTGGGTGTTCATTTCGTATCGCGAGAACGAGTGGTACGCCGCATTTGGTCTGGCCACGATTGCAGGTGCTTTGTCGTTGGGCTCAATGGGCGCACTGGTGTTCACCGCGGGCGTCCAATACGAGAAAGCGGCACCAGCGCAGTTTGCGATGCCAGCGTCCGAACCGATGGCCGAGATGGCCGAGGATCGAGCTAGTGGCATGTCGGGCAAGAAGATGAAGGCAATGAACACCCCTGCTGCGGGTAGAGGAGCACCAGCCGACGCCAAGCCAGCCCAGAGCGAAGCGCCCCGTGTCCGTTCCTGGTTCCCAGAAACGATGGTCTGGATCCCCGAGGTCACCTCGGACGCGAGCGGCAATGCGCAAGTTAAGTTCGAACTTCCAGATTCGATCACGACATGGCGGCTAAACGCATGGGCGAACACCGTGGATGGCCGTTTTGGCGAAGGTCAGCTGGGGGTGAAAGTCATCCAAGACTTCTTCATCGAACTGGACCTCCCGACCAATCTGACTGTCGGCGATGAGCTTGAGATTCCCGTGACGTTCGTGAACAACGCGTCGCAGACTCGACAAGTCATCCCAACGGTCGTGGCGTCGCCAAATCTGCAGGTGGGAACCCTCGCACCTGTAGAGATTGCCGGCGGCCAACGAACCCTTCGATGGCTGAAGATCAAAGCGAACGGCCATGGTAGCGCAGAACTAACCGTGACTGCCGGTGAAGGAGATGCAGGCGACGCAGTGAAGCGTTCCGCGTCGGTACGTCCGGATGGTCGTGAGCTTCGCGATGTATATTCGGGCATGGTCTCTGATGGTTGGGTTAGCCCCATGGTGGTACCCACCGGCTCCATCCCCGAAACGATGCGAATCGATGTTGAGATTTACCCTTCAATTGTTGCTGATGCGCTCGAAGGGCTTGACGCCATGCTGCGTTCGCCAAGCGGTTGTTTCGAGCAAACGTCATCAGCGAACTACCCGAACGTCATGGTGTTAAAGACGTTGAAGACCGTCGAGCCCGCGAAGTGGCCCAAACGCGACGACCTCACACCAGAACAGACATGGCAGGAATCCAACGAACGCGCGGAAACCCTGGTGCGGCTGGGCTATCAGAAAATGCTGACCTTCCAAAAACCCAATGGTGGATTTGCGCTGTATCCCAAGAAGGCTGAACCACGAGTTATGCTCACCGCCTACGGGCTGATTCAGCTCTCCGAGATGAAACAGGTCACGTTCGTAGACAAGGCGGTCATGACACGTGCTGCGAACTTCCTAACGTCAAAACAAAACGACGACGGGTCGTGGCCAATCTACGTCGCCGGACGCGATGGGTCGCGCGACTACGGGCAGATTCGCGGTACGGCATTTGTCGCGCTTAGCCTGCTCAAGACCGATTCCGAAGCCTACAAATCGAGCATCGACCGCGCACTGGATCGTTTGGAAACCCGCTTGGATGCGGCCGAAGCACCCGATGCCCTCGCGCTTGCCGCGAACGCATTTGCATTGGCGGGCCGAAAGGCGTCTGCGGGCAAGGCGATTCAGCGGCTCGAATCCTCGATGACGCGGGAGAAAGACTACGGATTCTGGGGCTCAAAGTACGGCACCTGGATGGGTGGCTACGGCCGCTATGCCGATGTCGAAACCACGGCCATGGCGGCGTATGCGATGATCGTTGCTGAAGAGGGCGCAGAATCCCTTCCGAAGGCGCTCAACTACTTGTCGAACCAGCGGTCGGGCTACGGTGGCTGGGGCACCACGCAGGCAACGGTTTGGACGCTCAGGACGCTTGGCAAACTGCGGTCGAAAGCAAAGGCAGCCAATCTGCAAATCAACCTTGATGGCGACCCCATGCCCACTGCCAATGGTCGCGGCGAACCCGGGAAGTTCAAAGTGGAAGCCACACCGCAACCGCTTGTTCGGTTCTCTGCAGAGCCAAAATCCACCGGGAACTCCGTTGTAACGGTCGCCTCCGACGCAGACACCGCGGCGATGGCGAAGGCCACGGTGAACTACCATGTCGACTGGAATTCAGCGGCGGCGCGCAATAGCGAGAAAGCCCCAATGGCTCTGTCAATGACGGCGCCAGCAACCGTGGCCAAAGGCGATGTGGCGACTGCGGTGGCGACGGTCCGCAACATCACAAACGACAGGTTGGATACGTTGATTATCGAACTCCCGATAATTCCCGGTGCCTACGTCCCGGCTGATCAGTTCGAAGACATGCAAAAACAGGGGCTTATCGACGAGTTTGAGGTCATGCCGACCCACGTCCGCCTGTACGTCACTCAGCTGGGTGGAAAACAGTCGATTTCGTACAGCGTGCAGTTCATCCCATTCTTGAAGGGTTCAGTGACGTTTCCGCCGCTCAGGGCCTACCGATTCTACACACCAGAACCCGTTTCAGAATTCAGCGCTGGTCGAATTCAGGTGCAGTGAGAAAAGTGCGCAATCCGTGACGCACTTTGACTTCTTTACCCGCATCCCAGCTATCTGTAGAATGTCGGACAAAAGAGTACCTTGTTTTTAAGGCACGATGCGTTTTACCACGAAATTACTGACTCTGGCGCTGTTTGGGGTGCTGATTGCAGGCTGCGATTCTCCGTCTGAAACGACGGAGGAAGTTTTCACGCCCGACCCAGTTGAACCCAAGATCCCATCGATGGATGACTGCGATACCGAAGATATTTTTGCTTCGCAGGCCTCGATGCGTTTGATGACGCGCTACGAATACGACAATACGATTCGCGACCTTTTGGGTGTTGAAGAGACCTTCGCCAAAGACCGCTTCCCACCTGAGAATGCGGTCTCTGGGTTCGAAAACAACTCCGACTCACACAAAGTGAATCCGCTCCTCGTTCGGGAGTATTTGGACGCGGCAGAAGACATCTCGTCGCGCGCCATCAACACACAACGACCACTGCTTCTGCCGTGTGAGAGCGAAGACATGGCCTGTGGTAGGGCCATGATCGACAAGCTTTTGCCACGGGCGTTCCGACGGCCGCCGACGGAAGCTGAGTCCGACATCTTCTACACGCTGTTTGAAGACACACTCGCTGAGTCCGATTTCAATGACGCCGCCAAACGCGTGATCGAGGCGGTGATCCAGTCCCCGCAATTCCTCTACAAGATGGAGCTCGCCGAGGGTATGGCTCCTGGCGGCCTGGTGAAGGTCAGCTCCTACCAGATGGCAAATCGCCTCAGCTACATGATCTGGGCTTCCATGCCCGATTCTAAGTTGTTCGAGAAAGCTGCAGCCGACGAGTTGGCGACCAAAGAACAGGTCGAGGCTGAGGTCCGCCGCATGATGGAGGACCCAAAGGCACAGGAAGGGTATTGGCACTTCTACCGCCAATGGCTCCACCTCGATGCACTTGAGACGATGACCAAGGACGCCGAGCTCTTCCCAGAATACAACGACCAGATGATTCAAGATTGGCGGCAGTCGCTCTACGACTACGTCAAGTTCATCCACACTCGGCAACCCAATGTTGAGATGATGATGTCATCCAACGCCGTCTTCATGAACAGCAACCTCGCCGAGATGTACGGTGAGACGCCACGCGGTGACTCAGCCCAATACTCGATGTCCAAGGAAGAACGCGCAGGATTGCTGACTCAACCCGCTGTGATGGCGTTGTTGTCGAATGCCAACCAAGGCTCACCAATCCTTCGTGGAATCTTCGTGCGTGAGCGCCTGCTTTGCCAAAAGCTGCCTCCGCCGCCAGACGACATCGCAATTGAACCCCCAGACCCAGATCCCAACGCCACGACACGTGAAGTGTTCAAGGCACATACCGAGGTTGAAGGCTGCGCAGGATGCCACCGCCTCATCGACCCCATTGGTCTTGGATTCGAAAACTACGATGGCGTCGGACGCTTCCGTACCGTCGAGAACGGTCAGGATGTCGATGCATCAGGTGAGCTTCTAAATCTGGTCGATAAGTCGCTGGAAGGTCCGTTTGATGGCGGCGTCGAAGTTGCGACCCGACTTTCCAACGCAACCGAGGTTCGGGACTGCATCGCAGACCACTGGATCACCTACGCGCTGGGCCATCCTGAGAAGGACGCTGACCTCTGCTCCGCAATGCAGATTCGCGACAAGTTCGCAGAGTCCGGCAGTTTTGAAGACCTGATGGTCGCGATCGCGACCGCGGACACGTTCCGATACCGCACCGTTCAAGTTCTCGAGGAGGACGCGCAATGAGTTTTGCACGCCCACGACGTAAGCATCTCAGCCGCCGCACCTTCCTTCGGGGACTCGCCGGCACCGCCATCGCTTTGCCACTACTCGAGACAGGACTTGAAAACTGGGCCATGGCGCAGGCACCTCCGGGTACTGTGACCGCTGGCGGTTTTCCCAAGCGATTTATCTATCTGTTCCACCCCAACGGCACGATGCCAGAAGCGTTCTGGCCGGTCGCGGGAGCGAACACGCGCGACTTCCAACTCAAAGAGATTCTCGCCCCACTCGAAGCGAACAAGCACCAACTCATCATCCCGCGCGGCATCGAGATGAAGTCCGCTGGCGGCAGCGTAGGCCCAGGCGAGCCACACCAACGTGGAATGGGCGCATTGCTCACCGGCTACCCTCTCCAAGAAGGTACCTTCGTCGGTGGTGACGGTTCCATGGCTGGTTGGGGCGACGGAATCTCGCTCGACCAACTTATTGGTGAGCGCGTTGGCGCGACCACGCCATACAAGTCGCTGCAACTGGGCGTTCGCGCCGATACGACGGCACCGACCGGCGAGGTTCGAACACGCTTGTCGTATGCCGGACCAGGACAGCCGCTACCACCGCAGAATGACCCGAAAGACGTCTTCGATACGTTGTTCAGCGACTTCCAAACGGAGCCTTCTGAACTAGCAGCGCTGAAGAAGCGCCGGAAGTCTGTGCTCGACGCGACAATTCAGCAGTTCGAACAGGTGAACAAACGCGCCGGTTATGCTGACCGCCAGAAACTTGAAGGCCACCTCGCGATGATTCGCGATCTGGAGATTCGTCTCGAGAATGAACGGGTCACCGGCGACGCCTGCTACGCACCTGCGGAACCAGAAGCGTTTGAGCCAGATTCGGAAGACACGATGCCGGAGATTCTGCGTCTTCAGATCGACATGTTGGTCACCGCCATGGCTTGCGACCTCACCCGTGTCGGCGGCATCCAGATTTCAAATGCGAAGAACCACATCCGATACCCCTGGCTCGAGAGCCTCGGCGATGGACACAACCTCAGCCACGCCGGCCCAAGCAACACCGATGCGTTCACGCAATGGGTGAAGCGAGACAGCTGGATCGCTGAGCAGTTCAACTACCTCCTGACCAGCTTGGACGCAGTCCAAGAGGGTGAAGGCACGATGTTGGACAACACGATCGTCATCTGGATTAACGAGCTGTCCGTGGGCAACACGCACAGCCAGACCGGCATGCCATTCGTGATGGCTGGCAGCGCCGGCGGTTACTTCGATACCGGTCAATACATCGACTACATCGATATCCCACACAACAACATGCTGGTCTCCATCCAGAATGCCTTCGGCATCGAAAGCGAAACCTTCGGCGACCCACGATTTGTGACAGGTCCGCTGACCGGAATCTCCTGAGTAAGACGGTGAAGGGTATCTAAGGCGGAGAAGTCCCCTTAGTAAGGCGTGAAGGGTATTCAAGGCGGAGAAGTTTCGAGAAGACTTCCCCGCCTTTCTTGTTTCTTAACGGCCTTATTAAGAGCCTTCCCCGCCTTAGGGATCTTTTGCGCCTTATTAAGACTTGACGAACCGATTTCAGGTCTCTAAGGTCCGCGCCGCCTCGCAGAATTTATTCGAGGAATTATCGCAACGCGCTTTCAGGCACTTAGAAATGATTTATCTGAATGCAAAATTTGAAATGGTTAATCACGCACAACGCAGTGATGCGGGCGTGATCTACCTGGAGGCAGTTGCTTAGTTAATAGATGTCCAAATGAATGTTTTGGCTGTTTAACGGCATCTGCACATCGCAGATGCCGTTTTTTTGTTCCTAAGGACCTAAGAAGATTAAGGACCTAAGTCTTGTTTTCTTGGGTTCCTTCTTAGGTCCTTCGGGACCTTAAGTCCTTAGGAACACAGGCTTAAGTCCTTAGAAACCTTAAGTCCTTAGGAATTCAATGAGGGACAAACGCGGGCAGGCCACGTTGGCCCAGAATGCGGGTATGGAATCCCGCCGTGCTTCGCACGTAGCTTAACAATAAAGCCGTTCGTGCTCATCGAAACGACCAGCAAAACCCCAAGGTGAGAGCCTTGGGGTTTTGTCGTTTAGGGAGGAAAGCCGAACGACAGCTTGATGGCTGCGTACTGGGGATGTACCGAACCGTCGGTTCGTCGAATCGTGATGGATTCTTCCATCCACGTTTCCGAGAAATCCGCCGGAAGGTCTTCGCGCTTGGTCATCGCGAACAGGTCGATTCGAGGTGGCTCGCCCTCTCGGAAGTAGACCTCGCGCATGCGTACGATATGTAGGTCCGCCGACGCTGCCGCTTCGAACACACGATCACGTTGGTCGGATGGGAAAACGCATGCAAACACTCCACCGGGGGCCAGATGCGGGGCTGCCGTCTTGCAGTAGTCCGCGACGTCGCCACGGTACTCAAACCGACAAGCCGCTTTTTGGGGGTGCTCCGAAACCACACCGTCTTCGGGCGGCCAGTAAGGAGGGCTCCCCAAGACGAGGTCGAACCGTTCGTCATCGCGCAAGACCGGGTCCCGAAAGTCCCCGGTGCGCACATCAAATCGGTCGCTTAGTCCGTTGTAGGCGATGCTCTTCTTGGCCAGTTCGACGCTAATCTCTTGGGCTTCGACCGTCACGAAGGATGCTTGCGGCAGTCTCCACGCCGCAGTCATTGCCACAGACCCAATCCCACTTCCAAGGTCTAGGACCGTTCGTACCGATGGCGCACACGTAGTGCCGTACCAAGCGGTCAAGACGTCATCGGTCGAGAATCGATGCCCATCCTTGAGCTGCCAAATCCGAAAATGGCCAGCGAGCGCATCGACTGTCTCGCCAGATTCAACTGTGACATCCGCGTTCAGGTCCGGCTCAGGCCCTGGCTTAGTCCAGCCCTTAAATTGCGGATTGGTATTGCAGATTGGAGGGAGCTTCGAAGTCATTGCTCGGTCGGGTCTTCCTCAAGAACAGCGGGATCCATATCACCCGTGATTTCCTCAAGACTCGTCGCCGATTCCACCATCTCATCGCCCATGATGTCCAAGCCGAATACTTGCGGGTCAGCTGGTGGAGGGGTCTCTTCCTCGCTATCTGCTGGCGGATAGTGCTCGGCTGCAACGATTGACCCGCTCTGCGGCGATTGCATGAACGCGCCAGATTGCGGAGCTTGCGGGAACTGACCAGATTGCGATGCCTGCGGAAACTGACCGGATTGCGGAGCCTGCGGAAACTGCCCAGATTGCGGCGACTGCGGGAACTGGCCGGATTGTGCTGCAGGAAACTGACCGGATTGCGGCGATTGAGGAAACTGACCGGATTGCGCAGGGGGCAAGAACCCACCCTGTGGTGGACCGACCAATCCCGACCATGCTCCGTAGAGCTGCCTGAGATTCTGCATTTGCATGCCAAACTGCGGGCCCTCAGCGATCAAGGCCTGCATCGATTCATGCGTTTGCTGGCGAATCTTCGTGAAGTGAAACTGAAGATAGGCGTCCAGGGGAAACGGCACCAACCTCGGCGCGATCTTCAGCAGGAAATCGAATAACTTCGGCCCCTTGCCGTGATTGAGAATGCGTAGGGGCAGCGGGTCCTTGGTTTTCCCATGCTTTTGCTGCGCCAAGGCCACCAACTCACGATACGTGTTCAGAACGGGCTGCATGAACTGCCCTTGCCTGAGGCCCTGAACCGACCAACCGCTCAACTCCGCACCCATGACGAACGGCATCAACAGCGCCGACGCAACGTTCGTCTTGTATTCGACGTCATCTCGCCAGGCCGCTGGAGCCCCGCCACGACTGAGCTCACGTACACACGCCATCGCGCGGTCTGCATTTGAGCCTTCGAAACCAGACGGAGCAAATGGTGGGAAGTAATACACCATGCCCGGAGGCCAAAAGTCCTCGCCCTCTAGCGGGCCCGGATAGGCGACCATCGACACCAGAAACGTGACGATCGTGTCTTCAGGCACCATCGTCTGGAGCAGTTGCTTATCCGAAAGCCCAGTCACCACGATTGTCGCGCCCCGAACCATTTCCAACAGTTGGGCGACCCACGGTTCTTTGAGCACTGGCGTGGGCAAGCAGAACCAAACGGATGTGTAGATTTCGCCCGGGACCTGATCGATCGACGTAAGAACACGATTGGGCTTAAACAGGTCGTAATGCGCCCGTTTCCCGGCAATCCCCAATTGGTGGAGTATGTATCCTTCTGTGGCTTGTTCGAGATGATGTGGTCGCACAAGGACGTTGACGATGTCACCGCCTTTCTGGAGGTAGCTCCCATAGACTTGGCCGATGGCACCGGCGCCGACTATCAGAACTCTCGTCTCCTTGTATTTAAGCATCAGAGCCTATCAAACAAGATCGTTAGGATATCCTCGTCGAGCAGCGTCCAAGGTGGTCGCCCCGTAAGTTCGGCAGCGATCTCAACACTTTCTGATGAAATCAGATGGGCGCGGCCCAGAGCGTCTTGATTAAGTTTAACAGACCAGATGCTTTTGACATGTTCGTCTGCAATTACGATTTCAGCCCAGTTGACACCGTGGCAGCACGCACACTCCCAACCCTCCAGAACATGGAGGTCACCACCTTCGTCTTCTTTCGACGTTGCGTAGTAGTCTGAGCGCGCGGATGTCAGCACAGGACCAATATGGTCGCCTACCCGAATGTTGCGGCCATCGGGCGTCGTATGCAGGAACGTCTCGCACTGAGTTGATGAGTCGGGGCGAGAAACTTTGCCGCAGTGCATGCAGCGCATCCGGCCAACAAAGAAGTCGCAATTCGAAGGCACGAGCGAGACTTCTGTGTTGTAGGACTGAAGGTGAATCACATCGTCGTCGATCGGTTCCGCAGCCTTAGGCTCAACGGCGTTCGTCAACGACTCGATGATGCTATCCACCAGTCCTTGATAATAATTAGGGTCCGCCGCGACCGATTCTTCGATCTCGTCAGCGGGGGCGTCCAATACCTTGACCTTCACCATGGGCTCGGCGCCGTCATCCAAGACGTCATTGAGCCGGTGTTCGATCATTTTTTCGAGTCGCGCCAAGGCAAGCGGCACAACTTTATCGGTTGGAACGTTTGTGCCATCCAAATAAGAAGCCAAAACAAATCCCTTTGGGCTTTAAGCAATTCCTAGCCATTCATTAAGCGCCATCTTCCTACACGAAATAATTCACAAAATCCACTGTTAGGCCCGCCGATTTCCCCTTTGATTTGCGAATTCTGCGCAGGCCTAAAGATGCCGCGCCTGGCGTTTGGCTGTGTCGACGTCTCGTGATTCCAACGTCACCTGGTCAGCAAATCGTTTGAGGAATTTTGGTACCTTCGGACGTCCCGGTCGCTGGTAGTCGGTCAGCACCATCGGACCGACGACATCGGGCGAAATCTGGCGAACTTCGGTGAGGAACTCAAACACATACTGCGTCAGGCGTTGCAGCGAGATGCCATGCTGCGTTTGGGCCTCGTTTGCCAGCCAAGCCGAGAACGTTCGGAACGATTCGTAGGGCGTGTCGCCAAGCAACAAAGTCAGTGTGTCCCGGAAATTGCCGGAGTTGCCTACCAAGTCCCAGTAGCGTGCAAACCGCTTCATCTCCTGCATCTCCGTAAAATCGATATCGCGATTCGACAGGATTTCATAAGGAGGATGCGGGCTATAGACCATCTCGAACTCGTCATCGTGACGGGTGATGGGCGTGCCGCGAAGTCGCTTGAGCACCCCAACCTGAATCTCTTGCGGCCCCAGCTGAACAAGCTGATCGAATCCCTCGCCGAAACTCGACGTCGTCTCGCCAGGCAAGCCAACGATCAAGTCGGCATGCACGTGAACGGTCGTCTCGTCCCTCAAGTACGCAAAGTTGTCGCGGAGTTTGTCGTAGTTCTGTCGCCGCGAGATGTTCTTCGCGACGTCAGGATTGAAGGTCTGAATCCCAACCTCAAACTGCAGCGCACCTGGGGGATAGGCCTTGATGATCTCGCGCAGTTCCTCGGGCAAACGGTCAGGGATCATCTCGAAGTGCACAAACAGCCCCGGCTCGTAGCGGTCCAAGAAGAACTGCAAGATGCGAGTGCTGAAGTCGACCTTCAGGTTGAACGTGCGGTCCACAAACTTGAACTGCCGCACCCCGCGGTCATAAAGCGATTGCATCTGGTCCAAGAAGGGGTCGAGGTCGAACGCTTTGACGGACTTATCAAGCGACGACAGGCAGAACTCACATCGAAACGGGCAGCCGCGCGAGGCTTCCACATAGATGATGCGATGGGCCACATCTTCGTCGTTGTATTCTTCGTATGGCAGCTGCAAAAGCGACACGTCGACCGCACCACCATTGATGATGCGCGACACCGGTTCCTTGCCGTTCAGCACCATCTGGCACAGGTCAGCAAAGGCGAGGTCGCCTTGTCCGGTGACCACGAAATCCGCGATTTCTACTACGGGCTGTGTCTCGAGCTCGTAGCTGACCTCAGGTCCGCCAATCACCAAAACCGTCTCCGGAGAGACGCGCTTCAACAACGAAGCGAACTCCGTCACGACATCGATATTCCAGATATAGGTGCTGACACCCACAATCTTGGGCTGATGCGCTAGAATGGTCTCCAAAGCATCGATAGGCCGCTCATTGATGGTGAATTCGTGGATTGACGACCGCTCTCGTAGCTCACCCAGATTTGCCCGCAGGTAGCGCAGACCGAACGCGCTATGAATGAAGCGGGCGTTAAACGTGGTGAGTACGATGTCCACTAGTGGTCGTGCCCGGCATGTGGATCCGCAGGTTTGGCGGGCTCAGCCGGCTCTTTAGCCTTTTGCGTCGCTTTCTCTTTCAGCTTGTTCAAAAGCGCTGGGTCTGGCTTGGCTGGCGCGGAAGCCGGTGCCGAAGCGGGTGGCTTTGCTGGCTCTCGTGGCGGTGGTTCAAGCCCCACCAGGGTCACGACATCGGGCACCAACGCACCCATGATTGCCGGCGGCAGCGCGACCAGACCGCGCGTAAACGCGCTGCGACCGTACCAAGCTTCCTGACCGTCGGGCTTCTGCCCTCGCAGCAACTCGATCGTCGTCGCATCCTTCTCGGTCTTCACCTCGATAGTCGCTGCCACTTCTAGCAAATCCTGTTTCACGTCATCCCCGGCGTACTCCGTCGCGCGGGTACGCATCAGTTTCTCGATCCAGGTCTTGGCACTGACGTTCTTTTCGGTCTGGCCTGGCTCGACCCAATAGGCCTTCGCCCGGTCTGAAGCGTTCTTCTGCTCAAACGTCGCATTGACCTCGCCGCTCTTTGCAGTGAAGGACACGACATCGCGCATCTCGGCTTCCACCAGTCGACGTTCAGGCAGGCGGTTGTCACCACGACGCAGGCTGCGAATCGGCTGCCCATTGAACAGGTAGATGGCCTTCGTTTCCTGGTCGCGCAGATAGTACTGACGATGTCCGTAGCCCTCTTTGCCCACGTCGAATGCGCGTGGGCCAGCCTTCAGGCCGAGCGTCAGTGTGCCTTGAGGATTGTCCAGACCGAACTCCTTCAGATTGTCATCACTGACATTCTCAAGTTGTCGAGCCGCATGAAACGGTGCGAAATCTTCAAACGTATCTTCCGCGGCCTGGCTGGCTTTGAACGCGAACTTCTTTGTGGTCGCTTCGCCAGCGTCCTCGCCATTTGGCTTCTTTGGAGGCTTGATTTTTCGTTCGGCCTCGGCCCAGTAGTAGTCGCCAAGTTTGTCACTTTTTGACACTATTTCGATCTTGAAGTCTTCCTCTTCGTACTTCAGAGATTGGAGGTCTTCCGGCTCGATGTCCAAGAGGACCACGCCCTTCTCTTCCTTGCCTGCATCCTCGTAGGTCCAGCTGAAGTACGAGCCCAACATTGCGGCGGCCAAGAGCACGGCCAAGATAATTACGGAGCGATTCATGCTTCACCTCCCTTGCGGCGGCGAGTGCGCACAAGTCCAAACACAAAGATGATGGCGGGGAAGCCCAGTACTGTGGCGTAGAACCAACCCGCTTGCCCTTCCTTCGTATGTTGGATTTGGATGTCTTCTTCGTTTTCCGTCGTGCCCGAAAGCGTCTCGTTTCGCGTCAGCCAGTTCATGCCGTCATTCAACAGCTGCTGATTTCCGCCAACGACAATGGCGAGGTCCGAGAACATCGTGCTGTCGCCAGTCACGATCGCTCGCCAGGCATCGTCGCCTTTGCCGCCCGAGGCTGCCATCGCAAATGGTTGCGCCTTCTTGACCTCAACGCCTTTGTCGAACTCCAGATTGCCGTCCAGATCCGACCATGTTGTCGCAGACGTCCGAACGGTGCTGACAACCTTGGCGTCACTGTTGGTTACGGCCTTGAGCGCACCGGCGGTACTAGCGAACACACGCGCGTTCGCATCGGCCAAGACAACGGTCGACGGGTGCGTAGAGAACGAGCTCGTTGTGATGTTTAGGCGGTCCGTCTGGTTACGGCTGATGGCAACAACCTGCTGAGTCGACGCCAAAACCCCGTCTTCACGTTCGACGCCGAGCTTCTTCAGCAGCGGGTCCAACCCATCGGAGCGCAACGCCGACTGACCAATCTTCGGCTCGGCTGCGACCAACAAGGCTCCACCGCCGTCCAAGTAGCGCTCAAGCGCGCTGATTTCAGCTTCAATGAAGGGTCGCGTGGGTCCAAGGATCAGCACGACATCCGCATCATCGGGAATCGCATCCCCCAGTCCATCCGTCAGGCTTAGCTTTTTGATCTTGAAGTTCCACAGCTCAAGTAGCTGCTTCACACCCTGTGCAGACCGTGGCGCCATCACGCCTTTATCCCACGTAAGCTCGCCGTGTCCGGTCGTCACATAGGCCGTCAATTGACCGCGCGCCAACGCTATCAGCGCCTTTCCGACCTCGCCATCGAGCGTCTTGAGCTTCTTTCGGGCACGCCGCATCTCTGTGCCGACGTTAACTAGATGCGTGGCCGGTCGCTTGCTGGAGTCGGTTTCATTCGGGTCAACTTCGCCCTGCGTAAACGCGATGTAACCGTTGTTCGAGACCTTCAGATACCGCGCTAGTTTTGGCTCGGCGGCCTGGTCGACCACTTCAACCGTCAGGTTCGGGCTGTTGAGCTTTTTGAAGTAGTTCTCGATCTTTGGGAGCACTTCAGATGACGTGGGTTGGAAAATCCGCACCGTCACGGGCTCCGTCAGCGCAGCTGCTGCATTTGCAGTCGCGGAACCGGGCTTCGCTGTCTGGAAGTACGAGAAATCCCATTCGTGCGTGTGGCGCGACGCGATGAAGTTCACCGGAAAGACCAGGCAAACGCCAAGCGCGGCAATCAATCCGTTGTTCATCGCCTGTTGAACACGACGGGTCGGCATCAAGATAGGACTTGAATCAACCGCCCGGTCGAGCGCCAGCATCGGCAGCGTTCCGATCAGCCACATTGCCGGCCAAACTGCACCCCATACCCCCTTCCAACGTGTTGCCATTTCGCCGTCGAACCCGGCGAGCTCAACGAACCCGCGGGTGGACATGGCGTAGGTGACGAGTGCGCCAATCGCAACAATCTGGAATAGCATCGCCCGGCGATGCGCCTCGCGAATCCCTTCGTTGTCATGGGCATTGCGCGCTTGCACACGCATGAACAGGCTGACGCCAATCGCAACCACACCACCTAGGTCCAAGACCATCCGGACGGTTTCGTACGAATCAAACAGTCGCTCGGCAGCGAAAATTGCGGCCATTCCGACTAGATATAGTAGGACCATCGGACTCATTTCCACCTCCGTGCTGCGAAGAACCGTGTGGCCATCGTCAAGAATGCGAAGGACACCGACAGGTAGAAAACAACGTCTTTTGTATTGATTCGGCCTTCCATGAACGTCGTCCGGAAGTGTTTATCAAACAGACTCATGTACGACAGCACATCGTCGAGCGGTGGCTCGGCCACTTTGGCCAAGAGCCACGAGATAAGCAGGAAGACCGTGATAACCCCGCCAATCACCGCAGATACAAGCTGCGAGCGGGAAAGCGTCGAAGCAAACGTTCCAATCGCGGTCGTCGACGATCCGACAAGCATCAGTCCGAGGTAGCCCGCGAAGATATGCCCCATCGACACCTTGCCGTTAACCATGACCAAAAGTGGCATATAAAACGTGGCAAGGATGAGGATGGCCAAGAAGGTGAACGCGGACAGGTACTTGCCACCGATAATTTGCCAGTCGGCCAGCGGTGACGCGTCCAAAAGCACGATGGTGTTCGTCTGTTTCTCTTCAGCGACCAGACGCATCGTCAGCAAAATGGCCGCGATCGTCGTCGTTCCGAAACTGAAGTAGAAGAAATCGCGAAGGACCTCGAACGAGTATCGCGCCTCTTCCGTCATCGAGAATGCGTTGAAGAATAGGCCGTCGATCATCAGGATGACCGCGGCGACGATGTATCCCCAGATCGAGTTGAAGTAACTCCCCAACTCGCGTTTGGTGACCAGAAGCATGCCTCTCATGATTCATCCTCCTCGTCTGATTCTGCGGTATCTGCGTCGTCGGTGGGTTCCGAAGCTTCGTCTTCTACAGCCTCGGATTCCTTGGCTGGTTTGGCTTCGAGGCGGCCGGCAGTTCCGTCGGGAGCATTTGTGAGCCCAAGGAACACGTCCTCAAGCTCTCCGCTCTGGTCTTCCGACATCGCTCGCAATCCCAATCCGGCACCAATCAACTGAGCGACAAGCTCCTCGCGGTCGTCTGATTCGAGGTTCACAACCGCGCGGAACAGGTCGCCCTGAAGCGCGGTGAACTTGACGCTGGTCACAGATTCGAAGGCATCCGCAACCTTTTGCGCAGCATCTTGGTCGCCGCGTAGAACGAGCTCGACACGTGGAGCGCGGCTGAGTTTGTCACTCAACTCTTTCTCGCTTCCTTCAGCGACGATTTGCCCACCGTGAAGGACCAAGATGCGGTCACAGGTCTGAGAGATTTCGCTCAGAATATGGCTGCTGATCAGCACGGTGCATTCGGACTTCAGAGACTTGAGGACTTTGCGCATCTCGACAATCTGGACCGGGTCCAGACCGGAAATTGGCTCGTCCAAAATGACAAGGTCAGGTTGGTGAATAATCGCCTGCGCAATACCCACACGCTTTTTGAAGCCGTGCGAAAGTTCACCAATGATGCGGTCCTGAACCGACTTGAGGTCACAAAGCTCAATGACCTTTGGCAGGCGTTTCGACACGCTCGCCGAGTCCATTCCTTTGATTTCACCGCACCAGGTCAGAAACTCCTGAACACGCATCTCTTTATAGAGAGGTGGATCTTCAGGGAGATATCCAATCTTCTTCCGAAGCGAATCGGGCGCGTCGAGCGCATCGATCCCCTGGAATTTCACTGTGCCAGCGCTGGGCATAAGCAGTCCGCCCAACACCTTCAAGACTGTGGATTTTCCTGCGCCGTTGAGGCCTAGAAATCCGACGATGACGTTCTCACCAATGTTAAACGAAACATCGCGGACCGCAGGAAAGTCACCGTAGTATCGGGTGAGTCCCCTTACTTCAATCATCGAGTTCCTCTTGTGTTGATCACACTGAATTCATCCGCAAATGCGGGCGAATATAGCTGCCATTTTGCAGAGTCAAGGTCAAGGGGTTCGGCTGTGCCTCACCGATTTGGTTCGGCTGTGCCTCACCGAGGTGGTTCGCTGGCGCTCACCGATTTGGTTCGGCTGCGCCTCACCGGTTTCGTGGACTCGATTGTTTCCATTAGGAGACCAAACCTTGGCCATTTGATATCATTGGTCTTCTCTGGTAAACTTTCGTCACTTTGGGTTGAGCACGCAAACGTAAATGCGCGCTCCCCTCTCACAATACCCCAGGTCCGGAGGATTCTTGGATAGGCTAGATGTAGTACGACGCGCAGAAAAACGTGGTGGAGTTGAGCGACGAGAAGCGCTTGAGCAGGTCGTCATCCACGCACACAAACTGGGATGCGAGACGAACGTAGGCGGTGGACGCGCCGGCGGTCTCAACATCCGATACGGTTCAATCGGCTACGCGGTGATGGATATCAACACCAAGGGAGTCGTGAAGTTGTACGCATCTCCGCACCCGAACAAGGATGCGCCCGAAGACATGCACGAATCGATCAACGAATTCGTGAAAGAAGAGGACGACCTCGACGTTAAGTCATGGCCAATCAATACGTACGGCCATGTCGAATCCAAGCTCGAGGACATCCCGGTCTCTACGTTGAAAGCATTCGTCGACAAGGTCGTCGAAGAGATTTGGGACAATTATTACAAGCCCTATGAAGGCCAAGAGTATCTTGGACTGACTGGGGCGATGGCTGAATAAACAGCCACCACCGAACGCAAGAGGGCCGCGCGGATTTTACCGGGCGGCCTTTTTGCGTTTACGCCCCTAACAACTCACGCGCTTTGGCTACGTCTTTTTGCATTTGCTCAACCAGCGCTTCTGCCGATTCGAACTTCGCGTCGCCGCGCACGTGGCCAACGAACTCCAGCGACACGTGGCGCTCGTAGAGGTCGATGCTGTCTACATCCAAAATATACGCCTCGACCGAACGAGACTCGCCGTCAAACGTCGGTTTTGTCCCGATATAGGTGGCCGAAGGGAACCTTCCCAACTCCGGGTCCACGAACCAGGTAGCGTAGATTCCATTCGGCGGCAGCAGTTCATTTTCAACATCGACGTTCGCGGTTGGGAAGCCCAGGTCTCGCCCACGGGCCGCACCATGAACAACGTTGCCAATTAGAGCGAATGGGTGACCCATCAGGTGCGTTGCCGTATCAAAATCCGCCTCGCGAACGGCGTCGCGGATTTTCGTGCTGCTGATAATCTCGCCGCTTCGAACCGGCGTGACGATGGCGGTCTTGATTCCGCGCTCGTCACACAGGCGAGTGAGCGTGTCCGTGTCTCCGGCGCGTGCCTTGCCAAAGACAAAACCCTCGCCGACGACCACGCCTGACGCGTTCAACCCGTTGTGCAAGATGTCGTCGACAAACTCTTCGGGAGTCAGGCTCGCAAGATCCGCGTTGAATGGAATCGCAGCGCAACCCTCAATGCCATAGCGCTCCAGAAGATTCGCCCGCTGCTCATTGGTTGTGAGGCGAAACGGCGGCACATCCGGGCGGAAGTACCGCACTGGGTGCGGCTCAAAGGTCAGGACAGCGGGCGAGGCGGAAAGCTCGCCGGCCATTTCCGTGACCTTGGCAATCAACGCTTTATGCCCACGGTGCACGCCATCGAAATTGCCGATCGCGACCACGGGATTCGTCAGGTTTTTAGCGGCTTCTGCCAGACTGCTGTAGAGCACGATTTCGCCCACGAACGAAGTTGGCGGGAGTCTACGGATTCAGCGCCCCTGCGTAAAGTGGGCTGTGGACTTACTAGAATCGGCGCTTGGGATTGAGTCGCGGCGTCACGACAGGCAGGAAGTTCTTGGGGATTTTTCGAGTCACATCTTTTCCCTGCGGCGCTGGAGACGCAGCGGGGTGCACACGTGAGATCTCGCGGCCGTTTGGATTACCGGTCGCGCAAGCAACGCTGAACATGAGCAGGAAGAGCAATAATGCGGTTTTGAGGTATGTCATGGGAAACCAGGCCGAATGAGTTCAGAAATACAGACGGTGGTTTGTGTGGTTTATTCAACCGGCCAATTTTCATGCGGATTTGCCAAAGTTGATCACCTACTCCGAAAACTTCACCATTGCCCCTTCGCCGTGTATAGTGCTCTCGCGCGCGCGTACCAAGGACGGGAACGCGGCCATGAAGTTGACCTGCCCAGGCTTCTCACGATGAGAACGTTATTTGTAGCCATTCTGATGGTGCTTTTGCCCGCCGTGGCACTGGCCCAGACCGCTCCGCCAAAGCAGATCGAGGAATCGGTCAGCACCGCTGAAGCTGCGCCTTCGAGCGACCTGCTCGACGCTGCGTTTCACGCCCGAGCGGGTATCTCGCTCGCGTCTGAAATCGCGCAATACCGCACGGAACAAGCCGATGGCACGGTTGCGATGCTTCGAGCGTCTGAAGAAGGCAGCACGCCTGAATCCGAGAAACCTTCGACTGCAGAAGAACAACCGACCGACGAGGAGATGGCAAAACTCGAGGCTGACCTCGACAGACCCAACGACGTGAAGGTCTCCCCGCAGCTTGAACAACACCGACTGAAAGTCATGGCGCTCGTCGACGACGTGCGCGAATGGGACGCATTGGACTCCGCTGCTGCCGAGGTTGAAGACCTTTGGGCTACATTCAAGGCCGCACGACGCGCCCGACTCGCCGCTCCCGGCGAGGGCATGTTTGAACTCGCGCCATACGTCGACGCTCCAGAGTGGAAACAGGCCATCACTTTGCTTGAAGAGAACAAGTGCAAAGACGCACTGAAACTGGCCGAGAAGGTTGCCAAAGATTCCAAAGAACCTGGCGTGAAGTACGCGATTGCACGAATGCAGCTTTGCGGCGGTCAAACCGCAGAAGGCAAGGCGACCCTGAAGACGCTCGCCGAAGGCAAAGACGTTGTCGCCTACCTCGCCAAGCTGCGCCTTGGGGCAAAAGGTCTGGACGACATGGGGCGTACCGAAGGCATGTACCTTTCGCAGAAGCTCAACAAGGCCAAGCGTAAGGCACGGGTCAACGTCGACGGCGCACTAAAAGACCTCGACTCACTGCACGAGCAGATGACCAGCAATTGGGACAAGTACCGCATTCGCATGACTCAAGCCGAGATCTTGGAGGCGGCCAAGCGCATCGACGAAGCTGGCGAGGCCTACCTGGCGATCTACCGCAAAACTCGCGGTTGGAAGGTGAACAGCGCCATTGAGGACCGCATCGAACGCCTGGAACGGCGCCACAAAAAGAAGTTCCTGACCTACGGCGAGCGGATCGACCGCATGCGTCATCTGGTGTCACGCGGCAAATATCGTCAGGCCAAGAAAGTCTCGATTGAGAATGCCAAAATTCGACGCGTGAAAGGTCGCGAGATTCGCGGTTGGGCTCGCTACCGAATGGCCCTGCAAGCAGAGCGTGAGAAGAAGCGCGACAAAGCCAACAAGTTGTTCGCCGAGGCCGAGAAGATGGTCCGCGACAGCGAGGTTCGACCACGCCTCTACTTCGGATGGGCACGCTCGCTTCGCCGCACCAATAAAGACTCAACGGCAATCGAACTCTACGGTCGGCTGTGCAAGGAATACCCAGAACATCACCTTTGCGATGATGCCCTGTATGAGGCGGGGCGCCTGCTTCAGTTCCAGAACAAGCACAAGCTTGCCCAGGAAAATTTCGACAAGGTCATCGAGAATCACAAAGACAGTGAATTCATGGCTGACGCATTGTGGCGCAGCGCATTCTCGCACTATCTGAACGGCAACTACGACAAGAGTAATGAGCGGCTCGCAGCAATCCTGAAGGACCACGCGGACCTCAAGGACGAGAGCGAGCTCACAATGGGCCTCAAAGCTCGCTACTGGACCGCGATGAACCATCTTGGCGCAGGCCGAAAGGATGTCGCCAAAGCGGCATTCCAAGACACGATCAATAATGGCCGCCTCACCTGGTATGGGCAGCTCGCCGTCGCGCGCATGCGTCAACAAGGTTGGAGCCCACGCTTGGACTTGCCCACCGGCAAGCTGCGCAAAGACGACCTTGAGAACCTCGAATTGCTCAACGTTCCGGAGAGCGACCGGCTCCAAGTCGCCGCCGAATACGTGCGAATCGGACTGCTTAAGGACGCCCTCAGCGAACTTCGCGACCAGATCGCCATCCATCCCGTGCCCGAAGGCGCGCACCGCATGCTTGGCGCTGTATACCTCGCCCAAGGCGATGCCGCGAACGCACATTGGTTGATGAAGAAGCATATTGCGGAGGCCGGACCAAACGCAGAATCCCTTCGTGATTGGGGCACCGCGTTCCCGCTGAACTACATGAACCTCTCGAAGACGTACGGCGAGAAAGCCGGCGTATCGCCGTTCCTGGTGCAGTCGATCATGCGCCAGGAAAGTGGCTTCCGCCCGACGGTAAAAAGCTGGGCGGGCGCGTATGGCTTGATGCAGATGATGCCGCGGTCGGCGAACTGGACGTCGAAGATGTTCCTTGGCGGCAAGCGCTACAGCCGCAGCGCGCTTAAGAAACCGGAAATCAACGTCGAGATCGGCTCGATGTATATCCGCATCCATACTGCTCACACCCACAACAGCGTTCCGCTCGCACTCGCTGGTTACAACGCTGGCGCGGGCGCGCTCGAGTCCTGGCATCGTCGCTACGGCGACCGCGACCTGGATGCATTCGTTGAGTCGATCACGTACCAAGAAGCACGTGGTTATGTGCGTAAAGTCTTCACGACCTACACAGCGTACACCTACCTCTATGGCGGCAAGCTCCCAGAGCTCGACCTCACGGTACCAAAGAAGCTGCGGCGTTTCGGTGAGTTGCCGGAAAAGAACCCACGAATCTCGATGCTCCATTAGGTGGGCGCCTTCGCGCCCGTTCGGACGATGGTGGTTGCGGATTGTGTTTTGGCCACCGAGAGGAACCGAGATCCGTGAGGCCCCACCGAGATTGTTTTGTCATGATCCAATGACCACCCTGAATCATTGAGTAGTTCGACACAGCTCAAGTGGAGGTTCCACGCCGTTAGGCGTCGGAACCGTAGCAGGCGTCAGGCGGAAGCAAGAGGCGGTGTGATGTCGGTGGGTCGATGCTCCACTGATTCGGTTGAAACCCTGTGACCGTCGGTTCATCTACGATATAGTCCCTGTTTCCGACGGCCCACGACGCAGTAATGGCAACCGACCTCATCAATCTAGATAGGCTCATCGCGAAAGCGGAAGAGCGCAAGCACCTGCCGGCTCCCGAGCTCGCATTCCAGCACCTCGATACGTTGTGGCTGCAGGTTACCGGAACGCTCTGCAATCTGGCATGCCTACATTGCTTCATTTCGTGCGGCCCAAAGAATGAGAGCCACCCGTTTATGAGCAAGGAACAGGTGTTCCAGGCGTTGGAAGATGGCGCTAGATATGGAGTCAAAGAGGTGTACTTCACGGGTGGTGAGCCGTTCATGCACCCGGATATTAAGGACCTTATCACGAAGACGCTTGAGATTGCCCCACTGTCGATCCTGACGAACGGCATTTTGATCGATGACGCCATGGCCGCCTGGCTGGGCGAGACGTTCCGAAACAGCCGATACACCTTCGATATGCGGGTATCGCTAGACGGCACAACCGCTGAAGAAAACGACGCGATTCGTGGCCGCCACACGTTCGAGCAAATCCTGCAGGGCATCGACAAACTCTGGGCGAACGGGCTCAATCCGGTCATCACCGTGACGACCTGCCATGCGGAACTTGGCGCGGCTGAAGGGCGCTCGAAGTTCATCGAACTGCTGAAGGACCGTGGCATCACACAGCCACGCCTCAAGTTCCTGTCGCCGTTTAAAATCGGGCGCGAAGAACGACGCGATTCCGGCTACCAAAACTACGAACGGCTGGTCGAAGGCGACCTGATTGAGGGCGAAGAAGACGACCTGCAATGCTCGAGTTGCCGAATGGTCACGGCTAAAGGCGTCTACCCCTGTCCGATTCTCATCGAAGTTGAAGAAGCTCGGATGGGTGACTCATTGGCCGACGGGATGACGCCAATCAAGCTGGACCATCCTGCCTGCTACACCTGTCATGTCGAGGGCGTGACATGTCGAACGTGACGACCTACGTCGTGTTTGGCGGCGTCTACAACAACCACATCAGCCTCGCTGCCTTGTTGGACGCCGCAACAGAACACGGCGCCGAAGAAATCTACTGTCTGGGCGATATTGGAGGGTTTGGGCCTTCACCGGATAAGGTCTTCCCCCACCTTCGCGACACGGCAAATCTCCACGTGATGCAAGGAAACTACGACCACAGCATCGGAAACCGGCTTGAAGACTGCGCGTGCGGCTACACCGACCCTCGCGACAATCACTTTGCGCAGATCTCGTATGACTACACGTTCGAAAACACGTCCGAGCCCAACAAGGATTGGCTTCGCGAGCTGCCGACCGAATTCAGGCATACGTGGGCCGGAAAACGCGTGTTGATGTCCCACGGATCGCCCCGACGAACCAATGAGTTCCTGTGGGAATCGATGTGCCCCGATGGCTTCCTGAAGTACTTGCTCGATGAAAGCGAGGCCGACCTTCTATTCGTGACGCATACCGGGATTCCCTGGGTGCGCACACTTGAAGATGGACGACAGGTGGTAAACGTCGGTGTCATTGGACGCCCGCCAAACGATGGACAGACTACAGTCGACTACGTCGTCGTTCGTGTCGGCGACGACACCATCGAGATTCTCCCGCAGAAACTAGAATATGATTTCGAGGCGCTAGCTGCCGAGATGCGCGATGAAGGTCTTCCAGAAGAGTTCGTCGAGACCGTGCTCACCGGCTGGTGGACGACCTGCCTGGAGATTCTGCCAGGTCGAGAGCGCTCGGTAGGTCCCTACTAGTTTGCCGCCGGTTCGGCCTTTGGGCGAACGACCGGGTTGCCCCACTCTTCACCCAACGCAGCCTCAATGAAGTAGGTCTCCACCTTGATGGGACCGTGCGCCGGATCGGCCTCGGAGAGCGAACTTGGATACGCTCCATCCCAAGACAATTGCTGAACGTAGGGTTGGTCGTCCTTTCGAGTCGTCGCGTAAATCGTGTGCCAGGTGTTGGCGTCGGCATCCAACGAAATCGGCATAGGAACGCCGGCCACCGTACCGATTGGCTTCAGTTTTCCATCCGCAGAACCTTCGAAAAGGTAGAGCGTGCAACCAGCCTGTGGACACGGATGAACGGTGGCCATCGCATCCGCGACACCATCGTTATCGAGGTCGACCTCAGCCGAAAGATACTTTGCATCCTTCGCACCTTCGCCGAGCGCCGCCTGCAGCGCTTCTTCGACATGTACATCTGGTTTGGCCGACGCGACTTTGCGCACCACCGTCAAGGAAGGTGGTTCGGTCGACACTGGTTCATCGATGACGTCTTCGGTCTCGATCGCCTGTTCTAATGCCGGATTCTGAACTTTGGACAATCGAAGAGGCTTCTTGCCAAACGACTGATACTTGCCGCGTAACGTCCAACCCCGCGCGACCAGGTCACCCTGTTCCATGTAGAACGACACGCGCTCGTTCACGGAACGCTGTCCCGCCTTCAGGATGTTCACCACAACTTGATTCGAATCGCGGCGCCAATTCCCTGTCCGATAGCCGGCGTTCTCACCGCTTTCGATGACAAACTCCGCGCCGCCGTCTTCGGCGAGCGTCAAGGAAGCCGGGCTCTCTTGAAGCTTCCCTTCCCAAGCGCCAACAAGTTGCGCCTGCGTCAGTGGCGTCGTGCAACCGGCAAGCAATACGATCGCAAAAAACAAACTCAGCTTTGACCACATAGTTCTTCTCATTGAAGTGCAGCGATAAAGTACCCAAGCACGTAATCTTCTGGCAACAAGCGATCTGACACCGTCTGACTCCACCACCGATTCCCTTGAACTCGACCGCATCGGTGCGATACTCACTATCATCGGCGAGAGGTTTGTAATGAAGCGTGTATTGATTGGATTGATTGGAGTGTTCGCGATTGGCTGCGGCGAAGCAGACGATATCCCTGCGGAATACGAAGCGATGCCGGGATTTCGTGTCCGGCAACAAGCACTGACGCCACCATGCTCCGTCATGGTTGAAGGCGCAGGAATGCTGGATATCGAGACCGAATACCTTCCAGGTGTCGTCGCGTGCGAAAACGGTAACGCCCCATACGAAGCACTCAAAGCACAGGCCGTTCAGGCCCGCGGTTTCGTCTATTACAAGCTGATGGTTGAAGGGAAAACCGTCCTTTCCGATAGCCAAGGTGACCAGGTTTATAGCTGCACTGGACGCCTTCCCAACGGACCGCTCGACAAACACAAACAAGCCGTTGCCGAAACAAAGGGACAGTACCTCGAATACAATGGCTATATCGTTGCCCCCTTCTACGTCGCTGGCCAGATTCCTGCGAACCCCGACCCAAACGACCCCATCGCATCATGTAATGGCGCTGGCGGTTCCGGCGGTCTGAATACCGAACGCTTCGTGACGTACAATTGGGGCAAGGCCAACTGTGATATCGACATGACGACGTTGGGTTGGACCCCTGACGACTGCAACCGCAACCCACACAACCGCGGTGCCGCATCGCAGAACGGCGAGAGCTGTTTAGACGGACTGGGTTGGAAGTACCAGGACATGCTCGACTACTACTACGGGGCGGATATCCAACTCCTGTCCGGTGACGGCCAATGTGGTGGCCCTGCACCATACGAGCTCACGGACTACGACCGATTCTGTGGCAATCGTGCAGACGGCGATTACTGCTTTGACGCAGCCACAAAGGTCACGTGCACGGACGAGTTTGGAGCTGGCTCAGAAGTTTGCGCTGGCGACTGCGTCGATGGTGCCTGCACAGGCGGTGTGGAACCAAGCGAAGACAACTGCGCTGATCTAGCCGATGGCCCTCACTGCTTGGACAACGTCTTGCTGGCCGAGTGTCAGGGCGGCGAAGTCGCATCGTCGGTCTCTTGCGTCAACGGCTGCAACAACGGCGCATGCCTCGATGCGCCTGACAACAACGTCAACAACACACCTGGGATCAACAACACGGATTTCAACAACGTGGGTGGCCCAAGCGTTGACCCAATGGGCAACCCGAATCAACAGGCGTTCCCCGACTTGATTTCAGAATCCCGCGGCGAGGCAGGTGGCTGCTCCTCAACCGGAGGAAACTCCGGAGGAGCGCTCAGCTTGCTCGTCCTAGCGTTGTTTGGATGGGCGCGGCGCCGCCGCCGCTAGCTCACTTCTTATTCAGGCGACAATCCACGCCGGTATCCGGCCCAGATTCTTCGAAGCTGACCACTCGCCAGTTCGTCCACTTGCGCTTTTCAGACGTGGGCTTGGACCGCTCCATCTTGAAACGATGGATGCCACACAGCACTGGCTGACCCGAGAACTGATTCCCGCGGCCTCGCTGCCCACAAATGAAGCCAGTAAACGACTCGTAGTCTTGGTCTTCGCGCTGATCTTTCAGAATCGACGACGAGATTCGAGGCTTGGTGCCTTTCGTTTGGTTCAACTCTTTCTTCAGACCTTTGTCCGCAATGCGCTGCTCTTTCGAAGACTTGATGCCTTGAGGGCAGGGTTTTCCAGACGCGTAGACCGCAAACGTCAGATAACGACGCATCAACGTCAGGTCATCATGTGTTGCACGCTGGTCTTCGATCTTCTTGTTGAGGTCCGCAATCTCAGGCGCAATCTGATCCGCCATGGCGGCCGTGAGCACATCCGACTCAGACGCGAGATCGACGAGGTCGTCCCACTCACGTCCCATGCGCTTGCCCTTCTCGATCCGCTCGTCGAGCTCATCGAGCGTCGCGACCCATTTCTCGTAGAGTGATGGGTCCATCTCGCGGCTAAACTCAAGCGCGTCGTTCGTCTTCAACATCAACCGGTCCGCAGTGCGCTTTGCATCGCCAAGTTTGGGCCGGGTTTCGTTGATTCGCAGCTGGTGATTCTCGAGCCAGGGCTCGATCCGAGCGGTCCACGAGTTGACGATCAGCTGCTGCTGCTCGTCATCGTACTCCAAGCACTTATTGAGGTTGCGGTAGTCCAACTGCTCGCGGTTGGATTGGAAGCATGCCTCAACGCCCTTCTCGTAGCTCATGGTCTGCTCGCGAAGCTCCTTAATCTTCTTCGGGTGATTCGCGAAGAATTCCGTAACCTCTTCAACCGTGTACTGACCCGGGTCTTCGAGATAGTTCGTGTATCGCTCGCAGTAAGGCTCCCACTCATCTTCTTTGAATTCCGGGAAACTACCTTCCTTGCAGTAGTTTGGAGCACCGCAGGACAGGACTCCGGTCAAGAGCAGAGACGCGCCAATTCCAAGCGCCAAGACGTTTCGATAATTCATCGACGTTACCAGGTAGGGATCCATTGTAATTCTTCTTGAGGAATGACACCTGCTTGCACAAATCGTGAGCCGGTGTCCAGCAATGTCGTCAGCCCACTTGTGAGGGCCGCATTGCGTAGTTCAGCGACGTTTCCGCCCGCCGAGATATTTTGTCGCAGTGGAGAGTTCACACGCATGAATTCTGTGACAGCGATTCGTCCACGGGTGCCGCGATACATGCAGTGGTCGCAACCCTTTCCGTGGAAGGCGACAAGCCCGTCCGGGATGTCTTCCCCGTACACATCGTGTAGCAAATCCTCTTCAAGGACTGCGCTCTCACGACACTCAGTACAGACTCGTTTAACCAGTAGCTGCGAAACGCAGCCCAGGACCTCGGTCGCAACAGCGTTGGGGTCCACGCCGAGTTCTATCAGAGTACGTGGGCCATCGACCGTATCACGGCCGTACACGGTCCCGATGACCAAATGCCCGGCTTGGCTTGCGCGGATGGCCGCATGCGCGACGTCGATATTATTGATATCGCCGAGCACGATGGCATTCGCGTCATCACCGATGACTGTCGTGAGCGCGGCCGCGACATCAAATCCGCGCGACGGATCGATCTTCAATTGGTGAACGCCGCTCAACGTGTAGGTCCGCGGGTGCTCAACCGAGACGACCTTGCGCGTCTCATCCTGCGCGATGATATTCGCCAGGGCGTATGAGGTCGTCGACTTGCCAGAACCCGCAGGCCCAACAATCAGGACCAAGCCCGAGCGTTGTTGCAGCATATTGCGAATCTCGGTGCCTGTGTCGGTCGTGATTCCCAAGTCTTCGATCGTCAGAATCTTCGTATCCTGCGGAAGGATACGTAGCATCACTGTTTCACCGAAGATGCCAGGCTGGGTCCGAGCACGAATATCGTAGACCCGTCCGGATACACGACGTTGGAAGTGCCCCATCTGCGGCCGGCGAGATTCGCTTTGGTCCATGCGTCCCGAAACCTTCACCAACTGCACGATTCCGCCAAGCTGGTCGGCGGTCACATCCAAGTCTTGTGCACGCAAATCACCATCGATGCGGAATCGAATGGTGACATTCTGTTCGTGACGTTCGAAGTGGATGTCGCTGGCACGCGCTTCAATGGCCTGGATGATCGTCTTCTCGAAGAACCCGATCGTGGTGTGGTCGATCGCGCCACCATCCTCCAACATGATGGAGGAAGAGCCGCCAAGCTCCTTAGGCACTGAAGATTGCTTGGTCTCAAGGGCGGTCCAAACCAGCTGAAAATCAGTCGGCGTGATGAGACTAATCTCGATGTACTGCAGCCCCAGAGCGGTCGCCAATTCACGCGTGTTTGCGTTGGCATCCGTGGTGACAAGGTGCAGGGTACCGTCGCGGTTGTGCAGCGGCAGCATGCGGTTGTGGATGAGGAACGCCCGAGGAATCTCGCCGACGAGCGAGCGGTCCATCTCTTTGAGCATTCGCTCAGCCGTGAACAGCTCGTGATTGTTCTGCTTGGCCAGCGCTTTGTAGATGTCGGCCTCTTCGACGTAGGCGCCCTCCAAGAGAGCCTCACCTAGCCGCTTGCCCTTCACATCAGCTTCCAAGGCAGCTAACTCGACGCCGTCACGATCGACAACACCCATATCAACCAGGATATCGCCCAGCAACGGTTTCACCGTCAGATCGCCCAGCTTCTCTTCTTTGAAGCGTTTCTCGTCGAGTCGACGCAATCGAACCAGACGCTGGTCCTTTCCACGTCCAATCGGAGCGACAAGACATCCGCCAATGGCCAGGCGTTTCGCTAGACGCTGCGGCAGCTTCAGCATGCTCGCTGAAACCAAGATGCCATCGTACGGTGCGTTCGCCGCGTATTGCTTGAGGGTGTTTCCGGTGAGGACCTGAACGTTCTTATAACCGTTGTCAGCCAGGGTTCGCGCCGCATCGCGGGCCATCACGGGGTCTCGCTCGACCGAATACACACTGGTGGCAATGCTGCTGAGGACTGCCGATTCGTATCCCGTTCCCGTTCCCACATGGAGGACGTTGCTGTCCTTGCGTAGCTCAAGCGCAGAAATCATGCGCCCAACGACGTCCTCTGGAACCAATTGCGAATCATGAGCCTCAAACGGCTCACGAGGCACTTGCTCAAGCGCATCGATGACTACGTCGCTGCTCACTCCCCGCTTCTTGAGCCACTGGTTATCCTTATGTGTTGCCAAACTCCCACCTCGAGCATGTAGCTAAAGTTCAATACAAAATTGGTAGTTCACAAACCCCGCAACACGCAAGGCTGAAACGCGATTTCAGGGTGCAAATCTGCAAGAAAAACAAAAGGCAGTTGTCGAAACAACTGCCTCAAAAGACCGCACAACCGATTACCGGTTATTCGTCACCGCGAAGGGCGCTGATAATTTTCGATTTCGCCTCGATGTGACCGCTGTCCAAATCCAGCTGAGGTGCGTCGGCTTTCGCGAACGCTTCGATGAGGTTTTTCTCCATCATCGCCAGCTTGAGCATCGTCTCCTCGTTAGCGCCTACGGCGAACGACAGCATGTGTTCGGGACCTTCCGTCAGACCATGGCGCATCCGCAGGACACGCTCTTCTTCTGGCGTTAGGGCTCCAAAATCCTGACCACCCAATTCGGTTTCAGTCACCGTGGGTGTCAGCACGCTCTGATTGCGCTTATCGTCGGTCAAGGTCGATACCTCCCAGTCACCTCCCAGCATGATGCTTCGGGGACTGTCGGAACGGGATAGATCAAAGATCAGTAAGATTTCATCGATACATGAGAGCAATCCGCTCCCATTGACACCGTTATAGGGTGAACCACGGATCAGGGCAACTTTTTTACGGAAAAAAGTCGGCAAAATCTGCGCATTTTCGGCAAGCCAAACGACCGCGCGGTCCAACGGATAATCCCACCGATCATCACGATGAATATCAGGTCAAATGGCGGCATGTTTGGCCTCGTCGAAACGTGCGAACACGACGACGCGCTCGCCCCGGAGTTTGGAGACGAAACGGGCGACCCGGTGTCAGTCGAATTGTCTGTTGGACCACTATCATTGGGTTGGTCCGCATCGGGCATTCCCATGTCGGGCTCCTCGACACCCATGTCTGGCGGGGCCGAAACGCATGGCGGGTTCGCACATCCATCTGCCGCTGGCAAGGTGGCCGAGTCCACGCACTGACCATCCAAACACTGCCGGCCGGGGGCGCATTCGATCCCGTCTGGCGTGAAGAAATCTGTCAGGAAAACGCAGGCATCGTTCGCCAGGCACTCCATGTTGCCGCATTCGACGTCAATCGCGCACATCGGGTCGTACGGCGGGTCATCGAAGAAGTACAGAGGTGCAATCTCTTCACAGACGCCTCCGCGCGTTCGACATCGCCCGACATAGCAACGACCATCCCAGCCGCTTTCGTCGGTGCACTCGGTGCCTGTCGGCACGACGATATTCGGTGGGCAGCTCGCACGCCCATCGCAGACTTCGGCAATATCGCATGAATCCAAAGCGTCACGGCAGGTCACGTTGTCTGCCGCCGCAAACGGGGCACATCGATTCAGATCGCAACAACCATCATCACTAGCGCACGTCGCGCCCGCGGCATATCTGCACGTGCTTGCATTGCAGCATGGGTCTCTCCCATCACAGCCGTCCGGCCCGCAATCACATTGCTCGTCGCCTTCGACGACACCGTCACCGCAAAACGCATCACCGACGGTTGGCTCCGTCTGTTGGTTGATACAGGACGACGCCGGCCGCGACAGGAACTGGTTCGCATCCGTGATGCTGCAGTTCGAAAACCCGGTTGGATATGGCCCGTCCTCGTCGTAAATCGCAGTCATTACAAACGCGTTTCGGTCGCAACCATTGAGGAACCCGTCGTGGTTCATGCCCAACGTATGACCAAGTTCATGGGCAAACGTCTGACCAATCGCGGGGTCGGGACCGATGCCCTCGATAATCGCTCCCGCCGTGTCCGTCGTGCAGGCTCCCTCGACATTTGCGTAGCCGACCGTTGCTCCAGTCATGTCGAAGCCGGTCATGAGCGTTGCCTGGTCAAATGCCGGAAGTTGGCTTCGGTTCGCCTCAAGCCAGACATTGAAGATGTCCAAGAGCTGGTCTGCATCTGCCTCGTTTGCAAAAAAGTTGGGCGTTCCCCATGGGTCATCTGGGGCATCGATCTGACCCGTGATAACCGGGACAACATTGTCCACAAATTGAGTGCCATCATAGAGAGCCGCCGCAATATGCACGGTGGTCACGGGGTCTGGACCTTCGTTTGAACGCGACAGCATCGCCTGGTCACGGAAGACCAACATTTCCACAAACCGCGTCCCGCCTAACGCGAGTTTCCGCGTTGAAGTCGCCGCCGGAAGAGTCTGCGGATTTCCATGGCCCGTCCCACACGCGCCGGCCTTGTCAGGTAGGCGAGTAGCAACAAGTCGGTTCGAACGTGTTGTGAGTTCGTAGCCATGACCGTCGTCGGTCATCAAGGTGCCCTGCCAGACCCCGGCGCAGTTCTGCAGCGCAGCCACACCCTTGAGTCCATTGAAATCCAGATTGGCTGCGTAATAGCAGTCAGTCTCGGGTTGGATTTTGTTCGGAACAAGCACACCGTTCGTCAGCGTGTAAGCCTTGAACGTGTCCGCATACACATTGACCTTTCGCAGGTCGACGTCCGCAACCTGCCCCTCGACCTCAATGGAAACGCCGGCCGGCTCAGCGCTGCTGTGGCATCCCAGTGCGAGTCCGACCCAGAAAAGACAGGCAAATGTTCGTTTCATTACTATCTCGAGAACATCCTAAGGTCCCGACATCATAGCGGACCGCGGGAAATAGGCTAGAGGGCTCGGGGGCTTGGGGGCTTGGGAACTAGCGACTTGGGCGACGGAAGGTCCGCAGATTTACTCAGATTCAACACAGATTTCACAGATTCTCAAAATGGCGTTGAAGGACGGCGAAGCATAATCCCTGTCCTAAAACAGTCTGCGAAATTCTGTGTCTAATCCGTGCCTATCTGTGGACCTTAGGACATATCGGCGTGCGGCATAGGCGCCGAGCCGCTAGCCCCCAGCGCCCCAGCCGCGAGCCCTCTAGCCGCGAGCCCTCTAGGCCCTAGCCTCGCCGCTTCGCCAAGAACCAACGTGTTAAGAGTACGAGGCCGATAATCGTCAACACGACCGCGGCATAGGACTCGACCCAGTCGGTCAGCACATCCAGCTTGAAGCCAACCACGAGTCCCAACGCCAACAACGCGGCGTTCCACAGTGCGGCACTAATCGCCGCCCAGATAACGACCGCACGGCCCGGAAGTTGAGCAAGACCAGCTGAGAAGAAGATGAGGCTACGAAATGCAGGGATGAAGCGGTTTAGGGCGATATACGCACTGCCGTGTTCGCGGAACTTGACCTTGATCTTGTCGATCGTTGGTGCCACCTTTCCCCACGAGATCAGTCTGTGAAATGGCGAGTTTCGTTCCGGGGTGTTCGCAACCCAGAAGCCCAGCGCCCAAACGGTGCCGGCACCGATGACGCTACCTGCCATGACCGCCAAAAACACGCCCCACCAGGGGTAGCCCGCGGTCGGGATCAAGACTGCGCCCGCAACTGTAACCGCATCCCCCGGAAACGGTGGAAACACATATTCGATCAGGGCACAGACGCCCAAAACAATCAGCCCTATCCAGATAGGCTGTGAGTTCACAAACGCCAGTATTTCCGACAGGACCTCCAACGTCGTCCTTTTTGCTCAGGAAACATCCATGCAAGACATGAACGCGCTAATCGATAATCTCCTCGAACGCCACCACGACAAGTTAAACACGCGTGCGATTCTTATCGAGCGTAACGCCATCGAAAACGCATATCCGGCGATGAAAGCCAATCTCACGCCCGGCAAATGGCTCGTTGCGGTCGACGATAACACCTGGCGCGTCGCAGGCGAGCGCCTCGCTGCGGTCTTGGACGAAAACGGGCAAGAGTGGGAACGCTATGATGTTGTTGGGCACGAGGGCGAAAAGTACCCAATGTGCGACGATGAGCGCATCGCCGAATACCAACAAGCTTTGGTGGATTCCGGCGCATCAGCTGGTGTCGCGGTTGGCTCAGGAACCATCAACGACATCGTGAAGCTGGCCGCGTACAACGTCGAAAAGCCCATGGCCTGCATCTGCACAGCGCCATCGATGAACGGGTACACCTCCGGCATCGCGGCAGTGCTCTCGGACGGTGTTAAAACCACGGTGCCTTGCGTGGCTCCAACGGTCGTCGTCGCCGACCTCGACGTCATGGCCGAATCCCCGCAACGCATGGTACAAAGCGGACTTGGTGACCTCCTGTCGAAACCCGTCTCGAACTCCGACTGGCAGATGTCCGCCATCCTCAACGGCACGTTCCATTCCGCTGAAGCGATGGAGATTATCGAAGCCGGCTCGAAAATGTTGGACGGCGTCGCGCCAAAACTCCCTGAACAAGACCGAGAAGCCGTTGCCGGCCTGACGGGCTCACTCATGTTGAGCGGGCTCGCGATGAGTGTCGCAGGGTCCTCTAGCCCCGCCTCAGGCGGCGAGCACCTCATCAGCCACTATATCGACATGACGGCACACTCGTTCGACCTGCCGTTCGACTTCCACGGCTGCCAGGTGGGTGTGGGTACGCTCACGTCTGCACATATCTACGAGCGATTGCAGGCCCTCGACCCATCGACCATCGATATCGACGCGCTCACGAACAACCTGATGAGCTGGGATGACTACAGCAAGGTGCTCGAGGAGCGCTTCGGCATCCTCTACAAGGCCGTCGCAAAACACGCGGAGCTGGCATACCCAACCCCCGAAGTTTACCGCGCCCGCCTCACAAAACTCGTCGCGCAATGGGATGAAGTAATCGCAGCCATTCGTCAGACGCTTCGCACCCGCCAATCGATCGAAGATGAGCTTCGCGCTGCAAACTGTCCTGTGCGCTACAGCGAGCTTGGCGTCGACGGCCACCGCGCCCTTGCGGCAATTACGTGGTCCAAAGACATCCGCAACCGATACACCATTCTGCATCTGGCGTGGGAATTGGGTCATCTTGAAGAGTGGGCGGAAGAAGCACTCGATATCCTCTACTGAATCAAGACCTATGAAGAACTTCCCTCTCGGTCTGAGATACATGATCGAGAGCGCGTTTTACTTCAGCATCATGAGCGTGCTGGTGAAGCTCGCCGGCAAGACGGTTCCGTTCCAAGAGATCGTCTTGGCACGGACGATTGTGGCGTTCACGCTTAGCTACATCATGATTCGGCGAATGAAGGTCTCGCCCTGGGGCAACCGCAAATCCCTTTTGATCATGCGCGGGGTGTTCGGTTTTGGCGGACTTTCCTGTTTTTACTACGCCGTCACCCACCTGCCGTTGGCTGATGTCACGGTCATCCAATACACAAACCCTGTCTTCGTCGCGCTGTTAGCAGCGTTGGTCCTTGGTGAGCGCATCGCGGGCGTGGCGTTTCTGGCCGCATTTGTGTCGTTGGTGGGCGTCGGCATCATCGCACAGCCGTCGTTTATCTTTGGCGGCGAGTCGACGTTGGATTCGTTCGACGTGATGATCGCGGTCATCGGCGCTGTCTTCAGTGCCTTCGCGTACACAACCGTGAGAAAACTGGGCGAGACCGAGATTCCGGTCGTCGTCGTGTTCTGGTTCCCGATGGTGTCGCTGCCATTCATCACGCCCTGGGCTCTCTCAACGGGTTACATCCCGGACCTCACCGAAATCGCAATCTTGATTGGTGTCGGCATATCGACGCAGATTGCGCAGATACGCATGACACAAGGACTTCAGCTAGAAGCCGCGGGACGCGCCACGTCGATGACGTACCTTCAGATCGTGTTTGCTACGGTTTGGGGAGTGCTGCTGTTCGGTGAAGTTCCGTCGATTTGGACCGCGATTGGTGGCTTCCTAATCGTGATCTGTATCTTCCTAGTCGCTCGTGCCCGAACTCCGGCGCCTAGTGCTCAGCCGAGCAGCTGAGATGGTGCAAGACGTGGTTTGCCTTTTCAGTCGTCATCGGTAGTTCCACCGCATGGGGGTTACGGAGGCGAGTCATTCCACCTGTCATCGCTTCATCACGTGCAGCGGCGGCTACATCCGCGAGTGGCGGCTTGTCGTATCCACCACCATCGGCATCCAGATAGATGGGATTGGTGTAAGCAAACGGCGACTGGCCGCGCGTCAGCGGGTTCATGTTTCCGCTGCCTTCAACCACGAACACTACCCATGCGTCTTCGCTGGTGGTCATTTCGATATCCGCTGTAACCTCATTGCGGGTGTAACCTGCAAAGTCAGCTGGAACCGACGTCATCGCGGCCAGGGGCACTTCCATGGTTGGAGTGATTGCGTCTTCGATTGTCGTCCCCGGACCGATGTCGGCTGTGACGTCGACGTTCATGAAGACCTTCACGCGGTCGACGGTGAACCAATCCGGAGTCTGGATGCGAAGGGTTGCCGTCACCGGTGAACCTTCGGTAGCAAGTGTCTCACCCAACCCAATCATCGTTCCGGAGCCGTTTTGGACTGACAGCTCGACAAACGGGCCGCGTGAGCCCACGAGTTTTCCGGCGTTCACGCTCTCTACGAACTCGGCAGAATCGATCGTCGAAGGCTCATCGGTCGTGTCGCTAACGAAGATGTAAGATCGCGGCGAACCACCGAGGTCACCGTATTTGCGGTGGGTGTCTGTCACGGCCGTCGCGGTCGGCGTGAAGCCTCGACCAAGCATCGTGAACCACCAACGTCCAACTCCGTAGAACCGTCCCGTTGAAGAACCGGTCATTAACTCCATCGCTGTGAATTCCTCGCTCCACAATCCCGTGTCGCCCGTCACTGGGTCTGGATCCTTGGGTTTGAGGCGGTGCAGCTCACGGTCAGCTAGTGAGATTCCAGTGAGAACATCGGTCTCGGTCATGTTGATAAGACCCAACGATTGCGGGTGATTCACCTGGATGACCTTGTCTCCAGGTTGTTCTCGAATCTTCGCGAAGAGCTCGACTGGGTCCAATCCAAAGTCAGGGCTCCAGTCGATATTGCCGCCACGTCGCTTGGTCGGGTCGCGCTGCAGGGGGAACGCGTTGTAATGACCGATATCTGACGTCGTAATCTCGGCGCCGATAAACGATGCGAGCTGCGTTTCTGCTCCCAAAGCTTCGATGGAGGGTTTGTAATCACTGATGATGTCGTGGTCGGTCGAAACGATGACGTCGACGCCCTCCGCCAAGAAGTTCAATGCGCGCTCTAGCTGAAGGACCGTGCTGTCGGGCGACGGGAGTGCATGGACATGAAAATCCCCGCTCAACGCACCCGCGGTATCCAAAACCGGCGCGATTTCGGCGTCGATCTGAACGTTGTCACCTTGCGCGAGGCTCACCGGCTGGCCACCGGCAGTATTCGCATCACGAGGCCACAAGCTCCATTCAAAGCCGCGACTGACCACAACCTTGTAGTCACCTGGTGGCAGCTCGATCGTCGCCTGTCCGTCCATTCCTAGCCATTCAATGGCCGCCCAACCCGATGGCAGGCGGTTAGCTGTCGTATCGACCTCATCCGTACCAGGACTTTGTGGGCAAGGATTCTCGTCGCAAATGACGGTCACGCGCGCAGGCGTGGGTGCGCCGTCGGGCGTCGTGACGGTGACTTCGATGGTAGCCGCTGCATCCAAGACAACCTGTAAATCGGCCACGTCTGCCGTGTCGACAGAAGCGGTCGTCGCCCCCGTCCGTCCGCCCCGACGCACCTTGACGTCGTAATTGCCAGCGGGAAGCGGCATGGCGAAACTACCGTCGACTGCGCTGATGGCTTGACCCAAGTTTACTCGGTCTCGAACCGCCGAAACCCGAACACCCGCCTCTGGTGTGCCGTTCGCATCCGTCACCACGCCAGACAACGTCTGCGTTGGTACATTCAGCTTTGCGTATGCCTCATCCAACATCGTGGACACCGCGCCGTCGCCGGCCATGAACCAGTGCGACGACACAACGGTCTCGCCAGGTTGCACTGAAAGCACGCCCTCAATATTGGGCCGAGTGTTCACTGGGGCCAACAGCGGTCCCAAAATCGATGTGACGCCGGTCGCGACCGCGGCTACCCCACTGATGGTGATGTACACACCACCGTAGGGCAGCGGAATGCTGGCTTGTGGTCGTGCCTCACGTGTGGGCTCAGGCATGAACAGATAGCTCGATTCCTCGCCAGTAAAGGCGATGAACGGCCACTTCTCTTCCAAGAAATCACTACCCTGTGTTCCAAATCCACGAAGTGACGAACCTGGGTTGTAGTAGCGGCCATCACCGCCCGATACCACGAGATGCGCCACAACGATGTCTTGTCGCTCTTCGCTTTCGTTGCGGAACGCCGTCACGATCTTCATCGCTTTGTCTTCGGCGCCCAAAATGTAATAAACCGTGACAGTTAACGGCAGGATTTCGTCGGGATTGAACGGAAGGTTCGCAACATCGGGCACGAACTCGCCAGCCATACCCAGGATGTTGATATAGTCACCCAACGCCAACGTTCCCGTTACCGCCAGCACGGGGCGGCCGAAGGCTTCCGTAATCTCGTACTTTTCGGGGTCCAAGGTCTGAGCGGCATTCACGAACATGCAGACTTCGCCCAGGATGTCTTCGCCGCCTTTGTAAGACGCATCGAGTGGCGTTCCACCGTGGGGACACGGGTTCATGACACGGTCATCGGACTCGATAAGGTACCGCACTGTGTCGTTCTCAAGGATGTAGTCCCCGACTTTTCCGTGCGCGATATCACCCTTAATCAGCTGGTCTTCCGACGTCACCTGATAGATTCGTGCGCCGGGTTTTGCAGATACAACGTGTGGGGCGAGGTCGATTTCTACGCGCTCAAGATCGGACGGGCCGGGGGTCGACCTCATCAATCACCGATTTTGTCGGTTTTGGAGCGTTGATGGGAACGAGCCCGGAAGGCTCATCCGAGGTGCTGCATGCAGGCGCGAACAGCACAATCGCGAGTAGGCAAAGTTTTAGGTGTTTCATCGGGCCATCATAGACTCAGGCCCGCCACGTTACAATATTGTGACAGGCTCAGTTACGAGCCTCGAATCCGAACGTGAATGCCGGCGTCGCTGCGTTACTCTTGGCGAACGCGACGCCTTCAAAGCTCGCGGACACGCCAAGGTTCTCGATGAACCAATAGGATGCGCCCAATCCCCAACCCAAGAACGCGGTGTTTCCGACACCCGCCACGTTCGTGAATTCGACGTCGCCCATCGGCTGATAGAAGAACGTGTTGAGCGCCAAGACGAGTCCAAACGAGCTGCTCCAGCCAAACTGGGCACGCGCTGTCACTGCCGGGTCGATTACATCTGAGTTGGTGAAATACGTGAATCCGGCACGCGCCATGACCCAGAAGCTTGAGAATCCGTAGCCCAGCTGGAGTTCTCCGGTAGCGTTCGCCGTCCCAATAGCGGGAACAAACGCAAACGCCTCACCCTCTGGCGCGAGGTTCTCCTCGCCCATCTCGGTGGTCGCTCCAACACGCAGTTCAGCGGCGAGCTTCA
>JAUIBR010000031.1 GCA_030427705.1 bacterium | reverse complement strand
TGTTCTTGGAGGTGTTACTGCTTGTGATAAGGAACTCACAAACCGTTGAATTACAGACGTAGTCGCGATACTCCTGATCTTCGCAATCCAGGCACCAGTCATTTCCACTGCAGCAGGCATAGTTTCCGCTCGTGGGATACCAGCCGTCACTCACATTACATGAATCGGGTGTGTGACCCTCATCGCCACAAGTGGTGTAGAATTGGCAATCAGAATCGGCCTTTGAACGGCATCGTTCGTCGCACCCCGGGGCTCCGCCACATACATCTGAACAATCCTCTGTGGGACAAATACCTATCTGGTACAACGAGCAATTGCTTGCCATGCACCCGCCCGAATCCCATTTGCAATCTACTCCAGCGTCACCAACCGCGCCGCCAACACAAGTCGATGCGCAATCTGTCGGGCACACTAAGGCCGACGCAATGGTTGGACTCAAGAAGAACAGCAGCGCAGCTACGACAGCGGTTTGCCGAATCATGACGACTCTTTTTTATTGTTAAGAAATTCTCTACCATCAAGGTAAGAGATCTCCTCTCTTGCTTCAACCTTTTGAGCGCATAGTTACTTCATGAAGCACATTTTTCTTCTCATCATTGTTTCGTTCACGTTGGTTGTGGGGTGTGGGGACGATGGCGGTCAACATCCAAACCCCATCGTTTCCGCCGATTTGGGCGACGCAGACGGCTTGGCCGATATGTCACCGGATGTGGGCATGGATTTGGGCGTACCTGATATGGTCGATATGGATGGTCCAACACCCACCGTGATCGTGGATCCGTCGGAGGCCGCCGTTCAGCCCGCAAGATCCGTCATATTGGAGGCTTCCTATTTCGACATCGAGGGCAATGAGGTCGCAGAAACAGAGTTTGCCTGGAGCTCAGAGAACGAGACCATTGCCACCGTCGACGAGTTCGGGGGCGTGCTCGGCGTTGCTGCCGGTTACGTCGATATCATCGCGGCTGCCACCTCCGATGGCACAGAAGGTCGAGCTCTGGTCAATGTCCATTCACCAAACACGACTGTGGCTGCCGGTCGCGCGCACACATGTACGTCAAAGGGCGATGGGCGCGTAACTTGCTGGGGTGACACCAGTCTGGACCAACTAGGCCAACCCGGAATGAACGTCCCCGCAAACTCCCCGATACGCATGGACTTCTTTCAGGATGCGATTATCAAAGGTATTGCGGCTGGCAACGATCACACATGCGCATACGACGCAGACGGGAAGGCCCATTGCTGGGGCCGCAATCACCAAGGCCAACTCGGGAATGGCACGACCAACAACTCGCCTGTGCCCATTCCTCAAAACTTCGGTTCACCTGTTGTCGCACTTGTTCTTGGCGGCAACTTCTCCTGTGCCCACGTCGAGGCTGGCTCGCTTCGGTGTTGGGGCGAGAACAATGGTCGAGTACTTGCAGACTCGCCAGCTGCCACAAATCGCCTCGATCCTGTGACCGTACACGGGGACCGAACCTGGACGAAGGTGGTCGCAGGTAGCAGCCACATTTGCGGTCTAGATTCTGATGAGGTCTGGTGTTGGGGCTCAAACGACAACTCACAACTCGGGCCCAATGCGACCGGGACAACCCATTCCCCCATCCAAATGCCCGGAACCTACTTCGACCTCTGGGCAAGCCATAACTTGACTTGCGCACAGACGTTCACCGATACCCTCGAATGCTGGGGTTCATCACCCGCAGGACTGGGTGACGGTGTCACATTTGAGTCTGCCAACCCTGTTGAAGTTGCGCTCCCAACGGGCGGTATCACCACCGCCGCAATCGGCGCAAACCATGTATGCGCCGTTGCAACGAACCAGACCTACTGTTGGGGTCTGAACGACCGTGGCCAGATTGGCGATGACACACTCGATACCCGTCAGGCCCCCGTCAGCGTCGTTAACGGAAATGGATTCGTCCAACTTAGCCTAGGCGACAAACACTCTTGCGGTCGAAGCCAACGCGGCGATGTATTCTGTTGGGGCTCGAACGTACTCGGGCAAGTTGGAGACGGAACCGCGAATGACCGCCGTGTTGCGACCTACGTGCTACCGACCGGGAACTAGACTCACAACTTTCGCGACCACTTCATCGATCCCAAATTCGGTAGAATCGATCGCGACCGCGTCGTCAGCCTGCTTCAAAGGGGCAGCTGACCGAGAGGAATCCCGAGCATCACGCTCCCGGATATCCGCCAGGATGTCTTCGTAGTTGGCTGCAGCGCCCTGCTCGCCCAACTGAAGAACACGACGTTGGGCGCGTTCCGTGTCTGAAGCGGTGAGAAACACCTTCACGTCCGCATCGGGGAAAACCACCGTTCCGATGTCCCGGCCTTCCAACACACTGTCGCGTGCACGACCAAGCTCTCGCTGGATGTTCAGGAGGGCCTGTCGAACTTCCGGATGTGCCGACACAATGCTCGCTGCACGGCTCATATCTGGCGTCCTTATCTCCTGACCCAACGTCTCGCCGTTGCAGATGATGTGGTTCTTTCCATCCACAATCTTGAACTCAAAATCCAAGTCCGCCGCAAGCTGCGCGCATGCAGGCCCATCGTTGATGTCGAGTCCCATCTGCGTCGCTTTCAATCCGACCGTTCGGTAAATCGCGCCCGTGTCGATGAGTTGGAAGCCAAGCTCCTGAGCCACGTTCAAGGCGATCGTGGATTTGCCAGCACCGGCTGGCCCGTCGATTGCGACAATCATGCGTGCACCTCATCGAGCGCTTTGACAAACGCATCCATGCAGCGCTCAACTTCTGACTCGCTTCCAATCGTGATGCGGACATGGCGCGTGAGACCGTAGCCCGCCATTGGACGAACGATAACGCCCTGCTTGAGCATCGCGTCGTAGACTCGTGTGCCCTCGACGGGCGTTCCAACTAACAGGAAATTCGTCTGGGATGGAATCCAAGTCACACCACGCGGCGCGAGGTCTTCCAGGGCAAGGCGCATCTTCTTGCGTCCCTCTTCATTGGAAGAGACCGAGCGAAGGACAAACTTCTCGTCATCCAACGCCGCGATCGCGCCGACCTGCGCAAGTGAGCTCGAGTTAAACGGCTCACGAATCCGATTCACATAATCGAAAAGTTCAGCCGGGCCGACTGCATAGCCGCATCGAAGACCGGCGAGTCCGTAGCACTTGCTGAATGTGCGAGAGATAACCAGACGCTCGCGCACATCGCGAAGATCCATGCCCGTTACGTAGTCCTTGGCGAGCGCGTATTCGACGTAGGCCTCGTCCAAAACAACAATGACATGTTCTGGCACAGATTTCAGAAACGCCGTCAGCGGCTTCTCGCCGACATAGGTTCCCGTGGGATTGTTGGGATTGGCGACAAACACCATCTTGGTGTCGTCCGTGCAGGCCGCCGCCATCGCCTCCAGGTCGTGCACATATCCGTCGTGCATCGGCACCGAGTTCACATCGACGCCAAATGCCGTCGCGCAGATGCGGTAGGCGACAAACGCGTAGTCGGAAACGACCACATTGTCGCCGGGCTGGCAGAACGTGCGGATGAGCATATTGATGACTTCGTTAGAGCCGTTGCCCACCAAAATCTCGCTCATGTCGCATCGATGCTTCTGCGCCAATCGCTCACGCAATTTGAAGATCGCACCGTCCGGATAGATGTGAAGGTCGGTCACCGCCTGTCGCACTGCTTCGACTGCTTTGGGACTAGGCCCCAAAGGGTTTTCGTTACTGGCGAGCTTGATGGAACCGGTGATTCCTAACTCACGCTCAAGCTCTTCGATCGGTTTGCCGGGCTGATACGGCTTGAGAGTCGCGATGTTTGCACTAACTAGATTCGTCATGACGGAACGTCCTTCAACACTTCAGAATCGCTGCTGACCCAATCGGGCGGGCCATTAAGCGTGCCGTCCAGATGCTTCTTCAAATCATCCAGAACGACGGCGGGGATTGTAGCGTCATGCATCAGCGGAGCAAGCGCCCAAACCAAACCTTCCTCACTCCTTAGCCACGACACCTGCTGTTTGGCAAATCGACGCGTATCGCGCTTGAGCAATTCGATGACCTCGTCCAACGGCTGGCCTTCGTTTACGTGCAACCCCATATGCCGATAACCCAGGCTTTGCAATGGCTTGAGGCTGGGGTCATAAGTGGCGATGAGACGCTTGTACTCGTCCAGAAATCCCGCCTGCATCATCGCGTCCACGCGATGGTTGATCCGTTCGTAGAGCTCCTCACGGGGGCGGTTGAATCCAAGTTTTAGCGCCGCATAGTTGGGCGTTGCGAATCGATGTTCATCCTGCAGTTCGCTGAGTTTCCGTCCCGTCTGGGCATGGACCTCCAATCCGCGCGAAATTCGCACCAGGTCGTTTTCATGGATGCGCTCAGCCAACTCAGCGTCGATCTCGGTGAGCTGTTGATGAAGCGCGGGGATGCCATGCTCGGCCGCGAACGCCTTGTGTTGCGCGCGGATCGCTGGGTCGGGCTCAGGCGCATCGAAGATGCCGTGCACCAATACACGCATGTAAAGGTTGGTCCCGCCGGTGCAGATCACATGCCTGCCGCGACCATGAATCTCGGTGATGGCCTCGTGTGCCATCGCCATATAATCCGCCACATTGCAGTCTTCATCGGGGTCGAAGATGTCGATCAGGTGATGTGGTACGCGCTCGCGCTCGGCCGCGGTGGCCTTGGCGCTGCCGATATCTAAACCTCGGTAAACCTGAACACTGTCGATGGACACGATCTCAGCATTCAATGCCTCGGCCGCGGCCAGCGAAAACGCGGTCTTCCCGACTCCAGTAGGTCCCGCAATTACAATGATGGATGGGATGTCCGGCTTCATCGGTGGCCTAACGACGATCGAAGCTCGACTCGAGCTCCATCAACGGAATCCGGTAGTACACCGGGCGACCATGCGGACAATTCGCCTTGAAATCGATCTCGTCCATCTGAACCAATAACGCCTCACACTCTTCAGTCGACAATGGGTGCGGCCCACGAACACTCGTGTGACACGCCATCCGCGAGAGCACCGATTCCATCGCCTCTTCGACGCGATCCGACCGACCATGCTCCGCAAAATCATCGAGCGCGTCGGCCATCATCTTCTCGTGTTTTACCTTGGCCAACACCGCCGGGACCGCCTTCAACGCGAATGTGTTTGCGCCAAAGTGCTCGATCTCAAACCCGGCTTGTCCAAAGAAGTCCAAGCTCTCGTGCATTGTCTGCGCGCGAATCGTGTCCAGCTCCAAGCGTTGCGGGAAAAGAAGCGGCTGAACCTCTTTGTATTCGGCCGCAAAGAGCTTGCGCAGCCGCTCAAAGTTGATGCGCTCGTGCGCCGCATGTTGGTCAATAATCACCATGCCCGTCGCGTCTTCACACACGATGTACATGCGCTTGAACTGCCCGATGACCTTCAACGACGAGAAGTAGTTTGCACTACTGACCGCCAGCGTCGGGTCGACCTCACCGATCGCGATTCGGGGCGGTTCGGAAAGCGGCGCCGCACCGGCAGCAGCAAAACCCTGTTGCAGGTCACGATGTGTCTCAAAGAACGGACTCAACACGCCGCTGGGGTTGCGATTCACGGTCGGCTTGAGCTGGCTGAAACGGTTCTGACGCGCGTCGAGCGGCTCAAACGTCGCCATCGCTGGCGTAATGATATCGCCGTCATCCTTTGAGGACTCAGGCTGGTTGAGTTTGTACACCCGGCCCGTGCGCTCCAACCAAGGGGCTTCCGCCAATTGGTCCGCGATCGCGTGATAAACCGCGCGGTACACGGAGTTTGTGTCGTGGAATCGGACCTCCGTTTTCGCCGGATGCACGTTCACATCCACCAATGAAAACGGAACATCCATGAACAAGACCACAGACGGATGCCGTCCTTTCTCTAACATCGTCCCGTACGAACCACGGATCGCCGCGCGGATCGTGCTGTCACTGACGTAGCGGCCATTCACGAACACATAGACATTCTTGGCGGACCGCTGGTTATGGCCAGGCTTCGAAAAATAGCCGCGACACACGATCCCGTTGATCGATGGATAATCAAACGTCGGGTAGAGATCGTTGTAAACATCTCGTCCCATCACGCCCAGGATGCGGTCCTTGAGCGACTCCACTTCGGGCAGGTCCAGGACAACCTTGCCGTCCTTCTTCAGGTGAATCCGCACATCCGGTCGGCTCAGCCCAACACGCATCAACGACTCGGTGATATGACGAGCCTCGGTTCCCGGCGTCTTCAAAAACTTCAGACGGGCCGGTGTGTTGAAGAATAGGTCATCAACCGTGATGGTCGTCCCCGCAGCCATGCCGAAGTCTTCAACCCCGCTCAGAATCCCGCCGTCAATCTGGATCCGTGTTCCGCTCAGCTGACCATGCGGCTTCGTGCGAATCTCCATATGGCTGACTGAACCAATCGACGGCACCGCCTCACCACGAAATCCCAAGGTTGCAATCGTGAACAGGTCATCGACCTTGGAAATCTTGCTGGTCGCATGCCGCTCAAGCGCCCGCAGCGCGTCTTCGCGAGACATCCCGCAGCCATCATCCTCGACGCGAATTCGTTCACGCCCGCCGTCGACGATTTCAACCGAGATTCGTCGGGCGCCAGCGTCTAGCGCGTTCTCGACCAGCTCCTTTACGACGCTAGCTGGCCGTTCAACGACTTCGCCCGCGGCGATCTGATTGGCTAACTCAGGCGGCAGGATCGCCACACGCTGAGGTTCTTTCGCAGCATGCTCCCGCGCCGCATTTCGGTAGGTCGACTCCATGACTCGTTCTTTGTTGCTCGCCGCTGACGGGATGTCAATGGAGCCTACTTGTTCCAGGGCCGGAAGCCGGAGATGTCATGAGGTTGTGGGAACGAGCCATCGAAACCATGTGCACGATCGTCGATGATCATGAAGTAGTCCGGTTTGCCCGTGGCCCATTTGATGCGTTTCAGATAGCGGTCGGCCAACCCATGCTTCGCCAACCACTGACGCATCGCGCCGATTCCACCTTGCGACGGGTCAGCGCCACGGCGCGAGTAGATATGCACTTCGAAGTTTCCCGACTGCAGCAGTGCCGTCAGCCATTGAATGGACGTGCGCCCCGTCTCTTCATCAACGACCGGGCCGTCGGCAATCTCACTGGGCTTGGTCCACGGCGAAGTATAGGCGTGGATGACCCCATCAAAATCGATGAACAGCTTTTTGACGTCCTGCGGCACTATTGAGCTTCCACGAAGATAGGGGCCGACCAGGTCATCCGGTCTTGCGAACGCTCATGAAGCTCCAGATAGATGAAATGGTCGCCTTCACCCGGCAAGGCAATCAGTTGTTCCGTCCACGCCCCGGCTTCAACATCAAACGACTGCTGAATAGTGACCTCGTCACCTCCGACCGTACCGACATAGACATTGACCAAAAAGTCGCCAGCAACATCCGGGTCCACGACACGGAACCGAATATTAACCCTGTCAGAAATCGTCACCATTTCCGAGCCCTGCCGCACCCTATCGTCGGCATAGAACCAAACCGCGGTGTTTTCGTCCTCGGATGCGTAGATGGCACGTTGATCAATCGCCTCCAAAATAGCGTCCCGACTGAGCGTCTCGGCAACCGCCACGGTGCGCGTCGTGTGGCCCGTGCCCCAGTTCGCGCGGTGATTGTCGTGGTTCGCGACCGGCGCAATCTTGAACCCGCTACGAAGGTAGTAGTCATAGTCGGTATGGACCTTGGCGAAGCGACCAATCGCCCCAGTTTCAGGGTCTTCCGTCATGCTGGGATTCACTGGCGTTTCGGATGCCAGCTCGGAACCACGGGCCACCGTAACCTCCATCAAACGAGCGTAGGGTTCGGTTACCCTGACAATAGTTTGCATGGTTTCTTGTACGACCGCCTCGTCAGGCATCGCTTCACCTGCAATCCACGAATCGCGAACAGAACGCAGCGGCTCATAGTCGTCCAACCCAAAGTCGTTGAACTTCTTGTTTCGATCGCTGTTGTTCTCGATATCCAGCAGATTGACGCCAAAAATCTGGTCCCACTGACCTAGCAAGAGGTCATGATTCCGGAACGTGCGAGGGTGATTGAACATGATGAATGGTCGCGCGCCGGTTTCGGATTGTGCGACCAGATAACCCTCGTAAAGCGTCTCGAAATCACCGCGTTCTACCTTCGCAAGCTCAGTCGCGCCGAAGATATTGAGGTGGTTGCCGGTTGAATTGGTGCTCCACTCCATGCCCTCCAACGCAACAAATTCTCCAGCCGATGATTCGTTGATGGAGTTGATGGTGCTGAGCATCTGCCCGTAAGCAGCAGCGTTCATATTCGCGATATTATTCGAGTCTGCGGGATTATCGTCCTGAACATGCGGTGTCAGGGCAATGAAATCGAGCCCGCCGCGGTCACGCGCGTACTCAAGCGCATGTAGAATCGGGTCACCATTGGCCTCGGCGCTCACATCGACCGCCTCGCCATCGACCTCACGCTCCAGCACACCATCGTCCATGAACTTCTCGCCGTCCTTCAGATCGAAGTGCGCATGCAGGTTGCCGAAGTAGTGCTGGCGCTGCGCCGCGTCTTGTTCAGCAGCCGTGATGCCGGAGTCCAGACTCTCGGCGTCGAATGACCAAGCCCAGAGCCGGTCAAATGCCGAGACAAACGGACTGACAACCTCAGGTTGCGTGTAGCGGACGTAGAATTCGTAATTGTTGAAGAACGCGCTTCCTGACCAGTTGCCGGAGCCGTTAATCAAGATCTTGTCGTCCACCACCGCAAGCTTGTGGTGCATGATCTGGAAGGCATCGGCATTGGTCTTCTTAAAGCGGACTTCGCCACCCGCCGCGAAGAATCGGTCCCATCGTGAACCCTTGATCTCCTCCCGATCGGCAGCGTTTACAAGCACTCGAACGCGGACACCCCGCTCGGCCGTCTGGGCCAAGAGCTTGACCGCGTCGTCAAACACCAGGTGGTGCATCAATACGTCGACGCTACGATTCGCGGCACGTAGGTCCTCTTTCATCATGCCAAAGGCCCGCGTACCAGGCGTGAATTTGACCTCGTCCGACGAACACTCAGCCGACTCCTGGAAGATGCTGTCAAACATCGCGTCGAAGTAGCACTGGAACGCACCCACCATCGGGTCCTGTGCGTCGGAACGAAGGATGATCGTGTTCTCGTTGTTGATGGACGTGCCGGTCGAGCTCCAGTTGTTCGAGCCTGTCAGCAAGATGTCCCCGTCCACCATCATGAACTTCGCGTGCTGCAGGCCGTTGAACGAGCTATTCGCTTTGCCCTTGATGAAACGAACCGCAAGCCCTGCGTCTTTGAGCCGATTCGAGACGTTATCGCTCTGCTCAGACTGCTTGAAGTCCATCGCGATGCGGACCTTCACACCCCGCTCGTGCGCGGCCAAAAGTGCGGCCTCGATTTCGCGGCGGCTAAAGGTGAACTGCGCGACGTCGATCGACGTCTTTGCACTTTCGATGAGCTCCACCACCCGTGCGATGATCTGAGAGCGCTCCAAAAGGTGGTTCTTGTCTTCGGATGTGCATTCATCGCAATGCGGGTTGGTCAAAATGACCTCAAACTGCCGCGTCGCCGCAAACGAATCGGCCTTCCCTGTCGGTGGATTGACCTTCGTTGAGCTCGACTCTTCGCCGGAATCCGAAGAACAACTCGCGAATAATGCGAACACGATAAATAGGAAAAACTTCTGACGCATGCTGAGTGCCCATCACTGTGAAACGAGTTTCTGGTTTTACCACCCCAAGAGGAGATTTCAATTCCCGGACGCAGACTAGGACTACACCCTAACTTGACAGTTACCCGGTTGAATCGCAGTGTTTCCGAGTGAACTCTGACTCAAATTCTCAAATCCATCCGTCCGGTGAATCAACGATACTCAGGTCACACGGCTACGAGTTAGTTTCAGCGATCAATTCAGATCGACGCGGGAATGTGTTCATCGTTCACGACGAATCCGGCCAGCGTTTTGTGGCGAAGGTACTTCAGATCAGCCAAGCCCAATCATGGAATGAGATGGCCCGTTTCGAACGCGAGCCGCAGCTCCTATCGATGCTCAAGCACCCGCAGATTCCTAGATTGGTCGATGCCATCAAGACCGATGACACTTTGGTGATCATCCAAGATTACGTGGAAGGCGAAGATCTGTCGGCGGCCCTGTCTCGCGGAATCCTGTTCAATGAAGCTCTGATCAAGAGTTTGGCGATTCAAGCAATCGACATCCTGACCTTCTTGAAAGAACACGATCCGCCGGTGGTTCACCGCGATATCAAGCCTTCGAACCTAATTGTAAGTCCCGAAGGCAATCTTCATCTGATCGACTTCGGAGGGGCACTGACGGAAGGGGAAACCACCGATCATGTCATTGCAACTCCCGGATATGCTGCGCCAGAAGCTGTTATGGGGCGAGTAACCACCGCGAGTGATTTGTACAGCCTTGGAATGACATTGGTACATCTGGCGACGCAAAAGCACCCATCAGACCTTCAAAGCGATGGCCTGACCACAAAGTGGCAAGACCACGCAAACCTGAGTGCGCCCATGGTTGACTTCATCAATCAGTTGACGCAACCGGACCCGAACCAGCGGTACACAAGTCTACGTGACGCGAAGGCGTCATTGTCCTCCAACTCACAGCTTGCGCTGCGCTCGACGGACAGCCCAATCACACTGACTCAACCTCCGACACAAAGGTTGTCGCTGCAAAGAACGAACGGACTTGAGATCACATATGCTCCGACGGATGGGGACGATCAGAGCATGCCACTCTTTATCGGTTTCATGCTTCTTGGGATCGCGACCTCCTTCTTCGAGTTGCCAGAGAAGTTTGTCGTGGTGCCGACGTTAATGGTGATCATTGGAGTTCTCGGCATGATCGCAAGCTTCTTCGGAGCATTTGCCAAGTCAACCGTTCGTAGATTGAAAATCGGACCAACGCTTGTTGAGTACACTGATGGACAAGAGTCGCAGGTGTGGCGAAAGGGCGAGTTTCGTGGGCTAAAAGTTGATTCCCAAACAGAGCGGCGGACCTTGCAACTCTCCATTGAGTTGGCTTCGGGCATCAGCGTCCCAGTGTTTCGTGACGCCACCCCCATCGAAAAACAGTGGATCGCCGATTCGGCAAACCTTGCGCTCTTGGAAGAATGACGATGGACAGTAAAGAACGATGGGCAATGGGAGAACCCCTTGGACGCGGGGGCAGGACCTTCATGGGGGTTGATCGCCAGAACGACCAACCCGTTGTCTTGAAGGTCCTCGATCTGAGAGCACTTGGGGATTGGAAGTCCATGGAGTTGTTTCATCGCGAAGCTCAAACCCTGAGCGGGCTCTCTCACTTCCGCTTGCCCCAAGTTCTGGATGCCTTTGAGGATCCCGAGCAACACCGTTTTGTTATGGTCCAGACATTTGTTGAAGGACGATCGCTAGCTGATGAGACCGCCAGGTGGGACTCCGAGAGCCTTTGGGATGTTGCATTTCAAACGCTGGAGATACTGAGTTATCTCCATAGCTTTTCGCCGCCCGTAATCCATCGCGATGTTTCGCCGGCAAACATCATCCGTAACAATGACGCCTACTTCCTCGTCGACTTCGGTGGCGTGCAGAGAGTTGTAGCCAACGAGATCGGGGGTTCCAGTGTTGTGGGAAGTGTGGGGTATCTAGCTCCAGAACAAATGATGTCTAAGGCCGACACACGCAGCGATTTGTATTCACTTGGAATGACGTTGGTTCGCCTTGCGACCGCTACTGCCCCCCCCGAACTACCCCATGATGGGTTGAAAGTAACCTGGCGAGGCCATGCGCCCGGGCTCGATAGCATGTTGGCGAAGTTCATCGATAAACTCACGGATCCCGTCGCAGACAACCGGTTTGAGAGCGCTGATGCCGCCTTGAACGCCGGCCAAGCTTGGCGCTCAGCACTCGTCACCGTCAAGAAACCACAGCAATCCGTCGTGACAATCGAATCGACAAAGCAAGGCATTCGTGTCCAATCAAGCGCCCGTCCGTTTACAAAGGAGTCGTTCTTCTTTGTCTGTCTCGGGGCAATGAGTGTGTACATGAACAGTGCGATCCCCTCCGGAACCATGGAGGGGCTGGGTTATCTGGGCATTGGCGCCTCTGTCCTTGGTTTGCTTCCCTTCTTCCTGCGCCTGTTTGGTGTTCTGAAACACAACATTCTGGAGATAGGCCCGAAATCGCTGATCACCAAAGACGCCCGGTCCCGTAAATGCCAGGACAAACTTGAGAGCATTCGCACAGTTTCGAGCCGAGACAACGAGCTGATAATCGCAACCGACAAACACCTCCGCACAATCTCAATTCAGAGCCGAGCCAAGGAGGCAGGTTGGGTCGCCTTCGAGTTGTACTCCTATCTAAATGAACGCGGGTTTCAGGTGGAACTTCGTCGCCTCTAGCTGCAGCTCGCATTAACTCATTGGTTCATCAACGAAACTCGTGTTTCTGAAAACTCCACCGTTTTCTTATTGAAAATGATTTTCAATATCGTTAACGTCTTTTCATGAACGAGATCACAGGAAAAACTCGAAGCCTAACCGTGGACGGCAATCGCCTCGTTTTCGACCGTGATGCGGTGCGGTTGTTTGTCGCGACTCTGATACTCGCCGTGTCAGACGGACTCACAACAGATACCCGAGCAGTCGATGTAATTCGCCAGCTCGCCCGGTCCGGACAGTTGACCAGCTGTGAATTCCGAGCGCTGCGCATGTGCGCACCCTCCCTCGTCGAAGATGTTCTGAACTAGATCGACGCCTTTCGCTCCTTTGTGCGTTGATTCTAGGTGTAACCCACGCCGGTGTCCTGATCACCGGCGTGGGTTTTTCTTAGCTTGGCATTCCTGAGTTCGGACCTAAGGTTACACATGATAGTGTGAATAGTGTGACCACAGGAGATTCGAATGAGGGATGCATTCTTTGAGTCCGTGCTACGAGCAATCTGGGACAACTCCACAGACGGTGTCATCGTTGCAAACAAAGAGGGAGAGGTCGTTCTTGCGAACGAAGCGATCGCTCACTTGCTAGGTTGGGCACCCGGCGCGCTCGTTGGAGAATCCGTGGATGTGCTCGTGCCAGAAGAGTCACGGTTTGAACACAAGACGTTTCGCGCCCAGTACGCGGAGTCCCCTTACCCGCGTCACATGGGCGGCGAGCGACTGCTTTCCGCACTGCGAAAGGACGGGAGCAAACTCCCTGCCGACATCTCACTGACTCCTGTCCGGTTCGAAGATGACGTCTTCACCGTCGCTGTGATCCGTGACGCAACCGCACGGCATCGATACGAGGAAGACCTGCGTGAGGTCAGCTTCCAAGACGCACTCACCGGCCTATACAACCGCGGCTTTCTTAACGAAGAGCTCGATCGATTAGAACGCGGCAGAACACGACCAATCGCGGTAATCGCAGCGGACCTGGATGGCCTGAAGCTGATCAATGATGAACAAGGCCACCAAGCCGGCGACGAAGCGATTCAAGGCGTCGCCGATGTACTTCGGCAAACGCTTCGAACCGAAGATATCGTCGCGCGAACCGGCGGCGATGAGTTTATTGCCATCCTTCCATGTGTAGATTCGGAAGTGGTCGACAAAGTCGTCAAACGCGTGCGTGACCACGCTCTCTTGGCCGGTCTAGAGGTGTCGATCGGCGCCGCAATATGCGGACCTGGCGAGTTGTTGCAGGACACCGTGCGTGCAGCCGATGCCGAGATGTATCGCGTGAAGAAGGCGAAGAAGAGCTAGTTCTTGGTTCTTGGTTTTTTGGTTCTTGGTACTTGGTTTTTAGTTCTTGGTTCTTGGGGTGGGTGGTTCGACACGATGGTGTAGACTTCGTCTATGCGATGGTTTGTGACGATTTTGTTGGTTCTGGGTGTTCCGGGGCTTTGCTGGGCGCAGGATGGCAGCGTGCCCGACATCTTGAAGAGCGAACCGACTTCGCCGAAACCGAAGCCACAGCCGGTCGGGATCGAATTCACGAATATCCAAGGCCAATGCAAAGTCCTCAAACGCGTCCTCAACCCGAAGCGGCGTGACTTTGCCGAGTGTTATCGAAACACTCAAAAGAAAGGCAAAGCGAGCATCACATTTGATGCAGTCGTCTCGCAGAAGACCCTTCGACTGCGCAACGGTAAGCCATCCTCGCCGCTGGCCCAGTGCATGATGGGTGTCACGATCAAATCGCCCGACGACACGTGCCACAGCAAGGTCACCGTTAGCTTTGGACCACCAAAAAAGACGAAACCCGAACCAGCCATCGAAGACGACCCGCGTTCGTCTCCTTACGAAAAAGCGCTCGCACGTTGTTTCAAAGGCCAGTCTAAAAACTGTAATAAAGTGGCAGAGTTTGCGCTGAAGGACCGAAGTAAATCCATCGAGGTGCAAGGCTGTGAGATCGACTCGTCCATCGGATGTGAGAATCGCTTTTACGACGCGTTCGACAAGGCATGCGACAAAGACAAACAACCCTACGTGTGCGAATGGCTGGCGATTCGAGCCAGCGACCGCTACCGCCGTTCGAACAAAGACTCCTGGAAGGATTCCGCAATAAAACGCGGCAAACTCGCGTGTCGATTGGGTCGCCACAGTGGTTGCGCCATCGCAGGTTCCATCATCTACAAGACCGACAAAACCGCAGGCCGACAACTCCTGAAGCGCGGATGCGCCAAGAAGAATGGCGAGTCCTGCGTCGCCTTGGGAGCGACTGAAAGCGAAACAGGAAAGCAACTCCCGCACTTCAAGAAAGGCTGCGACTACGGCTTCGCGACAGGTTGCGATCTGGAAGCGAAACTCACCTGCAAGGACATGAACGACACGACGCCTGCCTGCATGAAAGCCAAAGAACGGTCGATGGCAGGCCATGTCTCGCAATGCCGGAAAGATGGCATTCTTGAGTCCTGCACGACGGTCGCATTTCGTCACTACAAGGGGTTGGGCGACAAAAGCAAAGCGATGGAGTTCGCCAAGCATGCATGCGAGCAACGCGAAGCCGAAGCGTGCGTTCTGGGCGCGCAGATCGCACTCGACGGCAAAGATCTGGCGGGGGCACATACCTTCTTCAAAAAAGGTTGCCGCGCCAAAAGCGGCCAAGCCTGCCTGAGACTGGGCATCAGCCTGTGGAGCGGCGAAGGCGTGAAGAAAGACCCGGTCCGCGCCATGATCGCACTGCAAGATGCTTGCCGGCACGGTGAGGCCGAAGGCTGCAATCTGCGTGCGTGGTGGGCCTGCACCGAGATGAATCAATGTGACGCAAATGCCCAGAGCGCGGCCAGAAAAGCGGTCAAACTGGACCCGACGGCCGCTGCCTACCGGGACACACTCGGCGAAGTGCTCTGCAGACGCGGACAGGACGGCGCGAACGAAACGTTCAAGCAAGCATGTGCTAGCGGGTCGAAAGCAGCTTGCAGCAAGGCCTGCAAGGGCAATAAGGTCGTGAAGTCCAAGTAGGGTTTTGTCGTGTCAAAAGCACCACTCATAGGCGTTAGCAGCTGCATCATGCATCGCGATTCCGGTCGGCAGTTGTTTGATGGACGGCCGCTGTTATTCGTCGAACTTTCGATGTCCGATTGGCTGCTGCGGGGCGGATTCCTCCCCATGCCGATCGTGTATCCGTCCTGGGAGCGTGATGACGTTCCGTGGGACCCATTCGAGTTCATGCAACGCGTGGAAGCGTTGGTACTGCACGGTGGCGCGGACGTATCGCCCAACAGCTACGGGGAGCAACCTTTTGAGGCGATCTGGGAAGGCGACCCGGTACGCGACCGAATGGAAATCGAGCTCATTGAAGCCGCTCGAGAACTCGACAAGCCCATCCTGGGTGTCTGCCGAGGCGCACAAATCCTAAACGTCGCGTTCGGAGGCACGCTCTATCAAGATATCAATACGCAGGTTCCAGGGAGCCTGGTTCACCGAAATGCGGATATCTACGAGAAGAACTCACACACCGTACGTTTCACGCCTGGCTCATACCTGGAGACGTTGTTCGGTCGTGAAATCGCGACCATCAACAGCGTTCATCATCAAGCCGTCAAAGACCTTGGTGAAGGCCTGGAAATCGAAGCACGATCCGTCGAAGATGACATTATCGAAGCCTTCCGGGTCCCTTCGGAATCGCTAGAAGACCCTTGGATTTGGGGCGTGCAATGGCACCCCGAGTTCCAAGACCCCGAAGACACGCACCTATTGCCGACTGCACCCATCCTAAAACAGCTGCATCGTGCAATCTCAATCCGAAGAAACAGATAAGAAGTATGCAATTAAATGACATAGTTAGCCATCCCGGCTTCATCATTGCCGTCATCGTGGTTCTTGCGATCCTGGCGAGCCAATTCATGGGTGGTGGAATCAAGAGCGAAGAGGCGCACGCGAAGGTCGCGGACGGCGCGACGTTATTGGATGTGCGTTCACCAGCCGAATTCAAGAGCGGCCATATCAAAGGTGCAATCAACATCCCAGTTCAGGAACTTGAAGGTCGACTTGGCGAGGTCCCTAAGGGTGCCGAAGTCGTTGTGTATTGCCGAAGTGGTGCCCGCAGTTCGCGTGCGGCAGGCGTGTTGAATAAGAACGGCTACACCGCGCACAACCTCGGCCCCATGAGCGCCTGGTAGGATGCTTGTTGCGCTCGCGATTTTGCTGTTCTTCGGGACGCCGATCGCGGCAATCCTTCTTGAAAAGAAGACCGGCGCCAGCTGGTTGGATCCGGTCCTAGTCTGCTACGCCGTCGGGTTCGTGATGGCGAATGTACCCATCGCATTCAACGATCACGTCGCCAACGAAGTGGCCAGCGCCGTCGTGCCGTTGGCGATTCCGCTGCTGTTGTTTGAGACCGATATCCTGAAATGGGCCAAGGGCTCGCGGAACACCATCGTGGCGTTCGTGATCGCCGTGTTGGCCTCCCTGATTGTGCTGCCAAGCATGTTCATGACGTTTGAAGGCCAGCATGCCGAGCTGGCCAGCATCACCGGCATGCTGACTGGAACATGGATCGGTGGTTCACCAAATCTATTGGCCGTTGGGGCTGCGTTGGGAGTGGGCAAGGAGACGCTGGCGACCACAAATATTGCGGACGTGGTGGTCGGCGGGATCTACCTACTGATGCTCCTGACGTTTGCTCGGCCGCTGCTGGGTAAGGTGTTTCCGCCGCCGGAAAACCCAACGCCGATGATCATCGAAACGTCCGATCTGACGACGGGGCAAAGGTTCAAACAAGGCGTATTGTCGCTGTTGCTGGCGTTGTTGATCTTGGGTTTCGGTGTGGGTGTCTCGCTGCTGGTGGCAGGGAAGATCGTCGCTCCGTGGGTGATCCTCACGATCACGACCGGCGGTGTAGCCGCATCGTTTCTCCCAAAAATTCGAGAACTTAAAGCTTCCTATGAGGTAGGAAACTACCTGATCTTGGTCTTCTGCGTCGCGATCGGGAGCCTCACCGATCTGAGCGCGCTGGCCACCACGGGTTCGTTTGTGCTTATGTTCACAGCCGTGTCTTTGGTCAGCGCGATCGCCCTACACTTCACGGTTTGTCGCCTGCTTAAGATTGACGTCGACACGACGATCATCACATCCGTCGCGACCGTCATGGGACCTCCGCTTGTCGTCCCGGTGGCGAGGCGCCTGAACAACCAAGAAGCGTTTGTGTCCGGAGTCACGACTGGCTTGGTTGGCTACGCCCTTGGCAACTACCTTGGCATCGCGATGTTCTATGCCCTGACGACCTGAGATTTGGCTTGGCGGATCTGCGTTCGAGATCATACCGTTCGCTCAAACTCCAAACAGGTTCAAGAAGATGGCATCGAAAGAAGCGATTCAGATTCCACCGGCAGAGGTGGTCTATGCGGATGAGATCGAATTTCTAGCGAAGTGGGACGATGGTGCGCGCCCTCCCGGCTGGGCGCTGACGCCTCGCGCGGTTGTGACGTTTATCGTCGGCTCCGGCGGCGAAAAGCTGAAGGCCGGCAAAGCCAGCATGGAAATTCGCGAGAAGTTCGTGGGCGATCGTGCGCTCATTGAACGATGTGTTGTGACGCTCGCGAGCGAACGCGGTTTGCTTTTGGTCGGCGAACCCGGCACCGCAAAATCGATGTTGTCGGAACTCTTGGCGGCAGCCATTTCCGGCACAAGCTCGCTGACGGTTCAAGGCAGCGCAGGCACCACCGAAGACCAACTCCGTTACGGCTGGAACTACGCGATGCTGATGGCTAAAGGACCCTCGCCGGAGGCACTCGTTCCTTCGCCAATTATGACGGGCCTGCGCAAGGGTCGGATCGTCCGTGTTGAGGAAGTGACGCGCTGCCTGCCCGAAGTTCAGGATGCGCTCATCAGCATCCTGTCTGACCGACGTCTGGCTGTCCCGGAACTCGAAGACGAGCAAGGCGCACGCGTCGAATACGCAAGCCCTGGCTTCAACATCATCTCGACCGCGAACCTTCGCGACCGCGGTGTCAGCGAAATGTCCGCAGCCCTGAAAAGGCGCTTCAACTTTGAGCTTGTCCACCCAATCGCGGACATGGAGCGCGAGAAGAACCTGGTGAAAGCCAAAGCAACCAGCGCGCTAGACCGAGTCGAGCAAGAGTTCAAACTCGACGAAGCGGTGTTGGAAGCTGTCGTTACGGCATTCCGCGACCTGCGAAATGGCCGCAGCGTAGAAGGATGGTCGGTCGAGAAACCCTCAACCGTCATGAGCACCGCCGAAGCCGTGTCCGTCGCAAGCTCGATGGCGCTGCAATCCGCATACTTCCCAAGCGACCGCGACCCTGCATCGCTGATCCCCGGCTACCTGTTGGGTGTCGTTCTGAAAGACGACGCGGCAGACCGAGGCAAGCTACTGGCCTATTGGGATGGCGCTGTGAAACGCCGAGCAGAAGAAGGAAATCGCCTGTGGAAGCGGCTGCTCGAGCTGCGTAACGTCTTGGTTGAGACCGATGGCAACATCACCCTCTGATTACCTAGAACAACTGGAAGATGCGGCGGAATCGCTGCAACTTCTGGTCGATTCCGCCACGCCGTACATCATCGGTGTGCGTCACCACTCGCCCAGCATGTCCGCACGTGTTGCGGCGATGCTGGACGCGTACAAGCCAGATGTGGTGCTGATCGAACTCCCCATGGAGTTCGACCACTGGCTGGAGTGGTTGGGACACGCCGACATGCACGCGCCGGTCGCCTTGGCCTCTGTGCACAAGGAATCCGCGGGCGGTCTGTCGTTCTATCCCTTCGCAGATTTCAGCCCGGAATTGGCTGCCGTGCGATGGGCGGTGGCAAACAAAGTCGAGGTTCATCCCTGTGACTTGCCGTCCGGTGTCCGCCTCAATCTGAACCGCGAGTACGGCGAGTATGAGCCGGTTCAGACGATTACTGACAGACTGCAGCGATCGTTCTTCGCTGAGGACTTCGAGTCACTCTGGGACCGCCTGGTCGAAGTTCACGCAGACAGCACCGACGCCGAGGGCGTTCGGCGCGCCGGCCTGTATGTGGGCTGGGCCTTGCGTCATGACGCCATCATTCAGGGTGGCATCGACGTCGTCGACCTCGCCCGTGAGACGCACATGCGCGCGCGTATCGAAGAGGCCGGCGGATGGAGCGGCAAAAAGGTCGCTGTTGTTGTGGGGTCGTTTCACGCTGCCGCGCTGCTAGAGCAGCCTCAGATGTGGGGCGAGATGCCGCACGAAGGCGACCCCGAAGAGATGGTCACGTCGTTGATCCCGTATTCCTTTGAGTTGTTGGATTCGCGCTCGGGATACCCCGCAGGCATTCGCGACCCGAAGTGGCAGCAAGATGTATTCGACGCCGTGCAACACGAGCGCTCCGTTGAGGAAGTGATTTCCACGACCGTGGTTCAAATCTGCCGACAGATGCGCGCCTTTGGCCAAGTTGCCGGTGTTCCCGATGCAGATTCGGCAGCACGCATGGCGTGTGATCTGGCGAATATCCGTGGTCTTGCTGCGCCCGGCCGTCAAGAGGTTTTGGAGAGCATCCAGAGCGCGATGGCGCGCGGCGAGATTCTGGGTCGTGGTCGAATCCTGGCGCGGGCGATGGACCGCGTGATGATTGGCCGTCGACGTGGTCGCCTTGCAGCGAAGACGCCTCGTTCGGGACTTGCACCATCAGTCGAAGCGACACTCGCCGAGCTCAATTTGCCCGGCCCGAGCAGCCAAAGTGAAGAGCCAAAGACCTTACGACTCGACCCGCTACGGTCTGAACGTGACCGGCTTCGACATGTCACGCTGCAACGCCTCAGCCACTGCCAGGTGCCGTACGGTGACTCAGTGGCAGGTCAGGCGATTGGCTCGACATCCACGCTGACAAAGCAATGGGATGTGAAGTGGCGACCGTCGACCGATGCAATGCTCGAGCTCGCCAGCATCTGGGGTGTAACGCTTGAACAGGCCACCCGCGGTGCCATTCAAGTTTGGGAAAGCCGCCTGCGTGCCGAGGACGAATACGTTGCAGCTTCGATGCTGCAAGGCGCGCGAATGTCGGCCGAATGCGGGCTTGCTGACCTTGCTGAGAACTACATTCGGGAGCTAGCCGGACCGTTCTTGGAACAAAGCGACCTCGTAGGTGTTTTGTCGGCGATGGCGCTGATCGACGAGATCGAGAAGGGCCATATCCCTGGCTTGTCCGGGCCTGACGCTATTGAGCTGCCCGAAGGTCTGGGACGCCGAGATTTCCTTGCCGCTGCTGTGCGCGCACTCGAAGGTGTTGAAGGCTCAGAAGCCATCGGTGATGCGCAAGCGTTGATCGAATTGGTGTCGATGTTCCGGCACCAGGAAGCCTCAGACGAACTCGGAACTTCGCGTTTGTATTGGCTTATTGACCACTTCGCGCAGGAAGCTAGTGAACTGATGCAGGGGGCTGCGACCGCTGCCCAGGTACTCACAGAGCGACTGTCTTCTGAGCAGCTCGCCACGCGGTTGAGCTCATGGATGGACGCGGCCGTCGACGTGCCCGCCCAACGAATCCTGACCAAACGCCTGAACGGGTTCTTGGTTGCTGCAGGCTCTCTGTTAGAAAGCGAACCCGACTGCCTGCTCCACCTTATCAATCGCATCAATGGCCTTGATGATGGCACGTTCCTGAAGCGCCTGCCGTCGCTGCGCCGAGGGTTCGACGTGCTGTCGGCATCAGCGCGCGAGCGGCTGTTGGGCTCGATGGCTGACGCGTTCCCATCGACTATGGACCCACGCGGTCACGGCCAAAAATTCATGCTGTCGGAACATCCCGAAGTGTTGGCGATGTGGACTCAAGCCGACATGGCAGGCAAAGCCGATGTTGAGCGGCTCGTAGGTGCAGACGCGCTGGCAGACGATGCCAAAATCGAATCGGCAGTTACCGAAGACGAAGGTGGCATCATTGCTGCCAATGGCAGTCTGGACGCGCTGACACGATGGCGCCTAATACTGGGCCGCCAACGCGATAAACTCTCGGGCATGGGCGCTTCGGCCGCGCGAGCGCTAGACCAACTCTACGGTGGCGGTGACGGCGAAGGTTCCGGGTCACTCACCGGCCAAGGCGGAGGAAAAGAAGACGGCTTCCCGACCGCTCGCGATTGGGCCGAAGAACTCGAAGCGCTCTTCGGTCAATCGGTCCGTGATGAAGTCTTGGCCCAGGCTGGCGAGCAAGGTTTCGCCGCAGCATTGCTGGAGTTGGACGGCGAGAACGTCACGCCGAGCATCGAGCTTCTGGAGTCCGTGTTGTCGCTCAAGGGCGGGTTGAACGAAGGGCAGCTATCAAAGCTGCGCTCACTCGTGCGACGGGTCGTAGATGAGCTGGTGCGAGAGCTTGCCCAGCGGTTGCGCCCTGCCCTCACGGGCCTGACGACACCTCGTCCCACACTCCGGAAAGGCGGTCCCATCGACCTTCCACGCACCATCTCGGCAAACCTGGATAAGGCGCGCGAAGTTGACGGTGTTGTGACGGTCGTGCCCGAGAAAATCTACTTCAAGACGCGGGCGAAACGTGCCGTCGATTGGCATGTCTCGCTGGTCGTCGACGTCTCCGGCTCGATGGAACCAAGCGTCATCTATAGCGCGATGATGGCGGCTATCCTTCACGGCATCCCGTCGGTATCCACACAGTTCTACGCCTTCAATACCGAGGTCATCGACCTCTCCGACTTCGTCGACGATCCATTGGCACTGCTGCTGGAAGTGGACGTTGGTGGGGGTACCCATATTGCGAAAGCACTGAAGTACGCACGAAATCAGATGCCGGTTCCGCAGCGCTCGATCGTGATCCTGGTCAGCGACTTCGAAGAAGGTTGGTCGACCGAAGGTCTAGTCAAAGAGGTACGTGACATCGCTGAAAGCGGCGCACATGTCTTAGGACTCGCCGCACTCGATGACCGCGGAGCGCCGCGCTACAACAAAGCGATCGCGTCGATGTGCGTTGCCGCAGGTATGCCGGTAGCGGCACTAACGCCGCTGGAATTGGCCCGTTGGGTCGGGGAGAAAATCAATGCCCGATAAACCAACAATCACGCCTCAACTATTGGCGGAACTGACAGAACAGGCGCCAAATCGACTTCGAAAGAAGCTCGAGAAAAAGCCTGAGCTGGCAAACGACTACACATGGTCGCAAGACGGCGACACATGGACGGTCGACACCGGCGGTGAAACCGTAACTTTGTCACCTTCTGACATGGTTCTTTCGTCGATGGACCAAGTCGCTTGCACCTGCCTCTTGGCCCCGAAATGCCTGCACATTCTGGCATCCGCAAACTCGCTATCCCTTGGCGAAATTGGAGTTTCAACAGATGCGGGTGAAGAGCCTCAAGCCGAAGTTGAGCCGGTTGAAGAAGCCGATACACTTGAGATCACCGAGGCGCAACTGGCTGCAGCAGAGCAACTCTTCCGCGCCGCAACGTCTGTGTTGGATCATGGCGCCGCTCACGCTCGGATGACCGTCGTTGCGGAGTTGCTGCGCGCTGTTCACCAATGCCGTGTTGAAGGCCTGCATCGTGCTGCGGCCGCCGGACTGCGTGCAGCTGAGTCGATCCGCGCGTTGCGTGAAAATAGCAAAGGCTTCGAACTCGAATCGCTCTGTCGCGAGCTAATCGACATCTTCGAAACATGTCATATTGTGACACATTCCGAACAACTCAAGGTCGACAAGCTTGAAAATTGGGTCGGTACCGCTCGCCGCAAGTACCGAGATATCGGAGGCATGCGCATCTTTGGGCTGTTCTGCGAACCAATTTCTGCAAAGACCGGATACGCTGGGGTCGTCGCCTATTTCATGAACCGTGACGGAGAAGTCTGGACGCTCTCGGATGTTGTTCCAGGTGAATCGTCCCGGATTCCAGGGGCCTACAAAGGTGGTGTTCGAATCGGAGACGTTTCGGCGTCACCAAAAGAACTGACTCGAACCGGTCTTTTCCTGCAGTCTGCAACTGGTTCGGGTGACGGACGATTGGGCGCTGGCAAACAGGTCAAGGCCGTCACCGCAGGCGGCGCAACTTGGGAAGATGGAATCGGCGCGGCGTTCTGGGACGAGAGCCTGAGCGCGCAGCTAGATCGGTGCTGGCAATCGCTATCCACGCCTCCATTGGAACGCTCACCAGGTGCCGACCTGCTGTTCTTCAACGCTCGCGTCGTGGGCGCACATGAGGACGCGTTGGTTGTCGCCGTGGACGTCGACGGCGAGCCACGGTTGATTCGCTGCTTGGCACAGTACAATAACGACAACGTGCGTTATCAGGCGAACATGAAGCTCTTGGCGCGTGCGCCGGGCTTAGGCCTGCGGATTGTTGGGCGCGTACGTTTCGACAAGCCAAGCACTGTCACGCTAATGGCTTTCGGACCGTGGAACGGTCACGAAGACGACGAAGCACCAACACTCACCCTGCCCGAAGATTGGAACGGCCGATGCAATGCTGGATTGGATACGCTGAAACGCGAGTTCTTCAGCCACGCCGAAACATCGACGGTCGCTATTCCGTGGGCCGAACCCGCCGTTCCCGATCCTCTTTTGCGCATGCGCCAACGCATTCAACGCGTCGCCTACGGCGGCCGGATGAGCCTACGTAGCAGCGTCATCGACGACGTCACGCGCGAGGCTTCTCAACTTTCCGCACGAATGCTTCCCAACGGTGCGCAGCTGCTATTGGCGTTGGGAACCGCCGCACAGCCAAAAGGCCGGTCAATCACCGGCGAGCTACGTATCGAGGACGTCGGTGCACTCGCAAGAGCCTGGCACACCGCGGCCGTCTACGAGCGTGGCGCACGCCGCTCCATCCAACGCCAGCTGTTCTTGTAAGTATTCAGCTTTGGGTGGGCGCCTTCGCGCGTGTAATGACTATGGTTGACGCCAATTCGGAGGGTTGTCCACAGACGGCGCAGACGAAACACAGACGTGCACAGACTTTTTTTCAAGAGGGCATCAGCCAAGTCACAACCACAGAATTGTGAGGTGTTGAATGCTGTCGCGAAAATAGATTTCTGTGTGCTTCTGTGAACCGTCTGTGCTGTCTGCGGATTTGAGGTACTGCCCATTCGCTCCGATTCACCCAGCAGAGCTGAAAGCTGGGCGCTGAAAGCTGAATGCTAGTTTCGACCCGCCAAAAACGTTGCATCCAGGTCAACGAAACCAAACCACGTTAAAGGGCATGCAAGAATTATTTCATTACAAATCAACAACTTAACCAAAAACACTGAAAAAAGAACAAAAAAGTTTGTAACGGTTTTGCCCCTTTCTGGAACTACACCTTTGAAACCAGCAAGGAGCATCCAATGACTACCCTCGAGAACATTCGCGAGCTGACCGACGAGCAACTCATCGTCCTGACCGCACACCACGATTTTACCGGGCAGCTCGCGTTCACCGAGATTTCCAATCGCCACTCAGACCTGTTCTTCCGCATCGCCATGCGGATTGTCCGCGACGAACACGACGCGCAGGACGTCGTGCAAACCGCACTGATGAAGATGTTTGAGAAGGCCGGGACCTTCAAAGCTGACGGCAGCTTCGGCGGATGGTCGCAGCGTGTCGTTCGGAACGAAGCGCTCATGCACCTTCGGCGCCTCAAGCGGCGCGGCGAGGTCGACTACGAGGCGGTGCCAGAATCGGCCACGCAGGTTGAGTCGACGACGCCCGCAGACAACCTTCTGCAAAAGCAGCTGCGTGAGCTCCTAAGCGAAGCCATCGAGAAGCTTGAGCCCAAGTACAAAGAGCCGTTCGAGATGAAGGTCTTCGATGGACTCTCCGTCGCCGAGCTCAGCATCGCCCTCGACCTCACCGAAGGCGGCGTGAAGACTCGCCTCCACCGTGCACGCGCTCACCTTCGACACGCACTCACCCGCAAACACAAAGCCGAAGTCGGCGCGTTTCTGGGAATCTAAATGGTCACTTGCGCGTATAACGCCCAACAAATAGCTTCTGCATCGCTGCTTAAGGGACGCGGAAGTGAGCGAGTTGTTGGACAGACTGAAGGCCGGGGACCAAGACGCCTTCAAGTTGTTGGTGCGCGAGCATCACTCGACGATGGTGGCGGTTGCGACCAGCGCGGTCAGCGACAAAGGCGCGGCCGAAGAGGTCGTGCAGGAAACCTGGCTTGCCGTCATCAAAGGTCTGAAGACCTTCGAAGGGCGTTCTTCGCTGAAGACGTGGATTTTCGCTATTCTGATGAACCAGGCGAAGAAACGCCTGCGGACCGATGGAAAGGTCGAATGGGTTGGTCGCAGCGAAGATCACGACGAGCGTTTTCGGAAAGATGGTCACTGGAATTCCACCGTGGATGCCTGGCCCAATCCCGAAAACAAGGCAGCGCACAAACAAATGTTAGACTTGGTTCAGGCTGGCATCGAGTCGTTGCCCGAACCGCAGAAACTGGTGGTCATACTGTCAGATGTCGAAGGGTTTTCGGGCCCGGAGGTCAGTGAGATCATGGATATTACGAAGGAAAACCAGCGCGTGCTCTTGTACCGAGCTCGTTCTGCCGTCCGTGACTACGTCGAACAGGCGTTGAAGGAGGCGAAATGAGAACATGTGAAGAGTTCGCCCACGATGTAACCGACTACATCGATGGCAAGATGACGCTGGGGCCTCGAATGAGCATGATCCTACACGCCACGATCTGTTCGTCTTGCCGTGCCTACCGCCGCCAAATTGAGCTCGTCCGCAATCTGGCTGGCGAACTCAAGACGTCGCAAGAACCGACAGAAGAGACTGTCGACGAGCTCGCAGAGCTGTTCACGAACAGCCAATAGACCGATCGCCCGTTCAACGGGTTTTCGGGGCCAAATCGGCCTGTTTTTGGCGCCACAAGATCCTCACAATCCACTCAAATTCGCGTTCACCCGCATGCTACGCGCGCGGGCGGAATCCGCTCTAAACTCTGCCATATAACGTCCTTGTCACCCCCCTTTTGTGCGGTATGACCGATCGCACAAATTTGCACACCCACACGAAGAATTTCGGAAACTCCGGAGGACCCGATGACTGCCGAAGCTGGCTGGCTCGACGCTGGAGACGGTTACTCGTTGTCGATTATCGACAGCAAGATCGTCTGCATGAACAAGAAAGGGAACGAACTCAAGTCCGTCCCATCGAAGGTGAAGAAAACCGAGGTACATCAACAGCTCAAGCTGATGACCGAGTACCTGACCGAGCATGCACGCGAGTGCAAGGAGACCGCCGACCAGTGGATGCTGCGGTCACTTCCGGTTCCTCGTGAGATTCTGCAGGGTGTCTGGGACGACGTCGCATGGCGCCACCCACTGGAGAACGCCATCGTTGCACCACCCGATTTCTTGGAAAGCGGCGACGACGAGTCCATCGGTTTCCTTCGCGGCGCCGACCCAAAAAAGGGCGTCGGTATCGTCAACCTCGACGGTGAAACCGTCTGGATCGACACGCCATCGGTCGTCCTGCCACATCCGGTCCTGCTCGAAGAACTCGAGGACTTCCGTGAGCTCGCAACCGAACTCGGCATCACGCAGGGACTCTCGCAGCTCTTCCGTGAAACCTTCACACGTTCTGCCGACCTGAAGGACTCCGCGAAATCCATCAACCAATTCGCAGACGGCAAGTTTGAGCAACTCAATTGGGCGCTCAGCAAGTGTCGCCAGCTCGGCTACCCCGTGCGCGGCGGCTACGCGACCTGTGCAGTCTGGGAGGACGGTGTGCAGGCCGAAGCCCGCTACTGGATTGGCTCGGACTACCCTGAGTACGAGACGTTCACTGGTGAATTGATGTGGGTGGACGCGCGCGAGCGCTCGTTGAGCCTCGGAAACGTCGGCCCTGTCGCGTTCTCTGAAGGAATGCGCATGGCGAGCAGCATCTACGCTGCACGCTCGAAAGAAGAAAACGAAGAGTAGACCCAAGCCAAGAGACGAAACATGACTGCGAAAGAACAGAACAAAGAACTCTTGCGCGCTGGGGCTTACCTACTCCCGGACGCGCCGATCGACAAAGACGTACACGTCGACAACATCGACGTGCGAATCTACACCCACCCCGCCCTCGGCGACCGCACCGTCGCCAAGCTCACGCCAAACAACCTCGCCCTGGGCGAGGACAATGCGATGAGCTTCTTCGGGTTCGGCGAACCGGAGGTGACTGGTGGCGTGGCGAAGCGCGCACGACAAGCGCTGGGCTTCCCAGAATGGGTGCTGGTCCACGACGCAAAGAACGCTGCGAAAGCGCTCGAAATCTCGAAGAAACTCAAAAAGGCCGCGCGCCGCGCCAAATCAAAACCAGGCCACGCCAAAGACGACTTTGACGCGATGGGCGACGAGCTCTCAAAGAAACTGCCGCACTTCCTACCCTCGTATTACGAGGAAGTTGCACGGGCATTCTTGGAAGCAAACAACACGAACTACGCTGCCAGTTCGTTTGGCAAAGCCCGTGAGGCCGAGAAGGTCTACGCGCTGGAAGTCGACGAAGAACGGCGCCGAGAAGCATTCCTTGAGTTCGCGCTCGCAGGCGCACTGACAAACAAGGTCATGACCGAGTACGCAGGCGACCTCTCCAGCCGACACGGCGCCGAGAAAGCCTATGAGTACTTCTTTGACCTGGCTGTTCGCCGAACGCTCGGCGGCACGCCACCACACGCCCAGATGGTCACGCAGCTAAGAAAACTAGCGAAAGCGGCAGGCAACAAGCCAATGGACGAAGATCTGCGCTTCCTGGGCGAAGTCTGGGATTCGCCTTCGGTAAACAAGGCACCCAAGAAGTACTGGGATACATACAAGAAAGCCTACATCAAGATGTGCGAAGACCGCCCAGAAGTCCGAGGTCGCCTCATCAACACCTTCCCCTCCCCGTCCGGAAAGGCCGAAGGGTTCAAGGCTTCGTGGCTGGAATTCTTGGACGGTGCAGGCGCGCTGGAATCCGTATTGGCCGAAGAGGCCGACAGCATCCCTGAACAAGCACGTGTCGACGAAAATGCCGCGACCTGGTTTGGCAAGATGCTGCAACATCGCATGGACGGCGGTTACTATTGGCGTCAGTCCACATTGCCTGATGTCATGTTTAACCTCCTGCGACGGATGGCTCCCCGCCTGAAGAAAGACGGTGAGGCACTGCAGTTTGACCGCCGCGACGGTTGGTATTCGTGGGTGGACATCGACCTGCTCGACCTTTCGTTGGAGCTCGGAATCGAGACCCGACCGCTCGAAGACTACTCGTCGTTCGACCTCGATAAATGGTCGCAACCACCCGAAGAAAGCGAGGAACGCCCACGCGATCTTGTATTTGTCGGCAAGGACGAGCGCTTCGAACAACCGCTCGACAACGCGGTCGGCAATGTGTTCGGCAACGCAACCTTCCAAAAGGCCGCGCATGGCGTGGAAGGTCTCGAAGTCGCTCGCCGCAAATGGTTGGAACGTCGCGCAAACGAGTTCGGAGACGGCGCGATGCCATCACTCTTCAGCCGCATCGACGTGCTGAACCGCAACACGAGCGCCGGCACGTTCTCGGAATTTCCCGACGTGTACGAGACGCTCAACAACGCTGACCCAATTCCATCGATCGCGCGGACCCTCAACACAGGGATCATCGACGAATTCGCGTGGCCGATTTACGAGGAAGTCCTTGCGGAGCTTGCGGGCGACAAGGATGAGAACGTCAACATGGGCGGCGTCTTCCCGTACCTTATTCTCTACAATGAGCGAAAATGCGTCGTTATCAACCACACGGAACGAGTGCTTGAGCACGACTTCCAACTGCCGCAGAACCAGTATCCGCGCCATATTCGCTATGCGCAGGGGCAGGTCGTCATCCAGTTTTATGACCAAAACTGGAACCGCGTCGCCTACTGGAGTGGCAATCCGAAGGAACACTTCGAGTGTGACGGCTACCCAAGCGGCGCATCTATCGCCGTCGAACTTGAGGATGGCTCGATATCGGAAGGCAATCGTGCACTCGTCGCCGGTGATGAGACGCCCAATCTCTATGGGCAGGTCATGGTCTCCGACGGAGAGACATTCTGGCGGGCAGAAGGCTGGTACCAGGATCGAAAACTGGTGGAGTATGACCCCAAAACCGGTCAGGCCGGGCGTACGTCCATGCCGAAGTTTTATGAGGATTGGGCTGAGACCGACAAAAAGATTCAGATCGACTCCGGAGCGCTCTACCCGCTTCCGAAGGGTCTGAAGTCGTCTCCACTTGGGTCGAAAGACGGTCTCTATGGCTGGCGTGTTCGCACTGACTCCGAGGGCAATAACTGGGAGTACGAACGAATCGACGGAACCAAGCCCACCGGCTCGTTCCGAGGTGCACTCGCTGCGTTCCCGAACACCAAAGAAGAGCGCTCCGTTTCGAGCGGCTCGGTGTACAGCGCCGATGGCTCGTTGCAGTCTGACTCAGGCTACTCGGTCAATTCGTTGAACAACCTCGGCCTGCAATGGTGGCACTATTTCCAACCCCGCGACGCAGCTGGATCCAAGCTTCTTCGCGAAATGGATGAAGATACTGTTCGCGCGCTCATCACCCCCGCGATCCTTGAACGATTGAACCTCTACATCGCTAGCTTCGATGACGGTTCGACGTATCTGGCGAACTTGCTTCAAACGTGCGGAGACCAACTCACGACACGTGCGGACAAGGCAACGAACAAAGTGCTCAAACCTGCACTTGAAAGCTATGTCGCATGGCTCAACGGCGGAGACCGTCCAGACACCATCGATGGAGAAGCACTCATTGATGGAGTGTTGGCCAACGCCCTGGCTGGGACAAACGATTCCTTCCGCAAGGCTGTGAAGAGTGTGCTGGTTTTAGCCGCACAGAACGTCGTGGCATTCGGCCAAATGATGAAGGAGAACCACCCAGACAAAGCGGGTGCGTTTGCCGGTGTCGGCGGTCTGGCCGACGGCGACCTGGCGCAGGCCATCAATGGGATCACCGGTGGGTATTACTACCGATATGGCTCAGATGACGTTGAAGTCGCTCCGCAAATGTCGATCGTGTCGACCTACCTGAAAACGGGAGAGGTCAGCGGTCAGCTGCACACGCTCAAGTCGAACTTCTATCAGTTCATCGGTCGTCCCGAGATCTTGGCGTTCTACGCGGTGGCGCCTGGCGTCGACAAGAACGTGCGTGAAAGCCTGCAGTCGTTCCTCTCGCTGTGGAAAGAGACCGGGATGAACGAACTCGCGGGTAAGACACGCATGATTCAGGGTGTCGGCGACAAAGCCGTCTTTGGCGAGGCTGACGGTTGGCTTCGCACCGAAGACGGCCACGACAGCCGATACTGGGGAATCAAGACCAGCGGCTGGAATGAGCTGTACTTCGACATCATCGAGTACAACGAAAACGCCAAATTCAAGCTTCCTCCGGAAGGTTTCACGCTCAACAGCGAGTGGGTCACACCAACCGGCGCCTGGGGCTCAGATGAGCAGATCGACGCATTCCTTGCGGCGGTCAACGAATCCGATGGCGTTGTTCCTGTCGACAAGGACGCGATCCAACATGTCGCAGACAAGACCGGTCTGACATATGCGCAGGCCGGACTCCTGTGGAGCGGGATGCCAAACGTCAGCGCTTGGGAGACGAACTTCCTGCCCAAGGAGCTGCGTGAAGAATTGGGACTGAAGGTCAAAGAGGCCGATGCTGCGCGCTCGTTGTTCAGAAATCTGAACGCTGAACAAAAGTATCAAATATTCAGCAACATCGTTCCGGAGGACCCATCGAAGATCTTCAATCCGATGGGCGATGGGCCGGAAGACCCTGACAGCTGGGCGAATCGCCTTGCCACTGCATGGAATAATGCGATGGGCTCACGCGTCTCGCTTCCAGAAGACCTCATGCTTGAGATCGAGAAGGAAGTCGAGGTTGGCGGCGAGATCTTGCGCACCATCCTGACGTCCATTGTGGCACCTAGCGACGATATCGCCTTCATGCGCGACGTTGACCACACGGTCCAAGCGTCCGAAGACGGCGATAGCCTCGATGTCATCGGCAAAGCCAGAGGCGTAGCCGAGGGCGAATATCAAGGAGGTATTGATCTTGACCAGCTTCGGTCGGCTGCAAAGGTCATGACGTATTTGATGGACGTGCCGGCGGGCGACCCGATGCGTGCAAATGCCCGCAACTTGTACGAACTCGCGCTCGAACGTCTCGGCAACGAAGAGCTGCTGTTCTACCTTGAGTACGAGTATCACGATCCTGAGAAACAGCGCGATTTCCTCGACTCGATCGGAGAAATCAAACAAATCGGCAAACTTGAATACGCCGATACTGGGTTCCTCGTCGCCGTGCCCACGCGGTGGTCAGTCAACTCATACTTCCGTCCGGCAAAGCGCCTCGCGGGCGAGTCGCACCCGTACTACGAGCGCAAAGCCAAGGAGACTGGCGGCTACTACAATAAGGTCCCATTCTTCGAGCGATTCATCTCGGATGGATTCAAGGCAATCATCGACCGGCTGGGCGACACGCCCCTCGACGAAGGTCAGTACGAGACCAATCCGTTGCACTCTGCACCGGATGTAGTGAAAGCGATTGGTGCAAAGTACGACGTCAATGAGGACGCGGCCGCGCTGTACGCGCAAACCCTGGCGCTGCATCACCCAACGACCAAGATGGTCCGCGAGTGGAACGGCTGGACCGCTGGTCGCTACAAAAAAGCTGCCGAGCTACTGACCGAACGCGAGCTGGTTGTTGAGGCCAAACGTTCCCGCGCTGGCCGCAAACACTTCCTGCCTGGCGGCTGGGAGGCCCTCAAGAAGCCGAACCTGCCTATCGAGACGTGGAAGCTGGCGATGTACGAAGCCAACGAACATGGCGGTGCACCTCTGGGGCTGATCTTGCCTCTGAAGCCGTACCACCAACTGTTCGAGGAAGCGTGGTCGCGCATCGAAGGCGGCGACCTTCCGAAATTCTAGGCTTCCGCGTCGAGCTGCGTCGCAAAATCGCAGACGTCACTGACGAAGCGTTTCAACGTTTCACCGTCGCGAACTCGCCCAGGTACTGAGATGGTGATTACCCCGCTGGCCCCTCCGGGTTCAGCGGGGATCGCCTCGCTCAGTCCACCATGCAACAACATCCCGGGATAAGACCGCGCGAAGTCCAACAACAAAGACCGACGCTTGGAATCGGTGACGTACGTACGAACGGCCTCCGAATCGATACCCTCGCATCGCAGCTCCGTCTCGACCGTCTCATCACCCGTCGGGATCGTGTGCTTATCGCTGTACTCGTTGACCCAAGTATCGGCCGTGCGTGAGTAAACGCGCAGACCTGCAGGCATGTCCATATCGACCGGTGCCGAGACCAGGGTTCGATAGCGCTTGTTGCCCGTCTCGATTCGATGTGCACTCACACCCGCTACGAAGCGGCGCCCCTTGGCGATCCCTTTCAGAAACGGTTCATGCGAAAGCGAGCCAAAGAATTCGTACTCGTTTTGCCGTGCGAAGTTGCGCCAGATGTTCAAGACACGGAGCGGCTGAAACACACTTCTTCGCAGCATCGCGAGAGCGGCGAAGGCAAGCAACCCGATCAGCACGTATTTAGCAGTCGGATCCAGCTCCGTACGCACCCACACCAAGATCGCCAGGAGTGGGATGAAAATGAGCGCGATAACTGCAATTATGGGACGTAAGGCCAACATCAGAATCTACAGTCTAGTAATCTCGCGTTGGACGTGGCAACGTTCTTGTTGCACCAACGTTCAACGCAGCGAGAGGGACTTCCCTTTCGTTGATGTTGGTTGGGAGGATTAAGAAACTACAGGAGGCCAATATGGCGCTGAAAACGACAATCGCATTTCGAGGTATGGATAACTCGGAAGCAGTAAAAGAGATTGTGGAAAGCCGGGCAGAAAAAATCGAACGCCACTTCCCACACGTTCACAGTTGCGACGTTGTAATCGAACAAGCAACCAAGAGCCGCTCTCAAGGCAATCTCTTTTCAGTCGCGTTGGAGTTTGAAGTCCCCGGTGCAGAAAACGTCTACGTCTCGCGTGATGCGGGCAAGGACCACGCACATGAAGACGTGTACGTCGCCATCCGCGACGCTTTCGAAGCTGCTCATAGCCAGCTCGAGAAGCTCAAGACGGCGCGTTCACCGACCTAAAACAGGTTGAAATAGAGATCGAAAAGGCCGGCAAATCGCCGGCCTTTTTGCGTTTAGAACCCAGCTTGCATGCGAATCACACCGGTGTGTCCGATGACTTCATCCGCTGGCCGCGACGTGATGCCGTAACCGATTCCTGCCAGAAGTTTGTGCCCGATGAAGAGCCAATTGCCATTGATGGTCGCGCGGTGCAGGTCGTTGCCGTCGTCGTAATCGAAGTACTCATACGATACCGCAGGTTCGACCCCCATCTCGCCGATCGGGAAGGTATGAGACACACGTCCGTAAATCCCAAACGGCGTGGTGTCATTTGGGCCGTCCACTGCGGTCCAGCCTTCCAGCAGCGCCACGGTTGCGCCGTTATCGAATCGCAAGGCCGTATCGATCTGCTGATCGTGTGGGAACACGCGCTCCAGCGTGTCCGGGTCGATATTGTCCGAGAACGCATGCTGCGTGTAGGACGCATGCCAGCTCAGGTTGATAGGCTTTACCGTGAGTTCGAATCGACCAACCAGTATCTGACCATCATCGATGCCGATGTCATTGGCGCCCCGAGGGTTGTACGACCCAGCTTCGACATCGATCTTGAGCGGGCCGGCCGGAAACTCGGCGAAGACCTTCAGGCCAGCGCGACGTGGTGCAGCGAAAGGGAAGAACTCAGGCCGATTCAGCGTGGGGAGCGTTCCAATGCCATTCATGAACTCGCGCGAAACACGTGTTCGCATCCGTCCCGCACGCACGCCGACGTGCTCCGAGCGCACTTGCATCCACGCATCGACGAGACCCAAAACACCGTCATACTGAATGAATCCTGAACCGATTCCTGCGTAGTCCACCTTTCCGACCAACCGGCTCGCCACGACCGTGTTTCCAACCTGGTCCAAACTCGTGTTGGCATTCTGGATAATGAGGTGGTCGCGAATGAGTCCATTAAAGTGAACGGTGGTCTTTTCATCCGAATAGACCTCGACCGCCTGCGCCGGTGACGCGGCGATGGCGACCAGCATGGTCACCAAAGCAACCGTAAGAAACTGGATCGTCTTCATTGAACCTCCGTACTAACTTCGACAGTTGGATGTTTCGTTTCTGTCAAAGTTACAATCATTCAGTTTACTTTCATCACAGCACAGCCCCAGCCGTCGTACTGACCACCAAGCTCGCGGATTCGACTGAAAAGACTCATGGTAACACCATCGATCGAGCGCAAATCAACTGGGTGAGTCGCGATTCCGACGACCCCGAACGGTCGTTCGGCAGCCTCTTCGTGCTCCACCGTTCTAACTTCGAACCCATTATCGATTAGGAAAGCACCAAATTCGTCACGCGCCTCCTCACTGTGGAACACGGCGGTGTGCTCAACCTTGCGGGGCACCTGCAATGCATCACCCTGCTCGCCCAACAACCGCACCGTTCGCTGATTCTGAATCCGGTGAAACTGAACCACGTCCGGATAGAGGAACTCCAGGTACACCGTCCAGTCCTCGTCTGGCTGAACCTTGGCTTCGAAATCCTCGTCTGGAAAACGCAACTGCGCTCCGCTCATAAACGCGTCTGAGACATCGCTCGAAACGTACACAAATACTTCGCGACGCCCTTGGAAGGTGATGCGCGAAGCCACGATCCCGCCGATCGTTTCCACTTCCTCACCGATCCAAGCTGAGATCGAATCGAGAACTTCCATTCGCTCGGCCGTGGGAATCGGAGAATCGCCTTCGGTCTCCCAGGCGACGCGGAACCACAAGATGCGGTCGAGCCCCTGGATTGGCGCTTGGTTCTTGAGCGAAAGGTCGACTGCGACCATCGCAAACTCATTCTGAATCGTTGTTGGGTAAACTTCCCAGTCTTCTGCGTGTTCCACCGTAATCCTCTGTAGCAACGGACGGACAGCGAGCTATCTAATGGACTAATGGAATAGTTTCAACGGTCACGCGATTGCAATGCGCGACAGAAACATGAGATACGCATGCCATGAGCGACGATCTGAAAATCAATGGGAAGGTCACTATTCCGGCAGCGGAGCTGCAGTGGACGACCTCGCGCTCTGGCGGGCCGGGCGGTCAACATGTGAACAAAACGAACTCCAAGGTGACCTTGGAATGGAACGTTGACGAGTCTTCGGCGCTGTCGGACGTCAAGAAAGCCCGCATCAAATCACGGCTTTCTAATCGCATTACGTCGGATGGGTTGCTGAAAATTTCGGCGTCGGCTTCGCGCTCACAGAAAGCGAATCTGGAGGACGCACGTGAACGAATGGCGAACCTGATTCGCGAAGCCATGAAGGTCTCGAAACCACGCAAGAAGACCAAACCCTCCAAACGGGCGAAACGAAAGCGGCTCGACAACAAGAAGCGCCGCGGCGATCTCAAAAAGTCGCGAAAAAAGCCGAACAAAAACGACTACTAACTTTCAGACTCTTTCAGGGTCGCGGGTGTGGATTCTACCTACCTGAGTCGCTATATTCCGCCGGAATTTGACTGAAAATTGAACCACAGGTTCGAAAATGACCCGCGCCATCATTTTATTCGTACTCGCGTTGAGCCTTGTTGCTTGCGGTGATGACCCCAAGAAGCCTGGGAGCCAAAACCCGAACAACGCGAACAACGTTAACAACGCCAACAACGTTAACAACGTTAACAACATCAACAACGTCAACAACATCAACAACGTTAATAACTCAAACAATCTCAATAATGAGAACAACGAGAACAACTTGATGTTGTGCGGCAATGGCCAGATTGACGCGGGCGAAAACTGCGACTCAGGCATCCCAACGGGTGATGGCTCTTGCCCTAACTCATGTGAAGACGGAAACGCGTGCACGGTTGGAACTGTGACCGGAAACGCGGCCAGCTGCTCTGCCGCATGCGAATACTCCATCATTACCGGATGCTCCGCAGGTGACGGATGTTGCCCGGATGGTTGCAGCTTCGAGACGGACTCCGATTGTTCCCCTACCTGCGGCAATGGCACCGTCGATGATGGCGAAACATGCGACGGAAACTGCCCAACAACCTGCAACGACAACAACGCGTGCACCTCCGACATCACAACCGGGAGCGCGGCCAACTGCAGCCTGCAATGCACCAACATGCCAATCACCGCATGTGGTGCGGCTGACGGCTGTTGCCCATCGAACTGCAATCAAACCAACGACCCGGACTGCACCGCAGAATGTGGCAACAACACGGTTGAAGCCGGCGAGACATGCGACGGAAACTGCCCCACAAGCTGTGTCGACAACAACGCCTGCACCGCAGACGCAATCGCTGGCTCTCCATCGATGTGCAATGTCTCGTGCAGCAATACGCCGATCACGGTTTGCCAAAGTGGCGATGGCTGCTGCCCATCAAACTGCAGCTACCCCACAGATCTCGATTGCACCTGCATGCCACTGACCTGCCAGGCGAATCAGTGCGGAACGCCGCCAAATGGCTGCGGTACGGGCAATCTGAACTGCGGCGGGTGCCCCGTCGGGCAGAGCTGCCAGAATTTCCAATGTGTGGTGAATCAAGGCACGTCCGACATCGGTGATGCATGCTCGTCGGACAATGATTGCTCTACGGCAGGGGGGTTCTGTGGCACAAATCCAAACTTCCTTGGCGGCTACTGCAGCAAGGAATGCTTCTTCGACAATGACTGCCCATCTGGCAGCCACTGCGCGTTCGAATCACAAACCGAAGCGGGTTTTTGTATGTCCAACTGCATCGCCGACAACGACTGTCGGACCGGCTACGAGTGCTACAACACCGACGGGGATCAGAACGGCCCTACCAACGAATGTTCGCCGTCTGGAATCGGCAGTGTGCCTGTTGGGGGCGCATGCACGGGTGTCTACCAATGCGACGGCGGCACCACGGCGATTTGTGCATTGGCTTCGAGCGGATTCCCAGGCGGGATGTGCACATTCGAATGCCAGTTTAGTTTCCCAGGACTGGGTAGCTGCCCAGCAGGAAGCGTGTGTAACGGTGGACTGCTTGGGAACGTGCTCGGCGGTGGTTCCGCCTATTGCATCGACGAATGCACCACGAGCTTGGATTGTCGCCAAGGTTATGTCTGCCAGACCTACACAGATCCCCTGTTTGGCACCACCGTTACCGGGTGCGATCTCCCTTAGGGCACTTCGATCTCGACCCAAACTAAGTGATGATCAGACGCGGTCGCCAAATCGGCGAGCGCGTCTTCTTGTTTGGGCCAGAACACACCGGACGAAAGGACCGTCAGATTCGACGAAGGAATCGTGTAGTCAACGCGCAGGTTTCCAACCATTCCATCGCTGAAATCGGCTGTATCGAGTGCTGAGTCCCCAGATTGCTGGGCGTTCGCCTGCCCCTGTTGGGCTGTGGCCTCGACTGCGCCTTCACTCTTGGGCATCGGGTCCTGCGTGCGCTCAGACGCCAACAGTTTCATCATCGCATCTCGACCGGGCTCGCCATCGACCGGGTCAGAGTTCAGGTCTCCCAAGATTACGAATGCGGCGTCGTTCGCCAACGGCCCGGAAACGCCAGCGTCATCGGTCATGTAATCGGCGCCAGTGACATAGTCCAACCAGAAGCGAATCTCGTCGTTGTTGCGGCGCCCATTGCGGTCTTCCGGCCCATCGAAAGCCGGAGGAGTCGGATGACTCAAGAGCAGATGGATTGGAGTACCGTTGACGTCCGCGATCACATCCACGTGATTCTTCGAGCTCAGGCGAAACACCTCGCGCTCGTCCGCCTCGTACCAATCTTGCGGCAATACGTTGTCCGGCATGTCCTTCCACAGGAACTTCTGGAAGGTCCGAGTTTCGCCCAACGGGTACTTGGAGAGCACGGCAAACCCGTACTGCCCCTCGAACACGCCAAATCCAAAGGCGTCCCCACCGTACTCCCGGGAACCCGGCTCGGACACAACGCTTCCCGAGTTATCCAGGTCCTTGCCGCTGTGAACTCCGGTGTTGGAAGCGAAAACAGCGGACGAAGCGTATTCGATAACCTCGGCGCCATTTTGTGACACAGCCAGGTAGTTCGATTGGAACCGCTGCAGCGCCTCACCATCAGCCTGATAGTCAAACTCGTTCAACAACACGATGTCAGGTCGCATCCGTTGGATGACTTCAGCAACCTTCTTCGCCTGAACGTCGTCTGAGCCTTCCAGATCGGACACCAACTGGCCCGAATTCTCGCGGAACAGCGACGTGTTGAACGTCGCAATTCGCACCGTCGTTGGCGTCGACATGTCGGCAACGTTGTTGGCGTTGTTAGTCGTATTCGCGTTGGGTGAATCTGGCGCAGTCTGCGGCGTTCCACCGCTACACGCCAAGCACACGAGGGCCGCAATTGGCAGCCCCAAAACCCTAATCTTCATGATTGTTCTTTAATCAGTAATGCACGTTGCGCAGGTGACGTCATCGATTCCGCGATCGTTGACCATATCGTCGAGCCAGTCGACCAACTTCACGCCGTTGGTTTCGGTCGTGTAGAAGTTCTCGTAAGGAATGATGCAGTGTTGCTCACCTTCGGCCAACCAATTGTAATAGTTGTTCGCCGTGATTTGCCCGTTCGAATCCAGCATTTTCGCCGACCAACCTTGCGCGCCGCCCTCGCCGCCCATGGCCTCGTAATAGAACGTCTGATTCTCGTCCAACAACGTGTTGTACTGCGAGAATACCGCGTTCGGATACGCGGCTGCGATGTTGTTGTAGAGGTACGGCAGGTTCGTGGAGAGAATGTCGATCTGGGCAGGGTCCAACGAGTCGATCCAGTTCGGGAAAGACGCCTCAGCATTCCATGAAGGGAAGCTGTCTTGGAAGAAGTCAGGCGTGATGATCCCCGCGCCCGCATCACCAAAGTGATAGATGCTCGCCTCAGGCCACTGCTCCGCAATGTGGGCAGCCCACATGATCGAACCGTAGGACCCAGCACTGCAGCCGGTCACGAACATCTTGTCGGCATCGCCGAGGTTCTCTTTGGTCCAATCCAGCACCGTCTGCGAGTTAATGGCGCCTTTATGCTCGATCTCGAAGTTGCCATAACTCGTTGTGGCATTCCCCCAATGAACGTCGCCTGTGCAGTATGGAATAACGATATGCGTCCAATCGCGGAATGGATTGCGTTCGTCCGTCATGTCAAACATGCCGGGGAACAGACCTGCCGCCGCACCCGCGCGCACGTCATCGATGTCTTCGCTGAAGATAGCCCCGGCCACCGAACACGTCTGCGCGTTCCAGCAAGCGCCGCCGCCAAAATAATTCACCACGACCTTGTTTGGGTCACCCGGCCAAACAAAGAACGCGAATTCGGTTCCACGAGAACACGTTGTCTCTCCTCCCGGAATGATCTCGTTGTACTCACCGGCGGTGAGCGCCGAGAACGCGGGAATCTCAACGTTGTTGGCGTTGTTCGAGTTGTTCGCGTTGTTCGCGTTGTTAACGTTATTCGCGTTGTTGACGTTGTTGACGTTGTTCGCGTTGTTCCCGTCGCCTTTTTTCTCGGCGTCATCGCCGCACGCCGCGAGGAGACCAAATGCCAAGATAAGTGCTATACTTCGTTTCATAACTGATACCTGTAACCATGAATGTGATGGGCGTACCCTAGCAGATGTTCGCAATTGCATGAAAGAAACGGGAAAACCGTCGACATTAAACACCAGTTGCGCTAAAACCCATGACCCCTAGGAATGGAGTCATTTGGCTCCCGGCGCGCATTGCGTCTCCTCGAAACGAGAGACCATTGTAACTGGATAATGTGGTCTCCCTTTATGAGGTCTTAAATGGCAAAGAAGAAAAAAGAAGAAGTCTTTGAAGATGATGAGCTCACCGCAGAGGACCTTGAGCAATTCAAACAGCGACTTCTACAAGAGCGAGATGCTGTTCGTGAGCGACTCAGTCGCCACCTGAACGAAGCGATGGTCGACCACGACCGTCCTGCAGATGAGCTCGACCAAGCTGGCCGAATCTCGGACCAGGCTTACCTGATGCGTCTTGCTGACAAAGAGCAAAAGCTCCTTAAGCAGATTGAACGCGCTCTCGGCAAATTCGACAATGGTGAGTACGGCCTTTGCGAGGGCACCGGCGAACCAATCTCGCGTAAGCGACTCGAAGTACGTCCTTGGACGCGCTACTCAATCGAGCACAAAGAAATGCTCGAGCGTGAAATGGGTAAGAGTCGACGTCTGTGAGCCGAAAGACAGAACAGCGCGATGCAATTCGAGCGGTTTTGTCTGACGCTTCTCGCCCCCTGACGGCGCAAGAAGTTCAGGAACTCTCCGAAGAGCTGGTCCCAGGAATTGGGATCGCCACCGTCTACCGAAATCTTAAGGCCTTCCATTCTGAAGGCTGGCTTGAGCTCGTTGAGATCGCCGGGCAACCGGCGCGATATGAGCTTGCGGACATCGGTCACCATCATCACTTCGTCTGTGACGCATGTGGCAAGGTGTACGATATTCACGGCTGTGCTGAAGGATGGCGCAAACTTGCGCCTGAAGGGTTCTCGGTCGCCCGCCACGAACTCACACTCTTCGGTGTCTGCAAGGATTGCGACTAGCGATTAGTGGTCATGGTCATGATCATCGTCGTGATGATGGTGGTCATGATGGTCGTGGTCATGATGGTCATGCTCATGGCCGTGATGGTCATGCTCATGGTCGTGATGGTCATGGTCGTGATGGTCATGGTCATGGTCGTGATCATGAGAGTGACCGCAGCTATGGCCATGATCATGACCGTGATGATCGTGATCGTGGCCGTGCCCATGGTCGTCATGACCTCCCAACGAAGTCACACTCGCCAGAAACTCCGATGGGCCCATCCGCAGCACCGAATCGGCAACCATCAACGTAATCGCGACCAAGCTAACCCATTGCATCGCCGTCCACGCGACATGATGGGACTCGTTCAAATGGTTCGGCACCAACGTTCCGGGGATCATCGCATCAACCCCGATTCCCACGGCCACTGCGCTGAAGAACACCGTAAGCCCAAACGCGATCGCCACCTTGCGTCCATGTAGGCGAGCCAACACCCCAAACGTCGTCACATTTGTGGCCGGCCCAGCTAATAGAAACGCGATCGCGGCACCAGGTGAGGCCCCGGCGAAGATCAACGCCGCCGCCAAAGGTGTTGCACCAGAGGCGCAGACATAAACCGGAATACCCAAGCTCGCGAACGCGATGATCTGTGCCTCAGGAGAGAAGGACTGAAGCGACTCCGTTAACGATCCAGGTTCGAAATAGGCCGCGATAATAAGTCCGAAAAGGATCCAACCCGCCGTATCATCCAAAACATCCTGAATGAAATGTTTGGCAGCAGCGACCTTGTCTTTCGCTCCGCCAGTAAACGCCATCGAATCGCCAACTTCAAACGACTTCACCCCTGACCCAACGACCAAACCTGCGATCAACGCAACAATCGCCGCGCCTGCCAGCCGGACGCCCGTGACCTCCAGACCCAGAAGCGGAATCGAAAGCAGGAAAGACTCGATTCCAATCTCGGGAGTTGCGATAAGGAACGCCATCGCCGCAGCGGGTGGAACGCCGCGTTTCACCAGCCCCTCGTACAGGGGCACCACACCGCAGGAACAGATCGGCAACGGGATACCCATCGCCATGCCCTTCGTCGCCTGAGCCAACTTTGGACCGCTCGAAACCCAAGCTACGGTTCGAGCAGGAAGCATCGCTCCAACGGCGCCAGCCAGAATATATCCCAGCAGCAGCGCCGGAGCGCTTTCGAGGGCGAGGTGCAGGAAGCGATTGGCCATCGCCCCCAGTTCGTGGCCGTGGCCATGATCGTGTTCCACCAATAATGGCGGAATGAACAGGATTAGGATGCCGACCAACGCGCCGATTCCTTCACTCCACTTGCGCCCTTGCTCACTGGGACCGCAACAGTGCCCATGATCGTGGTCATCATGTGAATGTCCGATGACATGCAACAGTGAACCGGCGACAAATGCCTGAAATCCCGCGACCAGCGGGCCTGTGGAAGTAATCGATTCCCCGCCCACGAAACCAGCAATGGTGCCGCACCCAATGAGGGCCAACACCGCCCACGCACGCTTCGCGTCAAAACGGTCGACCACTATCTTCCACGCCACGATGCCCACGGGAATTCGGTGCAGCACGACCGCAATCGCCAATGCCCAGTATTGAGCGTGGGATTCGTGTGACAACACCACGCCATCGATCGCCGTGTGCAAGATCAGCCCGATCAAGGCCAAGGATAGCGCGGCAAGGTGAGTCGTACGCGCCGCAAAGCCAGAGAACGACTCCATCAGCACCGGAACCAGTAGTCCCGCGAACAATAGTAGAAATGCTGAAAGACCAAGCTCCCCAAGCACATCTGGTAATACGAAGAATATTACCAACCCGGAAACTGAGGTCTGAACGAAGCCGTTCAAGAACCGACGTCGAAGCTGTCGCTCTGACGACTTGTAGAAAAGCAGCGGTCCCGCCAGCAGCGCTGCAAGTGCGGCTATCAGAAGCCCAAAACTGACGGAATGCGTATGCAAATTCGCTCCAAAAATGGACGCAGTTGATAACTGATTATCACTACTGGGTCAAACTCACGAAACAATCCAAAACTCACTTTGCGCCGGAACTCGCTCTCAAGCAAAATGTGCCCGACTCAACGTCTATTCCTCCACCAGGGTGAACCATGTCAGTAACGGAAATTCCCGTAGTCGACCTTGAGGACCTTTCGAGCGCGAATCTGCAACGCCAAGAGCGCGCATCCCAAGCAATCATCGATGGATTCGGCCACTACGGCCTCGTTTACATTCGCAATCATGGCATCGACCAAGACTTGCTTACCGCGTTCTATGATGCGTTTTTGGGCTTCACGTCGCGACCGCTCGAAGAAAAGGAAGCGATGTCTCGCCCGGATATCTGGTACCAACGCGGCTGGACGCCCCCAGATACCGAACGAGCCGTGGTCGCAGGAGGACAGCCGGATTTCAAAGAGTGCTACTTCATGGCGCCCGAACCTGTGGATGATGTCGCCGCCCAAGAGTATCCGGAGATCTACTCCGAGAATATCTGGCCTGAAGGCGCTGACACGTTCAAACGCACCTACGAATCCATTGGACACCAATTGCACGAAGTGGGGCTTTATCTTCTTCGTGGGGCCGCACGGGCTCTGGAGCTTGAGCCGTTCCGGTTTGAGTCTGCTGTGTATGGTGGGCCGCATGTTACCCGTGCGCTTCGCTACCTGCCGTTGAATGACACACAGGTCGACACCGGGATTCTCTGGGGCGAGGAGCACACAGACTTCAACCTTTTGACGTTGTTGCCGGGTGGACGCTTCCTCGATCCGAGCGGCGAGTACACCCAACGGCCCGATGCAGATTGCGGCCTGTACCTCAGAACTCGCCCGACGGATGACCATCCGCACGGTCAAATGGTGCAGGGTATGGCACCCGCGGGATGTATGGTTGCGCAGGTCGGACAACAACTTGAGATTCTAACGGGCGGCAAGTTTCTTGCGACCCCGCACGTTATCAAGGCACCGAAGACGCCTGCTTTCTCGCGGGTTTCGATGGCACACTTCATCCACCTGCACGCCCACCAAATCGTGGGACCACTGCCGCAGTTCAGAACCGACGAAGCGACACAAGCGTACAGCCCACCCGTTTTGGCGGGCACGTACGGGATGAAGACGCTTGTGGATATTGGACTCGCGCCGCCAAACGCCCTTGATGGCCTTGGCTACCGTCACTACGACCGTTTGGGCGACATGCGTGCTGTAGAGGACGGCAAGGGCTAGTTTGGTAGGAGCGCCGCGAGTTCGTTAGGTGTGACGTTGTATTGTGAGAGACAGTACTCGCAGTTAATCGTCAAAGTCTCGTCGGCTCGAACAATCTGCTGAATCTCTTCAACTCCCATCGTGGCGAGTGCGCCGACGACCTTGTCTCGGTTGCAAACGCAACCAAACTCGATCGGATGATGCGACAAAATGAGACCGCCGGGACATAGAGCCCGCGCGGTCTCTTCTGCTTCTGCGCTCAACAAATTGACTGCGTTGAGGTGCTGCTCGACCTGTGCCATCGACTCCGCCGTTCCGTCTGGAAGAAGCTGCGCCATCACCGCAACCGCACTGATTTTGCGGTCTTTGGATTCTTCTATCTCGAGTCGAACCAAAGACTGGGCCTGCTCGGATTCAGCCATGTATTGCTGAATCATCGCAGCAACATCTCCGCCATGAACCTCAATCAGGCCCTGTTGAAGCGTACCGTTTTTGAGGACCCGCGCCACCTGTAGCTGCTTCTTGTCCTGATCAAACGGGCGTCCCGCAACGATTCCGCGGGTAACGCCGCCAGGATAACTGTCCGCAAACACGGCGCTGTTTTCGCCACGAAGCGTCACCTGGACGCGAAGGTCAGGCGCCATGGTTTCTCGAATGAGCGCTGCGGCCATCATTAACTGACCGAAGACATCGCGGGAGTGGGACGGCGCCTGAATTGCCAGGACGTCTTGAACCATGTTGTCCGCACGCATTGCGGCGACGCGAACTCCGCGATCAGCCGTTATCGCTCGTACCGTCTCGTTTTGCATACTTCTTTCGTTCTTCGATGGGGTCGAGTTGGTAAAATCGCACAAACTCTTCAAAGAGCTCGGGCGCGTGGCGTTTTAGTTTGGTTGGCTTCTCAAAGAAAGCCTCCGTTGCAACTGCAAAGAATTCTGCCTCATTCGTCGCACCGTAGCGACGAAGAACGCCATGTCGCATCTTGTGTTCCTGCAATTGAATGAAGTGCTCACCCATGACCCTGGACCAGTCGTGATAGTCGCGCCGCGAGTGTAGTTGAGGCGTCCCGTCGAACCACCCATCTGCGACATCCAGCACGTGCGCAAACTCGTGAACCGCGGTGTCGTGGCCGTCGTTTGATACACATACGCCGTGTCTTACGGCGTCCCAGCTGAACACCACTGTTCCCCAATGATGTGCTTCACCAAGTACTTCGGTGTCGTCGTTTTCGGGATGTTTGTACGAGTCCGGATAGATGACGATTTCTGTCAAACGATCATAGACATTGTAGTCGAGGTTTCGGGCAATGCGCGCGGCTGAGGCAGAGATGACTACCTTCATCTCTTCGGTGACTTCAAGACCGCCTGCGCCAATCCAATACCGTCCCCAGAGGAAAAACTTCAGATGGTTGTGAAACCGCTCGAGTTCATCGTCTGGGATGTTGGTGTATGGAGGAAACCAATTCGCCAGAATCTCTTTCCACGATTCGGGTATCGGTTTTGAAATCCACCGCCAACGATTGATTGAATCAAGAATTCCCATTCACACCCTGAGTCCGCTTCGCGGACGGCTTTTGAGCCCTGCGGGCGGCTTTTGAGCCCTGCGGGCGGCTTTTGAGCCCTGCGGGCGGCTTCGAGCCCCGCGGGCGGCTCTGAGCCCTGCGGGCGGCTTTGGTGTACGCTTCGCGTACGGCTGAATAGAAGTCCCTAGTGGAGTCGGCGGAAGACGCCAATGACTTTGCCCAAAATCGCCGTCTCGCGCGCTTCGGAGGCGTGGATGTAGATTGGCTCCATCGCCGAGTTGGCAGGTTGGAGGCGAATCTTGTCGCCTTCCGGGAAGAAACGCTTCACGGTCGCCTCACCGTCCACCATCGCTGCCACGATTTCGCCCTTCCTAGCGCTGTTCTGGCGCTTCACGAAGATGTAGTCCCCATCGTGGATGCCGTCTTCGATCATACTATCGCCGCGGACCACCAGGCCGAAAACGTCGTTTGGACGCCCAAGAAGACCTTCGCCGATGGAGACGCGCTCTTCGATATTCTCGATGGCCGAAATTGGAGCACCCGCCGCGATGCGTCCGACCACCGGGATGCTATGCACATCGTCCAAAACTGGCGTTTCATCCGACGTCACACCGGCTTCGATCGACTCACCCATTGGGGTGAACAACGGTCGAATTGCACGAGATTTCGCATCTTCCCGCAGAAGGTAGCCCTTCTTCTCGAGCGCCTTCAAGTGGTCGTTAACCCCGTTCGTAGAACTGATGCTGAGGTGATTACCAATCTCTCGGATCGTCGGAGGAAAACCGGTGTCCGAAATATGGTCGATGATGAAATCCAACACCGCCGATTGGCGAGCGGTCAATGATTTTGCGGGCCTTTCCATGGTCCGTCCTCGTGTTTTTGTTGTTCCCGTAAGGGGTGAACGCATGTAACTTACTGAACATCTGAACGGTATGTCAAGTATTCCATTCGGAACACGTTGAAAATAGGCCATCATCGCCGTTACGATGCCGATTGTAGTCATTATTGAGCCCGCTGACGCGGGCGGCTTTTGAGCCCGCTGACGCGGGCGGCTTTTGAGCCCTGCGGGCGGCTATTGAGCCCGCTCATGCGGGCGGCTTTTGAGTCCGCCTGGCGGACGGCTATTGAGCCCTGCGGGCGGCTACGAGCCCGCTGACGCGGGCGGCTATTGAGCCCGCGAGCGCGGGCGGTTAGTTTATGGACGGAGTTGGAGATCATGGAAGATGACTACTTTGCGGTTCTGGGGAGCGGCTCGTCGGGAAACGCGACTTTTCTGCACTGCGGCGGCGCGCGAGTACTTATCGACTGTGGTCTTTCCTGTACGCGAATCACGGATGGTCTTGAGGAGCTCTCAATTGGCCTGGATGACATCGACGCGATTTTCCTGACACACGAACACAGTGACCATGTCCGAGGCCTCCAGCGGGTGCTGGGTAAGCGTTCGACTCCCATCCAGGTCTTTGGAACACGTGGCACGTTGAATGCCGTCCGTGAAAACTTCGGAGAACACGAACCCGTCGTGCTTAAACGCGGCAGCACCCAGACCATTCTTGGCCTCGATGTAACCGCGTTCGCAATCTCTCACGATGCGAGCGAACCCTGCGGATATCGGTTCGACAGCGCGAAGATGTCGTTTGCGAATGCGACCGATATGGGGGTGTGGAACGACGGAGTCGTCGAGGCGCTCACAGGGCTCGACGCTCTAGTCCTGGAGTTCAATCACGACCTGGACATGCTCCGACGTGGGCCTTACCCCCACTTTCTGAAACGACGAGTCAGCGGACGCTCCGGCCACCTATCCAATTGGCAGGCAGCCCAACTGCTTTCGAAGGTCGTTTCATCAGAGCTGCAACATGTCGTACTTGCACACCTCAGCGACAAGAACAACACCGCGCAGCTTGCGTTAGAGGCTGCTGCGGAGGTCGCATCGGGAGTCTCGCTGGTCGCGGCTCAACAGTCCGTCTCGACCGGAAAAATCACGACCACGGCCCGCCCGAACCCTAAAATGGCGGGACGCCAACTCGCCCTATTCTGACCAAGAAACAAAAAAGGCTTCCCGAAGGAAGCCGTCCGCGAAGCGGCTCAAAAGCCGCCCGAAGGGCTCAATAGCCGCCCGAAGGGCTCAATGGCCGCCCGCGCTAGCGGGCTCAAAGCCGTCCGCGAAGCGGACTCAACAGCCGCCCGCGCTAGCGGGCTCTAAGCCGCCCGAAGGGCTCAATAGCCGTCCGCGAAGCGGACTCAACAGCCGCCCGCGCTAGCGGGCTCCCTAGAGATTTTCGGGCTGACCTGCGATGAAGCGGTCAAGCGCCTGACGTGCGTCGTCGTCGCGAACCTGCTTTGGTGGGTGCTTCATCGTGTAGGCGCTTGCCGACAAGATTGGACCGCCGAGGTTTCGCTCCAGTGCGAGTTTGCAGCAACGAATTGCGTCGATGGCGACACCCGCCGAGTTTGGAGAATCTTCAACACTCAAACGTGCTTCAAGGTGCATAGGAACATCGCCGAAGCCATCCCATTCCATACGAAGGAAGCAAACCTTGTTGTCCTTCTGCCATGGCACGTAATCCGATGGGCCGATGTGGATGTTCTCTTCTTCAAGACGCTCATCAAGCTGCGACTGCACCGCTTCCGTCTTCGAGACCTTCTTCGACTTCAATCGGTCGTGCTCAAGCATGTTGAGGAAGTCCGTATTGCCGCCCGTATTGAGCTGGTACGTACGCTGAAGACGAACACCGCGGTCACCCAACAGGCGAGTCAGAACGCGGTGAAGAATGGTCGCGCCGAACTGGCTCTTGATGTCGTCGCCGACAATTGGAAGACCCTTGTCCTTGAACTGCTGTGCGAACTCAGGGTTCGAAGCGATGAAAACGGGTACGCAATTCACCATGCCGACGCCTGCTTCCAAGCATGCCTGAGCGTAGTGGCGAACCGCCTGCTCTGAGCCCACAGGAAGGTAGCAAACCAACACGTCTGCTTTCGTGTCTTTCAGAACTTGAACGACATCAACTTCAGCCGCGTCTGCCTGGCGGAACGCTTGATTGTCAGGGTAGTTCACCATGTGCGCTGCAACGCCGTCAAAAACAGGTCCCATCTGGACGACGACGTCCGATGCAGGAATCTCTTTTTGGAAAATCGTCGTGCAGTTCGGCTCCGCGTAGATTGCCTCGTGAAGTGGCTTTCCAACTTTGCGAGCATCCACGTCGAACGCTGCGACCACATCAATATCGCTGGCTGCATATGCGCCAACGTGTGGGTGCATGAGGCCAGCAACGGCTGAAGGGTCCTGATTTTTGTAGAATTCAATGCCCTGAACTAGCGAAGAAGCGCAGTTTCCGACACCAGCAATTGCCAATCGTACCTTAGACATGAAACGTCCCTATTTGATCCATTCACATTAATTCCCGCGCGCGCGGGACGGGGGCAGATTAGGGAGTGGAGCGAGTGAGTCAACCCCTATTTCGCAATTCCCCGCGAATCTAGGGGAATTGGGGACTATGCCATCGCCGTAAGCGTCAGGGCGACGACGCGGCACGTGAGGGTTTCGTCGTGCCAGTAGGTATCAACGGCATCGGTGATATACCGCATGATTGGCTCACGATCGGACGATCGAACGACGCCGATCCAATGCGGGAAGAAGGTCTCTCGAATCAGCGGAGAATGGAGAAGTTGCTGCCCGGATTCGAACGCAACATCCCAAGAGATTTCATCAACTTTGACGTCATGAAGACCGTTAACTTCCGCGATCTCCGCGATGCGGCCAGCGGTGAGCAATGTGTTCTGCAGGTCGTACATCCGCCCCAGGACATCGTGGAGTTGATGGGCACGCAACGCCTCATCCAACATGTCGTAGAACTCTTGGAATGACTCTCTGAGCGGCACGCTCAGAATAACCTGGCCTCCGGCAGCCGTGACGCGTGAAAGCTCCGAGATGGCTTCTTCGGCATGTCGCAGAGTCACGACGCCGTTGAAACACATCGACGCTTTGAACACGTCGTCAGCATACGAGAGTGAGTTCACTCGCTGCGGCACAAAGAACACGCGACGCTGGCTGCTCTCGTCAAAACGCTGCCGTGCCTGGTCGAGCATCGCACGGCTTGGATCCAACGCGATGACGCGCGTATCTTCAGGCAGCGTGTCCGCGATGCGTAGCGGAACGTACCCACAGCGAGCCTCCGCAACTAATAGCGATGATGCTGCCGGAACGGTCAACACATCCGCGCACGACTCGAACACGGGCGCAGTCCAAAGCCGTTCAACAACCGCCTTGTGCGCAACCGCCACCTGATGTTCGTTTCCTGCGTCCGTCATGCGAAGTGCCGATACCCTGAGTATTCGCGTTCTAGCGGCTGCCCATCGGCAGCCAGAACTCTCAATCCTTCTGATGCCGAGCGAATCTCGCCGATGTCATAAACATCCCAATCGTGGCGGCGGGCGAGGTCCCAGACCTTTGTCATCCGCGATGGTGGAGCGACAACGACAAGTTCGTAGTCATCCCCGCCTTCCAAAACGTAGTCCAACGTGTCTAGCCCAACCTCGGATGCCAATTTCGAAAGCTCTTCGTGACAAGGGATGTTGTGGATTTCAATGGAAGCCCCAACACCGCTTCGGCGCAAGATATGGCCGAGATCGCCGATGAGTCCATCGCTGACATCGATCAGCGCCGACGGCACACCGTACAGCCCAAGCAACGCACCCGCGTGTATCTTAGGTTGGGGTCGCCGGTGCGCTCTCACCAAAGTTGGATAATCTGCCGGGTCGACGTCAAAAGCACCCTGAAGAATCGCCAGACCTGCCACAGCACTTCCCAAAGGTCCCAGCACGACAATTCGATCTCCAGGCAACGCACCCGAACGCGTGACGGGTCCTGCAGGCGAAGCCTCACCCAAAACGGTCACCGTGATCACCGTCGGGCCATGCGTGCTAGTCAAATCACCGCCGCCGGCAGCAATCTCGAAATTCGGCGGGCTCAGTTTCTCACAAGCCTCATGGATGCCTTCCAGCAACCCATCGACGAATAACTCGTCGTCATTTGGACCCAGGGCAAGGTTAAGAAAGAACGCACCAGGCCCACCGCCCATCGCCGCGATATCGGAGACCGACGTCGCTATCGCTCGCCAACCGATATCCTGAGGTGAACTGAACGTTCTGTCGAAATGAACGCCCTCAACCATCGTGTCTGTGGTAACCAGGTCGAATCGACCCGGATCGAGAATCGCGCAGTCGTCACCAATCCCAAGGGTCAGACCTTCGGGCGTGCCAAACAGGCGAGCAATCTTCTCGATGAGTTCATACTCTTGGTACATGTCAGCAATTCACCATCGTGGCCATGACCGCCACGATGAACATCCAAATGATAAAGGTGGCATAGAGTAACACGGACTTTGTTCGTTGTGTTACCTCGGAAAACTGTTCAGCGGACGCTTTCGCCTGTGCTTTGGCAACGGCAAGACGCGATTGAAGCGATTCAGCAATTTCGCCCAGAAACTCCAACGCGAGCTCGTCGTCCGGGTGGTCCACCAACCGAAATCTGAGCTTCCGCGTCGCGAAATCCACCAAGCCTTCATCCCGCACAAACTGCGCAAACCGCTCAAAATTGTCTTGAGTCCAGTCGTCTTCAAGCGCGGACCACAGCAATTGCACCTGTTCGTGCGCGCCTTCCCGCCCCGCCGGCGGACGCTCCCACGGGGCCTCGCCGGGCGCATGTTTCATCGCCTCATCAATGGCCAGACCGCATCGGCTGCAATACACATCATGTGCAACGACGACATGTGCACATTTTGGACATCGTGGTCCCGGTCCAGGCTCAGGAATCAACCTCTCGAGCGCTGCACGACGAAACTCCTCTTCATCTTCTTTTTCTTTAAGTTTTGCGGCCGCCGGCAGTTGCGCCAATGCCGCGTAGTTTATCGCGGGCTCTTGTTCCGAAAGTTCAGGTGCAGGTTCCGGCTTGCCCATGTCGAGGCGATTCTTGTGCCCACACTCTGCGCAGATCAACGCGATGCCATTCTCGTCCGTCGTGGCCTCCGCCGCGCCCACATGCCCACATTCTGAACAGCGAATCTCCAAACTAGCCCTCGAACAAACTCAGCAGCGACGCTCCCTCAATCGGTGCAGGGGCGAACGTCAAAATGAAGATGACCACGCAAACATACGTCAGCCAAGGCTTCTCGGCGACGCCCGATGTCATCACAGGCGGGTGCTTGATTCCCATGAAGTACACCAAGCCCGCAATCACCAACCAACCGGGGAAAAAGACAATTCCGAACACGATCATCGACGCAAAAACCATCGGCGCGAACGTGTTGAATCGCTCACCAAACGTGGAATACAGGATATGACCACCGTCAAGCTGACCGACCGGCATTAGGTTAAGCGCGGTCAAGAAACAGCCGACCCAACCTGCCATCGCCATCGGATGCAGATAGACATCGTGCCCTTCCGGAATGTTCGGATGAAAAATCATCTCACCAATCCATAGAATCAGGCTGTCACCCAGCGTAATGGTCCCCACCATATCCGGTGGCAACGGACGCACTTCGCTCAGCGCAAAGCCGATGAACAACACTGGCAGCGTGACGATGAACCCGGCGACCGGACCCCAAGCGCCAATTGAAAGCAATTGGTTTGGCGTAATGCGGTGCATGTGCATGCGAATGAATGCACCAAATGTACCGATGAAGGGCAGCACGCCCACCCCTGGGATCGGCAAACCTGGGATAAAAAACGGCGGTGTTGACGCGACACCGTATTTGCGTGCGGTCAGAAAATGCCCCATCTCGTGGGCAAATAGGATTGCAATGACTGGGACCGAGTACCACAACCCATGCAACCACGCGGTCGGGTCAGAATAGGGGTCCATCGGCTCCGTGCCGAAACCAGCACCCGCCACAGTCGCAGTGATAAACGCGAGAATGAAGAGCACGACGTGACGCCAATCGGTCGATGTTCGGATCTGCGTATCTTCCATCAGTCCATCGGGATCACGACGCCATCGACGTCAAAACGCAGCAATCGCTGCTTACGTATTGGCTCGCCAAGCGGACCAAACTTAAGTTCACCGGCGATGCCTTCCCAAGCCTTCTTGCGGGGAAGACGCAAAACCAGTTGCCGACGGGTCGGCGGAGTCATCGACTGCTGCGCCAAGCTTGCGAGCATCCAAACTCCATCAAAAACCTCGGTTTCAAGCGACGTCGGAGCACGCCCAAAGTTGTTCTCGAACGAACGGGAAAACTCCTCGCTGCGGCCACCCACGGCTTCTCCGCCAAATGTATCCAAAATCAGGGCCCCAGCTGCGCGTGCACCGGTCAATTCCATCGACTTGCCACGCCAACTTGATAGACCGATCAACTGCACACCGACGCCATTTCCAGATTCACCGTTCTGAAGCCCCGCCGACGGCAGGAACGCTAAGAGTCGTCCAACACGGCTATGGTGGTCCGGGATAAACAAGACGTCAAAATCGCGCTGTGGTTTGCGACGCGCATTCGCGTAACCCTTCGAATCCGCCTTGTATTTGCCAAGCTTCTGTCGAGGCTCCATGCGCAAACGCTTCCCAATCAAGACGCTAAGCGGCTTTCGGAAATCCGTCTCATCCGTGGGATAACTCGCAACCGATTTCACCGTCCCACCCTGACTGTGAAACTCACGGGTGAACGCCACCGCTGCTTCCTGACCAAATGCGGTTTCCGGGAAAAACACGGCCGCCTTCTTGTGCTTGAGAGAACGCGCCAAACGCGCTGCCTCGACCCCTTGTTCGGCGGGAGACAGGTGTAGACGAAACACCCAATGCGAGCTGCGATTCGCCGCCTGCGTGCCGCCAATCAACATCATCGGGACCTGTAGGCGATTGGCAATCGGTGCTGCCCCTTCAGACGTGCGGCGGCCGACCGGGCCGACAATCGCTAGAACTCGAGGATCGCTGGCCAGCTTCGTCACCGCTTTGGCGGCCCCTTCAGTTGTACCTTCCGTATCCTCAACTACGACCGCAACGCCAGTCTCACGCGCGGCGAGCTCTGCAGCTTGCTTAAGCTGTTTTCCTAGCGGCGCAAACTCACCTGTTAGGGGGACCGCTACGCCAAACACAGCGTCCGGAGGTTGCTCCTGAGCGTTGAGCGCGGAGGACCACACCAATATCAACCCCAGCAGCGCAACCACGCACACGCGTTTCAATTAAACAGGTCCTTCATGCGATCGAAGAAGCTCTTGCCCTCTGGATGCACGTCTTCACCAGACTCGGCCGCAAACTCCTCCAAGAGTTCACGTTGGCGCTCGGTGAGGTTTACGGGCGTCTCCACGACGACGGTAACCATCTGGTCGCCTCGTTTGTTTCCACGAACCGCCGGGAACCCTTTGCCACCAAGGCGCAAAACCTTGCCGCTTTGTGTGCCCGCCGGAATCTTCATTTTCACTCTGCCATCTAAAGTCGGAACGTCGACTTTTCCGCCCAATGCCGCTTGCACAAAGCTGATTGGAATCGTGCACAACACGTTTTTACCGTCGCGCTCGAACAACGAGTGTTCTTTGACTCGGACGCTGATGAAGAGGTCACCGGCGGAGCCGCCATTCTTTCCAGGCGCGCCAAGCCCTTCCCACCGTAGTTTCTGGCCATCCTCAACACCGCGTGGAATCTCGGCTTCGAGGGTTACCGTGCCTTTCTGGAACCCTTTGCCGGAACATGCGGTACAGGGCGACGGGATAAACTCGCCACTCCCCTGGCACTTCGGACATGGGCGTGAAACTGCAAAGAACCCTTGCTGGACACGGACACTTCCCTGCCCCGCACACGTTGGGCAGCGCTCAACCTTTGTGCCTTTTTCCGTGCGCGAACCGTCGCAGCGCTCGCAGGTGTCGTAGCTTGGCACCTCGATCTCTTTTGTGGCACCGGTTGCGACTTCCTCGAAGCTGACATGCAGATCGAGTGTGTAGTCCGTTCCGCGTCCTGGACGACGCGCCTTCGCAGCCGCACCGCCACCGAACATCGCACCCAACATATCGATGAAGTCTGCAAAATCCGCAGCTTGATAGGTTTGGCTATACGCGCCGCCACCAGGAAAGCCTGCCCCGCCAGGGAAGCCTGCCCCAAATGGGTTTCCGCCCTTCTTGTATCGGTCGTAAGCCGCGCGTTTTTGCGGGTCGCTCAGAATCTCGTAGGCCTGAGCAATCTCTTTGAAACGTTCTTCGGCATCCGGTTCCGAACTCTGATCCGGATGGTACTTCATTGCGAGCTTGCGATAGGCGGACTTGATCGCAGCCTGGTCGGCATCTTCAGAAACGCCGAGGACCTCGTAGAGTTCTTCTTGCATGGCTTGGAGAAACTGAGCTCAGAAAGACTAGTAGTCGTCTTCTGGCAACTCGCTGGGGAGTGTCGTTGTCGGTCCGGCTGCCCCGGCTGAGCTAGAAGCGCCGCCGAGACCACCCGCAGGCGGTGGTGGCTCGTCGTCATCGACGCCACCATCAAGATCCAAACCGGAATACATGGCCTCTGCCAACGAGTGCGCCATCGCCTCAAGGCTAGCAACCATCACGTCAAGCTCTTCCCGGTTCGCATCCTCAAGAAGTTCTTTGATCGTGTCGATGTCAGCTCGTGTGGCGTCCACTTCGTCCGGATCGAGCAAATCACCGTATTCGTTGAGGGAGCGCTCGGTTTGGAAAACAAGGCCGGTGGCACGGTTGCGCAGCTCAATGGTCGCTTTGATCTCTTCGTCAGCCGCGCGATTTTCTTCGGCTTCACGAATCATCTGGTCGATTTCATCTTCGCTAAGACCACCATCGGCAACGACCGCAATCGATTGTTGCTTTCCAGTACCCAAATCTTGCGCGGCAACACTAACCATGCCGTTTTCATCGATATTGAAGACAACCTCGATCTTCGGCAATCCACGCGGTGCAGGTGGGATTCCGTGCAGCTCAAACACCGCCAGACTTTTGTTCTCGTCCGCCATCGCGCGCTCACCTTGGAGCACGTGAATTCGCACCATCGACTGGTTGTCGATCGTGGTCGAGAAGATCTCGGAGTAGTTACACGGGATGGTCGTATTCGACGGAATCAAAGGCGTGAACACCCCACCCATCGTTTCGATACCAAGCGTCAGTGGCGTCACGTCCAAAAGCAAAACGTCGGTCAGCTCACCGCGAACGATACTGCCCTGAACCGCAGCGCCCAACGCGACCACTTCGTCTGGGTTGACGGAGTTATCCGGCTCTTTTTGGAAATACATCGCGACCTGCTGGCGAACCAGCGGCATGCGCGTCATACCTCCAACCAAAATGACGACATCGACATCGCGTTTGGTAAGCCCCGCCTCACGCAGCGCGGTACCACATGGGTCCAAGCTTCGCTTGACCAGATGCTCAGTCATGGACTCGAACTCGGTCCGAGTCAATGAGGCCTCGATATGTTTCGGCCCCGTCGCGTCTGCGTAGATGAACGGGAGATTAATCGTGGTCGACTCAGTGCTCGAAAGCTCACACTTGGCGCGCTCGGCTTCCTCTTTGAGTCGTTGCATCGCCATCTTGTCTTTACGCAAGTCGGCGCCATGCTCAGATTTGAATCCGTCGATCATCCAATCGATGATGGCGTAGTCAAAGTCCTCACCACCGAGGAACGTGTCACCCGACGTGGACATCACGCGGAACATCCCCTCAGACAACTCCAAGATCGAGATATCGAAGGTACCACCGCCAAGGTCGTAGACCGCAACTTTGAGGTCATCGGCGAGGTCGCCCGAGTTCAATCCGTAGGCGAGAGCAGCGGCCGTCGGCTCGTTGATGATCCGAAGAACATTTAGACCGGCGATGCGCCCTGCATCACGTGTCGCCTGACGCTGAGCATCGTTGAAGTAAGCAGGAACCGTAATCACCGCATCGGTGACTTCTTCGCCAAGGAAGTCCTCGGCCATATCGCGCATTTCACGCAGAATGAACGAAGAAATCTCGGGTGGTGAATAGTCACGACCGCGCACCTCAACCCAGGCATCGCCCTGGTCAGACTCCGCAATCTTGTACGGAACCGATTGGATCACGCGCTGGACCATCTCGTCGTCGAATCGACGACCCATGAGACGCTTCACCGCGAAGATCGTGTTCTCTGCGTTTGTCTCGGCTTGGCGTCGAGCTAATGCGCCGACGAGCCGTGTGTTGTCATCTGAGAATGCAACGACCGAAGGCGTCGTGCGACCACCCTCTGGGTTCGGAATGATGACCTTCTCCTGCCCATCGATGAAGCATACGCAGGAGTTCGTCGTCCCCAAGTCAATTCCGATAGTTCGGCCCATATCCGCTTATCCGTTGGCTTTCAGCTCAAATCAGTCGTTATCTTCGTCCAAGTCATCCGCGGCATCACCTTCTCCAGATGATTCATCGTTCGCGGCTTCCTCAGCCATCTCTTCGTTGTCGTCCTCGGGAGCGTCGCTCGGTTCCTTGGGCTCAAGGACGTAGCTATCACTGTCCGAATCTGCCTCGTCTGCCACGTCCCCAGACGCTTCCACGAACTTGGCGACCGAGACCAGCGCAGGTCGGACAAGACGGTCGTGGAGGAAGTAACCCTTCTGGTACTGCTCCATGACTGTGCCAGTTTCGTGCTCAGAGGTCTCAACCTGTTGAATCGCCTCGTGCTTCGTCGGGTCGAATGAATCGCCTTTCGACTCAAACCCTTCGACGCCGTGTTTTTGCAACGCCGTGATGAACTGGCGGTGCACCATCTTCACGCCGTCCATCAGTCCCGACGGGTCTTCGGTCGTCTCGCCGTGTTGAAGCGCACGCTCGAGATTGTCCAAGACAGGCAGCAGCTCCAGAACGACCCGGTCGATGCCATACTTGCGCATCTCTTCTTTCTCACGCGCGGTGCGTTTTCGGAAGTTTTCCAGGTCTGCGGCAACCCGCATCATCTTGTTCTTGAAGTCATCGCGCTCTTCGCTAAGCGAGCTCACCTGTGACTCAAGTTCGGTCACGCGAGCAGAGTCGACGGCCACGACCTGCGCAGGTTCAGCCGCCGGAGCTGGCGCAGCCGCCGGGGCAGCCTCAGCCGCAACCGGCTCTGCGATCGGCGCGCCGGGCTCAGCCATTGGCGCAGCGGCATCGTTTGCCACTGGCGCTTCGACCTCAAGAATTTCGCTTTCCGAATCTTCGGGCGAGAGGAAAAGACCTTGATCGATGACAATCTCATCGTCGTCTTCTGCTTCGCTTCGCGCAAACGGAGAATCCTGCAGATTCTCTTGAGCGTCATCGTTTGATAGCGCTGCTTGTTCGTCGTTTTCGGTCACAATCTCGATTTCCGAGCTGTTCTCGTTCACTTCACTACTCCACCGGTCAGACATCTTGGGCGGATAAAACTTTGCTGTAGGGAGACGTAAGCACCCCGTTAAGGCGCTCAACTACTAAGATTTACTTAGCACACGCGCGACGCGGTCGACTAGTGGAATCATGCGAGCATAATCCATCCGCATCGGGCCTAGAACGCCCACCAACCCTAGCTGTTCGTCACCTTGATAGTATCCGCAAACCACAAGGCCGAGATCGGGATCAAACGACTCACCAAAGTCCGAACCGATCAGCGCCACAGGCGAGCGCGAATCCCAGATTTTGTCCAAGACTTCCAATAGACGCTCACGCTCCTCGACCGTCTTCACCAACTCTTTGAGCTTGTTCACGTCGGAGGCAAACTCTTCGACCTCGAGCAGGTTGAACAACCCCTCCACGTACAACTTCGTCGGTTCGTCTTCACGCGCCAGCTGAACGCCAAGCTTCAGCGCTCGAGTCTGATACGACTTCACAGCTGCATCAATTTGCTCACGCAGAAGCTGACGCAACTCCGTCAGGTTCTTCCCACGCGCCAACTCCCCAAGGTAGTTTTGCATTCGCTCGAGCGTCGATGAATCCACCGGTTCGTCGAGCTCGCAAACCCGCTCCAAACGACCGCCGTCATCACTCACCAAGATCGCCAAAACGCGGTTGGCGTCCAACGACACAAGCTTCAAATCGCGCAGACGAATCTGATTGAGCTCAGGCCCCAAAACCAATCCGGCCATCTTGGAAATCTCGCTCAACACGCCACTTGCCCGCCGCGCTTCGGCTTCGAGGTCATCCGAGCCACCGTCCAAATCGATCGCAAGTTGGTTGGAGAGTTGGTTCGTCGCCGCTGTTGAGTTCGACAGGTAGCTGACGTACTCGCGAATTCCGTCAGCCGTCGGCACGCGGCCAGCCGATGTGTGCGGTTGCGCCAGAAGCCCACGGTCCTCGAGTCCATGCATTACATTGCGAATCGTCGCGGGACTGACATCAACAATGCCACTCTTGGCGACCGCAGAGCTAGGCACAGCTTCGCCACGCTGGATGAAGTCGTCGATCACGAACATCATCACTAGCTTTTCCCGCTCACTCAGCTCGTCAAAACCGTCCATTTTGATTCACGTGTGGATTGGTTGCAGGAAGTTACCAAACGGCGCCACGAGGAGCAACGCCTAGCTTTGCAGTGCACGGTCCTTAATTGCCCGCCACGACTCAGGATCCGACACCAACACCATCAGGCCCGGTACTAGGATGACGATGAACTGCAAAACGTGCATCGCTGCTCCCAATGCACCAAGTTTGCCGGCAGCCTCCGTACCTTCCACTGCGACGAAGAGCCCCATGCCCAGCAAGAGGAAATACTGAAAATTGCCGGCCATTCCTGGCCCTGCAGGAATCATGATGCCAACGACCAGCACCGCCAGGACCGTCACCGTCTGCCAAAGATCGATTTCGAAACCAAATCCATAGTGCGCAAAAATCCACATGGAGCCTGCATTGGACACCCAATAAACCACCGTCAGGCCCAGAAACTTAGATAGGCTGGCACCTTCGGCCAGCGAACGAAATCCGACGATGAATGCGTCGAGCAATCCGGCCAGCTTGTCGGCCAGCTTGGTCGAGACAATCCCGACGAGCCTTCGGACTAACGACACCGTCCACTCGCGACGCCAATAGGCCACGATTGAGACCACGAGCGCGGGGATGAAGATGGCCGCACTTACCGCCCCCAGAAGCCGGACCGAGCCGGTGTCTGCGGACCCATCGTACGTAGCCAGCGTGATGAACAACAACCCCGTGATCGTGAGTCCATCCACGACCCGCTCCACCACTGCCGTCCCTAGCGCCGCCGACATGGGAATTGTGGTCTTGCGACTGAGCATGAAGGGACGCACAAACTCGCCCAATCGCAACGGCAGGACCAGGATTGCTGACAGGCCCACCAAGCAGACCCGGTGGACGATCTTGGCGTCGACGTCGGCGTCGATTGGGTAAACAAGATAGTACCAACGAAGAACTCGCGCCGCGTGACAGACAGCGTACGCAAAAACAAAGACCGCGCTCCACGTCGCAAGGTGCCCAAAATCAGCTGAGTTGGAGAAGTAGTCACCGACTTCCGAGAACGGAAGCTCGCGCGCTGCAAGGTAGAGAAAAGCACCACCAATGAGAATCGCAGCGAATGTGTAAAGGATCAGGCGACGCATCGAGTGGCTACTCGCCAAGCTCCTTGCGTATTCGGTCTTTCAGACCCTTCAAATCGCTATCGATTTCCATCTTTCGAAACCGGTTTTCGATTTCGTTGAGGTGGTCTGAATCCGGTGCATCGTCATCCTGGACTTCGCCCCGGGCCGCAGACTTGAGCTTGTCCTTTTGTCGGCGAATGCCATCGAGTTCACGCGCGACATCGTCGCTCTCGGACATATAACCGCGAAGAATGCCTTCGGCCTCACTGGCGAGGTCGTCTTCGTTCCATTCTCGGGCAAGCTCTAGCCGATTTCGCCATCGCTCCTGATTGCGCTCAAGCTCATCAAGCCGACGCTCAACATCGCGCTCCATCATAATAAGACCGGCGAGCTGTTCTTTCGCCTCCGCACGCGAGATTCCACTGAAATCTTGGTCTTCGTCTCGATCGCGTTCGTCGTTGTCTGTCGACGAAGTCGAGTTGCCGGAGCCAATGACCTCAAATGCGCTATTGGGCGGCGCTTCCGAGTCATCCGGGGCATCTTCGGACGGTGGCGGTGTCGCCACTGTTTGCCACTCATCGCGCTTCTCGAACGCAAGCGCGATGGCGTCAGCGACATCCTTGCTCCCTGACGTAGTCGAGATCTCCGCTGCCGCTTCAGATGCGGCCTTCAGCGATTCCTCGCCAACGAAGCGATCAAACTCAGGACCGAACTTCAACAAATCCGCGATATGGGTGGCCGCGCCCTGGTCGACAAGAAAATCGACCTGATGCGCCGCGGTCGCTTCGTCTCCAACAAAGAGCAACGGACGATCCAGTGCGACGATCTCTGGCACATAAGGATCATCGGGTCCCGCGATAACGACATCAGCCGCCAAAACATAACGTTCCAGATCGCTGACATTGCCAAACATCAGCGCCTTCAGCCCATACTGGTCGGCCGATTTACGCAGCGCACTAGCCGTCGCCGCATCCCCGTCGTGATGGAAAATAAATCGGGCTTCTGTCTCGGTGAGCGTCGACTGAAACACGAGCTTATCCAATGCGGTTGATTCGATGCTGTTCCCACGAACCAAAACCACGACATCGTCACCAAAGCCGAATGATTCGCGCTCTGCGGCTCGATCCAAATCACGAGCGAAGCCACCTTGAATTGCTGGACCTGCGACGACGACACGCTCGGCATCAACGCCCGCTTTCGCCAACCGCGCACGATAGGATTCATGCGGGACAACGAAGGCTTGCACGCCCGACCGAGTCCAATCTGGGTTGAAATCATAATCTGCGAAAATGCCGACCTGCAGCATGGAAAGGCCGGTTAGGCTCTCCAGCAGCGACAGGCCGCGGACGTAGCGGGCATCGGTGATCGCCAGGACGTCGGGACGTGCACGACGTACAGCACCGACAAGGTCCTCGTCGTTTCGCCCTTTCATCGCCACACGCAAGCCCCGCAGCAGGCGCTCGGCGCCGCCGGCGATGGCACCTTTCGCAACGGTACCGAATACCTCGGTAATGGTGACAATCTCTGACTTGATTCCGGCGTCGTCCAGATGATGCGCGACGGACTCGAACGTCTTCGCTTTTGCGCGCTGGTCGACCAAGATCCAAACGTTCGTTTGCGTCGTATCCCCGTTTTCCGTCATCGATTGCCTCGCTCGGTAGTGGGTTTAGGCCCGCCTAGCGCCGGCCATTAGAATTCGTAGAAGTTGTCCAAAAACGCCGCGATCTGAGTCACGTCCATCGACTTACAGAAGTAGCCATTGATGTCGTTTTCGATGCACAGCTTTTGAAGCTGCTCGGCATCCATGTCACTAAACAACACGATAACCAAATCCTCGTATTCCTCCGATGCACGGAGGCTTTCGAGTAGGTCAGCCACATTTAGACGTGGCATCGTGATATCCAGAAGAAGGATTTCAGGACGTTCGTAATCGATCTTCGACAACGCACCATTCGGCGATGACAAAGAAACAACGTCGTACCCTCCCTCCGTGAGGTGTTTTTCGGCCTCCATGACGTCCAGGATGTTTTCATCCAAGACCATCACCTTGCGGCTCACCTCCATGTCCACACTCCTCGCCGAGGTCAAAATGTCCGCGAATTACGGTCTGACACCACCTTATTTGTGGTTGGCGGGTCGGTCAATTCGCTATTTGCGCGAATTTCCCACTTTATTCTTCTTCATCTTGGATTTGACCGCTGCCAACCGCCACCATGGCCGGCCTCAGAACGTCATCGCCTTGCTGATATCCAGGCCGAAGACACTCGACAATTTGGTTCTTTTCAAAACCATCACGAAGGTCGACGGCCTCGTGAATCTGCGGGTCAAACACATCTTCGGGGCTCGGACAGATCGACTCGATATCGTGCTCGGAGAGGACGCGATGGAACGACTGACCGACCAAGGCAAGACCCTCAAGCACGACTGCGCGGTCCGCATCGGGACCAATTTTAGATGCTGAATCTAATGCGTCTAAAACCGGCAACAAATCTTTCGCGAACCCCTGTTCTGCTCGCTCTTGTTCTTTCTTGGCAGCGCGTTCGATTCGTTCGACCCGTTTTTCACCGTCGACCGTGAGCGCCTTCAGATTGGTCGTATGTTCCGATTGAAGCTCAAGGATTTGCGCGGAAACACGGTTGCGATAACCCACGGCGCCGATGATCCCGAGGAACACAAACGCGCCCAATATTGCGACCAAAACTTCCATCAGCGTTGACACCCCAAATGGGCCATGATAGCTATCCCGTCCTTTTTGGCGGCGTAGCCAAGTGGTAAGGCAAGGGCCTGCAAAGCCTTGATCACCGGTTCGAATCCGGTCGCCGCCTCTAAACGGTCTGGAAGTTCAACTTCCAGGCCGTTTTTTGTTGGATCAGTTTGATGGCTCATAGATCGCGAGCGTGCAGTCCAAAATGCCCTTCGTCGTGCTGGCGAGACGCTTCCTTCTCCAAAGCAGCAAGCCGCTCTGCATCAACCGAGGTTGCATGTTCGAAGTACGTCACCGCTACCTTGTGCGCTCGCGCGAGCACATCCTGCAATTGGTCCTGATTCAACACCCGGTTGCACTGCAAAAAGATTCCGTCGGAGCCGAGCTTCAACTCATCAACGTCCGGCGCCAAGTCCAATAGCTGCGCGCGAATCTCGTCACTGACATATGCCTCAAACTCAACGCGATCATGGGCGAGGATAAGGAACATGTCGTCGAATGCCTCGTCTCCGATTTCAAGCTCCCGCAGCGCCAACAGCTTCTTGTAGATCTCGTCTGACGACTCTTTCATCAGCGTGAGTGGCACAGAAACATGGCTCGGAAAGTCCACCATCACGCGCGTGTAGGAATCCTCGCCCGCCTCACAGACCTCGAATGAGTCCGCATATTCGTGTTCGGAACCCTCGAATTCGACCAACCTCGCGCCATAGAGATCGCGAACCGCGACCACTTCCATGTCACCTTCATCATAGCGTTTGCGGGCCTCAGCCATGCCGCGTGCGGCCCGGCGAGTCTCCCAAGCCGAAGACATCCACCCCAACAACAGCACGAGTGAAACCGCCGAAAAGCCAATGATGTAGATCTGAAGGTCAATCATCGTGTCACTCACTCAACCTCGGGAAGCCATAGCGTAAAGCATGTGCCCCGACCAAGCTCCGAATCCACCTCGATACGACCACGATGGCGATTCACGATTTCCCTGACGATGGCCAGCCCAAGCCCGGTTCCGCCGTTCTGGTCGCGCGTCGTAAAGAAAGGCTCAAAAATCTGCTCGACGACCTCGGGGGCCATTCCACCGGCATCATCTTCAACCGCGCACACCACGAACCCATCCTGAAGCAACGTCGACACGTGAATGTGTCCCCCGTTCTTCATCGCATTGGCTGCGTTAGTGAAGAGATTCACGAACACCTGCGAAATCTGGCCGTGGGCGCCGTGTATCAGCGCTGGCTCACCAAAACTGAAGACGGTCGTGACTTGATTCTGACTCAATTGAACTTCCGCCAGCGCAGCGGATTCCTTGATGACGCGGTGGACATCAAGCTCGCCCCACTCGCCTTCATTTGGCCGAGCAAGGGTCATCAGGTCATGCACAAACGCGTCGATGTGCTCCACACCTTCGATGATTCGTCGCAGCCGATGCCGGTCCCGCTCTTCGAACACGCTGTCATCATACTTTCGGAGCAGGTAGTCGGCGTAGTTCAGGATAGAGGTCAGGGGATTCTTCAGCTCGTGCGCGACGCCCGTTGCCAACTGGCCCAGGTTCATCAAATGCTCGGCCCGAGAGAGTCGCTCCTCAAGCTCAACAATGCTCATCTCGGTCGTCTGACCGGTGATAATGAACCCATTTGTTGAAGACGTTGCGTCGTGTCCCGCGCGATTAGGGGCGACCTGCATCTTCAGAATGACCTGACTTGATGAGGTCCCCATGCTGTTCACGAGCGCGGCATCAAAGCTCTCTACACCGCCACTGCCCATCACCGAAGCTGCGCTCGTGCGCAATTTGGTTTGGCTGCTTTCCGCGAAGAACTCGAGGATATCGCGCCCAACCACGTCTGAATCGTTGACCAAAGACTCAAATGTTCGGTTCGCAACACGAATTCGACGTCGCGAGTCGCACACGATCACGACGGCATCGAGCTGGTCGATGATCGGGGCGACAACACTAACTTCATCGTTGGTCGATTCACTCTTCAATCGAGAGATTGCGAAGCCCAGTTGCTGCGCAAAGGTCTCAAATGCCTCACGCTCACCCACCGAGAACTTCTTGTCCGCCTGGCGTTCGATCTGCAGATAGCCGTCAAGTCCCGACGCCAGGTGCATATCCAAACGATACCCGCGCGACGTCCCCGACCAATGGAATTCAGACTCGGTTACCAACGGCGCCGACATCTCGTCGATTGCCACTTCCTGAAACTCCGCATCCCAAGCTCGATGTCGATACTCAGTTGCATTGGATCCGTGTACGACCAGCGTAAAACCATACTCTGGGAACACTTCACCAAACGACGAGGCAAACAGTGCCACGATCTTGTCAGCCTTCTTAAAGAGCGGCAGGTGGCGGTTGATATTGATGATCGACTCAAGCAGCTGAACGCCGGGGGTCGACGAAGGCTGATTCGTTTGCGCAAACGCGACTCGAAAGCCTCCGGACTCAAGCTCAAGCAACGACAATGACACGGTGGTTCGGCTTGCGTTCTCGACCCGAACTTCGGCCAGGAAAAACTCCTGAAGCCCTTGGTCCATCCGCATTTGCCGCACGGTCTCGCGCGACGTGATGATGAGCCGCAATCGCTTGCCAGGAATCGGGCCGAGGAATCGTTCAGCCGAGTGGTTCAACGACAGAACGAAACCGTTTTCGTCGCAGATTGCAACGGGCTCAGGCAGGCGTTTGAAAATGTCTTGGTAGTCTAACTGCTTCATTACCGGCACATTTACTTCTTTGAATCCAAGTCGGTCACACCCGGAATCTTAGTGCGATTGTATTCTGCGGTGAGGCTCGGGTCCTCTTCCTCGATGGCGTGCTCTATGACGCCGTCTTCCAACCCTGTCAAATCCTCGACGTCTGAACTCTGGTCAAGATCCACAATTCGGGTACCACCGACATATTCTTTCGTGCGGTACTCCGTGATTCGGCCAATTTTTCGGACGATGTCAGCAACCCGAGACGCTTCCGTCCAAATCTTGTCGACTGGCCGTCTCAGGTCCGATTCTTCCCCCACCTTTTTGCGTAACATCTCGGCGTAGCCGAGCAGCGACGTCAGCGGCTGGTTCAGCTCATGCGCTGCGGCGCCTGCAAGTTCTGCAGCCACCACCTGACGCCGAGACTCCTCGAGATTTTGATTGGCTTCTTCGAGCCGCTCTTCCATCTGAAGACGTGAGCGCATATCCGTGAAGATACCGACTGTTGCAGCTTCATTGCCGTCAATATCTCGAACGATCGCGGCGGAAATCTCGACGGGAATCTCGTTCTTATCGCGGTCGAGCAACACCACCGGATGTGGCTCAAGCCGCCCCACCCCGCCGAAATTCGCACTTCGAAGCATGTGCATGATTCGTTCAGCCCCACCCTCCGGGTACAGAAGCCGCACGTCGGCGCCGATAGCCTCGTTTCGCGACCATCCCAGGACGTTCACGGCAGCTTTGTTGAAAACGACGATCTTCCCGCTGCTATCTGCCGCTACGATGGCGTTCGGACTGCTCTCGACAATTCCGCTAACCAACTCGTCCGTCGGCCCGATAGAAAGTGAACGCGTTTGTGGCGGCTCCTTGACCTCCACCTTCGTTTCGCGCTGCGCCGAACCTACGGCGATCGCCGCAAGGTCGCTGACGATGTTTGCGATCGACTTCTCACGGTTGGATTGGCAGACCTTAGGCGAATCCGAGATCAACACCAAAATGCCCACGAATTCGTCATGATCGAGCATTGGGAACACCGCTGAGCTTCGGTCCGGACTCGTCGTTGGGGGCATCCCACCCATGAGTTCAAAAAGCTTATCCGTGTCCTCAACACCAAAGAGCGCGGGCTCACGCTTGGCAATCGTATCCGACAACTTTGCGAAGCCGCGAATGCTCAACGTCATGTTGGGCGAACCCTCGTTGCGTGAGGGGTCGGACGGCAACGCGCGGTGCAAGTCGCCAGAACCCGGATCGACCAGGTAGACCGACACACGCACCAACTCGAGCGTGTCCTTCGCGACGTCGATCATGTCACGCAACATATAAGGCAGCGCCCGCCCGGTACTCAGAGTCTTGGCCAACTGCGTCATCGCATGGAGGTCGTGATTCTGTCGCTTCAACGCGGCGAGCTCAGACCGCCGCGTCATCTGCCAGGTGATTCGCGCCAGCAGCTCAGACATGCCAAACGGTTTGCGAATAACGTCGTTCGCGCCCGCCTTGAATGCATTAAGTACGCTGCTCTCACTGGACATCGCCGTCACGACCACAACAGGCGTCGATTCCGTTTCGGGACGCTCCCGAAGACGTTTAATCAGCTGAACACCATTGAGGTTTGGCAGGTTAAGGTCGACCACAAATAGGTCAGGACCAGGCCGCGATTCGAGTGCCGCGAGCAGCTCCAGAGGATCTTCAAAGCCCGTGAATCGGAATCCGGCGTCGGAAAACACACCAGACAGCGCATCCAGAAGTTCTTTCTGGTCGTCCACCATCCATAGGGTTCCCGTCTCTGACACCGTGACTCCCGCAAATTCAGTAGCTCGGACGCTAGATTAGGAAGGATCGGCACAAATGTCGAAGCGAATGTTTTCTACAACCGGTGATTAAACTCGCACGTTCTTTCGTCTACAATCGCGGACAACGAAACATGGACGTCATTATGAACATGAAACACCTCTCACTCGTGGTCTTGATCGGAGTGACCTCGATGGGCTGCAATCGCCTCGGAATCAACGAGGTTGAAGACACGCCGCAGGGCACCTATGACGCCGAATCACGATACGATATGTCGACGTTTGCCGGTCTGTTTGCAGGCCTAGCACCCCAGTGGCGACAGCCTGACGTCATGATCCAGAATCAGATCCTCGCATCGGTTGATAGCCAGTATGGCTCGACAATTGGTGGGCTCTTCCGGTCCGCCGTCGGTGCGCAATTGCAGGGTGAGATCACCGGTTACATGAACGAGAAAGCACCGCCCTGGCTCATGCAGATCGGACCGACGATGGACGAGGTCGATGAGCAAATGCAGACCGTCGACGTGCAAAACACCATCCTCGTCGCCGAGCAACTTGAGGGCGAGAACTACGAAGTGACCCAGATCTGGAACGGCATCGCGGTCGTCGAAGACCCCGCATGTCGTGACTCCGGACAGGTCATCCCCTGCGACCAAATTCAGATTGGTAGCGACTCCCTTTTGGATGCCGAATACCCCGTCGAAATCGTCAGCACCCGCTACGAAGCGACCGAATCTGGCGACCAGCTTGATATGGGCGCGCACTCTGTCGATCTCAATTACGGTCGATTGGGGCTCTACCTCATGACGAATCAAATCCTGCCCGACGAACCCACCGAAGGCATCGGACTGCGCGATGTTGCGCTTGGCGCGATCAACTGTCGCGGGCTGGCTGGAAGGCTAGCAGGTCAGGATGATGTGTATGGGGTTCAGGTCGGTGGTGTCGATGTCGGCATCAGCCTGAACGACCTCGTTGGAAACTGCCAGGAAGGTGTGTTGGCATCCGTGAATGGTTTCGTCGACCAATTCAATGTTCCTTTGGGTATGGACCTTCAAGGCTCTGCCCGCATGGTCGACGTCAATCGCGACGGGAGGGTCGACCAACTTACCGGCGGAAACCTCGACGGTAACATGAACGTGCAGCTCTTGTCGGGCCAAGCGGAACAGGGTCCCGTAACCGGAAAATTTGTTGGCTTTAGAGTAGGTGATATCGAATGAAAACCGCACGAATACTCATTGCGCTGGCGGCGCTCGTCTTCCTATCGGGGTGCAAGACCCCCGACGTGAATTTCAAGAGCGCGTTGCTGAAAGGCCTCACAACCTCGCGAATGAACGTGGGTCTGAATCTGGAGCTCATCAATCCAAACGACTTCACGATTCCCGTGAAAGCCGTCGATTACAAACTCGACCTGTGGAATTCGCCGTTCACGAACGGCACGTCACAGTTCAAAAAACAGGTCGGCGCGCGCTCACGCACAGACGTCGAAGTTCCGCTGGGCATCCGCTACTCCGCCGTTCAGGTTGGCGTAACGAATCTCATCAGCAAGCGTACCATCCCCTGGGGGCTTGAAGGCGGTTGTACATTTAATGTTAGCGGAAACCCGATCCGAGTAGGGTTCGGGCATCAAGGCAAGTGGGCTAATCCCTTGCGGAAGTGACATACGCGTCAAAGCAGAAATGCCGACGGTGCGATGACTCCGCCCACACATCAAACACCAGGTCGCCTCGCCCTTCCCCTTTCAAATCCATTCGATGCCACCGATCGTCGTTGTAAGCGAAGGTCGTGCTCTGTGGTTCTTGCCCCTTGATACTTGCCGTAAATTTGACGTCGGGTCCGGACGGGGCGCGCGTTCCGTGTAGCGAGACGCCCGAGCGCACCACGACACCCTGTGAAACATCGATCCCTGGAAACTCGACCCGCAACGTCTTGTCGCCGCCCACCGGTACCGCGTAGATACAATGGCGAGGTTCATCGCCAACTTCATGCACCTCTTGGGCGACATAGCGACGGTTCACAGAACATGTCCAACGCGACGTCCAGCGGCATGGCGTCTGCGTTCCAGCGCCATCGACCAACGAAACACGCGCATCCTTCAATCGGTCGCTCAGACGTTCATATCTGGGAACATCTTGGATTCGAATCTGGGCAACCTCGACAGAATCAAAGCGCTTGCGCTGAAGCTCTTCGACTCGGCCTGGGAGTGCCTCCACCGCATCAGACCAACGGCCTTTTTCGTGAATGATCCAGAACGCCGATGCCCCCACGAGGTCTTCGGGTAAGAGCTTGCGACGACGATCCACGTTCGCATGTGCGTTTGAGCCCAGGTGAACTAGCGGAGCCTCGCTCCAGTCCGGCACGACGCGTACAAGCTCGTCTGGCTTGATTTCGGCCTCCACAAACTCGGCGGCCTTCTTCCAGTCCGCGTCAGCGGTTGGATCACCGAAAACGAACAAATGTCCCACCCAGGCAAACACACTCACGCCTAGCAACAAGGCCAGTGGCAGATGTGCGCGGGTGAGGGTCATTACTTCACTTTCATGTTGTTGTAGATGTAGTCGAACCCAGCTTTGACCTTGTCGTAGTCCTCGTGGGCGACCTGAGCGTACGAAATGGCGACCGCTTCCTTCCCATCAAACTGATAAAAGTCACCCCAATGCGGCGTCTGTTCACCCAATAGTTTGATCGAGAAATCATGTCGCAAGCCCCCCACCGATGTCCCGGTAGGGGCGAGTTTGCTCTCTTTGGATTTGCTGACTTCAACCGCGCTGGCCAGGTCTCCAAGCATCGCTTTGATCTCGTTCGCGCGCTCCTTCTCGACTTCGGCCGCGAACGTCGCGGCTTCAATTCCCGAGGGTGGACTGAAGGTCGACACTGTGAAGATCGCGTCGCCTGGGGTTTCGATGACGACCGTTCTAAGCGCGATGCCGTCGATATCCTGCGGCGTATCCTCGGTGACGGTCCAGTTGCCTGGATACGAGAACTCACAATGCGAACTCGTGTAGGTCTGCGGCGATTCGAGGTCAGGGGCCGCTTCGCAGCCCATGAAAACAAAAACGAGCCACGCAGTTAACGCGACTCGGAGACGAAACCAGGATGACATATTCATCGGAGAAGTCCGGTGTCTAGCGCTCTCCGCCCTGTTTGGCCATCGATAGGCCGCCCATTTCCATGAGGAGGTCGCGGTTCAAGAAAGCCTCGCCGCGATCCGTGAAGGGATGCGCGTGGACGCCACTGTCCATGCGAATTGCATCACATGGGCAGGCCTCAACGCACAGTCCACAGACGATGCAACGAAGTTCGTCGATAACGAACACCGCAGGGTACTTCTCGATCGCGGGATCGTCATGCTCTGCTGCTTCAATGTGAATGCAGTTGGCAGGGCAAATTGTTGAGCAACACATGCACGCAACACATCGGACTTGCCCATCGTCGCGCAACATCAGGCGATGCAGGCCGCGAAAACGATCAGGGTAGTAGTCCGTCGGAACATCCGGGTACTCACGCGTGAACGTAGTGTGCTTCTCTTTATTTGGCCGCAGGTTGTTCAAGAAGTGGCCAATCGTGACCTTCAACCCGCGCGCAATTTCAGGAATGTAGCTCTTTTCCCAGAGACCCGGCTCGACCCGTTCAACTTGCTTTACTTCATGCTTAGCCATCGTTTCTCCGATTAGAAGAGCGCCATGATGAACGCGGTGACGACAAGATTCGCGAGCGACAACGGCAGCAAAATCTTCCATCCAAGCGTCATGACTTGGTCGTAGCGGAATCGAGGGAGCGTCCAGCGCATCATGAACTGCAACCAAACCAGCAGGACAACTTTGCCGCACATCGCTCCGATGCGCAGGATGATGACCAGCCAATAAGGCAGCTCAATCACGGTAGAGCCAAAGTGGAATCCGTCCGCAAACAGCCACGGAACCTGCCATCCACCCAGGAACAAGATCGCGATGAGCGCGGCGATGAACACAGTCGCAACGTACTCACCGAGTTGCATCACGGCGAACTTCATCGAGCTATACTCGGTGATGTAACCGGCCACGATTTCGGACTCGCCCTCGGGAAGGTCGAACGGCGCACGCTTCGTCTCGGCCATACCGGCCAGGAAGAACAGGAAGAACGCGACTGGCTGAACGACGATGCCCCACATCGGCAACCAGTCACCGATGAGGTAGCCTTGCTGCCGCACCATCTCGTTCATATCCAACGTCCCATAAATCATGAGAACGCCGGCGAGCGAGAGGCCCAACGACACTTCGTAGGAGACCATTTGGGCCGACGAACGAAGGCCACCCAAGAGACTGAAGTTACTATTCGAAGCCCAACCCGCGATGGCCGCGCCGTACACGCTGATCGATGCAATCGCGAAGCCGTATAGCAGGCCCGAATTGAAGTTCATGATCTGGAACCAGCGGTGTTCCTCGCCCTGACACGTCTCGGTCCAAGTCGCCGTGTCGATAAGCATTTCGCCCGCGCAGTACGTGTCCATGAACGGAACCGCTGCCCAGGCAACTAACGCGGGAAGGAAGACCAAACCGGGAGCGATGAGGTGCAACGTTTTGTTTGCCCCATCAGGCACGATGTTCTCTTTGAGAACCATCTTGATGCCGTCGGCCAGGAAGTGAGGAATCCCCAACAACGGATGATTGATAAACGGCAAGCGTGCGCGGTTCGGACCAACACGATTCTGAATCTTCGCCGACTGCTTTCGGTCACCCAAAAGCGTCATCATGCTCGCCAGGCCCATCACAAAGACGAATACGATCAGGAGGATCTGAACGACGCCTAAGTTCAGCAATGTCACGATAATATCTGGCACCGTAATCTCCTATTCAGCCGGTGGCGGTGCAGAGGACTCGTCATCGCCAGCTTCTGGCTCCGGCTCCGGCTCGGGCTCGGGAGCTTGCGATGCAGCAAACATCTCTTCCTGAATCTGGGTCAGGAATGTGTAGTCAAACGGCTTCTTCATCGCTCGCGCAAGGCGCAGGAAGATCTGCCAATCCGGAATCGACCGTCCGTAGCCCGCAAACGCTTGGTAGATAGGCTGCGCGACGCCATCGAAATTGATGAACGTGCCATCTTTCTCGGCATGCGTGCACGATGGCAAGATGATGTGCGCCTTGTCGGCGAACTCACCTGCATGGGGCGACTGATGTAGGAACAGCTTCAGTCCGTCCAGCAAGCCAACAAACCGCTCACGCGTTTCTGCGTCGCACGGCGTATCCGTGCCACTCATGTAGAGAACCGAAATCGCTCCGGACTCCATATCGGCCAATAAGTCGTCGAAGCTCTTTAGCGAATCTGTTCCGCCAAACACGGCTTCAATCCCACGTGTGTTTGGGTTCTTGTCGGCTTTGATAAGAAACTCATCGGAATCACCCGACAGCTTGCCACCAAGGTAGAATTGAACGCCGCCCAGCGTCTCTTCCCCAAATCGTTTGGCGAGGAAGATATCCTCGCATGTTGCTTGTGGAGAGATGACCAACGCAATCTGACTTGGGTCTTCAACTTTACCCAATTTGTCCGCGACAGCTTGGGCCAGAGCGTGCCAGTTCACGGTTGCGCCATTGACCTTCGGTTCGGTCTGGCGATCCGTGTGCACCGACTTGTAGCTCAGGCGCCCCTCGTCACACATCCAGTAGTCATTGACCTCTGGGTTGTATCGCGGGCGGTATCGCTGAACTTCGTTTCGGAAATGGTCCAAATGGATATTGCAGCCGTTGGAGCACCCCGTGCAGACACTGTCGGTCGAGGTGAGCAACCAAACACGGCATTTGAATCGGAAATCACGGGCGGTCAACGCGCCAACGGGGCAAATGTCCACCGTGCACATCGAGTAGTTGTTGTCGAGCTCGCGGCCTGGGAAGGCGCGAATCTCGGCGCGGTCGCCACGCTCAACAATCGTCAGTTCGTCGGTTTGGGTAACTTCCTGGCAGAAGCGGATGCAGCGTGTGCACAGGATACAACGCTCACCATCGTAAACGACTTCTGGTCCAATGGGATAAGCCTTGACCTTGTTCTGTTTCTCGGTGCGAACGCGTGACTCTTGCGCGTCGTAGTCGATGTAATAGTCCTGCAGCTTGCACTCACCCGCTTGATCGCAGATTGGGCAATCCACGGGATGGTTGAGCAAGATGAATTCGAGGACGGCCTTACGTGCCTTGACCACACGCTCAGATTCGGTGTGAACCACCATGCCATCGTTGATCTGGGAGTAGCATCCGGGCTGAAGCTTCGGGACGCCTTCAATCTCGACCAGACACATGCGGCAGTTCGCCGGTGCCGACAGTGCCGGATGGTAGCAGAAATGGGGGACATCATAGCCCGCCTCAGCGGCGGCGCGGAGGATCGACTTTCCTTTGTCGACCTCGATCTCGGTCCCGTTAATCGTCACTTTAGGCATAACGTTATCCTCTAAACACGCCCTATCGGTCGCATTCGCCTCCGATCATGTTGAACGTGTCGAACGTCGGAATGATGTCGGCCAAAAGTGCGCCTTCGAAGCACTTGTGGATACCGCCCATCACGATGAAGCTCGGAGCGCGTACATGGATTTTCCAGGGTTTTCCTGTGCCATTGGACACGATGTAGTAACCCAATTCGCCGTTGCCAGCTTCGGTGTAGCTGTAGACCTCACCGGCAGGAACCTGAATGCCTTCAAACACGATTTTGAAGTGCTGAATCATGGACTCAATCGTGTTGTAGACGGCCTGTTTTTCAGGGAGGACGACGCGTGGGTCATCGCTGTTGACCGGCCCAGGCTCGATCTGGTCCAAACATTGGTCGATGATTGAAATCGACTGCATGTACTCGTCCATCCGGACAAGATATCGATCGAAGTTGTCACCATTTGAACCCACAGGAACGACGAAATCGACCCGGTCGTACATGAAGTACGGATGGTCTTTTCGCACGTCATACGGAACGCCGGCCGACCTAAGGATGGGCCCGGTGTAGCCGTTGCTGAGCGCAAACTCAGGTGTCACAACGCCTGTGCCCTCAAAACGATCCAAGAAGATTCGGTTTCGAGTCAGCAATTCGTGCGTCGTCGCGTGAATCTCGTTCAAACGTTCACGCACGAACTTCCAGTTTTCAGCGAAGTCCTCGGTCAAATCGTCTTTGACGCCGCCAACGCGACCGTAGCTGACGGTCATTCGCGCGCCCGTGACCTCCTCAATGAGGTCCCAGACAAGCTCACGCCCCTCAATCGCGTAGAGGAACGCGGTCATCGCACCAAGCTCGAGCGCGCCGGCGCCGATGCAAGTGAGGTGGTCCGACAGGCGGCTCAACTCGCCCATAATCGTGCGAATATAATTGCAGCGCTCAGGAACTTCGATTTCGAGCAGCTTCTCAACCGCTAGCGAGTAGCCGAAGTTGTTCAAGAGAGGGCTGACGTAGTTCAGGCGGTCCGTGTACGGGAACACCTGCGTCCACGTTGAGTTCTCTGCCTCTTTCTCAAAACCGCGGTGCAGGTAACCAACTTCAGTGTCGCACTTGAGCACAGTTTCGCCGTCAAGTGTGAGGGTGAAGCGGACCGTTCCGTGCGTTGCCGGGTGGCTTGGTCCCATCTGGAGGACCATGGGCTCGGAGTGAATGTCCTGGTCGACTGTGTCGAGAATATCTTCGGCCATGTTCGCTCCTAATCCGCAGCGCGAGAACCAGCTGCCTGGTCCTTGCCTTTGACGTAGTGAAGGAACTCCTCGACGGAGTCGCGTTCAGGCTTCAGAAGTTCAACACGTGGCTGTGATGCCTGCGTCGCGTAGTCCTTGCGCAACGGGTGCCCTTCGAATTCTTCGTAGAGCAATACGCGCCGAAGGTCGGGATGGTCTGTAAACTTCATCCCATACATGTCGTAGACCTCGCGCTCCAACCAATTGGCGACATCCCAAAGTCCAGAGAGCGTGGGAATCGCCACGTCGGCCTCATCGAGCTGCACACGCACGGTAAGCATGTGTTTGTGCTCGATGCTGTAGAGGACGTACACGACATCGAAGCGTGGTTGGCGATGCAGATAATCAACTGCGGTGATGTCGCGCAGCAGGTTCATCTTGCATGCGTCGTCATCGCGCAAATAGGTCATGACATCGACCAAGCCTTCACGCTTAACAACGACGGTATCGTTGCCGAGCCGGCTATGCGACGAGACAACGTGGTCTGCAAACTTCTTCGTGACCAAGTCGATTAGCTTCTTCGCCATCTACTTAACCCGCTGGAAGAGAGGATTGTCTTCGGTATCGCCAAGTGCCTCACGAAGCTGCATCTTGCGCTCGTAGTTGTACTTGTCCCACGGTTCGGTCTCGATCTTTTTCTGAAGCGACATCAATCCGTCCAAAACTTGCTCAGGACGTGGCGGGCAGCCCGGAATGTAGACGTCGACGGGGATGAGTTTGTCGATCCCTTGAACCGTCGCGTAATTGTCGTAGAAGCCACCGGTTGACGCGCAGACGCCAAACGAAATGACCCATTTCGGCTCCGAAATCTGCTCGTAGATTCGCTGAAGGAACGGGGCAAGCTTGTGGTTGATCGTGCCGACCACCCACATCAAGTCCGCTTGCCGTGGCGAAAATCGCGGAATCTCAGCTCCGAAGCGGGCAATGTCATAGCGTGCCGAAGCGGTCGCCATGTACTCCATGCCGCAACAGGCCGTCACAAAAGGGTACTGGAACAATGAGTTCTTTCGAGCCCAGTTTACAACCTCGTCCAGTCGCGTGGTTTGGACCACCGACTCAGGCAGTGAATACTCTAGTCCCATTCAAGACCTCCTTGTTTCCATTCGTAGATCAAGCCCACGGTCAGGACGAGCACGAAGAAGAACATGACTCCAAACGAGTACATGCCGTGCCCTAATGCGTCGCTTTGCTTCCACGTCAGCGTCCACGGAATGACGAAGACGGTCTCCAGGTCAAATAGGATGAAGCTGATGGCTATCATGTAGAATTTGACGCTGAACCGGTGCTCTTGCGGCTTGCTGAGCTGGTCGGAGCCAGCCTCGTACGGCATGACCTTTTGCTTGGTCGGGTTCTTCGGCCCAAATTTATTGGCCGAGAACGTAATAGCCGCAACGACACCAACCGCCATCAGGCT
>JAUIBR010000001.1 GCA_030427705.1 bacterium | reverse complement strand
TCAAAAAAATGGTGAATCTTGGGAGCTATTAAAGCCGTCCAAGTCTGCGGTGAATGAAGGCAAGCTGAACGCGCTGCTAACGACGCTAGGTGGGCTTCGGGTTTCCCGATACACGAAGGAGTCTACCGACGTCACAGGATTGGGGCGCCCGTCGATGACTGTGACTGGCGTGGCGGATGGCAAGACCCACAAGCTGCTTATCGGCAATGAACTCGAAGGCGGCAAAGAGGTCTACGCCAAGTGGAGCGACAAGGATGACGCCTTCGTCGTCAGCAAGTTTATGATCGACCGGCTCAGCCCGAAGGCTGAAGATTTGATGGAACAGGCAAAATGAAAATTGCATTTGTGATGGACCCGATCGCAGGCGTGAATATCGATGCAGATACCACGTTCGCCATGATGTACGCGGCGAAAGAGCGCGGCCATCAAGTGTACTTCATCGATATGAACGACATGAGTGCACGCGGTGATCGGGCATTCACATTTGCTCAGACCTGTGACGTGCGCCGCATCCAGGGTGACCACTACACGCTGGGCGAGCGCGAGCATACGCCGCTCGATGCGTTTGATTGCGTGTTCATGCGCAAAGACCCGCCATTCGACATTCCGTACCTGCATGCCTGCCATCTGCTAGAGCTGGCCGAGGAGCGCGGTACGTTGGTCATGAACAAACCCAATGGGCTGCGTGCAGCCAACGAAAAGCTCTATGCGCTGCATTTCGTAGGCGCGATTCCAGATACGTTGGTGACCAAATCTGCTGCAGAGGTTCGGGCCTTCGCCGAGGAACACGGCGGCAGCTGCATCATCAAGCCGCTCGACGGTCATGGTGGTGAAGGTGTGATGTTGCTTAGCTTGGAGGACCGCAATGCGAACGCGATCCTTGAAGTCATGATGCATCACGAGACCGAGTACCTGATGTGTCAGCAGTACTTGCCATCGGCTCGAACCGGCGACAAACGCATCATCATGCTGGACGGCAAGCCGCTTGGCGGAATCCTGCGTGTGCCGCAGGAAACCGATCATCGTGGGAACATCCACGTCGGCGGTTCTGTTGTGAAGTCCGACCTGACGCCTCGCGACTTGGAAATCTGCGAGATGGTCGGGGAGCGGTTGAAAGCAGACGGCCTTTGGTTCGTCGGCCTAGACGTGATTGGTGATTATCTGACCGAGGTCAACGTCACCAGCCCCACGGGTATTCAGGAGCTTGGTCGATTGAACGGATTTGATGCATCCGGCCAGGTTATCGAATGGATCGAGCAGCGGATCGCGTAAACGCTTGCAACGCCAAATACCAAGTGGTACACACCGCGTCCCTTTTAAGGGCACATAGCTCAGTGGGAGAGCACTTCGCTCACACCGAAGGGGTCGGAGGTTCAAATCCTCCTGTGCCCACTACATAACGTGTTGATATTTAGACGCTACCGTAGAACCCCTTAGAGGCATGGTGGCGTATAGGTAGCAAACCTCAAAAAAGCCCCTCTGTATCATCGATGCAGAGGGCTTTTTCTTTTCTTGGCTTGTTTGACTCGGCACACAGGTAAAGTGATACTAAATGCGATATCAGATTGACTCCCTGATGTGTGGTACTATATTTAGTATCATTGGTACCGCAGGAGCTTTTGATGTCGAAAGAAGAATTGGAGCAGATTCTCGAACAACTTGAACAAACAACCAACATCCGGTTCGCTCGATTGTTGGCGTTATGTGAAGAGGTGTTTGGGGAACCCCGAGTGAAGGGGAGCCACCATTTCTTCAAGATGCCATGGGCCGGAAAGCCTCTCGTGAACTTGCAGCGTGCCAAAGGAGGACGCGCGAAACCCTATCAAGTTAAGCAAGTCCGGCAGGCGATTGAGAGGTTCATCGAGGAGAGCTTCCCCTCGGAAGAGGAGGAGTAAGAAACCCTACCCACGAGGGTATCGTGGAGACGCGGGCGCCTAGGAGGCGTCTTAGAAAAGCAAAGGAGACAGAGAATGCACTCAGAGATTTATAGCTATCGAGTCCGATGGTCGGTCGAAGACGAGGCATACATCGCAACCGCTGTTGAGTGGCCAGATCTGGCCGCCCATGGCGACACCCCAGAAGAGGCACTTCGGGAGATTCGAAGCGCCGTTGAAGGCGCAATCGAATTCACGCTCGAGGACGGTGAGAAACTTCCTCCACCACTTGCCGACAAGAAGTACTCAGGTAAGTTCGTGATTCGGGTTTCGGAAGACCTCCATCGTGATCTAGCGATTCTTGCGGCAGCTGAAGGTGTGTCACTGAACCATATGGTCACCGAGCTGCTCGCGGGTGGAAGAGCAACCCACCGGGTCTCCAAGGAGCTTGTCTCAGCCTAACCATTGTTTTTCGCAATACCTTGGTGTCCGATAACCGTCTCAAACCTGCAATGGAGCGCGACAATGGATGTTGACGAGAATCCTGCGGGCACTGCCCGCCTGCTCAAAGCGATATTGGGTGATGACATGGGAATGCGATTTCTACCGAGTGACGAAATCTGGGGACCGGGCTGTAGCCAGGAATCACATGGATTTAGGTGTGGATGACGAGCTCGGGCGCGAGCTCAAGAATCGATTCTTCGAACGGCGAGTTGCACTGCAGAAGGAAGGTAAGCCGCTGGCATCTCATCGAGAGTTCGCGATTTACACGAGGAGATGCGTGATGAATTCGGGGTCAAGACTTCTCGGCTGCGTTGCAGCGACATGGGCAGGAGGCGCACCTAACTGCTGATCCAACTGCACAGGTGGCTGCCAATCGCCGCGGAGCGGCCGATTGAGAATGTTGCCGCTCATGAAATCGGTTAGAAGCCCAGCTTTCTCTGGTCAACTTTTCTCATCCGGTGGCGGGAAGTGCTTTGCCCTCCATTTTTGATGAACTTCGTCACATTTCGCGGCTAGTCGGAACCAGGTCTTGAGGACTTCTATGTCGTCACCGGTTAGCTGATTTGGATTGCGACCTTCAACCGGCCAGTTCACCGCTCCAAAGTCCATGTTGTAGATTTCACGAACGACTAGGTCTCCATAGAAGTTCGAAGCCATCAACCTCCATTGTGGCGGGGGATATCTGAAACTGCGAACATCCTCAATTATCTCACCTTCAAGAACGAAGTTATCAGTGTTTGCCCGACCGGTGATCAAGAGTTCCCATCCGTTTGCGAAAGTGCATTCGTATACCGGCTTTTCAGCCAGCTCTTTCATCCAATTGACCAACCAAGTCTTGAGTTCATGCACGGATGCATCGCCTGGTCCTAGTGTAGCTCTAACGTCAATCTCGGCGCGACGTTTTAGCAAGCGGGTGATCGGGTCTGGGTATTTAAGATAGAACATCACCTCATGAATAGCCTCTTCAGGCGTATCAAACCGAAACCACTCCCCACGTTCATGGCGTCCTTCGAAAAACTCGTGAATCTCTTTGTCGGGAACCGCAGACTTGACACTCAATAGCAGGTCCAACTCATCAGGATTACCTGTCTGCAGGCTGCTTTTGCGTTTGAATGGGCGGGCACTCTGCCCAATCTTGAACAAGTTTGTGGCTTTCTGGTGGAGAACATAGATGTACATGACAAGACTGTACTGCACCGACAGACCATTGGACAGATTGGACAGCTAGGCGGTCTCCTTTGTGTGCTTTCAAAAGTCGTGGAATTTTCCAGTGCAATCCTGAAAGTGCACTCATTTTTCCGCAAAATTCTTGAGTGGCGATTGTCCAAACTGTCCACAGGTAGAATCTGTGCGGGTTTTGGAGATTCTGTTGTCCGATAGTTGTCCAAACCGAGTATTTATGCGGGCTTGCGTTTGACATGTACAAGAAAACGTACTCGCTGACGAACAACGACGAGGAAGATCTAATTGTCGTCGTTTACAAGGGCAAGAAGAAACAAATCGTGAAGCTGGCAGAGGAGTATCGGCAGGATGCTGCGCCTCTTGCTTCTGGTGGGACCTTCACCCCCGGTGCCCGATGTGTGGAAAGTAGGCTAGCGAACCCACGGGCCCCTTTCAGTACACACCCAAGCGACTGCCATCTGAGCGCGTAAACGCCACGCCTCGATCCATCAGCCGACCTTTCAACTCGCCGGTGTCGTGGTGCGATCATCGACCCGATCGTAGCCTGTGGCGCCGCGTCCATTCGGGATTCAGTACCAGGACCTTTTTTGTTTAGAAGTCTGAGATTCTTCCGACCAACGTTGGGTGCGAAATGAAAGGGTTGGTCGACTTTTGGAACTTGGCGACCGCCTCGTTGCGCTTCTTCTCTTTTGCGCTGACCGGGTCTTCCTTGTGCCAGGAGCGCAGGACACGCTCCTCGTCCGAGTCGATGCGGACATCATACATGGTAGAAACGTAGAACATGGCGCGGGCAACGTCGCCGCGATGTTCTTTGCGGACCTCGAATACAGGTTTGCCGCTACGCGACGGTCCTGACTTCGAACCCTTGTTCCAAACCGGGAGAATCACGTCGCCAAACTTGAAATTGGCCCGAGCCAGGTTTGCTTCGGGGATGACCGGGAACAGGTGGTGGAGGTCGGTGTTTGCTTCTTCAGGCATTCGGCTTCGTGGCAGCGTGTGCTCGATATTTCCGACATGCGGCGAGGGTTGCATCGTGTACTCAATCGCCTCGCCCGTGTAGACGCACTCGGCTTTCTTGCCGTTGCCATCCAATTTGCCAAAAACGATGGACCGGGCTTTGAAATAGGTCAGCGGAGAATGCTGGCGGTTGGTCCGCAGCGCTTTCTTGAGCGCGTCATCCTTCAGACCTGGGTGTGGGCCGGCGTTAATCTGGACCTGCGAGACGCCACCCCAAAAGATGACGGCGCCAAATGTGGCCAGGACGATATACGAAGCATTTTTGATTTTTGCTCTCATGACTTCAGATTACCAAGGTTGTTGTTGGTCATCAAAACCCGACAGACGAATTTGAAAGTCGGCACCTGAATGCGACGTCAAGCTTTGAAACCTCTGACGGCTTCGGTAGCATGCCTTTATGCACTCTATTCGGCTCGTTTCATTGGCGACTCTCGTGGCTCCGTTGCTTGCGGCGTGTACAGGCTCGTTCGATGTCGAGAGCGATTCTGACACGGGGTTCGGCTCTGACTTTGGGCAAAACAACCAGAACAACGTCAACAATTTCAACAATCAGAACAACGCGAACAATCAGACGTCAGATATGGGGTTCGATTTTGCGCAGTTTGATTTGGACCTGCCTGATCTTGGGCCGGACATGGAAGGGCCCCAGCCTGGCGACGATTCAGACGGTGATGGGTTGGAGGACCTTTGGGAGATCTGGGCCGGCGATGCCACGGCCCTGAACTGGCAAGATTCGGACTCCAATGGGAACGGCACTCCCGACGGCCAGGAAGATCCGGATGGGGATGGGCTCACCAACCTTGAAGAGTACCAGGTCGGGCTTCGCGCGACTGTTCCGGCAGGCAATATTCCGCATCCACTTCGTCAGTCCATTCTGGTCGAGCTCGACGAAATGCAAGGGAAGACACTCAACGAAGCGGTTTTGACCGCGGCGGTCGAGGCGTTTGCAGATGCGCCATTTGCCAACGTCGATGGCACGATGGGGATTGGGCTTCATCTGTATAGAGACCAAACCAATATCAGCATCGTGGAATTCGATGGCAGCTTCGAGCAGCGGCAGGGCGTTTTGGAGTCGAATCCGCCAATGTATGCGGCAACGCCGGCGCCGATGCCGACCAGCAAGATGGTTCATGTGATCGTCGCGTCGCGTCGATTGGACTCAGAGTTCCGTGGTGGGGAGGTCGTCAGTCGCAATGACGGCGACATCGAAAAGACAGGATTGTTTGTCTATTTCGACGCATTGAATGCCCTGCACCCTCAATGCGGTATCGATGGCGAGATCCCTGACATTACGTTCGAGGAAGCGCTCACAGGCACGCTGGTGCATGAGATGGGCCACATTCTGCAGTTGGGTCATGACGACGCGACGAACGGCGGTGTGAATTTCTATAACGTCATGTCTGTGCCCTCGAGTTGCGGGGAAGCGCAGCAGCGATTCCATGGCGATATGAATGCGGATGCAAACCTTGGCGCGACCTCAACATCAAATGCTGGGAGATTCAGCAATGAGTCGATCCCGTTGATGCGCTTCGACCAGATGATTTCGGTTCACACCTCGGAATTATTGGGCGGCGGCGACGGCTTTGAAATGTGATGCTGGTGCTTACGCTTTAAGTGTCCAGCGTAGGAGGCTGTTATGAACTCCCAAAAAGACACCAATCAGGTGCGGGAAGAGTGCGAAGCGCAGTTCAAAGAAGGAACTGGTCATGTGAAGTTTGGCTTCGGTGTCGGCGCGGTCAGCGCGGCGTCACTGCTCTTGATCGGCACGACATGCCCGCTCTGCTACTTCGTTGCACCGGCGATGGTGGCTGTTGGGGTCAAGAAGCGACGTGACGCGAAGAAGCGGCTCGCTGAGGTTGAGCCTGACCTTACCATCAACTGGCCGAACGCGGTTTAGACTATGGGCCCATGGTTGATTGGAGGCGCGCTCGTTGCGGCTGTTGGCGGCTTGGTTGCTGCGGCTTGGCGCATGTTCGCGATGCCTGGCGAGGTCTACGACGGACCGATACCGGACGCGGACGAAGAGGATGTGCGTCGCCTCAAGCGCCATATTGAAACGTTGGCAACCGATATCGGTGAGCGGCGCGTCCACGGCTATCAGCAACAGTTAGACCGCGCCGCTTGCTATATCGAGGATGAGCTCACGGCGATGGGCCTTCGTCCCAAGGCACAGACATTCATGGTTGGGCACGAAGAAGTGCGGAACATCGAAGTTGAGTTTCGTGGCGCGCTCCATTTTAATGAGATCGTGGTTGTTGGTGCGCACTATGACTCCGCGCACGGAACGCCAGGTGCCAACGACAATGGTTCCGGTGTCGCTGCGCTATTGGAGCTCGCGCGCAAACTGGCGCAAGGCCCAACCCCACTTCGAACGGTGCGTTGCGTGTTCTTCGTCAACGAAGAGGCGCCGTTCTTCGACACGGACCTGATGGGGAGCAAACGCTACGCCCAAGACTGCGCGATGAAGGACGAAAAGGTGCGCGCGATGCTGTGTCTGGAGACGATCGGGTACTACACCGATGAGCCCGATTCCCAGCACTACCCCGAAGGCGTAGATTTTAATCTGCCAACAACTGGCAACTTTGTTGGGGTAGTTGGAAACATCGACTCGGCAGGCCTGGTGCGCGACGTTGTCGGCGCGTTTCGAGCCACTGCTCCCATCGCCACGCACGGTGTGGCAATGCCTTCAGACGTGCCCGGTGTAGGCTGGAGCGACCACGCATCGTTCTGGGATGCAGGTTACAAAGCGGTTATGATTACGGACTCTGCGCCGTATCGATATCCGCACTATCACACGGACCGCGACACCCCAGATAAGATTGATTACGACGCTCTTGGCCACGTGCTGACGGGACTGCACGCGTCCGTCCTGACGCTTAGCAGCTAATCGACGAAGTCGGATTGACCAAACTGATGGGGCAGAAGTTCACCCAGGCTGACGTAGAGGGTGTCACCCTTGGTGTTCGCCATGAGGATCGGTAGGTCAGGCTGAAACTCGGCCATGACCTGGCGGCAGATGCCACATGGAGCCACCGGATGGTCAGCGTGCGTGACAACACAAAGCGCCTTGAACTTCTTAAAGCCCATCGTGATCGCCGTTTGAACAGCTGTTCGCTCAGCGCAAACCGTCGCGCCGAACGTTGCGTTTTCGACGTTCACACCGACGATGACTTCGCCCTCGTCGGTCAGCAAAGCTGCGCCGACCTGGAAGTTTGAGTAAGGCGCGTGCGCGTTCTTTCGCACCGCGAGGGCGGTGTCCAATAAAGACTGCCAAACGTCGGCACTGATTCCGCGATAGTCTTCCATTAGGCGTCCAGGAGCTCGACGGTTTTTCGAACCAACGAGCCGAAGGTGCCGCGGACTTTATTGGCGGTGTCTTTGACTTCGCTGTGGTCGAGCTTGTGCTGCGCGATTCCGGCCGCCAGGTTCGAGATACAGCTGATGCCACCGACCTTCATGCCCATGTGGTTAGCTACCGTGGTCTCAGGCACGGTCGACATCCCAACCGCATCAGCACCGAGCTTTCCGAGCATGCGAATCTCCGCAGGGGTCTCGTAACTTGGACCCGATAGGCCGACGTAAACACCAGCTTTCAACGGCAGGTTGAGCTGTCGTGCGGCATCCAGAATCGTGTTGCGCATCTCGGGTGCGTAGGCGTGACTCATATCGGGGAAACGAGGGCCAAACCGCTCGTCATTCTCGCCGCGAAGCACGTTGTAACCCATCAGGTTGATGTGGTCGTTGATGAGCATCAGGTCGCCTGGCTCGAAGTCAGGGTTGATGCCGCCAGCGGAGTTGGTGACGAGGATTTTGTCGATTCCCATCACGCCAAACACCCGAACCGGGAAGGTCAGCTGCCAGGGCTCCCAGCCTTCGTAGAAGTGGGTCCGCCCTTGCATGATGACGACGTCTTTGCCGCTCATCTTTCCGAAGACCAATCGACCCGCGTGACCCACCACCGCCGACGTTGGGAAGTGGGGGATATCGCCGTAGTCAATACCGTTAGCGTCTTCGAGCTCGTCGCCAAGTGCGCCGAGACCGCTGCCCAAAATCATGGCGCATGCGGGTTTTGCATCAATTCGGCCGTTTAACCATTCCGTGGTTTCCGCGACCTTGTCATACAGTTCCGTCATTGGAGTCCTTGCATCGTCGAAATCAGCTGCGCAGTGTTCAATACAGGGTTGAGCTGCGTCGCGATTACGAATTTACGTTGTTTTTGATAAGCATCAATTAATCGTTGTCGTTTTGACTGGGGCAGCTTGCCCCACGCCACAAACGACTCTTTGGGCATTCGGGTTAGAGCGACCACGCCGGGTTTGGCTTTCGTCGCAATACCCTTGCTGATCTTGAAGCCCGCGATTTCCTTGCCTTCCAGCAGCTTCGCGATGTCTTGCGGGTCAGCAGATTTGGCTTCGCTGTGTGCCTTTGTCGCCACTTCCGCGCCCACTTTAGCGACTTTATCGCTGGCTGGGTCGCCGCCGACACCGACTGAGATTGCCTCGGCCGCAGCCGCCGTACCGATGGCGCGCACGGCGCTGTCAGTCTGTTTTAAGTAGCCACCATTGTCAGCGATGTAGTCATTGAAGCGTCCCATCAGCTCCATCAATTCCTGCTTTCGCTCCCAGATGACGAGCACATCTTCCATAGATGGTTCGCCTTCAGCGACACCATCGAGAATATCCGTCGCATGCTTGGATTCTGGCTGAGCGTAGAACCACTCATGGGATTCCAAGAAGCGGTCAGCGTCTTCCTCGGTCATCGGTCTTGAAATTGCGTCCCCAATCTTGTCGAGGTCCACGCCATATTCTGACATGAGATTCGTATTGATCTCAGGCGAGTACGAAGAGAAGTCGGTGGCTTTCTTCCAGTCAATCTGTGAGACCTGGTCATAGATGAACCACCCCATTGCCCCTGTGGCGAGGATGCCCAGAAGCAGTAACAGACAGCCGCAGCCCAGAATCCCTTTGAGGATTTTACCTCCGCCGCCCTCGCTCAAACCAAGATACCAGCGATGGTAGCGGTCATGAACGCGGCGATCGTGCCCGCGATCATTGCTCGGAACGCGATCTTGGCAAGGTCGTGCTTACGGTCGGGCGCAATACCGCCGATGCCGCCAAGCTGAATGCCGATGGAGCCGAAGTTGGCAAATCCACACAATGCATACGTGGCAATGATAACCGACCGATCTTGGAGATTGATGGTTGGATCGTTGAGCATGTTTTGAAGCTCGGCGTAACCAACGAGCTCGTTGACGACCAGTTTTATGCCCAGCAATTGTCCGATGTGGTAGCAATCATCCCATGGAACGCCCATCACCCAGGCGATTGGGAAGAACAGATATCCCACAATCTTCTGCATCGTGATTTCCACGAATGCAGAGGCTTCGGGCGCACCGTTTGCGGCGCCCATGGTGTTCACGCAGCCATGAACCGCATCGTCGGCGACGGCTGCGATATCACAGCCTTCAGGGATAGCGATGTTGTTTGCCGTGTACCACTCCACCAAATCGCCCAGGAGCGCTTTATTGTAGAGCAGTCCGGGTAGGCCGAGCAGGTAGTTCACAAGCTCAATAAGCGCGATGAATGCCAGGAGCATTGCGCCGACATTGAGGGCAAGCTGAAGACCTTCTGCGGCGCCACGGCTTGCGGCGTCGAGGATATTGACGTCTTCTTTTACAAGTTCGAAGTCGAGCTGGCCGGCGGTCGTTGGGGTCTCCGTCTCGGGGAACATGATCTTACCGATGACCAGCGCGGCTGGGGCGGACATGACGCTCGCAGCGATAAGGTGGCCAGCGATGTCAGGGAACATCGGTTCAAGCATTCCGACGTAGATCGCGAGCACGCCGCCAGCAACGGTTGCGAATCCGCCGGTCATGACGGTCATAAGCTCGGACATCGTCATGTCGTTAACGAACGGTTTGACGACCAGCGGAGCTTCGGTTTGTCCGACGAAGATATTGGCTGCCGCCGAGAGGCTCTCGGCGCCTGAAGTGTTCATCGTCTTCTGCATTACGAGTGCGAATGCATAGACGACCTTGTGCATGATGCCGGTGTGGTAAGCGATCGTCATGACCGCCGAGAAGAAGATGATGGTGGGCAGGACTGCGAACGTGAAGTTGACGAGCGCTGGCTCCCATTTGCCTGTGATGAAGCTGGCGAAGATGAATTCAGAGCCCTGACTTGTGAAGTCCAATAGCTTCTTCACCACCATTGTCGCAAACGCGAACACTTCCTCGCCGTATGGCACAAAGAAGATGAGCACGGCGAATACCAGCTGCAGACCAACGCCCCAACCGACGAGCTTCCAGTTAACCTCTTTGCGGTTATTGGACATCAGCCAAGCGAGGAAGATGAAGAAGAAGATGCCCAGGAAGCTGACCGCACGGTCCAAGAATCCGGACGACTGACCTTCGCCGATCTTTCGTTTCACCTGAGCTGGCGGCTCTTCTTTCTGTTGGTCGCCGCCCGCGGCATCACCGCCGTCTTTAGGAGGTGCAACAGGTGGAGCATCGGCTTTCGCCTGATTGGTTCCGCCATTTGTCGCTGCAACGTCGTTGTTCGTGGCGTTGTTCGTTGCCGCCTGGTTAGTGCCGTTGTTCGTGGCGCCTTCGGCGTTGTTGGTGGTCGGTTGCGCGTTGTTCGTGGCGTTGTTGGTCGCCGCAGGTTCGTCTTGAGCAACCGAGACACGTTGCGGACCAACGAGCATGCCGGTGAAGATAACCCCAACGCAAAAACAGAAGATTAGCCACGCGGCAAACTGCGTACCGCGCCGTTGCGTGAATCGCGATCCAAACATTCAATCACTCGCAAAATCGCCAATAGCGGCGTTTAAATCAAAGGCCTGTCTTTTAGCGGTTTGAATGCGTACTGGCAAGCGAATCGCCGCAAGCGTGGGGAGTGTTCAGGTTTTGTTTAGCGATGCGACGACAGCGTTGCTCATGCTGCGAGGGGAGAATCGCGACATGAACGCTCCGAACTGGTTGAGAGCTCCATGCACCGCGACAGATTTGCCTTTGTGCATCGCTTTATACGCATGAAGTGCGACATCTTCGGCGGTCGCGACTTTTCCATTTTGGAACAGCTTACTCTTGTCGTTCCCGGACACCGCCGCGAACTCGCTTTCGGTAGCTCCCGGGCAATGTGCGGTGACCGCAACACCCGTATTTTTGAGTTCGTACGAGAGACCATCCGAGAACGAAATCACGAATGCTTTGGTCGCGTAGTACGTGCTCATATATGGACCGGCTTGGAATCCAGCGGTGGACGCGATGTTCAGGACACGCCCGGATTTGCGCTCAACCATCGCTGGCAAGAAGAGCCGCGTGAGGTGCACTAACGCTGTGACGTTGACCTGGATCTGATCGACCTCTCGTTGCGGGTCGAGCTCCCAAAACGTGCCATTCGACCCAAATCCAGCGTTGTTCACCAGGAAATCAACTTCGATGCCGGCTCCAGAAACATCTTCGAACAGCTTGGTTGGCGCGTCTTGGTCGGCAAGGTCTGCGGTGAAGACGTGCGCAGTGATGTCAAAAGCGCCCTCAAGCTCTTCCTTCAACGCCTCCAGGCGGTCTCGACGCCGGGCGACGAGGATGACGTCATGTCCGTCTTTGGCGAATAGTACCGCGAGTTCTCGGCCGATACCGGCGGAGGCTCCCGTGATCAGTGCTGTTTTGCTCATTTAGATTGCTCTCTAGAGAAACGGCGAGTCTAAGCGCATCCCACCCAAAACGTCTATCAGCGAACCCGAACCTTCCGTCGGGTGCTCCGACCTGCCTCATCCTGCACGACAATCTCGTGTTCCCCGCGTCTTGGCGTCCACCAGAGGCGCTTGTGGGCAGGTGCCTCGCCGAGCAGCGCTCCGTTGACGAACCAGCTCAGAGTTTGGGTGCCATCTTCGGTGTTAGCCTCGAGAGGGACCTCTTGTTGATCAATGTCGATTCCTGGCATCAGAACAAGGTCCTGCCCGTAGGGCGGGCTGACGATGGAAGGTGGGCCGTTGTGGCGGTCGGCTCTGCAACCCGGCGCCCAGGCGGGCGGGTCATAGCCACGGCGGTGTTCCTCGCTGAGGTAGCGCCGAACAGAAGCAGGCCAGATGACCACGCTCTGTTGTGTGAAGTCACGACCGTGCTGGCAGTGCGGAGCCAGCGCCTCGCCAGTTTTAGTATCGACGGCCATGAGCTGGTGGTACGGGCATCGCGCCGTCGGGACGGACTTCTGCAGGGCCCAGACTTTCTTTCGATGCGTACAAGCGTCCGTCGGAAGGTGGCCCGAGTATGAACAGACCTCGACCTCAACCAGGTCAGAAGACCGACCAGGTCGGACCTCATGCGGATGTTCAATGGCCTCGAGGATGTCGAACAACACCGGGCCACTTCTTTGTGAGCCGATAAGCGCGCTGGAGCGTTCGTTGTCCAGATTCCCCATCCACACCACCGCGGTGTAATGCTCGCCAGAGCCTGCGGCCCATGCGTCGCGGTTGCCAAATGACGTGCCTGTTTTCCAATAGACGCGACCAGCGTCGGGGTTGATGCGTCGCCGGCTGTTGAAGTCCGGGCGGTCCTTCAGGTACAGCGCCTGCTGGGTCAGCCAAGCCGTTCCTGGCTCGAACACTTTCCAGCCTTCGTGGGGCGCTTTGTCGCGCTCCCATTGCAGCGGTTTGTACCAGCCAGAGTTCGCCAGGGTCGCATACATCGAAGCGATCTCGAGCGGTGTGGTCGAAACACCGCCGATGGCCGCGGTCAGGCCGTAGTACCCGGGTTCCGGATTGATATGTCTTGCACCCATCGAAGACAGAACGTTCAAGAATTCATTAACGCCCAGGTCCTGCAGAAGTTTGATGAACGGGATATTCAAGCTGCGGGACAACGCTTCGTTTAGCCGAACCAGCCCGCTGAACTCGCCGTCGTAATTGACGGGCGTGTACGTGCCCGAGCGCATCGGAATGTCTTGGACGAGCGTGGATGGTAGCGCCAGTCCACGTTGAACCGACATCGCGTAGATAAAGGGCTTCAATAACGAGCCTGGCGAACGCACCACGTCAAAGGCTGGAATCTGCGAGCCGTCCAATGTGCTGAACTCGAAGTTCCCAACCGCAGCCAGAATACGGTGGTTGCGGTGGTCGGCAACAACCAGCGTGGCGTGGTTGATGGAGGCATCCGTCGCATCCGGTTGATGGCGACGTAGTGACTCTTCTGCCGTCGCTTGGATACCGCGGTCGATTGTCGTCCGAATCCGCTGCGCCTTGGGCTTTTTCGCCATCGCCCACATCGCGAAGTGCTTCATCTCGCGTGGGAATGGCTTGATGCCGTCAGGAACATAAGACTCGACGATGAGCTTGTGTACCTCGGTTTCGGAGAGCTTGGCCTCGTCTTCGCCCCGCGGCATCTTACCTTCATCTAACAGACGTTGCGCGATGTCGTTGCGTGCGTCGGTCAACCGAGCTTGATTCCGTTTGATGGGATAGCGCGTGTTTGGAGCCTGCGGCACGGCCAGCAGTGTCGCGATTTCGTCGGCTGATAGCTCGGTCGCTCGATGCCCAAAATACGACAAACTGGCCGCCTCGATACCTTCGATATTCGAGCCATACGGTGTGAAGCGCAGGTACATCTCCAGAATTTCTTCCTTTGAATAATGTGCTTCGAATTGAACGGCGCGAAACGCCTCAATCGCTTTGCTGACATAGGTCCGCGGACGTGGCTCCACGAGCCTCGCTACTTGCATCGTGATCGTGGACGCGCCAGAGACTCGCCGTCCTGAGGTGATGTTCTGGAAAATCGCGCGCGTCAGGGCGACCACGTCCACGCCTGGATGCAGCCAAAATCGCTTATCTTCCAGCCGAATGAGCGCATCGACGTAGTCAGGGTCGACCTCGTCCAGGTCGGCAGAAATCCGCCATTTCTCGTCCTGACTAAGCGACACATGGGCGGTTGAACCGTCGTGATACTCGACCACGACCGAGTCCCGCATCAGCATGCGCTCAGGTAGCGGAACCGCGAAGATCGCGATGACCAGCGCAAGCATCCCAATGATGCCTGTGCCGAGCAGTGCGGCGAACACCCGCTTGAGCTTTTGACGACTAGGAAACACTCAACGCCTACTGGAGATACGAGTCCCAAGGGCCAGAAACCTTCACCCGAGCCGGCAACGTACGTGCCCATATCTCAGGATCATACATGCCTTCGATCTCAGGTCCGGGCGCGTAGAATGAGCCTGCTGACACCGACCGAACGGCGTACACAAACTGCTTGGTCTCACCGCGCCCCAGCCCGCCAAACACTTCCATGCGGTCATCGCGAATATTCATGTGGTCGGGGGTCCAGAGTTCGTCTTCATCCACCCAGCTTGGGAGTGTTCCGCGCCCCAGACGTGGGTTTTCGACTTCGAACGCTGCCGCGAATCTATCGACCAAAGCCAGATTATGGCGGTCGGCGGTCCCGGTGTTTTCGATCTTGAGCACAACGTAGACCTGGTCGCCCAGTTTGTGCTGATCCGGTTCGATCTCGTTGCCTTTGAGGTCGTAGAATGCACGGGAAATCGACAACCCAGCGCCTCCGGTTTTTGGCTTGGCATTAACACGAACGCCTTCACTGCTGATCAGCGCGTAGACCTTGCCATCGGAGTCCTTGAGGCTGACATCTAGCGACTCATACTCGCTGGCGCGATAGATCGACCAGCTACGGTCGTTGCGGTTCTTTGGTGCAACCGTCGCCTTCCTTTCCTTGCCATTTGCTGTCATGGTTGGCGGCGAGAAGTTGTTGGCTTGACCGGCGACCCACTTGCCGAGACCGGTGATGCTCCACGTAATTTCTTGCGTGGTGTAGCGATGGCTCGGCTTGTCAGCCAGGGACTCGCCGACGATCCGCGCGAGGGGCTCCCCGCCTTTATCTGCGCCGAAAAGGTCGAAGTACGTGCTCAACATCATGCCTCGCCGTCGTGCATCCGAGTAGTAGCTGTAACGCGTCTCGCGACTGGTTGAGAGCGTGTCGAGATTCAGCTTCTTGATCTCCTTTTCGTAACGTCGGTCGCCGGATAGGTAGAGCGCGGCCATCAGGATGAACCGGTGCTCAGCCTCCTGACCTTTGGCTTCCTTGCCAATCTTCGTGATCAGCTTCTGGATTCGCGCCTTTTTGCCTTTGCCCACGCGCGCCAGGACGTAGTGGATGTATGGCTCCGCCCAGCGATAGTACTCGCGCGCGCGGCCGTTCGAGAGGTTCTCTGCCGTGCGGTCTAGCCATTCAAGTGCGCGGTCTAGCTGGGCCTCAGGAACCTTGAATCCTTGGTCTCTTGCGTCCAGAAGCATGTGCGTCGCATATGCCGTACCCCAGGCGTCGGGATAGGTGCCACCAGGCCAATACGCGAACCCGCCTTCCGAGGTCTGCATCGAAAGCACACGTTTGATGCCGTACTGAACCATGTCTTGGATGCCGCCGCCTTTCTGCACCGTCTCGGGGTCGATCATGTCAACGAATTGCCCCACAAAGAGCAGCGGTCGGGTGGATGAGGTCGTTTGCTCGATGCATCCATAAGGGTAGCGCACCAGGTACTTCAGGTGGTCGAATGACTCACCATACGGCACGTTCGTGACCCAGATGGTGCTCCGTTCGCTTGTGGGAACCCACCCTGTCAGCTGAGGTGTGAGCGACGTCGTGCCGGGCTTGAGCTCGATACGTTTGACCAAGCGTTCACGCGGACCAGAAGGTCTAAATGGGACGATGCCTTCGTCGTAGCTAACGATGTTACCGAGCTTCGCCTCAACCTTGAACTTCGCAACACCGGCTTGCCGCCAACCTTTGACATCAAAAACCACAGTCCCGGATTCGTTCTTCTCGAGGTCGATCGTTTGTGTGGCGGGTCCGGTGATCTGCACCATCGGTGCGTCGTCAGCCAACGTCTGATTTCCAAACGTGTCTTCGTTGGACGTCGCCAGACTCACCGTCACGCGCCCAGCCTTGCCCGTCATGTTGGTGGCGAAGACAGGGATCTGGATTTGGTCGCCAGCGCTCAGGAAGCGCGGCAACGTCGTCTGCAGCACGAGTGGGTCACGCACCGTGACACGCGTATCTGCCGTTCCGGTCTTGGTTGTCGATGACGAGATCGCCATCACTCGTAGTGCTCCGCGGTAGCGAGGAACATCGAAGGACACCTTCGCCTTTCCGTTCTTATCGGCCTTAACCAACCCGGACCACATTGCGACCGGTTTGATAGGCATGGCGCGAGCGGGCCCGCCGCCTTCCTCGTCTTCATCGTACTCACCGCCACCACCGGTTCGACTTGATGGGCCGGCGGCGTTGATCTTCAACGCCCAACCAATCGTCTCGTACGTGTCGACGCCCAGAGCACGCTTGGCAAAGAGCTCGATCGTCGGGTCAGGTGTCTTGAAACGGGTCAGCGATAGAATCCCCTCGTCCACCGCGGCGACCGTGACGTAGGTCGGCTCCGAGGTATCTCCAACATCGATCGTTAGGTCGAGTTTGCTATTGGGCTCGATGGTCTCAGGGGCTTCAATCTTGAGCGTCTGCATCTGCGCCGTTGGCCTCACCCTCGCGTTGACCACACCAAACGCGCGGTCGGGAATGAAGGCCTCTTTGCTATCTAGATGCGGGTCCTTAACCAGCAGGGCGCTGACGTAAACATTCGGTGTGAATGTCGCCAGTGTGAATTTCCAGTCGAACTCACCGGCCTCGACATCATGCCACTCGTGCGTGATGACCTTGTGCGTTTCCACCGTCATCAGGACGCGGCCTTTGAACGGTACCTGGACCTTGAAGGATGCGGGCTGGTTGACTTCGATCTCTTCAGGAGCCTCGATGACAGCGGCTGTTGGTTTCGACGGACGAGGCGTCATGTCTCGCGATTCCTGACGATCCCAATAGTAGTAGCGGCGCTGTCCCGGAAGTTTGAGGTCGGTCACTGACTTTCCAGCCTTGACGCGAACGACAAACGCGGTGCTTCGAGCCGCTGGTGTTGCTGCAAACCGGAACTTCCCGTCTTTGCCGACTTTGACCTGGCGCGTCGACTCGACCACGGGCCGGATATTATTGCCCCACATGTCTTCGCCTTCATCGCTGTCGTGGTACCACCAGTACTCGCGCTCCAGCCGGATGAATTCGACATCGACACGTTTTTCGCTGGTGTAAGGTTTGCCGTCCCAATCAACGACGATGCCTTCGACGTCGAATGATTCACCCTGAATTGCCTTTTGCGCGCCGGCCTTCAATCCAACGTAGAATTTCTCAGGGTGAACGTTGGCGCGTGCTTCAGCCACTGTGCTGCGACCACTTCCGGCCTCAAAAACAGCGACGTTAGCGATGAGCTTCCCGGGGCCGTCCAGCGTCGCGCCCGCTTCGAGAGCGGGGCATTCCATCATGATGGAACCGCCTTCAGCCAACTCAGCTTCTGCAGTGCCAAGGTCTAGCGTAGACGTGTCGGACTTCGAAGCGCGGCCAAATGTGTAGTCTTTGACAGCCTTCGCCTTGAATTTCGAAGACTCGATTCGGCAAGTCGCCTCGACGGGGCTTCCTTCCGCCGAGCCGCCAAACAAGTACTTCGCGTCGACCCGCATCTGTGCGGTTTCCGTGGACATCAGGTTGTCTTCAACGATGTTCGCTTTGACTTCCATCCTCTCGGGCACGAACTCTTCAACGTTGAATCGGTAGGAGTCGACGGACTTCTTAGCGACGCGCAGGTAGACGTCGTAAGCGCCGGTGGGGGCAAAGTCCTCGAATTCTTGATCAAAGGTGATGACGCCGACCTCGTTGGTCTTCTCTACGAACTTGCGCAGGACTCTTCGCCGAGCATCTTTGATCTCAATCTCTACAGGAACCTTGGCCAGAGGCGCACGGTGTGTGCGATTGCGGACAATGGTCGCGAAATGCGCAGTCTCACCAGGGCGATACACGCCACGGTCGCTATAGGTCGTCGCGCGGTAGGCGACGTCGCTGATATACGGTTCACCATGCACATCCGAGTCGTTCGTGCTGACGCGCAGCTCTTCATACTTGAGATAGGTGAACTCGTTCTTGCGGCGAGCGATGACAGCAAATGGCGGGGTTTCATCAAGCGTGGTGGTTGGAACTTCCAAGCGGCAGCCGCCTTCCGAGTCCGTTTTGCAGATACTCATCACTTCGCCATTGGGTCGAATCGCCTGCACAACGGCGTTTTCAACGGGTTTGGTCGTGCTCATATCCACGACCCAGGCAAAGAGCTCGTCTGGCCACTTTTGGTTCGGCTTCAGGGCGCTTCGTTTCACGATGAGGTTCATGTCCGTCATCAACAGACGCACGGAATCCCTTATGTTGTCCGACTTCGCCTCGATCTCGTAGATGCCTGGCTCAGGCTCGCCGATGATGTTGCTGATATCGACGTTGGTGGTCTGTTGCAGGTCAGTCTTGTCTGCGAGTGGCACCGTTTCTTTGGCGACGACGGTTGCGACACGATTGCTGACGTCTTCGTTCCGCTGCGTCAGCCAGAAGACCAGGTTTCGCTCCGGAATGTGCTTGATCGTGATCTCGGCTTCGGGGGCATTCAGATGCCGGATCGCCAGCTTCTTCCAAGCCGACTTGGGCAAGTATCGACCTTCGCTGACGAAGTCGATCTGAGTCGTGCGTGCAGGGATCGCGACATCTGCTTGGAATGGCTGGCGAAGCAGGCCGCCATCGATCGTCTTGAGACCAGCGCGCATCTTGATGTCGTAGGTGCGACGTTTGAAATCACCCAAAATATTGAATCCGCCACGACCGGAAACCACGCGTAAGTTCTTTACTTTCGGGCTGATGCGGATGCTTCGTTTCAGCGCATCTTCGGTTGGAAGGCAGCGGCGAGAGATTCGATAGTCCTCGCGGGCAACCCGGTCCCAGTACCAACGCGTTCCTCCCGGAGCGCTCTCATCTTTACAGATGACTTCCAGATAGAAGCCGTCAGCGCCTTCCTTCCGGTGAACTGCGAATAACTCGACCGTTGGGCCTGTCTTCAGCGTCACCGTCGCTGTTGCACCTTCCGCCTGATCTTCACCCGATTTCGAGGTCACCCCGTCCGAGAGAGACATCTTCAGGTCAACATCTGGTGCTAGTGACTTGGTTGCAAAGTTGGCGATGACCACACGGGGGGAGTGGCCTTGTTCGTAAGTGACGCTCTTTACTTTCTTGTCGTTGAGGTTCCATTCGACGCGATCCTTGAGGCTATCAACGTCGATCTGAGTCGAGAACGTCATGCTCACGCTGGCGGTAGACGTGTCTGTATCGACGACCCCGCCGGATAGATTGAGGAACGCAAACTTGGGCGTCGTAAACTCATATGACCAAGGCTGCGCGGGTTGAAGCGTTCCATCGCGTGATTCAATGGAGTTCAACGTAACCGTGTACTTCGTCGCGGGTTTGAGGGGTTCTGACGGTTCGAAGCGCAAAGTCGATCGGGTCGTCCACTTGAGGCTGCCGTCTACCGCAGGCTGCATCGAAAACAGCGTTGCGTCACCGGCTGCGCGGGACCCGTCAACGATCGTCTCTGAGAACTGAACATCGATGGCGTGAGGAACGGCATCTGCAGCGCCGACGGCGGTGAAGACTGGTTCAAGCTCGGCTACGACAAGCTTCGGTTCTGCTTCTTCACCCGCATCGGGCGCGAGGCCTGCGTCAAACTCTACTGAGCCGAAACCAGCATCCAGGGGGATCTTCTCGGGGCCTTTGGGTTCATCTTCGCTGCAGCCGTCACAGGCGGACAGGCTGAGTGTTAGGCACATCGCCAAGAGAATGGACGCACGAGTTTTGGTTGGAATCACAGGGGTTTCCTTTCGAATTGGGCACACGAATGCATGTGCGATCACGTGTTTGTGTTCGCCGAACGTAGCGCAAAATTTAGGGTTTTGAACAGCCCCGACAGGCTCGCGGATTTCAACTCTGGCGCGTTCTCAAGTTATTCCAACTTTTGAGTGTTTCGTGTGTCGACACGCCATAAATGTCCGAGCTATGCATTTTTTGCGTACCATAACATGTCTAAAATGCACGTGTTTTGTGCAATTTGTTACAAAGTTGCATGATGCGCTTGATCTGGATTCGAGATCTCATAATGGTGCTTCCGACAGCATGAAGGGTCCTCGGCCGGGGACCCTCAAACTTCACCGACGCAATTGGAAACCTTCAAATGTACGCGAGGCCCAACTGCGTCCAACGCGGGACGCTGATTAATGAATGTACTGACCTCAACAAAACTCTGGATCTTGGCACTAGGCCTGGTGATCTCAGTGTTGTCTGCTTGCGCCGACGACGCTGCCGACGGTGATTTATGTGCCGATGTCGATTGCGAACTTGGCGTTTGCGACCCCGACTCTGGTGCATGCACGAATCCAACTGCCTGTTCTGAGTCCGACCGATGTCTCGATGGCTTTAGCTGCAACGCTGGCCTATGTGAGGCGGACATTCCTTGCCCCGAGGGGGTTTGCGCAAACGGCGTTTGCGTCGCGGGTGCCTGTGTTAATCCGGCCGTGTGCCAGACCAACTCCAATTGTCTGGAAGGCTCCTACTGCTCGCCGTCTGGCACGTGCGAGTCAGACCCTTGCGCGGGTGTGGAGTGTGAGCGCGGTGTTTGCGAGGTCGGGACTGGCCAATGCGTAAACGATATCTGCACGTCGGCCACCGAATCCATCGCATGCCTGGAAGGTCACAAATGCAACGACGGAACATGCGTCGATGAGGCCGACTTCTGCATGGAGCTCGACTGTCAAAACGGGGTTTGCGATTTCGAAGCGCAGGAATGCGTGAACGCGGTTGATTGCGCCGGTCTTGATGCTAACTGCCTCAGCGGGTTCTTCTGCAATGACGGCAACGCCTGCCAGGCAAACCGATGTGGTGAAGGCCTGGAATGTCTGTTTGGTGTCTGCGAACCGGCCACTGGCAACTGCGTAAATGCAACAACCTGTGACGAAAGCTCGGATTGCATTGTTGGAAACGTCTGTGTCGACGGCGGATGTGTCGAGGCTGAAGAGGCATGTGGCGAACCGGGCTGCACCGGTAACCAAGAGTGCGTCTACGATGAGGGTTCACAAAGCGCAGCCTGCGAGGAGAACACGTTGGGCTGCTTCAACGGGCTTGACTGCTTGGACGACCGCGTTTGTGAAATGGGCGCATGCGTCGCTCCCACGGCGTGTGTAGCTGATGGTTACGAACCCAATGACGATGCACAATCTGCGAAAGACATGATTGATGTCGGAGGGGCCGAGCCGGTCGCTGGCAATATCTGCGGTGTCGATACGGACGTCTGGACATTCAACACCACCGATGACCCTGATGAAATTGGCCTTATGGTCGTCGAGCTGAAAATCGATTCGGCAGACGTCGGTCTCGGAGTGCTCGAGGTCGAACTCATCAATCCGCTCGGAAATACTGTTCAATCCGGAAAGACCGACCTCGCCGGCGTGCCGTCACAGCAAGTGCGCTTGGAGCATTTCGTGGAGATGACGGACCAGGGGAAATACCAAATTGTCGTTACGGGAGAAGGCGTAAGCACGGCAGGTGTGCGCTACTCGTTGTCGGCTGACGTTCTGGATGCGGATATCGCTGCTGCATGCAGTGACGCGCGCGTACTTCTGGAAGGTCAATCCGCAGTGAACATCATCGGTGAAGGCACGAGTATGGGACTGCGTTCGAGCTGCCACGATCATAATGGCTCTCGAAAAGAAGATATCTATGCGATTGAAATCGCCGAACTCAGCCAAATCACGGTCACGGTCACGCCGCTCGACGCGGAAGACGATCTGGTCGTGAGCCTGCGTTCGGTGTGTGCGAAAGACGAGACCGAAGTTCGACACAGCTGCACAAACGATACACAGGAAGGTGGGCTCGAACGGCTCACGACGGGTCTCGACCCCGGAACCTATTTCATCGTCGTCGAAGGCTTCGATGAAGATACATATGGCGGGTACACGATCAGCTACAACCGCGAGGCCAAAACGTGCACTCGTGCTGATAACAGCTGCATCGACGCTGACAACGCCAATATGTGCAATCGATTCCAGACCGCGATCGAACCAGTTGCGTGTGACCTTGGTTGCGAGATGGGGACGGGAAGTTGCTTTGAAGAGCCCGGCGATTCATGCAACGCGATGCTGGTTGCCGACGAAAATACGCCTTGGACCGGTCAGTTGCCTATTGGGAAGTTGACGTCGAACATGAGTGCACCGGATTGCGGGTTTACCGCTGATGGACCAGAATCCATCTGGAATGTGTCGATTCCTGCAAACCACGTGCTTGAAGTCGGTGTCGAACGGGCCGACTACGACAACGCTGTTGTCTACCTGCTCTCGGATTGTGCGGACACAACATCGTGTGTTGGCGGAACGCGAATGGCGACCGGAACCAACGGAGACATTCGACGATTCAATTGGCACAACGATACTGGAGCGGACGTCAACTACGCCTTGGTTGTAGACGTAGAAACCTCAACCACCTACGGCGCGCCATTGGTCGACATCGCGATTCGCCCACGTATCTGCACACCGGGCGAGGCGCTGTGCGTGCTTAACCGTGAATCTCAGACCTGCAACGATGCCGGAACGCGATACTCAACGTCAGTGTTGTGTGACAACGGCTGCGATTCGGGCACTGGACGCTGCACCATTGCGGCGAATGATGTTTGTGGAGGCGCAGAAGTTTTGACGTCCGGGGTAGAAGTCACCGGTAACCTGGCGCTTAACACAAACGCATACTCAGCGACGGATTGTGGAGTCTACAACTTCGGTCGTTCGAACGACGCCGTTTACGCATTGGACTTGGTCGAGAATCAATTCGTGACCTTGGAAGTCGATAGCCAAGAGTTCGATGTTGGAGTCTGGGCATCTACTGAATGTGATGCTGCGGACGAACTCGGCTCCTGCGACTATATCGCGGAGCGCGTTTACGGCGTGGGCAAAGAGACGTTGGAGTTTTTGGTCCCTGCAGATGGACGCTACTACTTTACTGTCGACTCTCGCGAAGGCGTAACGAGCGGTATCTTCACCATAGAAGCGACCGTTCAGGACCCCGCCTGTATTCCAAACACCGCTCTTGGTTGTGACTTGGCTGGCAACAACGTCGAGTACTGTAACGAGGTTGCACAGATTGAAACCTATGCCTGTGCGGGTGGCTGTAACGCTAATACCGGCCAGTGTTTGGGCGCGGGAACCGCTGGCGCATGCTTTGATGCTGAGGTTATCTCCAGCACTTCCGGCTCGATCTTCGGCACACTCAATGAAGGTACTAACTTCATTCAAGAGCCCTCGGGTATCTATGGCGATTGCCTCACGAAGTTTGAATATCCAGGCGCGGAGACCTACTACCGATTTGACCTCGCCCCAGGAGAGGTGCTTGACCTCAACTACGTCGAAGGGTCGTTGTACGGTCAAGAGGGCGTGATGTTGGTGCTCACCGATGAGTGCATGTCGATGGACAGCTGCAAGTCGGCAGCAAACAGCTATCAGCACTTCGCGACGACGCCTCAAACCGTGTTCGTGGTTATCGATGCAAACTACGAAAACAGCGTCAATGCGTTCACGTTAAATTACGAGATCACCGCCACGAACTACGTTTGCCTGCCGAGCTCGCGAAGCTGCGTCACCGATACGCTTGCTGAGGTTTGCGCAAGTGACGGTTACAGCTCCATCGTGGAAACATGCCCTGGTGGCTGTATCCAAGGCTCATGTCGAGCAACGGCCGAAGCCGATGCGTGTGCAACCGCACCTGTTTTGAATGGCAGCGCAACCTTGTTGATGGACCCAACCGTCCATACGAACACGTTTGCGTTGAGTAGTGCACAGACTTGTTGGGATGGTACGTACAACACCAATGGTGAAGATTTGGTCTATCAGGTCGATTTGCAGCCCAACGAAGTGTTGCAAGTCACTGGTATCGCCAAGTCCGATTACGCTTACCCGGTCGTGTACCTTCTGGATGATTGCAGCCAGCCGGCTGCGACTTGCCAGACGGGCGCACGCGGCGGATTCGAGTCGGATGCATACCTTCGCTACCAGGCTGGTCCAGCGGGTGAAACGTTGTTCCTGGTCCTCGACCACGAATACTCGATTGTCGACCCGCGACAGTTTGATGTTGAAATCGGCCCACCGGCCTGCACCAACGGAGCCGCGTTGGGATGCAACATTGACCAAACGGCGCTTCAGTACTGCGTGCAGGGAGTCATCGAAGAGTACGTATGTAATGGCGGATGTACGAATGGCACATGCGCGATTCCAAAAGGTGACATCTGTGCAGACCCAATGAAGCTCGACCGTACCGCGGGTTCAGGCTCCGTTGAGTTTGACAGCAGCAACTTCGAGCCATTCGGTCAGACCGGACTCGGCGCGAGTGGTGGTTGTGTGTTCGGAAATGGTCGCGTCGGCGCTGAAGCATTCTACGAAATCGACCTTTTGGCCGGTGAAACGTTCACTGCTGAAGTCGTCCAAAACAACAGCTACGCTCCAATGCTCTGGGTCTCCGACGACCCTTGCGCAGGGACGTGTCTGGCTGCGGACCTGGGCGTTGGCCCGAAAAAGGTCGCATACACGGCTGACTCCGATCGAACCGTTACCTTGGTGTTCGATCTGCAGTCCAACTACTCGTCTGGTGTGTTCGATTTTGATTGGACGATTGAATCAGCCCCAACCTGCGCGGCTGACCAGACCTACTGTGTGGACGCCACCACCGTGGCGACCTGCAGTTCGGATGGACAGGAACTCCGCACGTACCCATGTCTTGATGGGTGTGATGCCGAATCTGGAGCATGCCGCGTGACGGTCGCTAACCACGATCAATGTGGTGGAGGCTCGACAATTAGCGAGGGTGGCGTGTTTGCCCTCAATATGGATGAACCGTTGACGGATCTGTTCAGCATGTCAGCGTCGTCGTGTGTCGGCCTGGCGACGTTGGGCGTAGATGCGCACTTCACAGTCGCATTGCAACCTAATCAGATTCTCCGCGCGAGCGTTCGGTTCTTAGACGACATCAATGCAGGTGTGTACATCTACACGGATTGTCTGGACGCAGAAGGGTCCTGCATCGATGGCGCATATGCAAAAGGTGCGCGGGCTTCGGCAACGCACCAAGCAGGTGGTGTCGAGGAGCAAGTCTATGTCGGCGTCGACCTCAACTACTCATACCAATCCGGCCCTGTGATGCTGGAGATCGAGATTCTCGACCCAGATTGCGACCCTGCGACGTTTGCGCAGACCTGCAACGACGACAATACTGGGTTCACGTATTGCAATGAGTCCGGCTTTACGCGCGAGTACGTTTGTAAAGGGAACGGCGTGTGTGGAGCGGACAATCGCTGTGAAGAGCCAGTTGGTGATGTTTGTCTAGACCCAATCGATGCAACCCCTGCTTCGGTTGGTGTGGCGAAGACGATCACAGGAACGTTGGCAAACCACACTTCAGTCTATGACTTGAACACGGGCAATGCCTGCACAGGCTCAGCGACGCGTGGCCCGGACCCTGTTCATGCAGTTGACTTGCTGGCCGGCCAGGTGCTGACGGCAAGCCTTGTCTCGACCGAAACGACCCCAGAGGACCTTGCCCTCTACGTGGTCAGCGGTTGCTCGGATGTCGAGGCGCAGTGCCTTGCAGGGGCAGATTTGGTGGGCGCTGATGCGACCCCAGAATCCGTGACCTTCACCGCGGCATCAGACACCACAATATACCTAGTCGTGGACTCATTTTACGCCGGTGCATCAGGTGGCTATCAGCTTGATGTGACCGTCAACTAGTTCCTCAGGAGGGGAAGCCCGTGACAGCCCGAGGCAGCGCGTTATGCGTTGTCTCGGGCTTTCCTATTGGCTTGGAATTGAATCTCGAAGCTGTTAAGGGTCATCTCAATAGCGACGCCCGTTCGAGAGGTTGAAAATGCGCCGTCAAATCAAGAAAGTCATCGAATCCGACATCAATCCCATGGTTGCTAGCCATGGTGGCCGTATCGACCTTGTCGATTACGTCGACAAAAACGTCTTCATTGAAATGTCTGGTGGCTGTCAGGGTTGCTCCGCCTCAACCGCAACGCTCAAACAAGGTGTTGAGCGCATCCTGCGGGAGGCATTTGGCGATGACATCAACGAAATCTACGATGTCACCGACCACGACTCAGGGTCGAACCCCTACTACGACTAAGTGGCTTGTATTTCGGGGAAAGGATTGTCTCGGGTCGCCCAGGTCTCGCTGCTCAGCTTGAGGGATTCCTCGTCGAGCAAACACGCATCGAGTTGTACTCGAATGGCGGCCTCGTCCATACCTTGTCCGATAAATACGAGCTGTTGGGCACGGTCCCCATATCGAGGGTGCCAATCCGGTTGCTCATCTGGTCGCATTCCCTCTGGGTGAAGCCATCGTTCTCTTGGAACAACAGCCCACCACATGCCTGCAGGGTTCACATCGCTGACACCTCCGGCTTGCGCCCATTCGTAGGCGACGCGGTGGTCTGCTTCGACCCAGAAAAACCCCTTAGAACGCAAGATTCCTTGCCAGTTGTCCGGGTTGTTCAAGAACCTCCAGAGCTTCACCGCGTCAAACGGAATTGGGTTCCGATAGGTGAAGCTCGAGATCCCATATTCTTCGGTCTCGGGTGTGTGTTCCCCTTGAAGTTCACGTATCCATCCCGCGGAGCTCGCCGCCTTGTCGTAATCGAACAGGCCAGTGTTTAGGACGCGATCAATGGCAACCTCACTTCGAGTCGCCATGACAACCTCAGCGCCTGGATTCAGCGCTGTCACGATGGCTTTCACCTCACCAGCTTCTTCCTCAGAGACCAAATCCAGTTTGTTTAGGATGATGACGTCGGCGAATTCAATTTGGTCGATCAACAGGTCGGTCACGGTCCGATAATCGCCTTCACCCAGCGATTCGCCTCGGGCCTCCAACGATTCCGCGGCCTTGTAGTCTTTCAGGAAGTTGGCCATGTCCACAACCGTGACCATCGTGTCGAGTCGTGACACACCGCTCAGGCTCACGCCGTCCTCGTCCTCGAATGTGAAGGTTTGTGCGACTGGAATTGGCTCCGAGATGCCCGTGGATTCGATGAGCAGGTAGTCAAACCGTCCCTCCTTGGCGAGTCTTGAAACTTCAGCGAGAAGGTCGTCTCGAAGCGTGCAGCAGATGCACCCATTGGACATCTCCACCAATTTCTCTTCGGTTCTGGAGAGTTCGGCGCCGCCCCGTTCAACGAGCGCCGCGTCGATATTCACCTCGCTCATATCATTGACGATCACTGCGACCCGACGACCTTCGCGATTGTTCAGCACTTGGTTGAGCAAAGTCGTCTTTCCAGCGCCCAAGAATCCAGAGAGCACAGTGACAGGAAGTCGTTCGTTTTCGGCGAGGGCAGTCAGTTTCTGATTCATTGCAGATCCACTAGTTCATGTTGACTGTTCCACATGGCCGCCCCCAAGGCTCAAAGGGGGCGACCACGCAGGACATCATCGTGGTGAGGTCCTATTAGAAGGCACGATGGACGTAAGCAAGTAACATGCAAAAGCAAGTAGGATGCTAATGCAAGTAACTTGCGTCATTGGTAACGCAAGCAACTTGCAAGTGCAAGAGGTTTCGCCTACTTTTTGGACGTAATGCACGGAGACCCGCAATGAAGCTGACAAAAGAAGACGCTCGGAACTTGCTCCACGACAGTGAACTCCGGGTCACTGCACCTCGTCTTGCTGTCTTGCGGGTTCTGGCGGCTGCCGAGACACCGCTGTCTCACACCGAAGTCTTGGAACAGCTGGGTGAAACTGACTGGGATCCGGCGACGGTCTATCGAAACTTGGTCAAATTGCGTGAAGCAAAAGTAGCCGTTGTTGCCAGCCGCGCCGAGGGAATCGATAGATATGCATTGGCGAGCACGCACGATGATGGGCATCGACACCCGCATTTTGTTTGTGAAGATTGTGGGAAGGTGGCTTGTCTACCGGCAGAGCTCACGGCTTCATTGAAGATTGATGGGCCGTGGGAGAAGTCAGTAAAGGAAGCCACAGTCCAGCTTCGGGGACATTGCCCCGATTGCCTGGCGGCAGCCTAACGTCGTGCGTGCTGCTCACGCACGCGAGCTGAATCTTTTACACATTGGTGGAACTCCGAGCTGAAACGGCTGGCATTGCTGCAAGCTCGGATAACCGCGTCGCCGTTGCGACCCAACGTTGCGCTCTGCTTCACACATCGGCGGAAGTCGGAATTCCACTTGGTCGCCGCGTCACATGCCTTAATAGTCGAAGCAGGCGAGTGGCGAACAAATTTGGCGCTGTCGTCCAGGCAGTGGTTCAGCTCACTGGTCCACTTGGTCGCCGCTCCACAGGCGTTGACTGTCGCTGCCGGCGTGTGGCTGAGCTTTGCCGCCTTGTCCATGCAACGATTGAATTCAGACGAGTAGCGCGTGTGTGCGCCGCATGCTTTGACGACTTCAACCGCTTGATGCTGAGGGAATGCAGCGGCACGGCTCACGCAGTCCGAAACCCGACTTGAGTGTGAATGGCTCCCGCAAACTTCGACCAGTTTGGCAGTGAAGTTCGAACCATGCCCGTGCCCGTGACCCTTTCCTTTCTTGTATCCTTTTGGCGGATGGTTAGGGGATTTTCCCCGCACGGATAGCCGCAGCCGTGGTTGGCAGCGTTCGCCAAACGTCGAACGAGAGATGCGATTGAATCCCGAGAATCCCACAACTTCGATCTCGATCTGCTTCCCGTTCCGGGTGCGAATCTCGGCGGGGAAGCCAATCGTCCCGCTGCGCGAGTTCAAAGGCACGCTGTAGCGGAAATCAAAGTTACCGTGATGTGTACGGGTGTAGAGATTGAGGCGTGGCTGGATGCCGGCGCTCTTAACTTTGCGCCAGTCGCCTTTTTTGACCGTGTATTGGAGCTGGATTCCACTGCGTTTTTGAGTGGCTTGAAGCTCCTTGAACTCGATGTCCATATCGGGATTCTCGTAGCCGAAGGCGGACCCGAAAAATCCAAGCAGTGCGATAACTGCCGTCACGAGGAAGATGGTTGCGGTTGTGATTACCTGTGACATGACAACTCCTTGTGTCTGTTGCGTCACGCGCCCGGTGTTGGTTGTCAGACGTCCACCTACATCTCGTATTCATTTCGGCTCGAATCGCATCGCCATTCCGTCTAACCTGTGGTTCCTCTAAGGAGTATCGATGACACCGCTTTTCCGAATCTTGGCTGCCCTGCTCTTGCTGTTCGTTGTGGGCGCATGCGACGGAGAAGACGATCCTCCCGAGTACACAGATCCCGCGCCATTCACGGATGGAAAAGACGGATCTCCATGTGTCAGCGGAACGGATTGCCTTGGTGGGACATGCATCGCCGAGATCGCCGGCTGGCGAAATGGCTATTGCACGACGCTTGGGTGCGACCAAAGAGATTGCAATCGCGACGACGCCGTTTGCCTGCCGATCATCAATAACACCGCAAGCTGTTTCGACGGCTGCGAGACGGATGAAGACTGCCGGCCGGCCTACTATTGCGCAGAGCAGGACGGTCAAAAGTACTGCTCCGCACGCTTTGAAGACGGGCCTGTACCTGGCGAAACGGGCGCCCGTTGCGAAGTCGACAACGACTGCAACCGAGGGATGACTTGTGACACGTCCTTCCCCGGTGGTTACTGCCTTAGCCCGGAATGTCAGACCTGCATTGGTGATGGTGTCTGCACCGACAATGTCGATGGATACGGTGAAACCTGCTTCGATGGTTGCACCCGCACGGTAGATTGCCGCACCGGCTATCTGTGCAAAAAGGTCGCGTTGGACGACATCTGTTTGCCGTCCAACACCATGCCGCCCATCGTGGACTTCGAGACTACAGAGCAGCTTTTGGGCATCACGTGCGGCGCGACGAATGTGGGCGAGGGCGACACCGGAATGCGTTGGGAGATTCAGTTCGAAGTGCCCGAAGGTGTGTCTTCATATGTCGTGACGCCATTGGTGCCGACGGGTTTGGTTTCGCCCTTAGAGATCACCGGCCCTAGCGTCTCGATTGACCTGATCGATACATACAAGCACCACAATCTACGGGCGACGGAGCTGACGTACTACGATGACACGCCTGTCGGCCGCTACGCGGAGTTCGCGTTCGATTGGCCGATCGGTGTGCCCTATGCCCCGCAGTTTGCCAACCTGGTCGAACCCGGCACACACACAATGCGTCTGACGACCACGTCGGCTGAGCCCTGCATCTACGTGGTCGGCGGAAATCCCGGCTCGACCATAGACCTCAATATCTACCTCGTTGGAGAGATGCTGGATGCCGCGCAGGCTGGCACTGACCCAGATTTGGCCGAGGTACTTCAGGTCGTTCGAGATATCTACGAACCCGCGGGAATCCAGCTCGGTTCGGTCCAGTACTACGACGCGATTGAGGAAGCACGCGAACGGTATGGCGTCATCCGCTCGTTCGCAGACATCAAGCGTTTGGCTGGCATGGGCGAGCCCCGCGACCCCACATTGTCGGGACACCTATCTGCCGACGTGTTCCTTGTGGATGACATCCTGATTGGCGGTGGCGTCATTGTGCTGGGCGTTTCAGCGGGCGTACCTGGACCTCCAGGCCTGCATGGAAATGCAGGTAATGGACTCGTGTTCAATATCTCCGACTTGGGCAATGACAACCGCTTTGTCGGCTACATCATGGCCCACGAGCTTGGTCATTACCTGGGGCTGCGCCACACCAGCGAGGTGGTGTTGGGGCTCGGCAACGATACCGAAGCTGAGTACGAAGCGCTGGTCGGCGCGAGCGACCCCATTATGGACACCCCCACGTGTGATATGCCGCAGTCGACAGGGCAAAATTGCCCTGACTTCACCAATCTCTTGTTCCCATTGGCACCGCCACGCAACTTCACTGACCTTCCGCTGATTACCGAAGGCCAGGCCGAAGTGATGCAGCTGCATCCGCTGGTCCGATGAAGATTGCCCATATCAGCGACCTGCATATCGGAAAGGATAGCGACCCGCGCCCGCTGGACCGTTTCGATGCATTCCTGGGTCTAATCGTGCAGCAGGCGCCAGATGTGCTTGTGGTATCCGGGGACCTCGTTCATGTGCCCGAGGACACCGATGCCTTCCAGACCGTTCGAGAGCGTCTAGACTTATCCGGACTGCGTTGGCTCGCTATCTGCGGCAATCACGACATTCATCGCCCCGAGAACGCTTCGCAATTCGACGATTTCTTTGGCACAACGCCGCGAGTCGAGCGCATCGACGACGTCGACTTTCTTCTGTTTGATAGCTTCCGCGACCTGCCGACTTCAGATCGGTCCAAAGAGGAGCAGTCCGCCAACCACATGGCGAATGGGCGGGTATCTCAATCTCAGTACCAGCTTATGGAGCGACAACTATCCGCACCGACTCGAGTCGCGGTCGTGCATCATCACGTGGTTCCAGAAGCTGGCGCCTGGGTAGCCGGCGAGTGGGTTGATGAAGAGGCGAGCGGCGTGATGATGGCGCTCTGGGAGCACAAATCCTTCCTTTCCTGGTGTTCCGCCAACGATGTTTCGCTGATTTTGCACGGCCATAAGCATGCGCCAGCGGATCCAATCGAACATGACGGAATGCTGATTCTGCGTGGCAGTGCTGCCTACAAAGAGGAAGGAATGGCGCGGATAATCGACGTCAGGGGGCCAACCGTTCTGGAAGTTCTGACGTTCTAAGATTCCAAATGCACAAGCGGGAGGATTTCGCGCCAGGCTTCGACTTCGCCGGCAAAGAGTTCGGAATGTTCGCGCTTTAACTCTGGTGCGAACTCATGCGTGTAGCGCTGCAGCTCGTCCTGAGACTTGGCCAAATACACAAACCGATATGCTCGCCGTCCGTCGCCATCATTGGCCTCGTCACGATACATGCGGGCGTCTTCGAAGCACCCGGTGTTTAGAAGATCGCCCATATGCTTGTCGATCATCCAGTCGTACCAGCGCTCGTGCGCGGACTCGGAGATTTTGACGTGAACGATGTAGGCGACCATGGCTAGGCGATGGCGTAATTGAAGACGGTGGATTCGTTGTCGTGCAGGGTCCGCAGGGTGACGACGTTGATATCGTTTGGTTTGCCCATGTGGATATCCAGGAACGACTCGCGAACGATGCGTTCCCAAGTTTTGGGTTCGATATCTTGCGTGAACTGCGACAGGCCAATCCACATGCGGCCTTCATCGGGTTCGTACTCCACAAATATCGATCCGACGACGATCTCTTCCTCGTCGACGTGGTAGACAAGCTGGTAGATGCCGTCAGTTCCACCGGGTTGCTCAAGCACAGATACCCGAATGGGAAGAATTCGAATTTCTTTTTGCTGTTCAGGCGTCAGCGAGACGTTTTCATCATCAGCAATACCGCGGGCGAGCAAGCAGTCTTCCTTTTTGCCTTCCAGCGTCCATTTCCAGAACAGTTTTGGTCGGACACGATACGTGTCTGTGTTTCGGCCGCGGATAATCAGGAACTGGCCGTCGAAGGTGTAGTCTCCCTTCTCTTTGTCGATCCAGTTGCCGTCGCGAACGGTGTAGAGATTGAACGTTCCGTCCAAACGAAACCGATAGACGAGGAGCGGCTTATCGCCAGCTTTCCGTGGGTCAGCTGAGATTGGGTAGTAGAACCATGAGCCGCGAATCGCTTCCGGGAGTGGCCGTTCAGCCATCTTCACTCCTGCACAATGGCAACCTTAATAGGGAGCGGTGCGGCGAGTCTTCCAACGACTTGGAGTGCCCAAGAGCGTTGTTCATCTCGAGAGGTTGCGCGTGTTGGTGCAGATAGTTGTAGTTTGCCAGTGTTCAACACAGCCGACTGCACCAAGCCAAGCACCTCGCCGTCCAACACCACTACCCATTGTTGTACATCGGAAGTGGTCGCGGCGGCAAGACGGTCTGGCGTGTCGCTGGTGAGTTGGACGCGAACAAAGGTGACACCTGTTGACGACATTTGTCGGGAAGCTTCCTTCACGTTTTCCTGCGTCAATACTGCCTTTCCGACGGTATAAGTCCGCCATCCGCCGTCGATATCGTCCGGACCCATCACCGCTGAGAAGTTCTTGAAATGGAAGCGTTTCAGCGTGTTTGCGAGCGTGTCGCGCTTCGCCGACCAGAGGTAGGTTTTTGTTTCGTCTTCCTTGTCGGAGCGAATCTCAACGTCTTGTGGAATCTCCGAGGCCAACATCACCCATTTGATCCCGCCGCGCGTCCTGGGCATCACCGAGAACTTTCCCGGAGCCAGCATCAACGTTTCGTACCAGCCGCTAGGGAAGGTGCGGTGAATCATAACTCGGAGCGTTCCATCCTTATTGAGGACGACCTCGTGGCTCTTCACCTCGGCAGCACGCAGCCGTGCCTTGAGCCGGTCCTGAGTCATCTCGGCCAGCTTCGTGGCGCGGCGTAGGGACACGCCGTCGCTGGTTTTTAAGGGGTCGCCAACCACGAGTCGGTAGTTGGAAACGGGTAAAACTGCGTAGGCGCTGGAGGTTACCAAAAGGACGACCAGCGCGATCAGCCACTTACATTTTGCGGCTGACATGGTCGATGAAATCAATCTTCGTGAGAATTCCTGCGAGTTTTCCATCATCAACCACGATCACAATTTTGTTCTGTTTGAAGAACTGTCCAACGATGCCGACTGCATTTGACGGCTCAACGATCGCAAAATTCGTTTCGAGGAGGTCGTCGATGGTGTCGTCACCGTGTCCTTTCTCGAGAAGGTGATTCAGAACGTCGTTCTCTGCAATAATTCCGCAGACGCGCTCGCCGTCGAGGACAGGTACCTGGCTGATGCCATGGGCCTTCATCATCTCGATGACGTCAGAGACCTTCTTGCCAAGATTCGTCGTGAAGACGCCTCGCTTGGCTGCTCCAACGGTTTCCATGATGTCGGCCACGGTTCCGCGGCTTGGTTCTTCAAGGAAGCCGTTTTCGCGCATCCACTCGTCATCGAAAATCTTCGACATGTAACGCGAGAACGAGTCGCACATAATCACGACGATATTCAGTTCACGATCAAATCGTTCGGCATACTTCACAGCCGCGCAGACCGCGCCCCCACTCGAGCCGCCGACCAAGATGCCTTCCTCACGAACCAACCGGCGCGTGTACTGGAAACATTCCCGGTCTGTGACGCGGACCACTTCGTCGACGAACTCGAAGTTCATCGTCGAAGGCAGGAAGTCTTCACCGAAGCCCTCGACCTTGTAGGTGTGTGCTTCGGTCATGCGGCCGGTCTTGAAGAAGTCGTAGTAGATGGAGCCGATAGGATCGACGCCGACGACCTGCATCTCAGGCTTTTGCTCTTTGAGGTATTCACCACACCCGGTGATCGTCCCGCCGGTTCCCATCGTCGCGACAAACGCGTCGATCTCGCCGTTGGTCTGCTTCCAGATTTCGGGACCCGTGGTCAGGTAGTGCGCCCGCGGATTTGATGGGTTGTGGTATTGGTTTGCGAGGAATCCGTTTGGCGATTCTGCGGCCAAGCGTTCAGCGACTTTGTAATAGCTGCGAGGGTCTTCAGGTTCAACGGCGGTCGGGCAGACGACGACCTTCGCACCCACGGCGCGAAGTGAGCGAATCTTCTCTTCACTCATTTTGTCGGGCATCACGAAGATGCATTTGTAGCCCATGTTTGCGGCGGCCAGGGCCAACCCCATGCCGGTATTGCCGCTGGTCGCTTCCACGATGGTGCCGCCTGGCTTGAGCTGCCCGCTCTCTTCTGCGTCCGCGATGATTTGCATCGCTGGGCGGTCTTTTACGCTACCGCCGGGATTGAGGTACTCCATTTTGAGATAGATGTTCGACTTCACGTGTTTTCCAACCGTGTGAAGTTTCACCAATGGAGTGTTTCCAACGAGCTCAAGTACTGAATTTGCGGCTTCGATCGCCATGGTTGTGCCTCCCTAAAGACGTCTTCGCGCAGATTCGTAACATAATCGTTCGCGGCGCTCACGGGGAATTGTGGGAATCTTCCGATACGCACGCTCGTTGCCCCGACACCCGGGCTTGGGCGCGCTGAATTGACGTTACAAAAGTTGGTCTGTAAGGTGCGCGCCATCAGGGAGGTCGTAGGGACTAAAAACCCTCACCCTTGGAGATGGATGTGTTGAGAAATATTGCTGACCTACGCGCCGTACTGTGGTGCGTTATTGCTACCGCGCTGCTGATCGTTCAGTGGAACCTTGAAGAGTTCAACCCATGGCTCTTCATCGCCGCATGCTATTTCGCGGTGAGCATCACGACGATTACGCACAATCACAACCACCTGCGAATCTGGAAGAACAAGTGGCTCAACCGAGTCCAGGACTTCTGGCTCACCGGGCTTTATGGCTTCCCGGTCTTCGCGTGGATTCCGACGCACAACAAGAACCACCACAAGTTCAATAACCGCGAAGGTGACTACACGATTACCTATCGTGTGAGTGAGCGAAACAATCTTCTGACGTTGCTTAGCTACCCAACCATCTCCAGCTACTTCCAACAGAAGCCCATTCGCGACTACCTGGGCACATTGTGGAGGAAGCGACGCAGCGAGTTTTGGTGGTGCATGGCACAATACGCGTTCATCATCACGTACGTCGCGGGAGCGCTGATTCTGGACTGGAAGAAGGGCCTGCTCTACGTGGTCATTCCTCAGCAAGTTGGCCTGTTCTCGGTGCTGGTGTTCAACTACCTGCAGCACGTTCACGCTGACGAAGAAGACGAGTGGAATCACTCGCGTAACATCATCAATCCGGTGTTCAACTTCTTCATGTTCAACAACGGTTACCACACCATCCACCACAACAAGCCCGGTCTGCACTGGAGCTTGGCTGGTGAAGAGCATGCGAAGATTGCAGATAATGTTGATCCGTCTCTCAACGAGAGGAGCTTCTGGTGGCTGTTGCTTCGCACGTACATCTTGGCGCCGGTGATTCCATCGCTTCGTAAGCCAAACATGCGACTTGAGCGCATGGCGCGTGAACAAGAGGACGCTGCCCCGTCCAATATGGAACCGGCGGCCGCCGAGTAAGTCGCGCCGCTACCCCGTCGCACGCAGGCCTGTTACTCTTGCCCTCATGCGACGCTCTCTCTTCATTTTGCTCCTACTTTTGGGTGGATGCGCCAGCTCAGAGCCTCGGCTCATGGGCACGGACCGCGTTGAGGTTGAGCGGAAACCTCTGAGCGAGCCCAAGTTTGTGGAGTCCACACACCGTTGCCTGCAAAACACCCAAATCACGTATCAAGTCACCGAGTATCATGGGACCGAACCCGGGTATGGACCTGAGTTGGCATTGGGAATCGCGGTTGTTGGTGGAGCTGTGGCCATCCTGATTTGGCAGCCCGAGTCCTGGTATTACGTCAGCGGAGCGGCCGGCTACGGCGCTTACCTACTGATGCCGCGGGAGGGTGAGTCGTGGACTGAGGAGTATCGCGAGACGAATCACGAAGTTGTGGAGCACGATATTGATGTCTGCCGACCCGAGGAACCAAAGGGATCGTCTACAGCGCTGGAAGTTCCCATTCGCAGAGAGTATTCGCCGTAGTGTGAATGTTCTGCTGAGAACAATCGACGGCCTCGGTCACGCTAACATCCACTGAGGCCCCGCCGGTCGTGCAGGTGCAAACAAGCGTCTCGCCCGGGGTGCATACAAACTCGAACTTCTCGGGGACACACCAAACACCGCCACAGGTTCCGTCGTAACTCTGCTCACACGTTGTGTTGTTCGCGTTGTTGGAGTTGTTGGAGTTGTTCGCGTTGTTCGAGTTGTTTGCGTTGTTCGAATTGTTGGCGTTGTTCGAATTGTTGCTGTTGTTCGAGTTATTGCCGTTGTTTGCGTTGTTTGCGTTGTTTGCGTTGTTACCGTCTTTCGACACGCTATCTCCGCAAGCGCTCAGCGCCAGAACGATGAACGAAATGATGAGTGTTCGCTTTTTCACGGATTCAGCTCCACGTTGAGGTCGAACATGCCCTCGTCGAAGAGCTCACCGTCGACAATAAAGAAGTAGGTTGTGTTTGCTGGGACCGTAACGTTCACGATCTCTACCCCTCCGACTCCGTTGAACACGGTTCCATCAATGCACGCTTCGATGGAACAGTCCGATTTGACGTGGATAAAGGGGTCAAAGGTCGCTTCCGGCGTGACGGTAAAGCGATAAACCGTTTCCGCAGTCGGCGTCACTGAATACACAATGTCGGGGCCGCTGGCCGCTCCGCTGGGGCAATTGTCGCCGGTTACCGATGAGTCATAGTCGCCGCCGGTGCCGACCGTCGTCTGGTCTGCGAACATTCCGCCGGCGGTTACGTCGATAGCCGTCTCGCACGTGAACCCGTTATTCGAGTTATTCGAGTTATTCGAGTTGTTCGAGTTATTCGAGTTGTTCGAGTTGTTCGAGTTGTTCGAGTTATTCGAGTTGTTCGAGTTATTCGAGTTGTTCGAGTTATTCGAGTTATTCGAGTTATTCGAGTTGTTCGAGTTGTTCGAGTTATTGACGTTGTTCGAATTGTTGGCGTTGTTCGAATTGTTCGCGTTGTTGGCGTTGTTAACGTTGTTTTGATTGTTGACGTTGTTGACGTTGTTGACGTTGTTGACGTTGTTCTCGGGCGCCGCGGGCTCGTCAGTTCCACAGGCCGCTGCCAGCGTGACTGCGCAAAGAATCAATCCCATTTTCTTCATTTCAAATCCTCCAAATCGAACACAAGTGCCTAAGTATTGCTCAAAACCGCACATGATTCCATGCGTCAATCACCACCGGTGAGCTTATTGAACTTGTCGAATTGCGCGACATCGGCATCCGAGACGCGTCGGAAATCATAGCTTTCGCCATCGAGTCTTACGCTGGCGATCCCATAGACTTCATCAGGGCCCGACGGATACGTCACGATATCGAGTTCGTGGCGAGCGCCATAGCCTAAGGGAAATCGGGCGCTGCGATAGACCAGAAAATTGCCGTTGGGATTCACGCGAATGTTGACCTGGTCTCGATAGACAGCCTTGGCCGACCACCAAGCCCAGCCGAACGCCGCCAGCCCAAAGAACGCACTCCAAATACCAACGTTCGCCATGATTGCCAGGTTCCATCCCGCCAAGATTCCCCAAACGATGACAGCCGTGAAACCGATGCCACCCAGCAATCCGATAACCACTCCGGCAGCGCGCTCAGCCGAAAATCTGGCCATCAACGGGGGCTTGTAGACTAGCAAATACCCCTCGCTGTCCGATTGAATACGTGTCGAGCCCGCGAGGTCAGTTTTCTGCCGGGCAATCGCTGCTCGATGCTTCGCAATCTGTCGTTGTTGCTCGGCACGCGCTTCTTCTTCACGACGAATACGCTGAGAAACCAGGGCGTCGATCGAGTTCGAACTGTTCGTGGAACTCGGAGAGAGCGTCATCGTGCCTTCAAGCATGGTGAGTGCGTCTGAGGCAGACGCCAGGCGGTCTTCGGGCACAGCTTCGAGCATCATGTCCAATACAAGCTCGAAGGACGGCGCCAACTCTATCTGGGATTGAAAATCCACCTTCAGCCGCTTCTTGGGCAGATTGGCAGGGTCTTGACCTGTCAACAGATGGACCAACGTCATTCCCAGGCCGTAAATATCGCTGCACGGCATCGCTTGCCCCTGCAGCTGTTCGGGCGCCATATAACCCAACGTTCCGACCATCGTACTACCCGAGACCGTGTGTCCGACGAGCTCTCGAACCGCTCCAAAGTCCACCAAATAGACCGTGCCGTCTTCATTGTAGATGAGGTTATCGGGTTTGATGTCGCGGTGAACAACAGGCGGATGAAGCGAGGAAAGGTAGACGAGAATATCCAATACCTGTCTGGCAATGCTCAGACATTCATCTTCGGAAAAACGGCGTCCTTGCAACAGCATCTGACCCAATGGCTGCCCATGCGCAAGCTCTTGGATTAGATACCCGACATCGTCATCATCGAAGTTGATGAAGTCGACGTAGTCGGGGATTTGCGGGTGGTTCAGTGACTCTAGAATCGCGGCTTCGCGCTCGAAGAGTTCGATGCTCTTCCAGTCTTCCGCGGACTCTAGCGACAGGCGCTTTATCGCGACGTCTTGCCCGGTGGTCGTGTCCTTCGCGGCATAGGTTTCTCCAAACCCACCACGTCCCAATAGCTTCGTGATCTGGAATCGTTCCGCGATCGTCGAGCCGGGCTCAAGCATTGAGACTAGTCTCCAAATGACATGCCGACGGCGCGGGCGGCGTCGAACAGCGTGGAATCTAGTGGCACGGTTTTCACCTTGTTTGCAACTTCCACCAATGGCACGGACGTCACATCGCCATCCTGCAGCGCCACCATTCGATCGAACTCACCGTTCATGACCAGGCGCGCCGCTGCCGCGCCGTATTGGGACGCGAGGATGCGGTCGAAAGCAGTTGGGGTGCCGCCGCGCTGGACATGACCCAAGATCGTGGTGCGAATCTCGGAGTCCAGGTACGGCTCCAACTGCGCCTTCACAGCATTACCGATGCCACCCAGTCGCACAGGGTCTGGGCTATCTTCGACGGTTTCGCGAACGACGAACGAGCCACCTTTCGGCGCTGCGCCTTCCGCCACGACGATGATTGTGAATCGCTGGCGTTCCTCGCGCGCTTCGCAGTACTCAATGACCTTCTCGATATCGTATGGAATCTCCGGAATCAGGCAAACATCGGCTCCGCCAGCGATTGCGGATTCAATTCCAATCCAGCCCGCATAACGGCCCATCGTCTCCAAAATCATGATGCGTTTGTGAGACTGACCGGTCGTCTGCAATCGGTCCACCGCCTCAGTCGCAATAGCCACTGCGGTATCGAAGCCAAACGTGCGATCCGTCGACATCAGGTCGTTGTCGATGGTCTTTGGGACGCCAACGATATTGATGCCCTTCTTCTGCATCTCGTGCGAGATGGACATGGTGCCATCGCCGCCGATGACGACAAGCCCATCGAGTTCAAGCTCGTTGTAGTAGTCCACAACCTGGTCAGAAACATCGGCCCCGTCAGCACCAAAATAACTCAGCGGATTCGCTTTGTTATGGGTCCCAAGAATGGTCCCACCTTGAGCCAAAATCCCACTGACATCTTTGTAGCTGAGCTCCCGAGATTTGCGCTCGATCAGGCCGTAGAACCCCTCTTCGAATCCGACCACTGTGGCGTCACAGTGAATCATGAGGCTCTTTGATACTGCGCGAATGACGGCATTAAGCCCGGGGCAATCACCCCCACCAGTCAAAACTCCAACCCGCATCGTTCGGCTCCTTGGATAAAATTCAGCTAACGTCTTATTTCAATCGCGCTTGCGCCACAACCTGCGCGAGCTGCTGCACGCTGATCTCACGTTCACCGTAGAAGACGACCCGCGATTCGCGTCCGTCCACCTTTCGGACCTCACGTTTAAGCATCGCGACACGTCCGCAAGTCACCATACTGCGCAGCTCGACTTGGTCGCCGATACGCGAGAACAAGAACTCATCAACCACGTGCAACGGGTCGCCATACCTCGGGCAATTGGCGATGCGTGTTCCCCCATCCCAGACATGAACCCAATCAGGTCCCACGACCACGGGGCCCCGGCGGGAGTAGCCAAGCCAGACCGCATCGCAGTCCAGCTCGATCAGCTCACCACCCACGTCCCAAAACTGCGCGCAGCCCTTTTCGTCGAGCCAGAGAAGATGTTCATCGGTGGGCGAGAACGCCAGTGTCCGCGGTCGCCCGGGGACGCCCCCAGCGAGCTCACCGTCGGCCGTGTAGACCACGCGCTTAAGCTCTTGCTGTGCGATGAAGAGGGTGCCCAGTGGGCTCCACAGAGAGACAGACTCCACGATATGCGGGACAACGCCCGCGACGGTTTCCGTGCACGTGGATAGGTCGAAGATGATTGAATCGCCGCCCTTCGTAACGTAGCGAACCTCGGCACCTGTCAGTCCAAACTTGCCCAGTGGGCGGGTCTTTGGTGCACAATTGTCTTCGCCAAATGCGTTGCGAACGCGGAAACCTGTATCGGTGAGGGCTACGACCCATGCCTGTGAGACCTCCACCTGCTGCACATCCGCGCGTGCCAAAATGATGGCGTCGACTGGCTCTCGCGCGACTTCAGGAGGTGGCGTGGCGCACGAGCAAAGCGCCAAAACGACAAGAGTCATCAGGCTTGTCAGTAGTGGATAACACGGGGTAATTTCGCGCCATGCAGTCATTGCTACACCTTGCCATCATGGCGCAAGCCGCGCCACCACCCTCAGCCGAACCGGGCTGTTTAGGTGGCTATGTCGTCGTTCCGTTCGAGGGAATCGGCGTGCTCGTCGGACTCGTGTTCGCCGCAACCTTGGTCTACTTCATACGAAAGGGCGAGGGGTGAAACCGCGCGTCATCATCCACGGTGGAGCAGGACGCGCCTTTCGTGACCCGTCCCGGCGGCCCGCTGTGCGCGAGAGCATCAGGCGGATTGCCACGTTGCTGCAGTCGAAACTGGATGCCGGCAATGCTGCGATGGATGTCGTAGAAGAGGGATGCCGCCTGCTGGAAGATGACCCTAACTTCAACGCAGGCACTGGCTCCGTGCTTCAGGCCGATGGCAACGTCCGCATGAGCGCAAGCGTCATGGACGGAACTTCACGCGCGTTCTCGGGTGTTATCAATGTTGAAGGCGTACAAAATCCCATCACGATGGCCCGCTACCTTCAGGACTTTCCAGACCGTGTGACCTCCGGCCGGGGTGCGCAAGAACTCGCCCGCGAGATGAACCTACCGACCTATGACCCCCGAACCGATAAACGGATCAGCGAATGGAGTGCGGAGCGGACCGGAGGGTTTCGCCGCGACCCCGCTGATGTCGTCGCCGAGGGGCGTTCGGATCGCACAGGAACCATCGGTGTCGTTGCGATCGACATCGATGGCAACTTGGCGGTGGGAACCTCGACTGGCGGACGCGGTTTTGAGCGGCTCGGCCGCGTCTCCGATTCCGCGACCGCTGCCGGTAACTTCGCCAGCCCTGCTGCTGCCATCAGCGTGACCGGAATCGGCGAAGACATCGTAGACGAGGGATTCGCGGTTCGCGTTGTCGTGCGCGTTGAAGATGGCGCGTCGCTTGAGGATGCGATGCGAAAGTCCATCGACGAGAGCGCCGAACGCGGTCGAATGATCGGTGCGATCGCAATAGATGCTCATGGAAATGTGGTTTGGGGTAAGGCAAGTGCGCTTCTCATCGCCGCATGGCATGATGGCGCCGCACAAGATTCACTAGATGCTTCAGAAGAACCCACAGTTGTGCGTGTTCTCTAATCAGACCTTCAAGGAATGAATATGTTGAAACGACTATCATTGATAATCGCACTCGCCATCTGGTTTACCGGCTGCGCATCGGTCTCCGAGACCGACGAGAGCGCCATCAAAACCATGAAAGACACTGTCACCGTGTTGAAGACCACACGTGATATTGAGGCCGGCGAAGAGTTCACGGCAGATATGGTCACGACGGCGGAGGTCCCAACGGCGTTCCTACCGCCCGCACCATTGTTTGCGGGTGACCTGGCAGAATGGGAAGGCATGCCGGTCATGCTCAAAGTGGGCGAGGGCCGCATCCTTGAAGGGCGTGATTTTGAGCCGCCAACCTGCGCTGAGGCAGCGTCGGGTCCAGCAATTCCTCGTGCGGCAGCGGTGACCCCAGCTGCGCAGCAGGTCAGCCGCAAGTCGCCAAATGGGAAGGCTCAGATCACGAGCCTCGCCACAGGTGACAATGCGTTCGTCGGCATTTTGTCGATGGAAGCTGGCGCTGAGGTTCCGGCCCATCGCGACGAGACCGAAGAGTACATCTACGTGCTTGAAGGCGACGGAACCATCACGATCGACGGCACAGAGCATGCCGTTGCACCGGGCACGATGATTTTCATGCCGGCCAACGCCGAGGTTAGTTTTAAGTCTGGTGAAAAACCGCTGAAAGCGGTTCAGGTGTTCGCTGGACCAGACCCCGCAAAGAAATACGACGCCTGGTCAGCTGAATAGGGTCGGTGCCGCGTTACTCGAACACGTGGCTCATTTCTTCGCCGGATTCCAAGTAAGCATTACCTGGCTCCGCGAGACGGTCGTACACGATAGCCATCGCGCCTTGGCCAACTGCAATAGTTGCGATGATTCCCACGCAACACGCTAGCAAACCTACGAAATTCAATAGGGCGAGGATGATGAGCAGGATGAAGATGTCGACCTTATGGCCATCCGTCAGCCTCCAGCTCGTCTTCATCGCCTCGATATAACCCACGTTCTTGTCGCAGATGATGTACAGAACGAACTGCATACCCAACGCTAGGATGATGCCCGGCACGATGAGGAAGAGCAGTCCGAATATTGTCGCGATGCCGACCAAGAGATTGGTGATCATGATGGGAAGCAGGAAGCCCACCGCACGGGTGCTCTTGCCCAAATCAGAGTTCTGCCCACGGATATGTCGCATCCAGAAGATGGCCTGACCACCCTGAACCAGGGAGCCAATCACCCAGAAGACGATACCGACGACGAAAACGACGATGATGACACCGACGATGATTCCCATTTCGGCTGCGCCCATGCCGCCAAATAGGTTGCCGGTCGCATCCCCGCCTATCGAATCAAAGAACGACTGAACATTGAAGTCGCCGAAGAACTCGTAGGTGTAGTCGGAGTTGTTGTAGTTGTAGTCGTACTGGGAGCCGTCGTCGTAACTGCTTCCTCCGCCGGGGTTGGGGATGTTGTTACAACTCCCACTACCTCCGCCGAAGATCAGCGATAGAAAGGCCAAGAAGAGCGTCTCGAACGGCTTTTCTTTGACCTTTTCCCATGCGAGCTCGATCGCTCCGCTGGTGACGCCTCCCATGTGTGGATCGCGTCGATGAATCTGAATGTCGTCAGCGCCCAACGAGCCGCCTTCCGGATTCGCTGGTGGTAGTTCGCCCCAAGCTCCCATGGTCTTCTCCCTGCTTGTTTAGTGCCGGGAGAATGTAGTTGAAAAATTGCGCATTTGCCAACAGCACAAAAAACGAGGCCCCTTACTGCCTTAAAGCCTCTCTGTCTTACTAACAAAAAAGGCCAGCACGGGGATCCGTGCTGGCCAAATCTTTTTGGTCTAACTGTGACTACAGGTCGGATTGACCGGCGTTGTTAGCTCCCCAGGTTGAGGAGATAGCTGCGGTTGACCAATCGTCTTTATCGTTGTCATCGGTATCGTCGATGCGAGAAATCGATGTGGAGACATCGCTTGCGCCATCGAGAGGTGCAGCGTGGTTGCAGAAGTCTTCGTCAACATAGCCATTAGCTGGCGTTCCGCCTCCAACATTCTGCCATTGGTTTGCTGCTACGACGTTTGTTGCAAGTGCTTCCGACGCGCTAGCGGCGGTCTCGCCTGTGCAAGCGCCGTAAGCGTCGTGCAACAGCACAGCGTCCACGATTTCGCCAAGCGCGTTTTCGACAGTGGCGACATTGTCGGTTGCCGTAAGTCCGCCAGAGCGCTGGTAGATGTCGTAGGCAGTATCATAGTTTTCTGGGAAGTTCGCTGCCGCCTGATCAGTCGGCGATGTGGTCTCGTCGGCCACACCAGCGGTGGTGCAGTTCGCAGTGCTTCCGAAGTGCACAACAATGTAGTCGTTGACGCTTACATTGATGTCCGGAAGCGTAACGCTGCTTGAACCGCGAGCTCCGACCTGAATGCCAGCTGTGGAGCCGGCTCCAACAACGCGAACCTCAATGAGGTCGCATCCGCTGGCACCGTCCAGATTGATCTCATTGAGTCGAAGCATTGCAGGTGTCACAAATCCACCGAACATCGCGGTGTTGTTGTTCATATCCACGCCCGTTCCCAACACATCGAGGACCGTATCGGCGACCGTGACTGTGTAAGTCGTTCCGCCGGTCTGTGCCGACGTCGTGAGCGTTACTTCGTTTCCGTTGACGGATGCAGCCGAAGCGGTCAAGCCGTTGTCGAACGTGAATTGCGTTGCAGCATCGGTGATGCTGGTGTCGTCGATGTCACGGTCGAAGGTCAGGACAACTTCGGTAGTCGAGCTTGCCACAGCAGCCGAGACCGTCGGAGCCGGGCAGGTGATGCTGTCAATCTCAGCGAGGTCGTAAACTGACAATTGAGCCGTGGCGGCAAAGTGCCAAAGAGGCGTGTCATTCACGGTGAATGAGCAACCTGAACCGAAGGCTGGCGAGCTAAGCGAATCGTCGAAACGGACGGTGACATCGGCCGATGCGCCGGCCGTCATGACGTCGGCCTGGAGGTGGCCAACCCCTGCAAATCGAAGGTCGCTGGTCACGGTAACAGCTGCGGTCACCAATTCAGACTCGTAGTTTGCGAGCGCCGTCGCGAGGTCGGCAGCGGCCGAAACGTCTTGCGTCAGCATCGTCACGTCGTAGCCCGAATCGGTCACCATGAACGAGCTGAACGCCGTAACAGAAATATTCGTCGCAGCGGACGTATCAATCGTGTCCGCCATCAACGTAACGATATCACCAACCGCGACCGTCGTGGTCGTGAGGTCAGCAGCAACGAATACCGCTGGTCCGTCCTGAGTTGCCTGCAGGAAGAAGCCAGAAGCGTCGTCACCAACGGCTTGCTTCACGTACGTCACAGCCGCGCCTTCGATCATGCCGGCGGTGCCGCCAATTACGTCGGTAATCTGGGTTGCCGCAGCCGGATTCGGCATCGCGTTATTCGAGTTATTCGAGTTGTTCGAGTTATTCGAGTTATTCGAGTTATTCGAGTTATTCGAGTTGTTCGAGTTATTCGAGTTATTCGAGTTGTTCGAGTTGTTCGAGTTATTCGAGTTGTTCGAGTTGTTGACGTTATTCGAATTGTTAACGTTGTTAACGTTGTTCACGTTATTGACGTTATTGACGTTATTGACGTTGTTCGAATTGTTAACGTTGTTGACGTTGTTAACGTTGTTCGGATTACCTTTTGGGTCGTCATCATCACCGCAAGCAGCGAACGTCAAAACGAGTCCGGCGGCCAGAAGTGGTGCGATATTCTTGATTTTCATTGTAGCTCCATGGGCTTCAAAGCATTTGGGTTTCCGGCGTTTGTTTATCCGGTCTGCAACATCGAATCAAGCCTCATGGGGATCTGTAACGGCATCGTCATCGAAACTGCTGTAAGCCCGTCCAAACACACTCGATTGGCGTTTATCCGCCGCATATGTTAGTTCGTAGGTCGATGAATTGAGCACTAATTTTTGATTTTAAACAGGAGACCGATGTCTAGCTCAGACACACCAAACCTCGCCATTTTCTGCGATTTCGAAAACGTAGCCATCGGCGCACGCGACGCTAACTACCCGACATTTGATATCGACCTGATTCTCCAGAGACTCTTGGATAAGGGAACGATTGTCGTGAAGCGCGCCTACGCAGATTGGGAAGGTTTCAAATCCGCGAAAAAGCCCATGCACGAAGCGGCGTTCGAGATGATCGAGATTCCGCACGTTTCGTACTCCGGCAAGAACTCCGCTGATATCCGCATGGTCGTTGACGCACTCGACCTCTGCTACACGAAGAAACACGTCGGCTGTTTCGTCATTATCTCAGGCGATTCCGACTTCTCACCGCTTGTCAGCAAGCTGCGCGAGAACAACAAGACCGTCATCGGCGTTGGCGTGAAGGCTGCGTCATCAAAACTGCTCATCGAAAACTGCGACGAGTACATCTTCTATGACGACCTCGTGCGCCGCCAAAAGGGCCGCAAGTCCAAGAAGCCCAAGCGACCGAAGAAAGCAGCAAGTCCCGAGAAGGGTTCGAATGAATCGGACGAAACGGGCGACAAAGAAGAAGGCTTGGAGCTGGTGCTTGAGACCACCGAATCCCTGTTTGAAGAACGTGATGGCAACATCTGGGGTTCGCATATCAAGCAGGTCATCAAGCGTAAGCTTCCGCAGTTCTCCGAGAACTTCTATGGTTATCGGAGCTTCAATGAACTACTTGAAGACGCCAGCCAGAAAGGTCTGCTGGAGCTTCAGAAAGACGAAAAATCTGGCGGTTACCTGGTGATCGCGTTTGGCCCGAACGCCTAGCGTTCGTGTGGTTTGAGGTTGTGATGAAGTCTATCAAGCTGACGATTTTGTCCGCTGCAGCGCTGGCTGCGGCGCTATTTTCGCTCTCAGGTTGCACGCTGGACGACGCCGGTTGCGCTAGCGATTCGGAGTGTCGATTTGGGCGAGTTTGCTCGCAGGGACTGTGTGTTGGCGGTGAAAACAACCGCGCCAACAACGTCAACAATGCAAACAACGTCAACAACGTTAACAACGTAAATAACGTCAATAACGTTAACAACGTGAACAACAACAACTTCAACAACGTGAACAACAACAACTTCAACAATTTCAATAACAACGTGAACAACAACAACTTCAATAATTTCGGCGAGTTCTGTGACTCGAGCCGAGATTGCTCAGATGGGCTTGTCTGCACGGGAACCATCGAGCAGGAAGTTGGGATGTGTGAAGTCGCGTGGGATTGCGACCAATACGAGTTTGAGCGAGGCATGGACTTCTGCTTCTTCATCTCAGAATGCCCAGAGGATTTTGTGGCTCTCGACTGTTCGGTCTCTGCCGATGGTTCAACGCGCTGCGAGTGCAACACGTTTGATGGCGGATTCAGCTTTGCTGCGGATATCGACTTTTGCCGTGAAGAAGAATCCGTGATTGAAGTCGTCAACCGCTTCTGCGGTGCAAGAGTCGCCGACTAATTAATGTCGACATTTCTCCAACTCACAATCTCGGGATTGGCTTTGGGCGCAGTGTATGCGCTCGTAGCGTTGGGCTTCGTCGTCATCTACCGCGCGTCTCAAGTCTTCAATTTTGCACAGGGTGAGTTTCTGACCATCGGCGCGTTTTCGATGGTCGCCATCAGCAGCCAGGGTGTCCCCTGGTATGTGGCTCTGGTTGCCGCAATGGTCATCACAGGGGCATTAGCTGCAGGTATTGAGCGACTCGTGTTGCGCCGAATGATCGGCCGACAGGTTTTTGTCACGATCATCCTCACCATCTTCATTGGTTTGGTCCTACGCACTCTGGTCGTCCTCGTTTGGGGAACGGACCCGGTAGGCATGCCCACACCGTGGGAAATGACGAAGAGTTTCGAACTTGGAACGGCATCTATCTTGGCGAACTCTTTGGCCGGTATCGTCGCGGGTGCCCTGGCGTTGACGGCGTTCTTTCTGGTCAATAAATACACAAAACTGGGTGTGGCGATGCGGGCGACCGCAGGAGACCAAGAGGTAGCGCTTGCGCTTGGAATTCCGGTCGGTCGCATCTTTGGGTCAACCTGGTTCATTGCGGGTGCTCTGGCGGCATTGGGAGGCATCTTCCTTGGGATGTTCCCACGAACCGTCGACGCAAACCTCGGATTCGTCGCTCTGCGGGCGTTTCCTGCCGTTATCGTCGGTGGACTCGAATCGCCGGGCGGAGCCGTCGTCGCGGGAGTCCTTTTGGGTGTGCTCGAGGTGTGGTGCCAGGGATATCTGAATCCACAGCTTGGACACTTCGGTCACAACTTCCACGCAGTCTTCCCCTATATCGTCATGATCGTGTTCCTGATGATTCGGCCGTACGGCATGTTCGGCACGAAAGATGTGGAGCGCGTGTAATGCCAACAAAGAAACTCGTCACATCGTACGAGCAGGACCTGAAGCTCTTCCCAGACATGTGGCACAAGGTCGGTCTGATTGCCGCTCTTGCGTTTCTGCTGGTGTTTCCGATGGTCGCCTCGGCCAAGTGGGTGACGATCGCCAATCTTACTGCGACGTCGATTGTGGGTGCGATTGGCCTGATGATCCTGACGGGTTTCGCGGGGCAGATTTCGCTGGGACACGCGGCGTTCTTAGCCGTCGGCGCGTACACCGTTGCGGTGCTTGGTAATGAATTCCAGGTCCCATGGTGGCTCGGCATGCCGCTCGCAGGAATGGCTGCGGCGCTGGTTGGGCTGGCGATTGGGCCTTTTGCACTGCGGCTTCGCGGCCTTTATCTCGCCATCGTCACCATTGGTCTGCTCTTCCTGGTCGCCCATGTCTTGCACTCGTTTGGCGACATCACCGGCGGCGTTTCTGGGATTGCGGTCCCGATGTACACGGGTCTGGGTGATGCCACGTTTGACGCACCATGGGAGTTCGGTGACTACGAGATTCCATTCGAGAAGAAACTCTATCTTGTCTATGTGACGATCGCGGTCGGAGCGGCGTTGGTGTCGAAGAACATTCAACGCTCCGACCTTGGCCGTGCAATGATAGCTGTACGCGACCACGACCTCGCTGCGGCCGTTCTGGGCGTCAACCCCGCCCGCACCAAGATCATCGCCTTCGCGTTGTCCTCGTTCTTTGCAGGCGTCGCAGGAGCGATGTTCGCCTACCAGCAGCAGTACATCACGATCGAACCGCCATTCGACCTCAACATGAGCGTTCAATACATCGCGATGATTGTGTTGGGGGGTATCGGAACCACTTTCGGCGCAGTGGCCGGCGCAATCGGCTTCACGGTCATTTCACCGCTCGCCGAATCTGTTGGTCGCCATATCCCGTTTTTGTCAGAAAACCTGACGTCGGCACAGCAATCCACGGTGCTGTTTGCGGTCGTGGTGTGTCTGTTTTTGATCTACGAGCCGCTAGGCCTTTTGGGATTTTGGCTGCGAATCAAACGCTACTTCTCGGCCTGGCCCTTCAAATACTGAGGGTTCCCGAACCCCAGCGCGAAGCGCGTCACCAATACGAAGCCAGCGCAAAGCGCGACGCCAGCGCGAAGCGCGACGCCAGCGCAAAGCGCGTCATGGCTCCCAGGCGACCACAACTGGTGTGCTCAATTGACAGTTCGGGTCACTATCAAGCGTCGCAGTCGCGAGCACGGACTCACCCTCACCAACGGCTTCAGCGTGGTCGATGTCGTTTCCATACGTGAACGACGTGCCTTCCAATCCCGAGATAATGGGGTGGCTATCCGAACCAAACGTGACCCGGTAACTCTCGCCACGGTTGTTGTCAGTCGTCACGCCACAGGTCTTCGTCCCGTTGTTCCTGTGGTTGAGCTTCGTCAGCGAACTCATTGGGAATGCGCGACCCATCGACCAGCTCATGTCGTCGCCGGTCATGACCACGCCCTTGCCGTTCGCTAGCGCGCCTTGAAGGGTCTGGAACGTCAGCGGGTCGTCCAATGGCCAACCCGGGTTCGAGAACCAGATGACATCGTAACTGGCGACGTCGGCAGATGTGAGGCCATTGGCAGGCTCGTCCATATACGTTGTGGTCCAGCCAGCGTTCGCGCTGTCGATAAGTCCTTTGATGTATTGGACGTCGTCCTTGTCTTCGTTGTGGTGGTTATCATCGCGCACAAAAAGCACATTGGCGTTTGCCATTGGCGAGGCCCACGAAAGCGCTTGGTTGCTAAGCGCCGTCGCCGTTGCGGCGTCGATTCCGGGGTCCGACATCGTCAACAACATCGTCACGGCGCGACCCGTCGGTGGGGCGGGCGGGCAGGGGACATTCGCCTCATACGAGAGCGAGCCCGTGTGCGCGTTGCCCTGGTCATCCGTCCAATCGTAGTTGACTCGGAAGGTTGCCTGTCCACAACCGTACCGGGTTGCCGTAGCGCAAACCTGCGTTGTCGCGCCGGCGTAGTCAGCGATGAGGTCAAACGCCGATGGAATCGCGTCTTGGTCGGAAACGGTGATATGCCGGCCGCCGGTCTGATTAGAGATACTGCTGAGCGCGGCTTGGTCGACGCGCTTTCCCAGTCCAATCGTGTGAATTGGGGTTGGAACAGAGTTCACACGCATTCCGAGCACGTCGTTGATGGTCGTGTCCATGCCGTCATCGTCTGCGCCCGCAAGCTCTTGCTGGGATGAGTTGTTCTCTTCGCCGTTCGTGAACGCCACCATCGCGAAGCCACGTCCCTGATTGCAGAACGCGCCCAGGTCAGCGTAGCTCTCTGGGGACGTCCCGAGCTCCGCCCCTAGCGTTTCGTTGCCCATCCGCATTCCGTCGTAGAGTGCGGTCCAGCCTTTGTTCACAAACATTGAGTCGATGGCGCTCTCGACAGCATTCAGGTCGCTCGACAGCGGTTCAAGTACCTCAGAGAACGTACTTACACGCGTCACCGAAACTCTACCGCCGGCTGATGTGACCGCCTGTGCAAACGAACGGGCGCCTTCTCGAGTCTTGTCCAGAACGGCCTTCTGAGAGCCGCTATTGTCTAAGACGAGTGCTACGTCATAAGCCGGAGCTCCGCAGTTTGTCACGACGCTGGCATCGTCAATGGAAGTGAATGACGAACCACCGTCGAACGAGACTTCAACGTCAACGTCCAAGCCCGCTGCCTCGCAAGGAAGTGCATTGCCCCGTGCATCTGTAGCCACGAAGTCCATGGCCACAAAGGTCGAGGACTCGCCGTCGTCAGGCGCCGAGCGCAGACGTTGAACGATGACGCCCGACTCACTCTCGATGTCGGGGGAGTCGTCGGTTGGGCTACAGCCCACCCCTGCGATCAACGTCGAACAAATGGCGACATGACGTAACAGCTTCATACGCATGATTTCTACTCCAGCCAGGATGTGCGGTTATCTACCTGAGACCAGAGTGACGAAACCAAAACCAGAAATCAAGTCTTAGCTAGTAAAATAGCGGTCTTGCGACACTTTTTCGCGCCATTTGATTGACGAAGGGCGTCATTGGTTTGACGGTGGGGTTCGAAGCCGAGACAGAGTGCGGTCTATTCGTCGGCGTCGTACTTGTCAGATTTGTAGGCAACGACGGATGCGTTGGACTTCTTTCGCACCATCATCGGATCGATCTGGTCGAGCAGACGATATGCAAACAGTGAGATTGGCCCGCCACTGAACTTCGGGAATTTGACGTCCGTCAGACGTTTCGTCAGGCAGCTTTTTACCTCATCATCTTCGCCAGCAGAGCGTTCGTACTTGATGATTTCAGCGGTGAATTTGCGCTTCTCGGTGTAGTCGAATCGGACCTCGATATGGCCCTTCACGTTCTTCTTGCTCTTCCAAATCGTCTTGTCGCATTTGCGGACAGCATCACGCAGGGACTTGTTTGCCGAATCGACAAGCTTGTTCTTGGTATTCTGCGCACTCTTGCGCTCGCGTTTGGTGAGGCCGTAGGACATATCGTCTGCAAGCGTCCAGACCACAGGATTGAGTGGAGTGAATTCCAGCGCGGTCGTGCCACTGCAGCTATGAACGCTGTAGGTCTTCTTTTTCTTCGCCTTTGCAGCGAACACCAGGTACTTCTTCCCCTCTTCAAACTGAAAATCACAGCTGTCGCCGTCAGCGACGATCTTCATCTTTCGTTTGGCGCGAGAGCGTTTGAAGGATTTGGAGACCTTGATCGTAGCGTTGCCACCATCGGCTTCGGTGGCCTCGCCGTAGAAAACTGAATATGCCGAGTCGTATGCCTCAGAGCGAGGTTTCTCGGCGCATTTGCAAGCAAATGCAGCCGTCGAGAATCCCGCCCAGGTTAATACAAACATCATCAATGCGAATGTAAATCGCATGAATTCCTCACTATTTCTAATGCGCCCTTTGGTAAGACTTTATCACAACCCCGAGTGGTGTTCCTACTTTCCTTTCCAGCTCAGATTTCGATGCCTAGGGCAGCAAAGTCTTCTTCAGCGTACTGAGCCCAACCGCGGTTGGCTTTGGGGCTGGCAGGCGACGGATGCAGGATGCTGCCAATCGTGCCCTCAAAAGTGTCTCCGACAATCTTCTTCGCCTGCTTCTCAGCGAACTTCCCGACTCCAACGATATAGGTCGGCTCAAGGTAGTCGACGATCGCGCGCACGGCTTCATCACAAGGCTTGAACAGCACGTCGCGCTCTTCTTTTGGGAGTTTCTCTGGAATGAAGTTGCGGCCGGTCTCCTCCATGAAGCTCAACGGGCAGTAGTTCCAGACAAAGAAACGGTCAAAGAAGTCCTCGGGGGAGTCGAACTTCTCGCTCATGAATGTCCAGAGGCGGGTCCCGGAAACCTCGCTTCGTCCACATTGGAAGCCCTCGACGAGGCGCTTGGGGTGTTCATTGTCTGGTTTTTCGACCTCTTCCTCGATACCCATCCAGTCTCGGACCATCGCGACATCACCAAATGGCACGGCCGTCTGCGCCATTCCCCATGGGCCGGGATTCATGCCGATCATCAACACCTCGCGAGGTGACTTCGTGCCGTACGCATCAAGGTAGGCCTTGCATGACTTCCATCCGTATTTCAGCGGATTGTAGGTATGCGTTACGGGTTCGGCTGGAACGAAATCGTCAAACGCGTCACGTAGTGTTTCTGCTATCTCGATCAAACTCATACAGGGTTCTTTGGTGAGAGAATTAGCCAGCGCTGACCTGGAAAACGGCCCGGTCAGACAAACGCATGGCCGTCAGTTTTCGTTTCCACGCACAGCCAGAATCCAAGCACACGACACGCTCAGATTCGTAGAAACCATGTGCGGACCAGTGGCCAAACAGCAGTGTTTCGCCAGGTGCGTCAAAGAGCTCGTACCAGGGCGCGTAACCTTTCGGCGTATCCTGTGGCTCACCCTTGAAATCGAACTCCAATCGACCGTCTTTAACGCGCACGATACGTGAACGAGTGAACGCGTTCACAGCGATGCGCAATCGGTCATTACCTGTCAGTTCATCCGACCAAATCTTCGGCTTGTTGCCGTACATCTCGTCGAAGAACTCAGGATAGTGCGGCGAGCACAGCATACGCTCGACTTCGTTGGCGACCTCGACGGCTTTGTCCGGGGTCCATTGAGGTAGCAAGCCCGCATGCACCATGATGTAGCCGTCTTGTCTGTGAACAAGCTTCTGACGGCGAAGCCATGCGAAGATGTCGTCCGCATCTGGCGCGTCGAGCACGGACTGGAATGTGTCTTTGGGGCGCAGATCTCGCACGCCCAGATAGACCGCCAACATGTGCAGATCGTGGTTTCCCAACGTGACAACGACATTGGGCAAATCCATGGCCCAGCGCAGAACTTTCAACGACTTGGGCCCGACGTTGACGAGGTCGCCGACCAACCAAAGCGTGTCTGATTCTGGGCGGAACTCGATACGCTCAAGCAATCGCTTGAGGACCTTGAACCGCCCATGAATGTCACCTATCGCGTACGTCGCCACAGTTGGCTCCTACCGCTCTCCAACCGGGTCAGGCGTCTTAGACCGTGATGAAGTCGACGTATTCGCCGTGGGTGAGGCAGTGCGCGTGAATTCGAATGGTGTCGCCTTTCTTCACGTCCTTCGGAAGTGCAGCCAGGTAGACCGTGTTCTTGCCGCTTTCGGCAGTGATTTCGCCACCACCGAAGACTGCATACGCGCCATTGTCGCCTTCCGCGATTCCTGGCCAATCCGTGTAGTTGGATTGCAGCTCTTCCGCTTCTTCTGCGGTCGCCTTGCGCACGCGGATCCAGTTGTACCAGTGACCGTCTGGGTTATCTTCGGTCTTTGGTGCGTTGGGGTGCTTGACGTGACCTTTTTCGGGGTCGCCCCACATCAGCGCGATGAATCCGGCGGGAACCATGGCTGCGTCCAGCGTTGGGACGTATGGGAGGTGCTTACCAAGGTGCTTCATTTCACCGTCAGCGCCGTTGATGTCCTTGAGGTAGCTCTTCGGAATTGCGCCGGCATTTCCGCGAACTTTGTTGTACGCGATGGGGTCCCAACCTTCAGGCTTGATAGGTGGAATCGCGTTCGCGTCGAGCATCTTCGCCACGTTGGCTTGCTCTTCGGCGTCCATCTTTTCAGCAGCAGCCTTCGCCTCGGCTTCTTTCATCGCTTGTTCATTCGCCATCGCATCGGGGTTCGGCGGATTGGTTCCGCAGGACACGACGTAAGGCACGAGCACGACGCTACCCGTCGAGATTGCGAGGTGTTTGAGAAATTGGCGACGATTCTTGTTTTCTTGAAGCATATCTTTTGTCCGTTCTGTTGTTCGACAGCGTTTTAAGGGATTCTCACCGAACTTGCAAAGCTATCTGACTTCGTCACAATGGCCGGCGTTTAGTCCGCTGGAGTACTTATGAAGCGCTTGATCCCTATCTTGGCCGTCTTTGTCCTATGCGCTTGTTCTGACGAAGAAAATCCACAGAACAACACAAACAACGATGTCCCCGACATGTCGAACGACGCTTCGGACATGGCTCGCGTTGAGGATGGTGCCACCTTCAACTTCGATCCAAGCTCGGACGATTTCTTTTCGGTGCCACTTCCAGACGATAGCCGTCAGAAGGCGGATGGGACCTTCGGCTACGTCGAATTCCCGGTCATCAATGAAAACGCGATCGGCAGGAAATGGTTGGATGCGGCGGATGACCTGAAGACGGGCTGGGGCGTCACCGGTGGTGTCTATACCCACTGGGATACGGCGCTTGACCCGGCAACGTTGCCGACTACGGATGAAAGCGTCGCCGATGAGTGGCCATCCGTCTTCTTGATGAATGTTCACGAGGGGTCTGAAAAACGCGGCGAACGCCTTCCGATCGAATGCAAATTCACGGAAGCAAAGGGCACCCATCACCCGCAAAATCAATTGGCGTGTATGAGCCCGTATGGTGTCTTGCGAGAGCGCGGCGAAACGTATGTCCTGGCGTTCACCAAGAAACTGACAGATGCAGATGGAAAGCCAGTCTCGACCCCAGAAAAACTGACGGAGCTCATGGGGGGCAACGACATCGAGGGAGTAAACGGGACTGTGGCGTCGGGGCCTTACGTCGCCGCGCGACAAGCGATTCTGGATGCGGGGCTGCCTGAGGACGAGCTTGCGTCGTTTGTTTTATTCACGACTTACAATCCCGTGGAGCGGTTCCTAACCGTGTCTGAGTTCTACGCCAATCTGCCGGATCCCGTGTTGGCAGCCGACCCTGCACCGACGGTTATCGCGAACTACACAGACTTTGTCGTGATCGAGGCGTACTACGAGGTTCCAAACATTCAGGAAGGCGAAAAGCCCTATGACCAACCGCCGGCGGGGCGAATCATCTTTGAAAATGGTGAGCCCAAGATCGTGCGTATGGAGTTGCTGAAGGTCTTCATTACCATTCCCAAATCCCCGATGCCAGACGCTGGGTTTCCAACACTCCTTTACATGCATGGCTCCGGCGGGACCGCGACCGAGCTGATGGATCGGAGCGCACGAACTTCAGACGCAGACCCACGGATTGCGGGCCAAGGTCCGGCCGCCAATATCGCGCGCTACGGAATTGCCGGTTTCGCAGCCGACTTTGACCTTCATGATTCGCGGTTTCCGCGAAATCCGGATGTCACGGGACTGAAGCTCTACAATATCTTGGATAATCCGCGCGCGATGATCGACAACTTCCACATCGCGTCGAACGAGGTGGCCTACCACGCTCGCCTGATGGCGAATCTGGAGATCGACGCCACGATCTCGCCAGACCTTGATGCCGGAAACGCAACGGATGGGATGATTCGGTTCGATTCCGACCGGTTTGCGGCGATGGGGCAGTCTATGGGGTCAATGATTGGAACGCCGACGATGACGATTCCTGGCGAGATCGACGCCTTCATCAATGCCGGAAGCGGCGGGACGCTGATCGAGATTGCCATGTCTTCAAAGGACCCTGTCGAGATTCGTCCCATTTTGGAGCGTGTGCTTCGGTTTAGAGACGATGAATCGCTCGACCGGTTTGATATCGTACTGAACACCTTCCAACACGTGTTTGACCACATGGACCCGAATGTTCATGCACGACACATCATTCGAGAGCCACATCCGGGCGTTCAACCTCGTCATGTATTCCATCCAAGCGGGTTGGAAGACCGCTACTTCTCGCCGACCGCGCGAGCAGGCTTGTCGACCGCATTGGGTGTACCGCTTGTGGAGCCTGTGCTTCAGATGGAGGCCTTCGATTTCATGAAATGGGTGGGCCGTGAGACAGCGACACAGACGCCAGTTCAGTCCAATCTTGCTGGCGGCGTGACAGGTTTCGTTCGCCAATACGAACCCGCGTATTTTGAGGCAGGTCATTACGTTATGTTTGACAAAGACGAAGCAAAAGCGCAGTACGCGTGCTTCATCAAGAGCCTTCGTGCCGATGCGGCACCGACGCTCTACGCCCCCGAAAACGCGACTCCAGAAAACTGCCCATGAGTGCTGAACCGAAAATCGAATTGACCCCTAGACCTTCGAAGGCGGTGCTCAGCGCGGTCGAGAAGGCGGTCTATGACTTTGAGCTCATCAAGGCCGGAGACCGTGTCGCAGTGGCAATCTCTGGTGGAAAAGACTCGCTGTTATTGATCGCCGCCATTCGACAGTTGTCGCTGCGTGCTGATTTGCCATTTGATTGGACGGTGATTCACCTGGATCAAAAGCAGCCAGGCTTCGACCACGCTGGGTTCAAGGCGATGTGCGACCGGATGGGCGTGGAATGCACGGTGATCGAGGAAGATACGCATTCCGTGGTTCAGGCTGCGCTCAAGCCGGGGCAGATTCCGTGTGCGATCTGTAGTCGAATGCGCCGCGGCATTTTGAACACCTGGTGCGAGGAAAACGGCTATAATCGACTCGCTCTAGGGCACCATCTGGATGACGCCATTGAGACGTTTTTCCTGAACTTGATGTATCGTCGCCAATTGGAGCCGCTGAAGCCTCTCACACCATCAGACAATGGCTTTGTGGACACGATTCGACCATTGATCTTGGTCGAAGAGTCCAAAGTTATCGGTTGGGTACGAGAGTACGACCTGGCGCCTGTTGCATGCCCTGTTTGCGACACCTATCCCGCGTCGAAACGCCGTGACATCAAGCACATGCTGACAAGCTTTGAGGCGATGCACGGTGACTTCCGTGCTTCAGTTCGCGATGCGCTCTATTCTTCCTGATCGGACGCCGACATTGCGGAGTGTGTGACCTCCATCGCCACGAATCGTGCCACGATTACCGCGATGAAAGCCTGCCCAAACAGTGCCTCCAGATAGGCCGCCGCACGTGACGTTTCCGTCAGCGGCAGGATGTCCCCGTAACCTAACGTCGTGATGGTTACGAAGCTGTAGTACGTCGAGTTCTTGGCGAGTACGGCGCCTTCGGCAAACAACAAGCCATCGTACGCGTCGGTGTCTACGACGGCGATCAGTGAGTGTAGAACCGCAAACGCCAAGCCAAACAAGAGGTAGGAGTCGAGCGCACCAATGACCGTATTGAGCCGCACGCGCCTGGTTGCAAGCACCTGCTTCAGTATGCCCACCGCGATAAGCAAGAATGCGCCTAACATCAGGATATGCCATGCGATCGCAAAGACAGTGCCTGGTTGGGACATGCCCATGACGGTAAGGCACATTGATGCCACCAAAACCAGCCCGAATACGGCCGCAAACGCCCGGCTGCCGGACCAGACCGTCGCCGCGATAAAGACGCCAAAGACGATCGCGCGGTTGAGAATCTCCTCCAGATGATCCGGCAGGAATGCTCTCGACATCGGCAGTAGCAACATGAATGCCGCAAGTAGCGCCAACATGACCCAATTGCCGTACCGTAGGTGCCCGTCCTGTTCTTTCTCCCAGATGCTCATAGCTGCAAGGTTAACGCAGGTTTAGTTCGTGTGAAGAATTTGCTAGAAGTCCTCGGCCAACCGATGGAGCCCACAATGGACCGGAAAATCATCATCAACGACTGCACGCTACGAGACGGCATGCATGCGCTTGCGCATCAGTACTCCGTCGACCAAATGGTCGCGGTCGCCAAGAAACTCGACGAAGCGCGCATCGACATCATCGAGGTTAGCCACGGCGACGGATTGAACGGCAACTCGTTCAACTACGGATTCTCGGCCCACACCGAAGTCGAGTACCTGCAAGCCGTGCGAGAGGTGCTGACGCACTCGAAGCTCGCCGCGCTTTTGTTGCCAGGAATTGGCACCATTGATGATATCGATATGGCGATTGAAGCTGGCGTCGATACAGTGCGTATCGCGACGCATTGCACCGAGGCAGATATCTCGAAACAGCACATTGAAGCCGCACGAAACAAGGGTTTAGACACCGTCGGCTTCTTGATGATGGCACACATGATTCCCACCGCTCAGCTGATCGAGCAGGCCAAGTTGATGGAATCCTACGGCGCACATTGCGTGTATGTCACCGACTCGGCGGGTGCGCTTTTGATGGACGAAACACGCGAGAAAGTCGCAGCGATGCGCGACGCGCTGGATTGTCAGGTCGGATTTCATAATCACCACAATCTGGGCTTGGGCGTGGCAAACAGCATCATCGCTATTGAAGCTGGGGCCGACCGCATTGACGGTTCGGTCGCGGGCATGGGCGCTGGGGCCGGCAATTGCCCATTGGAAGTCTTGATTGCGGTTACCGACCGTATGGGAATCCGCACGGATATCGAGCTTTATCCATTGATTGACTGCGCCGACAAAATCGTTCGTCCGCTGATGCAACGGCCCGTTCAGACCGATGGGAACTCGCTGATGCTTGGATTTGCAGGTGTGTATTCGTCGTTCCTGCTGCACACCGAACGTGCTGCCGAAAAATTCGATGTGGACTCGCGAGACATCTTGGTCGAGCTCGGCAAGCGTCGCATGATTGGCGGGCAGGAAGACATGATCGTCGACGTCGCTCTGGACCTCAAAAAACAAAAGGAAGCCGCAAATGGATAAGGACACCATCGTCAAACTCGCCGAAATCGTGGACACAGCCGCGATGAACGCTGAGCCCATCGAGATGCTCACCGCGAGCTATCCTGAGCTCGATTTGGAGCGGGCCTATGACGTGCAACGTGCGTCCATGGCGCGTCGATTCAACCGCGGCGAGAAGCTGGTCGCGATGAAGATGGGCCTGACGAGCCGGGCAAAGATGGAGCAAATGGGTGTCCACAACCCCATCTACGGGCATCTTACCGACGAGATGATGCGCTCCAACGGAGACGCAATTGTCCGCAGCGAACATTGCCACCCGCGAGTTGAACCTGAAGTTGCGTTCATTCTGGGCAAGGACCTGGTGGGACCCGTCACCAGCGCCGAAGCACTGGATGCTGTGGAGTGGGTGTGTGGCGCGCTGGAGGTCATCGACAGCCGATACAAGGACTTCAAATTCACGTTGATCGATGTTGTCGCAGACAACGCTTCGTCGACGCGGTTCTTCTTGGGCGAAACGCGCAAGCGCCCCGAGGATCTGGACTTGGGCAATCTGGGAATGGTGATGGAGCTCAACGGCAAGGTCGCTGAGACCGGAAGTTCTGCCGCTATCCTCGAACACCCTGCACGGTCACTCGCCGAATTGGCAAACATGCTTGCAGAGCGCGGCGAGAAGCTCGTTGCCGGTCAGATTGTGTTGGCTGGTGGCGCGACCAAAGCCATCCACGTGGATACAGGCGATCACGTGCATTTGACGGTGCAGGATCTGGGAACGGTGGACCTGTTTGTTGAGTAGTTCTTGGTTCTTGGTCTTTGGTTCTTGGTCTTTGGGGTGACAACGAGAACATGGGTAACAAATCTCTACAGGTACATAGGTAACACATTGTACCGGACAGGGGTTGGTCCCAGTGGTGTTATCTGTCCAGTTCGTTCGTCTATGATTCCGATGAGGTGATCCTGAAAGAAGACGTTCCATCGTTCGTCGTCGAATTCTTCCAGTCCCACATGTTCTCCTTCCAATGTTGCTGTCACAAAAACAGGGATGTTGTTGAGCTTTATCTTTCCAGATGTCGATACCTTTCGGACCTCGAAGTGTCCGGGATAGCTGGTCGGTCGAAGCTGGAATGGACGATTTGAACTTGTGTAGCGATGACCCGGGCATTCACCGTTCAAAGCCAGATGTGGCCGGTCGAAATTGTATGAGTGCAGAAACACGTCAAAGATGTGTTGCTGCTCAGCTAACGATCTCCCGGGAGGTCGTGTTGTTGCGGCCTTCAGTGTCCGATGAAACCGTTCTATCCGCGGGTTGTGTTGCGGATGGCCAGGCACAGTGCGCATCAGCTCGATGCCATGTTTTATCCACCAAACATTGAGCTTCGAGAGGCGACAGGTAGAGTTCGGATGTGCGAAGGGTAGTCCATTGTCACTGAGGATCGCTCCTGGGACGCCATAGGTCTCAAAAAGCGTTTGAAAGCTGTCCTGCACCCCAAACTGCTCAGTCGATAGCTTTCCGTCGCACAAAAGTGCATGTCGTGTGGCCCAGTCAAGGACGGTTAGCGGATAGCAGTAAGCGCCATTTTGCATGCGGAACTCACCCTTGAAATCGACGCACCAGATGTCATTGGGCACATCAGTATCGGGATTTGGTGGTTTGGTTGGCCCTGTGTCCTTACGTGTACGATTCGAGACCGTCACCAAGCCGTGCTGCTTGATGATGCCGTGAATCGTCGACGGGCTTGGCCAGTCCGTTTCAGGATGAAGCTCGATCAGTTTGTGGCGAAGTGTTTCTGCGCACCAGCCCCTCTTTTTGCGAAGCGCCACGATGCGGTCCACGAGCTCCTGCGGCGTCTTATGTGGGCATGAGTGTGGTGCACGTGAACGGTCCAGAAGACCTGGCGCCCCCTCCGCTTTGTAGCGCTTCAGCCACTTGTATCCGGTCTTTCTGGACACACCATATGCCTGACACAATGTCTTCATCGGCACATCACCTCGTAACGCATCCAACACAAACTGCTCTCGAGTTTCCACTTTCGTCCTTTCAGACCAACCCATAGCCATCTCTCCCGCGAAAAATCACGGAGTTGAGTGTCAACCATGTCGTCGAAAAAAGTGTTACCCATGTACCTACAGAAAAGTGTTACCTATGTACCCGGTGATTACCTAGTTCTTGGTGTGGTTTTGTAGATCGCCCCAGTTTGGTGGAGAAGTTGTATGGATATCCGAAAAGTGAACGTGAATGGGATAGAGATTGCCTACGAGGAAATGGGTGAAGGCATCCCTTTGATGCTGGTGATGGGGTTGGGAGCGCAACTTGTCGCCTGGCCTGATGGCTTCTGCGAAGAGCTGGTCGAGCGCGGGTTCCGTGTCATTCGCTTTGATAATCGTGATGTCGGCGAATCAACTTGGATGACTGACGCTGGCGTCCCCAATGTCCGAGATGCCCTGAAACGGCGGCTTGCAGGGCGCACTGTGACCGCGCCCTATACGCTCAGTGATATGGCCAAGGACACCGTCGGGCTGATGGACGCACTGGAAATCGACCAAGCCCATTTTGCTGGCGTTTCGATGGGCGGGATGATTTCGCAGACCATCGCCATCGAGCACCCAGAACGAATGCTCTCGCTAACGTCCATCATGTCCACGACGGGTTGCCGCCGGCATATGGTGTCGCACCCCAAAGCCGCCGCCGCCTTGTTTAGTAAGCCGAAAACTTCGGCCGAAGAGCATGTGGTTGAGAACGTCGTCGAATTCTTCAGCACGATGGCTGGAGACCTCCCCGTCGACCAGACCGAGCTCATCCGAATCTCCAAGCTCGCCTATTCACGAGGCTACAACCCTGCCGGCCCCGCCAGACAACTGGCCGCCGTCTTTGCTTCAGGAAGCCGAAAGAAAGCGCTGAAGAAAGTGAAAGTTCCTTCGCAAGTCCTTCATGGCGCCCAGGATCCTCTGATCCTGCCCGCTGCCGGCAAAGCCACCGCAAAAGCCTTGGGCGCGCCCTATCACGAGCTTGAAGGAATGGGCCACAATCTCCCTCGAGACCATTGGCCCACAATCTCCGAACTGATTCGCAATCTCGCCTAGGCGCGTTTCAGGCGTCGGCTTCGCCTCGCCGTTTCAGCTCCCTGCGGTCGCGTTTCAGGCTTCGGCTTCGCCTCGCCGTTTCAGCTCCCTGCGGTCGCGTTTCAGCTTGCCCTTCGGGCTTCGCGTTCAGGTGGTGAGGTGTTTGTAGAGCGTTGCGCCGATGATCATCGGCACGACGAAGTACAGGATGGATTCGGTGCCATTGGCAATGGCGACAACCGCGGGGCCTGGGCAGTAGCCAGCTAGTCCCCAGCCGATTCCGAAGAGGACGGAACCGAGAACCAATTGACGCGTGATGACCGTGTTGCTCTCTGGGAGGTGGAACTTGTCATCCAGCAGCGGCGTCTTGCGCTTCAGAATCCACCCGAATAGCAACAGGTTCGGAAACATCGCTCCGCCAAGTACAAACACAAGCTGCGGGTTCCAGTTTCCAGCGAAGTCCAAAAACCCTATGACTTTGTTGGGGTCAGTCATGCCGGAGACGATGAGGCCAACGCCAAACACAAAGCCTGCGAAAAGTGCGACGAAAATCTGACCGGTGTAAGGAGCGATTCTTAACATCTTATGCCCCCACCACGTTTGAAACGACGAAAACAGTGATGGCAGCCGTTCCAATGAACGTCACCGTCGCCACCAGGGAACGACGGGATAGACGAGCCAGCCCGCAGACCCCGTGGCCGCTGGTGCAGCCATTGGCCATCGCGGTTCCGATTCCTACCAACAATCCAGCGATGCCGAGTTGTACCGGACCCGCTCCAGTCGATTGTGAGATTGCGGCCGGATCCATGATCATCCACAGCGCTCCAGCCAGAACCAATCCCGTCAAAAACGCGACTCGCCAGGCATGCTGACGTGGATTTCCGAACATCTGTCCGATGATTCCGCTGATGCCCGCAATCCTGCCGTTGAGCAGTAATAGTGCGGCCGCGGCCAATCCGATAAGTAGTCCCCCGAAGGCTGATTGTAGGTATTCCATCACAATCCCTATCAAGTCGATGGGAATTATAGGGACGACCAAATCAAAGTCAAAGGTCTTAGGAAACGCGACCGCAGGGAGCTGAAACGGCGAGGCGAAGCCGAAGCCTGAAACGCGACCGCAGGGAGCTGAAACGGCGAGGCGAAGCCGAAGCCTGAAACGCGACCGCAGGGAGCTGAAACGCGACCGTAGGGAGCTGTTTACTACCCGTGTCGGAAGTGTTACCAATCTTCGTAGGGAACCCGGTGTAAATCCGGGACGGTCGCGCCACTGTGATCAGCGATGCTCCAAGCCATTTAGCCACTGTGAAATTCATGGGAAGGCGGCATTCGAGCGATAGAGCTGTAAGTCAGGACACCTCTTAGTAAGGCAGTAAGTTAGATAAGGCGGAGAAGGCCTTGCTCACCTTACTTGCCTGTTAACCGTCTTAGTCGCCTTGCACGGCTTACTAAGTGCTCTTACGCGGAATGAGAGTGAGTTTGCGTCGTCTATCGCCAGTATTGGCGGGGGTTTGCTGCCTGTGGAGTGTCACAGTATTCGCACAAGACGACAGCTCTGTGCATACGGTCGCGCCAGCAGAAGACACCAAGATGCCGTCCGGTTGGTCATCCACCGTCGACACCTCGGACAGCCTCGCCGACGGCACCGACCTCGCCAGAAGCCTACAGTTTGTGCCGGGAATCTATGTTCGGCGGCAGTCGAGTTTTGGGCAGCCGGCGTTCGCGACGGTGCGTGGCTCGAACGCTCGGCAAGTGTCGGTGAGCCTTGATGGCCAGCGTTTGACCACACCGTTTGGACCGGGGTTTGACCTGGGTACGTTCGCTACCGCAGGCATCACGTCCATCGAAGTCCATCGCGGTGGTCCGGGCGTGTTTCGAGGCTCCGGCGCGCTCAGTGGCGCGTTGAATCTGCAGACCAAGACTCGCAAAGAACCCGGGTGGTCGACACAAGCCACCACTTTAGGCGGAAGCTGGCAAACCTTGGGTGTTTCAGGAGCCGCGGACCTTGCGACAAAACGCACCGCGGCCAGCCTGAATGCGGAGTATTGGCAGTCCGAGGGAGACTTCGACTTCGTCGACGATCAGGGCACGTCCCAAACTCGCATTAATAATGACTCCCAGTCTGTGGCTGCTTTGGGAACGGTCGAGCACCGGTTTAACCGGGCTAGCCGGGTGAAAGCGACGGTTAACTACCAGCGCTCGGGTCGCGGAATCGCTGGGCCAGCAGAGTTTCAGAACACGTTTGACGAAGCACGATTGGACGAAGAACGCGTGTTCGGCACGCTGCGTTTGGACCAACGCGACGTCATCGACACCGAATCGTTCATTCTGGACCTCAATCAGCACGGCGGTGCGCAAGCGAAGTTTGTTGACTACGCCAATCCGAATACCGTGTTGGGTTCCGGTGAGTTTGCTAGCCGCACCAACTTCCTTAGCGTCAGTGGCGGTGCGGGTGCTTTGGGTTTTGTGCCTGCAATAGATTCGATTCTACAGCTCGACCTCGACGTTCGTTACGAAGACCTTTTGGTCGATGAACGAGGACCCAACGCCAACCAGATAGTGACCGACCGCACGACTCTAGGTGGTGCGTTATCCGAAGAGCTGATGCTCTTAGACGAACGCGTTCGGTTGAACGCCGGAGTTCGCATCGAGTCGGTTCAGGGCGAGTTTGAGGACGTTGGGGTGTTGCCTGCAGCGGGAGCGATTGTTGCGCCCATCGAGTGGTTGAGTTTCAAAGCCAACGTCGCGCGAACGTTCCGGGCCCCAGACTTCGACGAGCTCTACCTCAATATCGAGTCGCTGCGCGGCAACCCTGACCTGGATTCTGAACGCGCTGTTGTCTGGGATGCCGGCGTCATCGTTGGGTCCGAGGACTACAACCTTGAAACGGCATACTTCGAGGGTCACGTCAGCAGCTCGATTGAATTTGTCCCAGTCTCATCGTTTGTGATCGAGGCGACCAACCTGCGCGGCGTCACCAACCGCGGTGTTGAGGCGCTCGCCAACGCTCGGCCGCTGAAGCCCCTAGTGTTCACCGCGGGATACACCTTCACCCACAGTCGAGCGGAAGAACTGCCGAATGTTCAAACGCCGAATCAACCCGAGCATCGCGGCTTTGCCCGAGCAGAATGGCAGATTCTAAGTGGGTTTAAGGCCGTCCGCCTGTTGAGCATTAATGTTCAGACAACCGGCCAAACGCAGACCAATCTGGACCGTTTTGGAAACCTCACAAACCCTGCATACGCAATGGTCGATGCCGGCCTGGCCTACAAGCCTGTCGATTGGGCGAAGCTCAGCTTCAACGCCTACAATTTGGGTGATGAGCGGTCGGTGGTTGATGGACTGCAGCGACCGCTGCCCGGTCGAAGTTTCTATGGTTCGCTCACGCTCATGGCTGGCCAATGAAGCGGCTCTTTCTGGTCTTGTTGATTGCCGCAGGTTGTGGCGATTCCGAATCGGAATCCAACGTGATTCCTGCGGGCCCAGCCATATGTGAGGGTGGTCCCAATGCACCAGAAATCACTGTGCACACCAACTTCGCCAAGACGCAGGCCGCGCCCAACGCGCTGTTTGCCTTCGACGGCAAGGCCTATGTGGTCGAGAGCCTGAACAACACCGTCAGCACGATTGACCTGCAGTCCGCCGCAACCGCTGAGTTCGTAGATCTAGGCAACGACCACAACCCATATGAAGTTGCAGTCGACGCCCGCTGGACAGTGATTCCGAACTACCTCGCCAACACCGTCACCATCGCTGACACAGCCACCGGCGACGTGCTCGCCGAAGTCCAATCCGAGGCGTTCAAAAACCCCTCGGGCGCGGCGATTCTTGGTGACTACATCTATGTGTCGAACGTCGACTACATTGGTCCAGACCAACCCTACGGTCAGGGAACTGTGTCAATTATTGACAAAGATTTTGATGTCGTTGCGACCATTCCAACGACTGGTCAGAACCCTCAATATCTAGCAACGCACGAAGATAAGCTAATCGTCGTTAACACAGGCGAGGTTCGATTCGATGAAAGTGTAGCGTATCCAGCAACCGACGGGGTTTTAGAGATCTGGACACCCACCGATGATCCAGCAGTTCCAGATGTTCAGAACTATACACTGCCAATAGTTGACAATATTGGGGCTCCGGGTCGTCCTGTCACCGCCGACAATCGTGTGTACATGGGAGCGGGAACTTCATCGGCATTCTTCGCCTTCGACATGACCAGCGAAACTTGGATTTTCGACGCCGAAACCCCGTTCTCCTTTCCGTCCGAAACCACCAACGCACTAACTCAAGTCATTGGCGTCCACAACCAGATCGTGTTCGCCACCGCATTCAACGAAGACGCGCTATTCCTGGTCGACACCCGCTGCGACAAGATACTCGCCGGCCCCATTGACCTGGGCGAATCCGAACTAATCGAAGGCCCAATCGGCGGCGTGCTGTCCGATGACGGTTCAGAATTCTACCCATTAATGTCCGTCTCCAACTCACTCGGTCGATTAATGCTGTCTTGGAACTAACCCAACCCAAACGGCGAGGCGAAGCCAAAGCCTGAAACGCGACCGCAGGGAGCTGAAACGGCGAGGCGAAGCCAAAGCCTGAAACGCGACCGCAGGTCGCTGTAACCCGTGCGACTTTCGTGATAACCAAGCATCCAATGCATGCTGAAACCGAGCTGACCACCATGACTGACGAACAGAAATTCAAAGACCCCGAACTCGCGATCAACCGCGTCTACACCTGCAAAGGTGACAAAGGCATGACTCGCCTTGTGGGCGGTCAGAAGGTGCCGAAGTCGCAGATTCGCATCGACTCGTACGGGACCGTGGACGAACTGAATTCATTCGTCGGTGCTGCTCGCCAGACCATCGCAGAACAACATCCGGGCGAGGAATTCAACGACCTTTCCGAGACTCTGTTTCGCGTTCAGCACGAGCTATTCAATCTGGGCTCGATTCTGGCAACCAAGCCAGAAGATGTCATGGAATACATGCCTCGTGTGACCGAGATTGAAATCAAAGCCTTGGAAGACAGCATCGACTCGTACAACGAGGACCTGCCCGAGCTACGCTCTTTCGTCCTCCCTGGTGGGACTCGCCTGAATGTCGAGCTTCACCAATGCCGCACAATCTGCCGCCGTGCCGAGCGGTTGGTCGTGGCGCTGATGCAAACCGAAGAGCTTGAAGAACACGCGGTCGCTTACCTCAATCGTCTAAGCGACGCGTTCTTTGTCTGGAGCCGTTGGGCTGCTGTCGCAGCCGGTACAGACGAAGTTCTCTGGGAGCCCAATCGCGCGGCGAGCGCGACCAAGTAATGGGCGAAATCGCCGTCGTAGGGGCAGGGCCCGCGGGTCGCGCCATCACGCATGAGCTGGCGAAACGAAACGCGAGCGTCGTTTTGCATGGCCCTGACGAATGGCCAAACACGTATGGCTTTTGGGTAGACGAGACCGACTACCGCGACATCTTCGAAGCGGTTTGGTCGCACCCCATCTTTGCGACTGACTCTGGCATCGTCGAGCTTGACCGCATGTATGGCCGAGTTGACCCAGAGAAACTCAAGCTGCGCTTGGACCCACTCAAGGCAAGGCGCAGCCTGGACGAGGTTAAACTCGAGGACATCGTCGATGTGGATGTCGTCGTCGATTGCACGGGTTTCAACCCACTTTTGGTCAGTCGCCCGCAAGCAGACGTTGGTTTCCAAACCGCCTATGGAATCATTGCTGATGTCGACGGCGAGCCGATAGATGGCCACGATGCGGCCCTGATGGACTTTCGGACCTTCGACGATTGGGACGGTCCGGCGACGTTTCTGTACGCAATGCGACTCCCGGATGGCCGCTGGTTCTTGGAAGAAACCGTGCTCGTCGCACGGCCGGCCGTGCCCATCAAAGCGTTGCGCGAACGGCTCTACGCCCGGATGGCCAGCCGAAACGTGACGATCCTCAAGACCTACGAAGAAGAGCGCTGCGTCATCCCGATGGGCGACCACATCCCTGACCCGCAGAAGGTCATTGGCTTTGGTGCTGCCGCAAGCTACGTGCATCCGGCAACAGGATACTCAGTCGCACGCTCGTTGAACGCCGCGCCAGCAGTAGCTGGGGCGATTCTGGCCAACCTCGACAATCCTGAAACAGCATGGGATGCCGTCTGGCCCGCTGAACGTCGGGCAACCCGTGAGCTCTACCAGTTTGGGCTCGAATCGTTGCTTGGAATGACCCAAGACCAGACCCACCGTTTCTTCGACGCGTTCTTCGAACTTCCCGAAGACAAATGGCGCGGCTATTTGGGCGCCACGCTGACCGTCAGCGAAGTTGCCACCACGATGATGCGCGTCTTTTCCTCAGTGGGATTCGACCTCAAAGCCGAACTTGCGAAATCCATCATGGCAGATGGTCAGCTTGGCCGCTTGCGCCGAGCGTTTCTGGGCTAACGAAGAACTCCTTCGAGCGTTCTACCATTTCGATTGATTTCGATTTACATTGTCACGAAACTTCAACGAGTTACCCAATGCATTACGTAATCATCCTTCTGGTCTCGCTTCTGGCAATTGGCTGTTCGGACGCGGATTCCAAGTCCAACAACGCTAACAATGCCAATAATGGCGGCGATCCTCGGTGTCAGGTCGACGAAGACACCCTGCAATTGACCGCTAACTGCCCGGAAGGCGAGTTCTGTTTTCAAATCGGTAACGACGAAGACACGGGGATTCCACTTCTTGTCTGCACCCCGTTCTGCGAGAGCAACGCGGATTGCGAGGGTGACCAAGTCTGTCGTTCAACAGGCGACGGAAACGTCACCTGCCAGGACCCCATCGAGTATCCCGATTGCCCGTTTGATGCCGAACAAGCCGACTGTCCTGTGGGCTGCCGGTTCGATCTCAATGCAGAGGCGTACACCATTGGAACCGACGGCACGTGTACGTTTGAAACCACGACCGCATGTTATGCATTGAGCGGCAATCCATGCCTGAACGGCTGCCCCGGTGTCTTCGCATGGCAAGAGATTGACGACACAACCGGAGTGATTGTCCAGACCGAGAATGGACTCGTTGGGGAAGGCTGGACACAATCACAAGGCGGCCCCGAGCCATGTCCCAACTATTTCGATCGATAGCCTGCGCTTGACGCCCGAGGCCGATATGGCCGATTATCCCGGTCCCTTACTGTTTCGAGCTAGATGTCTACTCGCCGTACTATCCTCATCGTCAGCGCTGACGACCTCATCTGGGAACCCATCACCGCCGACCTAAAGGATATTGGCTGGTCGGTGGAGCTGATTCACGAAGCCCATCCCGGGGCCACCCGTTCGCAATCCGACGATGTGTCGTGTGCCGTCGTTTCTGATGGTGATTTGGGTGACTGTGTTCGTGATTTCTTGGCGTCGTTTGGCGTGATGCCCCCGATTCCTGTGGTCGCCGTCGTTCGCGACAGCGATGTCTCGACCACCGTCGATGCGATGCGATTGGGCGCGTTCACCGTCATTGAGAATAAAGGCGACAACGTTCACAACGCAGTTCTTGGGGCTATTGAACGCGCGGTGCCGCTAGGTGGTGCGCCGATCAAAGGCGATCCACGGGATCTGCTTATTCGAAGCCACGATTCGCCACTCAACACCATGTTGGATGTGATTCCGCAGATTGCGAAATCCGATGCTCCGGTGTTGGTTACTGGCGAAAGCGGCACGGGAAAGGAGCTGTTTGCCCGCACGATTCACAACTTGAGCCCACGTGCGGACGGGCCTTTCATTCCAGTTAACTGCGCCGCAATCCCTGACCAGCTCTTGGAAAGCGAGCTCTTTGGTTACGTGAAAGGCGCATTCACCGGAGCCCATGCCGACCGCGACGGTCAATTCCAGGCGGCCGACGGTGGCACCATCTTCTTGGACGAAATCGGCGAGATGCCGCTGCAAATGCAGGTGAAGCTGCTGCGTGTGTTGCAGGATAAGATGGTCACGCCCGTGGGTTCGACGAAGCCCAAAGCGGTGGATTTCCGAGTCGTCGCGGCGACGAACCGAAATCTTGAAAACGAAGTTAAGGAAGGCACGTTCCGCGAAGACCTGTTCTATCGCTTGAGTGTTCTGCCTATGCATATTCCACCGCTTCGCGAGCGACCGACGGATATCCCGGTACTCATTGATGCGTTCATGGCCGAACAAAATCGCGTGAATCAGACGCAGCTAAGCGGAGTGACGCGAGAGACACTCAAGGTCATGCAAAACTACGAATGGCCAGGAAATGTGCGCGAACTCCAGAATATTATGGAGCGAGTCGCCATCTTGAAACGCGTTGGTTTCGTAGAGCTCGAAGACCTGCCCGAGCGCTTCTTTGGCGACCATCCACCACCTCCGCAGATGGGACTCTATGTTCCAAGCGAGGGTATGGATATGGCGGAGGCGCTCTCGAAACTTGAGACAAACCTTCTTAAACAAGCGTTGCAGAAAGCCGATGGAAACAAGGCACAAGCAGCGCGCCTACTGGGCCTGAACCGCACGACGCTGGTCGAAAAAGTAAAGCGTCTCAAACTGGATGAAGATTAATGTCAAATGTTGACACGATAACGCAGTTGGTCAAAGCAGACCCAATCGATGTCGATGCGCTCGAAGCGGCGTGCGACGCGGCGACGCATGAAGAACGTGTCGCGGCGACGCGGCTTTGGAGTGGCAAGCTTCAGAAGAAGATCTTCGACGCGACGAAAGGCCGCGCAGTGACTATCGACCAGATGGTTCCGACGGACGAGCCTTTGAAAGAGGTTATCCACGTCGGAACCAACACACTGCCCGCGTTCCGCCACTTCGAAAAGCGGTTCTGTCGTCCGTCAGATCCCAGCAAGCCATTTCTGATTGGGTATAACCACAACTGGCACTGGCCGTTCACGACGCCAGGGTATTACGAAGCCTACGAGGACGAGTCCGGCGAGCTTTACATCGACTACACGCGTGAGCCGACCGAGAAGCCGGATGAATGGCCGCCTTTGATGACCAACCGCACCCGGCTGGGCTACCTGGTATATGCCGGGATGGTGGACAAAATGCGCAAGGTTAGCGACCACATCACGATTGGGCGGGCCTATAAAAAGAAAGAGATGAACGCGTGGTTCGTGCTCGTCCGAGATGACGGCCAATGAGGCGGTTACAAGCCCATTTGTAATAGATCCCAGACTGAATACATTGGGGCAGAATTAGAAGCGAGTTACGAAAATGCGTATGCGAAAGTTTCGATGGATTTTGTTGATTGTGTTGGGGGTGCTTTCTTGCAGCGATGAACCTCAGGTGGAGCCTTACGATGAAGGCACAGTCTTCAATGTGTTGGAGGACAACATCCATTCGACGCGCCAGAACTCAACAATCAAGCACACCTTTTCGAAGATGAATTACGACAATAGCAACGGGTATTCGAAGGCTTTCGAGTATCTGCGGCATCTCAACGTCGGACATCAAAGGGTCACGAATGGTCCAATCACCCCCGAGACCCTCAATGAAGTTGATGTGCTGTTCGTAAACCTCATGGACAAAGACAAGCCCCGGTGGGCTGCGACTGAACTAGCTGCTGTCGACCAGTTTGTGACAAACGGTGGGGGGCTTGTTGTCATCGTTGACCACACAAACGTTTATAAGAGCTCTGATGTCACCCAACCGTTGTTAGATCCGTATGGTTGGGATCTACCGCCAGAGTTGGCATGCGATTATCCGCCAAACACGGTCAAACAGCACCACTGGCTAAATTTGACTCGATTGACTCAACATCCGGTTACCGAAGGCATTCAAAACATCGGAATGTTCGCGGCCGGACCAATTCTGGGGCCCGGCAGTCTGGCTCGTACTTCAGAAGATGGGTTTCGCGACTTCTGGGATGAGTCGAATCCACCGAGCTACTGGGCGAACTTCAGCCAGGATGAAGACGAAGAAACCGAGAGTAGCAGCGTGTTAAACGCCGTTGAGTACGGTGAGGGCCGCGTGGTCGTGATTGGTGACCAGAACACATTCGGCAATGCCTTTGGCGGTTGGGCGGATAACCGAAAGTTGTGGCTCAATATCTTCCAATGGGCAGCTGGGGCGGACGATATTGACCCACTGCGAAACGAAGCGCCTCCTGTGCCGGTGATGCACATCGACTATCGCCAAAACGACGAAGTTAAGTTCTATGCCAACGGTCACACGACATTTCTCTATGATTTCGGTCGTCAGGATAACTTTTGGACAAGTCTTGGGTTGCGCGCCCCCGACCAGACCCCCAGCGGACTGATGTTGATTGAGCCAGATGGGTTCGCTGACGACGATGACATCGCTAGTATCCAGACGGTATTGGACAATGGGGGCCCTGTATTTATCGTCGTTGATCCATCAAAGATCACACAAACTCAACTTGAGATGATTCGACGGCACTGGCCAGAATTCAAACTCACGGTGGATGGCGAAGAAATCACCGTTGGGGAGACCGTTCCAACATTCTCGGCACCCTTTAAAGCAAAGGGGCTCGAGCTTCGCGCGCAACCCGAGTTTATCGATGCCTCGCAGATAACTATTGAGGGTGGGGATGAGATTTTGTGGTTAGAAAACGAAGACGGCGACAGGTCTTCGATGTTGGCGAGCAATGGCGTCATCCACGTCATCGTACAGGTTCAGACGATACGCTACTATCAGGTGCTCGAAGCGCTTGCGAACTACGTGACGCCACGTTTACCCACAAGTGAAGATCCTTAGAATCCTGAACGGGTGTTGCGCATCACACACACAGTTGTGTACACTGATTCGTCAATCAAAATTGCAAGCGGCGGAAGTTCGGGGATTGGCCCAACGCCGAAGGGGAATGAGATGATTGAGGGGATCACAGGCGCAGTAGAGTCAAACGCCGTATTGGTGTTGTCAGGAGCCCACATGCCAGTCGAAAAACTCAGCGATCGAGACGAGTTACGTCAGTTCTTGATGCGGGACCGGCTTGCGAATGCCTATCTTTTGGGAAACCTCGATCCGCAGTACTGGCAGTTTTGCCGGTGGTTCGGCATGCGAAAAGACGGGGAGCTTGAGAGCGTTTGCTTGCTTTATATCGGGCTTTCGCTTCCTGTCGTCTTTGTCGTAGGCCCGTCCGAGAACTTCGACCGCATGATTAAAGAGTGCTCGCCCGAGCTTCCCGACCGCTATCACTTCCACCTGTTGGAAGAGCAAATGTCGGAAATCCAGGGCACGTTTGAGCCAGCAAGCCACCAGCGCATGATTCGCATGGGGCTTGAGCGTTCAAACTACGAACACCTTGAGAATTCGAATGTTGAGGTTGAGCGATTGGGACACCGCGATACTGCAGCAATCATGGACCTCTATCAGCACTATCCAGACAATTTCTTTGAGCCTTACCAGCTTGAAACCGGGTTGTATTTTGGCGTTCGTGATGAAGAGCTGGGACTGAGCAGTATCGCCGGAATCCATGTCTTCAGCGAAGAGCACGATGTGGCTGTTATCGGAAACTTCGTGACCCACCCTGAGCGTCGTGGCCAAGGTTTGGCGACCGCATGCACCGGACGCCTGCTAGACGAGCTCTTCGAGAGCGTGTCCTTCGTGGCTCTGAACGTCCAAGAGACGAATACCCCAGCCATCAAAATGTATTCGAACTTTGGCTTCGAAAAGAACAATGTGTTCTACGAAGGCCGCATCGAGTAAGCGCTACGAGCGAAGCTCCGCCAGGATTTCGGCTGCACGCTCGACCTTCACCTCACCGCAAGCGTTGAGCCGCTCCACAACGAAATCGAGCTCTGCATCTGTCGCTCCAGCCGTTGCAGCGACTGCGCGCGCGTGCAGTGACATGTGTCCGCGCTGAATGCCCTCGGTAGCCAATGCTTTGAGCGCCGCCATGTTTTGGGCGAGTCCAACGGCAGCCATGACTTCGGCCAGCTCAGCCGCACCGCTGATGTCCAGAATCTTGTGAGCCAACTGCACCGTGGGGTGGAGTTTGATTGGACCACCGACCGTTCCAACGGCAACTGGAACTTCGATTTCACCTACAAGGCATCCGTCTTCCACTCGCCACGTAGCCAGCGGACCGTACTGACCCCATTTTTGAGCGGCAAAGGCGTGTGCGCCCGCTTCGATTGCTCGCCAGTCGTTGCCGGTTGCGATGCAAACGGAGCTGATGCCGTTCATGATACCCTTGTTGTGCGTGGTAGCGCGGTAGGGGTCGACCTGCGCGAATTGGCTCGCGAGCTCGATACCTTCAGCGACTTCCTGGCCCGTGAATCCGCGCCATCCAAGCTTGTCGAATGGGATTCGGCAGGTAGCGCGAGCCACGCGTTCGTCCGAAAGGTTCGATAGGATGCGCAGGAAGACCGTTCCGCCTGTCAGCTCTTCGATGCGGTGCGCGATGCCTTCCGCCATGGTGTTAATCATGTTCGCGCCCATGGCGTCGCAGGTATCGACGTGCAGGTGGACCACCAACATTTTGCGGAATTGGCCGTTGTCCAGGAGTCGGACGGTCACGTCGTATGCGCCGCCACCACGTTCGACCATGCCGGGCTCAAACTCATTCGCTCGAGCAACCAGCTCAGGTTTGGCCTCCAAGACCGCAATCTGCGCTGCTTCAAAGTCGTCGCAGCCGACTACCTGGATCTGCCCCACCATCTTTGAACCACTGTACTCAGCGTCAAATCCACCGCAACCGCGCACGATCTTGGCCACATGGCTGACTGCGGCAATGACGCTGGGTTCCTCAACCGCCATGGGCACGATGTACTCGCGGCCATTAACGTCGAAGTTCAATCCCAGGCCCAATGGCAGCGCCATCACGCCAATCGCGTTTTCGATCATCTGGTTGGGGATATCGACCGGGATCCCGGTCTGCCGAAGTAGCTCTGCATCTGCAGAATCGATGACGCCCTCGTCTTGGAGAACCTGCAGGCGCTCTTCCATCGACATCTTGTAGAATCCGGGGATTCGGCTGGAAGGGCGGGCGTTTGTCATCTTTTGGGCCGCTAGCATGAGCACTCCTTAAAACTACTCGCACCCTTGAGATGCGAATCGTGCGAAGGAGTAACCATGAAAACGTGATCTAAAGTTTCAAAAAAAGATGAACGGTAGAATAGCGTCGTGAACGGTTATCAAGGTACCAGATCCAATTGGATGGGTGTGACGGTACTGCTTAGATTGGACCCTACGAATGTGCGAGCTTCGTTGGTTCCAATACATTGAATGGTGCTGTCAGTATGAAGAACACAGGTCGCATGGTTTGAGGTGGCCAGCTGCGCGACTGCAGTAGAACCTAAGGGTATCGGTGTTCCATTGACGACCGTTCCTGCTGAGTTCGCACCGATTTCTTGACTGCCATTCCCCCAACAATCCAGGAAGTACTCATTTGTCGATTCATACACGGCGCATGTGTGGTTATCGGCGGCCGCAAGATGACGAACCTGTCCCCCTAGTGCCCGTTCTGTTGGTAGCGCCGGGCGGGCGTCTCCAGAGATTGGTAATCCAATCTCCTCGCGGAATCCCCACACCGTGACCGAATTGTTGCCTTCAAGTGCGCAGGTCCCTGTGAAATCCGATAAGGCCACCATATTGCAGTTGTCTGTTACTGCGGCTGGTGTCGCGCTGACGGAAGCATCATTTGTTGGATCTGCGACTCCAAACTCGTTGTCTCCCCAACAGAAGACTTGGTTGCCTCCTGTGATCGCGCACGCCGTCGCCTCGCTCACGCCCAGAGTTTGCACACCGTTCTCGCCAAGACCCTCCACAAGAAGTGGGGTGATTTCTGTGCTACCGACCGCTCGTTGACCCAACTGGCCTAGGTCGTTTGCCCCCCAGCAGTGCAAATCGTCGCCAACATTTATGTAGCATCCAAACCCATCCCCAATATCCATCACGCCTGTCTGATTCGCACTAATGGTGATCTCTGAAAGTCCACCTCCCCAACACAAGATGTTATCATTCGTGAGTGTCGCACACGCGCCGACGGCGTACGCCTCAACTTGAACAGACGCGAGCGGTGTTGCGGGTATCGGTGAATCCACGATGTTTGCTGAAATGCTTGGACCGAGCTGAAGATTCGGGTTCTCGCCCCAGCAATAAACCCGGTCACGTTGGGACAAGATGCACTGATGACGTTGTCCCATGGCAATCTGTCGTGGTGTTAGGTCAGCCTCAAAATCCAGAACGCCAAATTGCCCATCTTCGGCGTCAAACCGGATTCGAACGCTGCCCTCGCCGACAACAGTCGCAACGCCAGTTTCATCAATCGACAGCACCGTTCCGCCACCACTCCAGGTGCCACTGAGAGCGTCATCCCCACCAGGGGCCAGCGCTTGAAACTCAACGACCTCATGTACATCAGCGCTTCGGGGCCCGTTGATGGCAAGTGTGCCCACATTGTTGATGTTGTTTGTGTTGTTGACGTTGTTGAGATTGTTGATGTTGTTGAGATTGTTGATGTTGTTGAGATTGTTGACGTTGTTGACGTTGTTAACGTTGTTGACGTTGTTCCCGGATTCAACCTCGGGTGCAGATTCGATACACCCAGCAAACAACAATACGACGAGCAAATAGGTTCGTTTCATCTCATGACCTAAATGGTGTTTGGCGGCAGTGTAGCAGAAAACACCTGTTGAGCACGTTCACTGTGGCCACCAGACCACAAAATCTGTGGTTTGATCGCCGCACTTCTTCCTACATATTCCTACAGATTTAATAAGTCGTATGTGTTAATCTACGCAAACACTACGTGATCCAGTAACTATGCGATTTTCCGATCATTTAGGATCGATTCTTGCGTACAGAAACGGCGCTACCGGTTGACACCAACCTAACGAGACTTTGATGAATACACGACTTCTTATCGCTGCTTCCGCACTAGCCCTGATGACGGGCTGTGCAGGGGAGTTAGGCTTCTCGGGGCCTGACGGTGATAGCAACAGCAAAGGCTGGCCGAATGTCGACGATCCGTCGAACAATCAGGACACCAATAATGCGCCTGCGCCTGGCGAGATCGACCCTGGTCGAGTCACGCTTCACCGCTTGAATCGTACCGAATACAACAACACGATCCGTGACCTTTTGGGTGATAACTCTCGCCCCGCTGATGTCTTCCCAGAAGACGACTTCGGCTACGGATACAACAATATCGCCGATGTGCTCTCGATTAGCCCATCCCACCTCGAAGCCTACCACATGGCGGCTGAACAGTTGGTAGAGACGGCTATCGGCGCAACCGCTGTGGAAGGCGCAATCGACCGCTATGAAGCGGAAGATGTCACGCAGACCACCGGTGCGGCGAGCAACGGATTCTGGAATATCTATTCAGCGGGTGAGGTGACCACAGTTCATCAATTCCCAGTCACAGCTGAGTACAAAATCACCGTTCGTGCTTACCAATCGCAGGCTGGACCTGACGATGCACAGATGGCTGTCACGGTGAACGGCCAGACCTTGGACACCTTCACGGTTAGCCAAACGAACACTGCACCTGGAGTCTTTGAGGTCACGGCGACCATCAACGAAGGCGGCCAAGCGGTTGCCGTTGCGTTCCTCAACGACTTCTATGACGAACCCAACAACGCAGACCGAAATCTGTACGTTGACTGGTTCGAGATTGAAGGCCCACTGAATGTTGCGGCGCCATCGACCCCGATGCGCGACCAGATCATCACGTGTGACCCGGCTGCCACAGGCGCTGAACCATGTGCAACCGAGGTTATCGCCAACTTCGGCCGGAAGGCATGGCGTCGGCCGCTTTTGGAAGATGAAGTCTCGCGATTGGTGCAGTTCGTTACCCTCGCATTGGGCGAAGGTGACGACTTCGAAACCGGTATCAAACTGGCGCTCCGTGCCATCTTGGTGTCGCCAAACTTCATTTTCCGAGTTGAGGTCGACCCGGACAACAACAACGCGACACCACGCAACCTCACCGATCACGAGTTGGCGACGCGCCTTTCGTACTTCCTCTGGAGCTCGATGCCGGATGCGGAACTTGCGCAGTTGGCCGACGAAGGACGCCTTCAGGACGACGAAGTCCTCCGGCAACAAATCCAACGCATGCTGGACGATCCGAAGTCCATTGCGCTCATCGATACGATGGCGACGCAGTGGCTGTACATCGACCGCGTGTTGACCGCGACGCCAGACTACGAGCAATTCCCCGAGTTTGATGAAGAGCTCAAGCAGGCGCTGCGCGGCGAGACGCGGGCATTCGTCTCGCACCTCATCAATAGCAACGCTCCGCTCGCTGACTTGGTGAACGCAGACTACACCTTCCTGAACGCCCGAGTTGCGCAGCACTACGGCGTTCAAGGAATCACCGGTGATGACTACACGATGCACACCTGGCAAGACGAGTCTCGCCGCGGCATCATTGGTCATGGTGGGCTTTTGGTCGCAACTTCGCACCCAACACTCACCTCGCCCGTTAAGCGGGGCGAATGGGTTCTATCGAACCTGCTCTGTGATGAGCCACCTGCACCGCCACCTGGCGTCGAGGGACTGCCTGCTGCCGACCCGAACGGCAATGACGAGCCGAAGACGATGCGTGAGCGCTTGGTTGAGCACGCTGAAAATCCAACCTGTGCAGCATGCCACTACATGATGGACCCGATTGGGCTCGGCATGGAGAACTATGCAGCCGATGGATCGTGGCGTGATACGGACAATGGTCTTCCCATCGACCCAGCGGGCGAGCTTCCGGGCGAGCTGCAGTTCAGCGGACCGACCGAACTGGCCGAGGTTTTGGCGAATCATCAACGACTACCACACTGCGCAACCGAGAAGATTGCAACGTTTGCGCTTGGGCGCGGCATGAAAGACTATGACGAGCCATTCATTGAGCACGTCATCACCGAAACCGAATCCGAAGGTCACCGTTTCCGTGACTTGATTGAATCGATTGTAATGAGCAAGTCCTTCCGCATGCGACGCGGTGGCACGCTTCAAGGGAGTGAGGAGTAGATATGAAACGCTTTCAGCTTAGTCGACGTGCATTTCTAGGCGGCGCTGGGGCAACGATTGCCCTCCCATTGCTTGAGGCGATGACTCCGTTCGGTAGCAGCGCATTTGCGCAAGCCGACTCGCCCACTCGGATGCTCTGCTATTACGTTCCGAATGGCATGCACATGCCATCGTTCACGCCAGCCAATGCAGGCGCGGGGTTCACGCTCAGCGAGACCCTGGCACCTTTGGCCAACGTCCAAGACGACATTTTGGTGTTAACCGGGTTGGCTAACCGTCCGGCGCGCCCGGATGGTCCTGGTGACCACGCCGCGGGAACGGGTTCCTTCATCACCGCAACCCACGTCTTCAAGACCGAAGGTTCGGATATCCGCAACGATATCTCGGTGGACCAGGTCGCAGCGAACGAGATCGGTTCGGCGACATCGTTCCCTTCTGTGCAGTTGGGCATGGACGGTGGCGGCTCCACCGGTGGCTGTGATTCTGGTTACTCCTGTGCTTATGCACGCAATATCTCGTGGGCTGGACCACAGACGCCGCTTCCCAAAACGGTGGATCCTCAGGTCGTCTTTGACCGCTTCTTCGCCGGTCTCGATCCGCAGGCCAGCGTGGAGGAAAAAGAAAAGCGCAAGCTCTACAACAAGTCGATCTTGGACTATGCGTTGGAAGACGCGAACAAGCTTTCAGCTAAGCTGGGGGCGAAGGACAAGGCGAAGCTCGAAGAGTACATGGAAGGTGTGCGCCAGCTTGAGATGCGAATCTCAAATCTGGATGACGCAACACTTTGCGGGATTCCTGACCGCCCTGGCTCAAGCTACAACGTGACCGAGAAGGCCCAGGTCATGAGTGACCTGATGGTGCTCTCGTTCCAATGCGATATCACGCGCATTACATCGTTCATGCTTTCGAATGCAGGAAGCGGGCGAGTCTATGACTTCCTGGGGATCAGCGAGGGGCACCACAATATCTCGCACCACCAGTCGTTGCAGGAGAACTACGACAAGCTCAAGATCATCAATCGCTGGGAGATCGAGCAGTTCGCGTATCTGCTTGAGCAGCTTAAGGCGACCACAGACGCAGAGAATCGACCACTGCTCGATAGCTGCGCGATCTTCTTCTCGTCCGAGATCTCCGACGGCAACCGTCACAACCACGACGATATGCCAATCATCCTGGCTGGGGGTGGAAACGGAGCCTTCAATACTGGACGACACGTGGTCTACGGCACCGAGCGCCCTGTTGCGAACCTCTTCATCTCGATGTTGGCTTCGATGGGTGTATCTGTCGCTCAATTCGGCGACGACTCCACCGGACCACTTGAGAATCTATCCTAGACGATGACCACAGGGGTTTAGCGAAACGACCCGAAAACGAGATCCACCGAATCTTCGGTAGGATCTTAGGGTCTTGTTTCCTTAGGTCCTTAGGAACCCTTTCTTGACTAAAAAGGCCCACCACTGGATCATCTAGGTCCGATGTATTTTCCGCCTCTCCAAAAAAGATTCGTATCATGAGACGTTTTGTCCTCTTGGTCGCTGCTTTTGTGGCTGTGACGCTGTTGTGCGCCCCTTCTGCTTTCGCTCAAGACCCGTTGAAAGTCGTCCTTGTCGACGTCTCCAAAAAGGGCGGTCAGCGAGTCTACAAAACTTTTGATGGCCTTCTGGATGCCAGTGATGACATCCAAACGCGTTCATCGAAGAAGTTCTTGGACCGCGCAGACGAAGAGGGTCTCGACGAAGCTGACCTCCGAAAAGGCAAGACTCGCGACCGAAGTGCAAAGAAGTTCCGCGCGATCATGAAAGACATCGATGCGGAGGCGATCCTCTTGCTTGACGTCTTTTCGAAAGGACGGAAGGCGCAGATGGTGGTCATCGGACCCAACGGGAAAGAAGCCGCCGATGTACGTCGAAACATCAAGAAAGGCCGCATCAAAAAGGATGATGCCAAGAAGGTGCTCGGTGAGGCCTTTGGCTCCGTTGTGCCGTTAGTGAAGGACTTCCGCGATAATGGCGGCTGGGATGCCGTTGAAGAGGAAGAGGAAGAAGAAGAAGTCGCTGACAATGAGGAAGAGGAAGAAGAGGAAGAAGAAGACGAGGAAATGTCGCTGAAGGACAAAGCGGTTGCGAACAAACGTAGTGACAGCGCTTTGGACACTGGCTTCAGTCTCGGATTCGGAGCTCTGCTCGGAAGTCGCTCCTTCACAATGGAGAGTGCTGACGCCGAAGCAGACGAAGGTTTCCAACTTGACCACAGCAGTCCATTTGTTGGCGTTTGGGTCAAGGTCGACACGATCTTCGCGACACTCGGTGATGGAGATGCAGCGATTGGAGCCACCTTGTTTGGCGGCTATGCACCGTTCACAACGGTGTTCGATGAGGCCGACGAGTTCGCGAGCGATTACGCGCGACTCGGGCTTGAACTCAAATACATCAAAGTGTTCGGCGATTCATTCATCTTGGATGTCTATGGTGGAGCCGAAGCATCCAGCATCACGATCGAGAAGAACCGATTCTATACGGGTAACCGCTACATCGCTGCGCGCGCAGGTCTCTATGGCAGCTACGTTGCCGGTCGCCTTGCGGTCGGCGCGGGTGGTGGCGTCCTCCCAACGTTCAGTATCTTGAACTCAGACGGCGCATTCGGCGATGCGGGCTTCTCGCTTGGCTTCGAGGCCAATGCAGGGCTGTCGTTCCTCATCACGGATTCAATCGATCTGGGCTTGGCGTACGACCTGACGCTGCTCGGCGTCGAATATGAAGAACCCGTTGTCGTCGCAGATCCCCTGACATCTTCAGATACAATGCACACTGTGCGTGTGTTGGTTGGCTACCGGCTCTAGCCTTTGAACGCCCCGCGTTCATTCAAGATATCGACGTGACGGTCCACCGTCCCATGCTCATGCTCAACAAATTGGCGGATAGCATCCTCTAGGGCGGGCTCTGCGATATAGTGAGCGCTATACGTTTTTGTCGCCTCAAATCCGCGTGCGAACTTGTGTTCGCCACCGGCTCCAGGCTCAAAGAAATCAACGCCGTTAGCGATGCACCACTCAATCGACGAGTACATGCACACCTCAAAGTGCGTGAACTCAATCTCCTTGGTGCAACCCCAGTAGCGTCCATACAGCCGGTCGCCTTTCTGCAGGTTGAACGCACCGGCGTATTCTCGGCCGTTTTGGTCCGCGACGGACACATGCAGACGGTCCTTGAACGTGTCCCAGAGTTGCATGAAGAACGCTTCGTTCAAGTACTGGTGCCCCCAAAAGAACTTCCGCACGGTACTTACGTAGTATTTATACATGCGGTGCATGCGCGCTTCGCCAATCTGGTCGCCGGTGTAGATGGTTGTGTTGACACCAGATTCTGCGAGCCGTCGGCGTTCGCGTCTAACATTGCTGCGCTTCTTGGATTTCAGGCGAGCCAGATAGTCTTCGAAGGTCTTGTATCGGCCTTCTCCGCTGGGGTTCGACCAATGATACTGAATGCCCGCACGCACAGGTATATCGAGCTCTTCGAACACCGGCACTTCGTCTTCAAGGATGAAGTTAAAGTGGACCGATGACAGCCCAATCTGGTTTGCGACGTTGATGGCCGCTCGCACCAGCGCCAAACGAAGTTCGCCAGGGTCAGGAAACGCGGGATCGATGAGGAGGCGCACGCCAGTCACCGGCGTGAAGGGCACCGCAACCACCGCTTTGGGATAGTATGGCAAACCCGCGCGTTGCGCCGCGTCTGCCCAACTCCAGTCAAAGACAAACTCGCCACGGCTGTGCGTCTTGATATACATCGGCACGGCGCCGATGAGTCGCTCGTCTTGCGTTGCTGTCAGGATGATTGGAAACCAACCCGTGCGTTCGCCAACGCAATCCGTGTCTTCGAGCGCTTTTAGAAACGCGTGTTCCAGAAATGGTGTGCCGTCCCCAACAAGTCGGTCCCAAGCCTCAGCATCTACTTCAGATACGCCACCTTTGGATTCAACAACTATTGACTTGTCTTGCATAAAACGTGTCTTCGAAACCCAACACAACTTAGATGCGAAACTCCCAGCTGCGTTGCACCGAGGTTCTAAGGTCCACAGATAGGCACGGATTAGGCACAGAATTTCGCAGACGGTTTAGGAAAGGGTTTATGCTTCGCCAAAGTCCACGCCATTTTGAAAATCTGTGAACTCTGTGTTGAATCTGAGTATATCTGCGGACCTTCCGCTGCCCAAGTCGGGTCACGTCCGCGGTTCGCCAGCATTCAGCAGTTCAAAAGGGCTCCAGGTCGGCCAAACGCCTCTTGAAAGCAGTGGCGAGGTCATCCCTGCCGCTCTTTCGATAGTGGCTTTCGAGCTCAACCAACGCGTAGTTATACGTCGGAGCAAGTGCCAATATTTCATGCAGGACCAGCAGTGCTGCTTCCTGTTTGCCTTGGCTTTGTAACTCTTCGACCTGCCGACGCATTTGGACCAGCGAAGGTCCAGTATTTGTGTTTGATTCGGTTGGCGGGGTTCGTCGCACCTTCGATGAGCCGGTGTTTCGCAATCGATAGGTCTGTTGGAGCTTCTTGGTGAGCTCGGTTTTTGGTGCTTCGGGTTCGGGTTGCGACGGTGGCTCTGGCGGTTCTGGCTCCGGAAGAACATCAAGTTTTGCGGCTAGCGCTGCCAGTGAGACGACGTCCAGATGGTTGTGTTCGAACAGCGGCAACAAGCCAGCTGGGTGCTTTGTCTTGAGGTATTGCGCCCACCGTTTCGGAGCCTCGCTACCTGGCACATCGCCCGTTCGATGCAGACCAAGTCGAGCTTCAAACTGGCTAAGCGTCAGCGATTGATAGCCCATCTTTTTTGCGACGTGCATGAGGTCGACATGCGGCAACGCGACAAACGGGTCCTCCAACTTCAGGCTTCGAAACCTCGCTTGTAGTCGCGGAACATCAAATGCGCGTCCGTTGAAGGTGACCAATGCGTCCACATCGCCAAGCCAATCGGCCAGAAACGCCAAGGTATAGGCCTCGTCATCGCGCGAGCGCAGCGCAATCTGCGTGCACTCCAGCCCGCCGTCGACCCATTTGGCGACCCCAATACAGAATGAAATGCAACCGTTGTGCAGGCCGTCCGTCTCGATATCCAGATATCCGGGGCGCTCAGGCGATGCAGGCAATGCCTGCTGGTCTCCAACCCGAAACCAAGTGTCATGGTCCCGAAACTCACCGACGACACGCGAACCATGTGCTTGTGCGTCATCCACGAGTCGAACACGAACCGCAGGCTCGCCACTAAATCCCGCCTCTTCCCAAGGCGACAAAGCATCGAAAGCACCTGTCGGCGACTGTTCCGCCTGCGTCTCCAAGGCCCGAACTCTAGATTGATGCAAACGTTTCAATCGCCCCGAAAGTTTCGCAGAATCAGTCAAGTTGCTTTGCACCAACGCATCAAACACTTCGCCGAAGGCGAAAGTAAACTCGCCGCAGGCGAAAGACAACTCGCGTAGCGAAAGAGAACTTCGCGCAACGCGCGAAAGAAAACTCCGCGCAAAGCGCGGAAGCTATGCGATCTGCGGAGCTAATTTGAGGGAGTGCGCCATGATGGTCATCTGCGGGTTCACACCCAAAGCGGTGGGGTGGATGCTCGAGTCGGTGATGTAGAGACCTTCATGGTCGTGGGTGCGGCCGTCAGGCCTAACCACACAACGTTTGGGGTCGTCGCCCATGCGGCAGGTGCCCATGGGGTGACTTGAGTAGATCATCAGGTCTGCGGCGTCCCGTGCACCACGGATATGCTGGCGGGCCTCGTTCCACGAGGTGAAGAACTTTTTGCCGGCGATCAGTGGCCGAACTTTGCGGCTGCCGGCGGCGAAGAACATCTCGGTCACAAACTCGATGCCGGTGATGAATTTGCGCAAATCTGAATCGGTGACGGTGTACTGAATGTTCGGAGGTCCGTTTTTAACGGGCGTGATCGTTCCACTAGTGTCGTCTTTAACCAGGAAGCCACAGGCGGCCATGCGCCTTAGCTCACGAAGGAACTCGGCACTCGCGGGGCCGATTCGACCAACTTGGGTGAAGAACGCTTCTGGGGGAGCCGAGAACGTCTCTGCGAGGATGTTTCGCTCATCAGGATGGTAGGCGAAGTATCCCTGCGTGGCTCCCGACCAAACGCGAATCTCCTCGTCCATGACGGCCACTGCACCACTTCCGGGGTGCACGTGGAGGTTCTTTCCAACCATCCCGCTCGAGTTTGCCAGGTCGTTCTCGAGTAGCAACAACGCCGTGTTAACAGCTCCGGCGGCCAAGACGACACGGTCTGCGTTCACTTCAACGGAGCCGATGATTTTGTTGGACTCAAACTCGCGCAGCGTCCCCTTCACTCCAACGGCGCGATTACCCTTCATTGTGATGGTCTCGACACGGCAGTTCGCGTGTATTCGTGCGCCTTTCCGCAAAGCACGTGGAAGCCAATTGAGGTCCGCAGACGCCTTTCCACCGCTTGGGCAGCCCGTCTGGCACGTGCCACAGCCCACGCATCCCGGTGTATTGCGGGGCATGAAGTTGTGTTTGACGCCCATTTTCTGGAAGCCGCGCATCGCAACTTCGGAGTTGGCGCCGGCGACCTCAGGCTTCGTGTACTCAACGCCGATCATGGCCTCGACTTCCTCGAATAGTTTGTCGCGGTCTGAGTAATCTAACCCCCAATCGCGCGACCACTGATCGAGCACCCAGTCTGGTGCGCGGAAAGAAATGCCGGAGTTTACAAGCGTACCGCCGCCGACACCTCGTCCGCTGGCGACCGGGATGAAAGCGTTTCCGCCCTGCATCACGCGCGTCCCACCGTCCTGATACAAGTTGCGCAACGCCCAGGATTGTTGACGTTTGAAGGTGCCTTTGGGCCAGAAGTTGCCGCCCTCAAGCACAACGACATCAAGTCCGTGTTCCGCCAGTATCGCCGCGGTAGTGAGCCCACCGGGACCGGCTCCGACAATCACCGCATCGCATGTGATGCTAATGTCCTTGGCGCCCCACGTTTCGGCCGTGTGGATCTGTTTTCCCAGAAATTCGGCGGCGCCGTAATCAAGAGGGTTCATGATTCCCCTCCGCAGTTATAGGTGATTCCTGCGGCAGCTAGGACCTCTGGATGTTCGCAGTATCCCATGCCCAGAATCAGCTTTAACGATCGGAACATGCCGCGACGTGCGCCGATCCAAGAGGTGTCCCAGGCCTGAAGGATCTCGATCCGTTCGGCCTGTGGCCGGCGGTGAAAGCGCGTCAGGCCAAAATCTGCCACCACCGTCATATCGTCGATCGCATGCAATAGGACCTTCAGAAGTTTGACGGTGAGCTCAGGGACAGAAGCGAGGTACTGGTCAAAGAACGCGTCTAGCCCAAGCTCCCCGCCGTTCGGCATTGGGGGAAATCCCGAATCCCCCGGAAACATCGCGTCCGCGAGTGCGCGCACAACAGTGGCTTCGTGATGGCTCAAGTGCTTGAACCCTTGCGCCGGAGCCTGATCCCACCAGAGCGCACCAACGCGGTAGGTCACACCTCCTAAGAAGAGTGCGACCGAGCCAAACCCCGCGGTTTTCAAAAACGTCCGGCGATCCAAAGCAGTCCCTCAAAACCAACACGAATGTGTTGTGAACATACTATCACACAATGTTTGGGAGATTGCAAACCAACCGGTCGGTATGTTTCTCCTTAATAAGGCGGAGAAGGGGGCGGGGAAGTTCTTCTTCTCCGCCTTCTTCTACTTCTCCGCCTTCTTCTACTTCTCCGCCTTCTTCTACTTCTCCGCCTTACTAAGCTCTTTGGAGATGCTGAGGTGGCGGACGCCTTCGGTCACGGTTGGAAAACCGAAATTGATGACCATACCGCGTTCTACCTTTTTCAGCCGCATGTAGGTTAGAGCTTGAGGGATTGCGTTCCCTTGCAACGAAGCCGCAGCCTTTATCTCGACCAGGATTGTGGTTTCGCCGTCTGTCACAACGAAATCTGCGAAAAGCGCCCGCTCCCGCACAACGTCCCGGTAGACGAGCGTGATAGGCACGTTGTGTTCAAATTGTATGTTCCGGTGCCTAAATTCAGTGGCGAGGCACTCGTGGTAGATCTTCTCGCGACATCCCGGGCCAAGCGCTTTGTGAACCTCAATCGCACAAGCGACGATGGCGTATGAAAGTGTGTTCTTCGACATAACGACTCCTGTTCATTGTCGAATCGTTATCGTCGTCGCACCAAAACCGTTGCGTACTTTTAACCGACCTTCCCCGCCTTACTATCCTTCCCCGCCTTACTAAGAAATCTTCCCCGCCTTACTAAGAGATCTTCCCCGTCCTACCTCGCTTAACCGCCTTACTAAGAAATTTTAACGTTTGTTAAACTCCTTTGGGATTTTGTGGCATCTTACCGCGCGGAGGATGCCAATGACGACCGAGTCCACAATCAGCACACCCGAGAAACTCCCACAGAATGCGGAGCGCATCATGGGAGCGGCCATTCGACTGTTTGCCCAGAAAGGTTATGCAGCGACGAGTGTTCGGGAGATTGTGCAGGAAGCTCAGGTCACCAATCCGATGCTCTACTACTATTTCGACAACAAAGAGACGTTGTTTGAGCGCACGCTGAACCATCTCATGCGCTATCGGCACGAAAATGTCGCAGCGATTGTGCAGAGTTCTGTCGCGTTTCGATCTAAGTTGCGAGCGTTGGTGGAGCTTCATTTTGAGTCACTCCGCGAAAATCCATACATCCTGCAGTTCATCTACGCGGTGCTCTTTGGCCCGCGAGAGAGCCGCCCGGACTACGATATTCGCTGTGAACATGACGACACTGTGGACCAAGTGGCCGAGATTTTTCGACAGGCACAAGCCGCATCGGAATTCGAGCCCAACACCGACGATTACAAGGGGCTGGCCGATCGGTTCATCGGTTTGATTGGTATCGAGCTGATGAGGGGACTGAAAACGCTGGAAGTGCTTCCGGAGTCGGAAGCAGAGAGATATCTGGACGAGATGACCGGCCCTGATGCGGTCGAGAATCTTGTCGACTTTTTTCTGAACGGTGCGGGGAGGGCCCGCTGAGGAACCGTAATGAAACATAAAAATCACATATTGCTAATCGCCTTGCTTGCGACGGGTTTCGTTGCCTGCAAACCCGAGGAAGAAGCCAAGACAGAAACAGAAGTCATGGCGATTCCTGTTGAGACAATGACGATCACGACGCAGAAATTCGTCGACAGGGTCGAGGTCTCAGGTGTCGTTGAACCCATCCACGAGGTGAAGGTTTCCGCCGAAGCGGCTGGCCGGGTCTTGTCGGCTCCATTCGAGGAGGGCGACAAGATCAAAAAGGGCAAGCTTCTGTTGAGAGTGGATTCAGACCTTAACTCGGCTCAAATCGCGCTCCTGCAGAGCCAGCTTGCAACCGCAAAACGAGAATTTGAGCGGACGAAGAAGCTTGCCTCACAAGGGCTGGCGACGCCGCAACAGCTCGACCAGGCTCAGGCACAGGTCGACTCGTCCAACTTGAGCATCAAGCAAGCTCGGGTCGGGATGGGCAAGACCAACGTGCGAAGCCCGATTGAAGGCTGGGTCGCAACGAAGTCTGCCGAGAAGGGTGAATACGTGAATCCCGGCGCGCCCCTGGCCCACATCGTGGACTACTCCACGGTCAAGGTTAATGCGGCGATTCCCGAGAGCGACATCCGATTCATCCGCGAGGAAGAGCCCGTCGAGATCTACCTTCCGGCCCTCGACCTCTCCGTGGATGGGAAGGTCTATCGGCGTGGGATCGTTGCGACTCCGAATACCCGCACATTCCCTGTTGAGATCCATGTCGAAAACAAGGATTTGAAGCTCCTTCCAGGCATGCGGGCACGCATCATTGTCCCGCGCAAAGACTGGGGAAGCGTCGTATTGGTGCCCCGCGATTCGATTCTTGAAGGCTACCAGCGTCAGGAAGCGATGGTCCTGCCGACCGACGGAAAAGAAGGCAAGGCGGAACTTCACGTCGTCAAGCTCGGCCCGACCAGCGGTGAGAGCGTGGTCGTCACTGAAGGACTGAAAGATGGCGACCGGCTCATCGTCAAAGGACACCGTTCTATCGTCGATGGCACGTTGGTGAAGGTCGTTGCAGAACGCGAGGCGAACGCCAAATCGAAGCCACAAGCTGAACAAGCCCCTGCGGATGAAGCCGGAAAGGACGACGAGAGTGCGTCCAAATCGAAGCCCGACGGTGATTCCAAACTCGCTGAAGCCAAGTAAGCGAAGGGAGAACAACAGTGAAAGTCACCGACTTTTCAATTTCGCACTCGACGACTGTCTACGCCCTGATCGTCATTTTGACGATCGGCGGATGGATCGCTTACCAGGGCCTTCCGCGCGAGGCGGCGCCCGATATCGCGATCCCAATCGTCATCGTCAGCACTCCATATTTTGGTGTGTCTCCGGCGGACATCGAAACTCTGGTTACGCAGCCGCTTGAGAAAGAGTTCACCGCACTGCGTGGCCTCAAGAAAATGACCAGTACGTCCGCGGAATCAGTGTCGCTGATTACTTTGGAGTTCGAGCCGGACGTCGTTATCGACGACGCATTGCAGAAGATCCGCGACAAGGTGGACAAGGCGAAACCGGACTTGCCGCCAGACGCAGAGGACCCGGAAATCATCGAGATTAACTCGAGCGATTGGCCTGTGCTCATTGCCAACGTTTCCGGCGACATGGATCCAGTCCGTCTCAAAGAGCTCGCAGAAGACATTCAGGACGATATCGAGAAACAACCTGGCGTCCTTCGCGTGGACCTTGCGGGCGGCGTGGAGCGCGAGATTCAGGTCCTCGTCGACCCACAGAAGCTGCTGTACCACAACGTTTCGCTTAACGACGTCATCACCAAGATTCAGGCCGAAAACATCAACCTGCCTGGCGGTAGCATCGATGTCGGTCCGATGAAGTACACGGTGCGCGTACCCGGTGAGTTCGAGAACGTCCAGATGATGGAAGACCTCGTCGTTAAGGCTCCGGACGGTAATCCGGTGTATCTGCGCGACATTGCTAAGGTCGTCGACACATACAAAGAACCTAAGACCTACAGCCGTCTCACCACCTGGAAAGAGGTCGGCGGTCAGACAGTCCAGGTGACACAGACTAACGTCTCACTGTCCGTCGTGAAGCGTGCTGGCGAGAACATTATCGACATCGCTGAGGCGTCCAGAAGGGTAATCAAGGACTATGAATCACGCGTTCCAGAAGGCATCAATATCGTCATTATCAATGACATGTCGGTGCAGATTAAGGCGCAGGTCCATGACCTTGAGAACAATATCATCAGCGGATTGTTGTTGGTGTTGATCACCTTGTTGTTCTTTATGGGCGGATTCCGGAATGCGCTCTTCGTTGCGATCAGCGTGCCCATGTCGATGCTCATCACCTTCCTTGTGCTTAGTATGTTGGGCATCACGCTGAATATGGTTGTGCTCTTCAGCCTCATCTTGGCACTGGGGATGCTCGTCGATAATGCGATCGTGATCGTCGAAAACATCTATCGCCACGCCACCGAAGGCAAAGACCGGATGGAGGCTGCACGTGAAGGCACACGCGAGGTCGGCTGGGCCGTTATCGCGTCCACGGCAACGACCGTGGCTGCGTTCTTCCCCATGCTCTTCTGGCCCGGAGTTATGGGCGAGTTCATGGGGTATCTACCCCTGACGGTGATCATTACCCTTATCAGTTCGCTCTTTGTCGCGTTGGTCATCAACCCGACGCTTTGCGCGACCCTGTTGAAGGTGAAGCCTGGTGTCTCGTACTCAGAAAACGAGATCCCCGACAATATGGTCTACCGAAGCTATCGCGCGTCACTTGAGTGGTCGTTGCGTCATCGGTGGGTGATTATCTTGGCCGCACCGCTTGCGCTGGTGGGGTCGTGCATGACGTTTGGTGCAGCGAACAACGGTGTTGAGTTCTTCCCTGCGACCACTCCAGAACGATTCAACGTCGATATCGAAATGCCTGACGGTACACGCCTGGATACGACGGAAAAGTTGATTCAACGCCTTGAGGGTGCGGTTGGTTCGAAGCCGGAGTTGATGGACGCTTGGATTGCCGATGCCGGCGTCAAGAGCGGAGACGGCGGGATGGCGGCCGGTGGTAGTGCATCGCACTACGGCAAGATCACCGTCGACCTCGTCGATATCGAGCACCAGGAATCGGACCCCTTGGATTTCATGGAGGAGCTGCGCCAGGCCTATGCTGATGTGCCCGGGGCGACGGTTGTTCTGAAGAAGGAAAACATGGGGCCACCCGCTGGCGAACCGGTAAACATTGAGATCGTTGGTGAAGACTTGCGTGTCATGAGTGACATCGCTCGGCAGGTTAAGGATAAAATCCGCACTGTTCCTGGTTTGATCGACCTCCGTGATGACCTCGAACTCAGTCGCCCTGAGGTTCACGTCATCGTGGATCGCTCGCGCGCAGCGGTCGCCGGCGTTGATACACGTGGCATCGCGCAGACCGTGCGTACGGCCATCAATGGTACCGAGGCCTCCGTTTTCCGCGAGGGTGACGAAGAATACGATATCGTCGTGAAGCTGCCGGAGGATAAGCGCCGAAGCATCGAAGATGTGTCGATGTTGCGCATCGTGAACAAAGACAATTTCCACATTCCAATCACGGAATTGGCCACAGTTGAAGTTCGAGGTGGTGCGGGTTCGATCCGACACAAGGATCAAGACCGCGTCGTGACGGTGACGGCAGGCGCGGGTAAAGGCTACCTGCCTGCGGAACTCCTCACGGAAGTGCAGGCGCGTGTGAGCAAGCTCGACATTCCGGCGGGTTACCAGATTCGCTACACCGGTGAGAACGAAGACCAGAAAGAGGCCGGTGACTTCCTAGCCCGCGCGCTTCTAGCCGCGCTGTTCCTCATTGCCCTGATTCTGATCACCGAATTCAACTCGATTCTGCAGCCGCTCATCATCGTTGGTAGCGTGTTGCTGAGTCTCATTGGGGTGTTCCTCAGCTTGGTCATCTTCCAGCAACCATTTGGTGTGATCATGACCGGCATTGGCATCATCAGTTTGGCCGGGGTGGTGGTGAACAACTCGATTGTGTTGATCGACTATGCAAACAAACTCAAGGAACGAGGAATGAGCAGCTATGAAGCGTCGCTGACTGCTGGGCTCGTGCGCTTCCGCCCTGTGTTGTTGACCGCGACGACGACGGTTCTGGGACTTGCACCGCTCGTCCTAGGCGTCAGTTTGGACTTTGTGAATACGCAGATCGTGGTTGGCGGTCGCTCCGTCGAAATGTGGGGGCCGATGGCGAACGTGATTGTGGCAGGATTGCTCGTCGCGACCGTTCTGACCCTGATTGTTGTTCCGGTGCTGTACTCCTTCTTCGACGATGTGAGCGACAAGCTGAAGAAGCTTGTGTTGCGCGGCGGAGCGGCAACGGCTGCCGTCATGTTCATCGCGCTTACACCGTATATTGCGAACGCACAGGACAATCCTGCCCAACCAGCGGCTCAGCCAGATGGAACGACAGCAGAGGTTGGTCCCGATGGTCAACCTGTGCAGCCTCCACCTGGAGAGCGATTTACGACGCCCGAAGACCTGGATTCGTCCAAGATTCTGACGCCGGCCAAAGTCGACCTTTCGGGGTTTCAGATCCCAGCAGATCGCGAGATCTCGCTTGAAGAAGCTCGAGAAATGGTCCGAAAGCAGAACTTGGACATCGAGGCAGCAAAAGCTCAGATTCTGAAAGCGGACGGCTTGATTCGTCAGGCGTATTCGACGTTGATTCCGACGTTCAAGGCGGGCGCGAATTTCATCGTGAATCAGGAAGAAATCACGGCCGACATCAGTGGTGGACAGCCGGGTGCGCCCCCGATCGTGATCCAGCCAAAGACGAACTACGACTGGACGTTGTCCGCTTCATTGCGGTTCAGTTTCCGGTCGCTCGCCGCCTTGCGCATCGCGTACTTGAACAAGGACATTGCAGATGTCTCGGTGCAAGAGACGATGCGGCAGTTGGATCTTGCTGTCGTGCAGCTCTACTACAGCCTGCTGACAACACGAAAGATCTTGGAGGTAGCAGCAGAACAGCTTCGGTCAGCCAAGACGTTGCTAGAAGCGACTGAAGCTCGACGTGATGCTGGAACAACCACCGAATTCGAGGTGACACGCGCTCAACTGCGCGTTGTATCAAGCGAGAAGCAGATTACCTCCGCGCGAATCGGCTTCATTCAGACTCGCGAGGGGCTTGCCAACCTTTTGCAAACACCGTCGAATTTCGATGTCGTGTTCCCAAAGGCCAACACGGACTCGATTGACCTGTCCAAGCTCAAGGCAGACGCGATCTCGCAGCGCCCAGACGTGAAGCTCGCGGATATGCAGTTTGAAATCGCAGACCTTTACGTCAGTGACGTCTATTACCAATACCTTCCGACGTTCTTCGGAACCTTCCAGATTGCTGGAACCAAGGACACCGCATTCAATCCCGGAGATCCACGTTGGACGTTGATTCTTGGTGGTGAATGGGTCATTTGGGATGGTGGTTATCGCGAAGGTGAACTCGACCGCATCGAAGCCGATCGCATTGCAGCTGAAGTCGGTCAACGGTCCGTTCGCAGTGATCTGAACGCTGAAATGGAGCAGGCTTGGGCGGATTACTTGGGGCTCGTAAACCAAGTGGAGTCTAGTGAGACGCAGGTCGAGTTGGCGGAAACTGCCGCGAAGCAGGCCAATCTGGCGTATCAGTACGGCGCAACAACTCAGCTGGATGTCATTAATGCCGAAAACTCCCTGACCATCGCGCGAATCGCATTGGTTCAAGACAAACTCGCCGTCGAGCTCGCGATTCAGACCCTGTACAACCTCGCGGGTTACACCGGCGTGCCCAATAGCCAATGACCTGTCCAGAGTGCGGCGGTGGTGTGGCGCGCCAGCGTCAGATATGGCGCTACGTTTGGGGGCTGTTCCTCATCGTGGTCGCCATATTGCTGATCCTCCCGACATTCTGTGCCAGCGCCATCTTGGCGGTATACGGGGTCTATCAGATGGCGGGAGTGCGCCATTGTGAGTCGTGTGGATGGGTTGAGGGTCGCACAAAAAACTAACGATCACCTGAATCAATGGTAGCCTTTCGGGCATGGCGACTAAGTCACAGAAGGTCAAACTTGGGATATTCGTCACGGGAGCAACTTTGCTTCTCGTGGTGACCCTTGTGGTCTTCGCCGGCCTTAAGCTGGGCGAGGATAAGGACACCTACTTCATCTACTTCACGGATAGCGTGAGCGGACTCGAAGTCGGTGCACCTGTGAAGCTGCGGGGTGTGCGGGTTGGCGTCATCAATGAGATCAAGGTCGACCCTGACAGCGTCGAGCAGGTGAAGGTCTCTATTGGCCTTGAGAAGGGCACGCCCATCAAGAAAGACTCCACAGCCATCATGGTGTTTCAGGGCATTACCGGCTTGAAGTTTATCGAGATTCAGGACGGAACGGCAGATTCAGACTTGTTACCGCCAGGTTCCAATATTCCGCCTGGCGAGAGTGCGATCGATAAGATTACAGGCCGTGCCGAGGACCTTGCCGTGAAGGCTGAGCAGGTCATGAATAACGTTCTGGACATCACGCGTCCGTCTAATCGCCGTAAGATCGACTCAATCCTCAGCAATACCGACGAGCTCATCAAGAATCTGAACGCGTTGTCCAAGAAGACTCTCGATGTGCTGGATGAAGTTGAAAAGGTCATCGACGAGAATCGAAAGCCATTGAAGCGCGCGATTGTCAGCGTCGAGGGCACCAGCGACCGTGCTGAACGCACCATGGCGAGTGTTGAGGGGTTGGTGAATGAAGCACGCGCCACGCTGAAAGGACTGAAGCTGGAAGAGACTATGGCAGGATTGAATCAGACGAACGAGCTGGTTCAACAACGACTTTTGAATGTCGACCTGTCAGGCGCAGTGCAACGTGTCACGGTTGTCCTGGGCGCCCTCCAGGTCGCGCTAGAGCGCATGTCGAATGTGGTCGGTCAGAATCAAGAACAGCTGCGCGCGACGATGTATAACTTACGCATCGCGACAGATAGTCTGAAGCAGTTCAGCCGTGAGATTGAAGAGAAGCCGAACCGTCTGCTCTTCAGCGATGCCCCAGAAGAACGGGAGCTTCCATGAAGAAGATCGTATTGCTGATCCTCGTCGCCCTGTTTTTCTGCGCCTGTGGCGGCTCCGCACCGCAAATTCGGTACTACCAAATGGTACCCCCAGAATCAGGAGCCACCGACGGTGAGTACATCATCGGCGTGGAGCCATTCCTGGTTGATGCGGCTTACGATGACCAACGCATCGTGTATCGAACCAGCAAATATCGTCTGGATTACTATCACTACCACCGCTGGTCAGCCCCACCGGGCGTGATGATTTCCGACTATGTCCGTGCGGCTTTGACAGCCTCGGGCGAGTTCAAGAGTGTACTCACGGGCTTTACTGCTGACGCACAAGCGCTGGTGGGGGGCCGCGTGGTCGCCATCGAGGAAGTTGACCGTAGCGATTCGGATTGGGTCGCGCGCATTTCGCTGGAGCTCTACGTGCGAAGCGCAGCCGACGGGAAACTTCTATGGTCTAAGACATTGACCGAGGAAGAAGAACTTCCATCCCAGAGCCCCGAGGGTGTCGCTGAAGCGATGAGCAACGCGCTGGGCCGCATTGTTAAACGCGAAGCTGCACAAATCCGGCAGGTCACCGGTCGCGCCGCGGAGACTGCCGTCTCCAATTGATGCGGTAGAGCTTGAATCCCTAGAACTTTGGCCCTAGAACGTCTCTTCGCTCGAATGTGGAGAGAATGATGAAATGGCTGATCTTGATTGCCATGCTCGCGCTTGTAGCATGCAGTGATGATGACAACGCGACCCCGCAGGACAACAATCGCGGCGTGCGCGATATGGGCTCAGATACTGGCCCAAACAACGTCAACAACCTCAATAACGTTAACAATCTAAATAACGTTAACAACATCAACAACGACGCCGACATGGGCGTCGATATGGAGATGGAAACCTGTCGCACGCTTGCGCCGGCTGACCGTGTTCGAAAGCTCGTCGTTGCCAAGCCCTATGCGGACAATGGTATGGAACGCCCCGAGTGGGCGGTCTACAACGTCTCACAGCAAGGCGACCTCACCGATTCGGGTGAGACATTCAACATGGGCGTCGCCACGATGGGCGAGGTGAAGTTCACGCCGGATGGTGAATGGGGTTTCGCCCCACAAAAGGACGGGTCCGTTGGCGTCTTTAGAATCAGCGGGTCGGGAATTCCGGAGGTCTTCAACCCTAGATTTACCGGCGAGTTCTACACTTCAAGCGTCGAGATGGCACCGGACGGAAGTGCGCTCTACATCATAGAGACAGGCTTTCGAAACGTTGGTGGCGCGATTCACCGCGTGAACATTGACTGCAAGACGGGCGAGCTAACCTACGACGGTGTGTTCGCGGAAGCCAAACTGGCAAAAGGCATCTCGTTCTTGAGCGACGGCCGTGCGGTAGTGGCTGCACGGGACATCTTGGACGACGAAACTCCGGCAGATGTGCATATCGTTGATTTCTTCGATGCGACCCGACTTTCATCGGCGCCAGTCTTCACCGATGACATGCAAATAGTGGTGTCTTTGGCGGTTTCGCCGGACGAGCGATTTGCGTTCCTGGGCGACGCGAACTTCTTTGGGATGAACCGATTGGGCGTGGCCTCAATCAGTGGCGACACGGTTGCGAGTGCTCAGGTCATCGAAGACGTGCCTGACCCACAAGATATCGTGGTTTCACCGTTCAATGATGTGGTTCTGGTGTTGAGCTCGATGGACGATTCCATCCGTGTGTTCGATCTGGACCCTCAGGCCGCCCAACCGTTGACGTATCGTGGCCCACTCCAGGCCTCAAGCGCCACACTGCTTCCCGGAAACGCTGTGATGATCGAGCGCGGAGCGTTAAACGGAACGGTCTTTGTGACCGAGAACACGTCAATCCGTACGTTGGAGTTCGGTGGGAACGGAATGGTCACCGATGTCGCTGAGACCTCCACAGGTGACAGCCTAACAGGCATTCCCGGGGCGATTGGGATTCAACCCTAGTCCCGGGACAGCAAGCGGACGCCGATTCGACCGTCGACATCGACGAGCTCACCAGAACCGAGTCGCTTTCCCTGAACGCGTATCTCGACCGGAGCACCCACGGCAGCGTCGAGTTCAAGCACTACGCCAGGTTGAAGCTGACCGAGCTCCGAAAGCGAAACTGACGTCTGTCCGACCACGATATCGACATCAACTTCGGACTTCGCCATCAATTCAGTTGTTTGGGTGTCCACAGGTTCTCCTTGAATCTCGCATCGCCAGTTGGCTTCGTTATCGTCGAGTTTGATTGGAATGTGAATACGGCCCATGGCCACGTAACCGGCTCCGTGTCGCAATCCCTCGGTATCGAGGATGAGCACATCGCTTGGGGCAAGGGCAGCAACCGTTTCGGGTGGCAGCGCCGTTCGGCCGAGCACCACACTGAATGCTAAACTTTCGTCGTGCGCAATGCCGGCGGAACCAAGGGCATTCAGGTCGCGCGTGATGGAGCCCGGTACCCAGAGTCTGGCGATGCCGGCCGTTCCATTGGAGGTCACCACCCAGCTCAGCCGAAACAGCTCACCGAGGCGCGCCCATTCACGCTGCAAATCCGCGGCAACCGGCGTCGACAGGCTCAGTGTCGGGACCGCCGTTCCGTTCTCGGCCAGTGGTTCCAAGAACTTCAGGACGAGGAATGACAACGCCCCCCGCTCAAGCTGAGAGAGGGGTTGGGTAAGTTGAAACCCCTCGGAAACGGGCGCAAGCCACGAGGCAACCAGATATGGGTCGAAATGCAACAGCATCGGGGCGTTTGACGGCGTTCGCAGCACACCAAACCAGCCAGCATCCTGAGTTCCAACGGTCGTCGGTTCTACGGATTGAATGCCCAAAAATGTGGTGGAGATTGTCGACTCTGTGAGGCTCGAAACATGGTTGAGCATCGCTTCGAACGAGTGGCCCGAGCCGCCGATGAAAGACGACAGCGTTCGGGTGGCTTGAGCCTGCGTGCGAGAGTATTTCTCAAGCTTATCAAACGGATATGGACGAGCTTGTGTCAATTAGACCTCAAGTTTCGAAAGTCTCACCCCACGATCAGCCAGTCCTTGTCGAAGCTGGTCAGCATTCGTGCGAAGTAGTCTTTCGGTGCTCGCATCAGTTGCCTTGAGTTTCAAGTCCAAACCTTCGGGTTTATGCCACATTCTCACCCGAACATCGCCGCGGCCGGGCACGTTAAGGCGCATAAGCATCACGCGCCGGCCGTCTTCATCTTGCGTAAGTTGGCCGTCTTCGACCATCTGCGTCATGAGATTCTCGACAACCTCGTGGTCTGTGTGCGGGGTGATTGGAGTTGCATCAACGTCGGCTACAGGCTGCAGCTGATGGGTTTGAACGTGATATTCGGGGGTCTCAAGACTCGCTTCATCGTCCAGCAGCTCGGGGTCGTCGGTCTGGCCGCCAAGCTGCTCTTCGGAGTCTTTGAGCTTCTGGTTTAGTAGTGTTTCGAAAGGCGAAGCCTCGGTCGCGAAAACTGGCGGGTCGCAGTCTGCGATGTTGAGCGGGGTCGGTTCGATAACAAGCGATTCCATGGGCACTCCTGAGTGTGTTGCCCCCTCGTTATCGTCCGCAGTTTGTGATCGTTGCGAAAATTCTCAGATTGTTTCAGTTGGATTAAGGATGGCGTTTTGTAACAGTCTGCGCGCAACCCAAGGAATTCGAATGAAGCGCTCAATCTTGTTTATTGTTCTGGTGATGGCCATTGGCTGCGGTGATTCGGTGACCAAGAAGGGATCGAACAACGCCAATAACGTTAACAATGCCAATAACGTCAACAACGTTAACAATGTCAACAACATCAACAACGTTAACAACACCAACCTGAACAACGTTAACAACGTTAACAATGCCAACAACATCAACAACGTTAACAACACAAACCTGAACAACGTTAACAACGTCAACAACGTCAATAACGTGAACAACGTCAACAACACCAACAACATGATAGGTGACCTCCATGTTCAGTTGGTTTGGGACACGGACATGTCCGACATGGATGTGCACGTTGTGCATCCAGATGCATACGATGGGTCGATGCCAGACGTTGATATGAATGGTCAGGCCGATCCTTGGTTCCATTCACGCTTCGATTGCAATTGGCGCAATCCAGCGCCTGATTGGGGTGCCACTGGCGACCTCAACAATCCTAGCCAGGACATCGATGACACCGATGGTCTTGGGCCAGAGAACGTCAATATCTCCGTCCCGGAGAATGTCGAATACGTCATTGCGGCTCAGTACTACGCGGATAACGGAGCAGCAGACACGGAAGCCACCGTTCGCGTTTTCTTCGGTGGCAATATGGTGGGTGAATTCGTCTCGCCAGCTTTGCTCAAGGGCGATCTTTGGGAGGTTGCGGTCGTCAACGGAGTGACTGGGGAAGTGACTGCCATCACGGATACAGATGGCGGGCCGAAGGTCGTTCCGAATTACCCAACTGGCAACCCGTTCTAGCGGGTCAGTAGGGCTACATTTTCGATGTGATGGGTTTGCGGGAACATGTCGACGGGCTCGATGCTATGCGTCTTCCATCCCCGTTCATGGAGATTGACCAAGTCCCGAGCGAGAGACCGCGGGTTGCACGAAACATAGACCAAGCGCTCGACACCGGACGCATCCAAGTGTTCGTGGGCATTGGGCAGAAGCCCGGCCCGCGGCGGGTCTAGAACCGCGATATCACCCTTCAATTGGTCCGCGTCTAAAATCGCGCCGACATCTCCACAGATGAACTCTGCGTTCTCGACGCCATTCTGCGCGGCGTTGCGATGGGCGTTGTCGATTGCGCCTTGCACGATATCCACCCCCACCACGTTTTTAGCAGAACCGGCGAGGGCGATGCCGATGGTTCCTGTTCCGCAATACAGGTCTAGCAACGTCGCGCCATTGAGCTCGGCCCGTTCGATGATCTTTGTATAGAGCATCTCGGCACCAAGGGTGTTTGGCTGAAAGAACGCCCGGGGGTGAATCTCGAAGCTCAGCTCGCGACCCAAATGTAGTTCTTCACGCAATGTGTCTGAGCCATGCAGCGTCTGATGCTCAAACCAGGTCTTGCTTCCGCGCTGCGCGTGGTGCTGGGTCCAGATGATGTTCGTGATTTGGTCATTTTGTTTGTTGGCAAAACCCAACGCGAAGTCGGCAAACGCCTGCGCGGTACCGATGCTATTGGGGTCAGGTGTGGTGGTCAGCTCCACCATACGGTCGCCGGTTCGTTTGCCCTCGCGAATCGTCAACGTTCGCAGCCAACCCGTGTTTGACCGGTGGTGGTACTTCTCGAGACCCTGTTCGGCACACCATTGCTGAACCGCAGGCACAAATGCCGAGACGAATTCAGACATCAGATGGCATTCCTTGAGGGCCAACACATCGTGTTTGTATCCGGTGGGATGAAAACCGAGAGCAAATTGCCGCTCGTGGTCATCCCCGAACGAGAGCTCGACCTTGTTACGGTAGTACCAGGGGGACGCCATGCCGAGCGTGGGATGAACCAAGCCTGGGTCAATGCCTGCGCGCTGCATTAACCCTTTGACCATCTTCTCTTTGACGATGAGCTGGTGCCGATAATCGAGTGCTTGCAGCGTGCATCCGCCGCACCCTTTGCCGGGTATCTCGCGCCGACCGTAGTGCTGGCAACGGGGTTCAACACGCATGGGAGACGGCTCGACGAATTCATCAATTCGAGCTTCCATGCGGCTCTTCTTGTACGCCTCGACGCCAATCTTTACACGGTCACCTGGAACGCCTTTTCGTACCAAGACGCTGTAGGTACGTGGCTCTTTCTGTGGACCAATATCAGCTTCAAGATAAGCCAGACCGCGGCCTTTACGCGCATCCATGTCGACTACGTCGACCACGAATGCATCGCCGCTTCGAGGCCCCCTGGGAAGCTCAAGTCGCCCTGATGGGTCTGTCACTTCGATTTCTTGGGCATGGTTAGGAGTTTGTACATCGATTTCGGGATATTGCCCTTCATCAGCGACTTAAAAGCGCCCATGAGCTCGGGATATTTCCCTTTGTATGGGAACCAGAAAGGCTCCGGCCCCATCATGCCGTAGTCGACCATGATGGCCTTTTGGTGCATGAAGCTCAAAAGCCCTTCATCGCCATGGTATCGACCAATGCCGCTGGCTTTGACCCCACCAAATGGTAGGGCTGGGTTGCCCACGGATTGCACAGCATCATTCACTGAACATTGCCCGCTCTCCATGCGGCTCGCGAGCTTGAGTCCTCGCTTGATATCCTTGGTCCAGACCGAGCCGGTGAGCCCATACTGATGGTCGTTTGCCATCCGGATGGCCTGCTCTTCGTCCTTAACCTTGATGACCGGCAGCACTGGCCCAAAGGTCTCTTCAACGTAGATATCCATGTCGTCTTTGACGTTGGTGACAATGGTCGGCGAGAAGAACTGGCCGTCGCGGTCAATCCGATGACCACCCAGGACGACTTCAGCGCCTGCTTCCTTGGCCTGTTTGATGTGTGCCTCAACGGTATCCAGCTGTTTCGGGAACGTCATGGGACCCATCTCGACGTCTTCATCAGGAGCACCAACCCGAACTTCGCTGACAACTTCCTGCAGATGCTTCACGAACTCATCGTGCACGCTCTCGACGACCAGGATGCGCTCAACGGACGTACACATCTGGCCGCAATTGGCCAAACCCGCCCAGGCGGCAGCCTTCGCTGCACGCTTCAAGTCGGCGTCGTGACAGACGATGAAAGCATCCTTTCCGCCAAGCTCTAGCTCTACGGGGATCGGCTTCTTCGCCGCTGCAGCCATGACTTTGCGACCCGTCGCGACCGAACCAGTGAAGAACACTTTATCGATGTCACATTCAACCAGTGCAGCGCCGGTTGACCCGTCGCCCTGAACTAAATTGAAAACCCCTTCCGGAAGGCCCGCGCGGTCAAAAACTTCCGCGACGATCTCACCGGAAATCGGTGTGACCTCGCTGGGCTTGAGGACAACCGTGTTTCCGGTCATCAACGCAGAGATTGCAGGCAACATCGCCAATTGGAATGGGAAGTTCCATGGGGAGATGATGCCGATCACGCCCATTGGGAAGTACTCGATGTAACTCTTCTTGGTGGAGAGCAGCAGCGGGTTCTTTACCTTCTTGCGCGCCAAGACCTTCGGCGCGGTCTTTTCGTAGTGTTCGATGAAGAGCGGGATGGTCATCAGCTCCGTTAGGAGCGCGCCAAACAATGGCTTTCCAGTATCCTCGCTGATACGGGCGCACAGATAATCAGCATCCTCAGACACGACCTCAGCAACCTTGCGCATGTACTTCATGCGTGCTTCTAGCGACAGGTCTCGCCAGGCCGGAAACGCTTTTCGCGCGCGGGCGACAGCCTCTTCGACCTCTTCGGGGGTCGAGATGTGGTACTCACCGAGCTTTTCGCCGGTGACCGGACTGTACTTTTCGATGACCCGAAGGTCGGCTTCAGATGTGTTTGCTGCGGTTGCCATTGGGACTCCGATGCTGTTCGGCGCCCAATGTAATTACTCGAGCGCGTGATGTCACGCACTCTCGCGTTCGCTCGGTTCTCGCGCTTCGCACTCGGGTCTCACGTTCGCTTCGCTCCGCTCGGGGCTCACTTCAGCCTACGGCCTCGTTCGGGGCTTAGTCGCTTCGCTCCTTCGGTTTCACATTTTGATGAAACTCGAAATCCCAGCCCAACTCCAATCCAAACCGAGCGCGAAGCGCGAGCCCCGAGGCAAGCGAAGCGATGCCGAGCCCCGAGGCGAAGCCGAGCACGGCAATAAAAAAAGCCGGCCTTTAAGGCCGGCTTTTAGATTTGCCGCAAGAAGAAAGTCGCAGCAGCGACTTACTACTTGAGTTCTGCGTCGATGACTTCTTTGAACTTAGCGAATGGCTGCGCACCAACGATGCGGTTGCCATTCACGAAGAATGCTGGGGTTCCGCGAACGCCAACGGTCTTACCCATCGCCATTTCGTCTTGAACCTGCTTCTTGATCTCAGCGCTATCGAAGTCTTTCTGGAACTTGTCCATGTTCAAGCCGATTTCTTGTGCGTACTGGTTCCAGATGTTTGGCGTCTTAAGAGCCTTCTGGTTCGCGAAGAACTTGTCGTGCATTTCCCAGAACTTGCCCTGCTTACCAGCAGCGAGAGCTGCGCGGTGAGCTGGTTCAGCTTCCTTGTGGAAAGGAAGTGGGAAAGCCTTGAAGACGACCTGAACGTCCTTTGGATATGCCTTGAGCACTTCTTGGATCGAAGCGTTTGCTCGTGAGCAGTATGGGCATTGGAAGTCCGAGAATTCGTAGATGGTCACTTTCGCGTTCTTAGGACCTTTGGTGTACGAGCCGTTCACTTTCAGCTTGTTCACGTCCACTTTTGGCTCAGGTTGCTGAGGGGTTGGTGGAGCAGCAGCCTTTGGAGCGTTCTTCTTGTTGTGGTCAACGACAGCAGCGTAGAGCTCGTCACCCGAGAGCTTCTTCTCGGTTTTGATCTTCTTCGCGAGTTCAATCTGCTTTCCGATAAGTGCGTCGAACTCACCGAATGGCTTAGCGCCGACAAGCTGAACACCGTTGACGAAGAAGTTAGGCGTTCCGCGAGCACCGACCTTCTGGCCGAGCGCGAGGTCTTCCTTAACGATAGCAGCGCCTTTACCGCTCTCCATGTATGCCTTGAACTTAGGCATGTTGAGTCCGAGCTGCTGAGCGAGACCGGAGGTAAGCTCCATCATGTCTGCGCCTTTCATCTTCTTCTGATTCTCGAAGAGGAGGTCGTGCATTTCCCAGAACTTGCCTTGCTCGCCAGCTGCAAGAGCAGCTTCCGAAGCTTTGCCAGCTTCTTTGTGGAAAGGAAGAGGGTTTTGCTTGAAGACGATGCGGACGTCCTTTCCATACTTCTTCATGACCTGGTCGAGCGTTGGGTTAACGCGCGTGCAGAATGGGCATTGGAAGTCCGAGAATTCGACGATCGTGACCAGTGGGTCTTTCGTGTTGCCTTTAGCCGTCGTGGTGTTTGGTCGGACAGGAACCATTTCGATTCGCTGTGCTTGCTGACCGCGTGGCTGTGGAGCTTCAGCAGCTTTGAAGTTCTTAGCAACCATCTTCGCGTAGAGGTCCTTCTTGGTGGTACCTGCAGCGAGCATCTGCTTAGCTTCGCCAAGCTGCTTCTTGACGATTTCTTCGAACTTGGTGATTGGCTGAGCGCCCGAAACGCGCTCACCGTTCACGAAGAAGTGTGGCGTTCCGCGAACACCGAGCGATGAGCCGAGCTTCATGTCAGCGTCAACCGTCTGACCGAACTCTGGCTTGTCGAAGTCCTTTTGGAACTTTGCGACGTCCAGGCCAAGCTGCTTTGCGAAGCCCGTGGTGAGCTCCTTCATGTCAGCGCCTTTCATCTGCTTCTGGTTTTGGAAAAGCAGGTCGTGCATTTCCCAGAACTTGCCTTGCTCGCCAGCAGCCATTGCTGCGATCGAAGCGGACTTAGCTTCCTTGTGGAAAGCCAGTGGGAAGTGCTTGAAGACGACTTTGACGTCGTTGGGGTACTTCTTTTGAAGTTGCTTAACCGTCTCGCCACCGCGTGAGCAGTATGGGCATTGGAAGTCAGAGAATTCGACGACCGTAATCGGTGCGTCAGGCTTTCCGAGAACGTAGCTGTTTCCGACGGGAATCTTGTCGCTGTCGCCAGCGACACCGCCACGTGCAGCTGGTGCTGCAGCGCCTGCTTCAGCAGCTTCTGGTGCGTCACCAGCAGCCGATTGCGAGTTGTTTCCGAGCATGTAGCCGCCCGCAAATGCGATGACGACGGCAATCACCATGCCCAAAAGCATAGTTCCGTTTCCTGAGTTATCATGAGCCATGATTGGTCTCTCCTATAGAGTATTCGTATTCGAATCTATATGGGTTCACACAAGCACAACGCCTGTGATGAGAACCCCGTTATTAACTGAACGATAGTTGCTAAATCACACCGTAGGACGGCGTGTTACGCCATATCGGGAGGTGGAACAAGGACGTTCTTGATTCCATCGGCCGGAGCGAGTCCAGGATTTGGCGTGTGTCGCTGCGCTACGTCGGCCAAAGGATTGGCGTCGACATCGAGTTGCAGCATTGGAAGTATAGGGGGAGCGGCCAACGACTGGAGGGTCAGCGCGCTTGGTGAGTAGGGTTGTCGTTCGCAAGTGATATCAATGCTCGAGCACTCGGCGGTTCGAACACGTTTGACGATGACAGCTTTCTCGGTTTGCTTGGTTTCCGGTTGTGAGAGCACGATAACTTCATGCCGTTCTTGGGCGACCTCAAGGATCTTCGCGGAAATGGCTTCAGCCTGTTTCTGCGCAATCAATTCCGGTAGCGCCGAGACCGGGTCGCCTGCATCTGCAAAGCAGAAGTTATAACTGGGGTCGTCGACATCGTCGTCGCTGACCGAGGAGCAATCAGGTTGTTGGGGTTGTGCGTCTGGTTGAGAAATCCCCAGTGCACTTTCGTTGAGGTCTCCACATTGCGCAGTTCCGCCGTCTGCCCAGAGTTGGGCGGATGCTATCGATGGGATAGCCACGAGGAACGCGGCGAATATGGAAACAATCAGTCTCATTCGTGTCGCAATACGCGGGCCAAAAGAGGCCGCGAGGTCGCCAACCGTATTCAATAACCAAGTATAGATCAACATTATTCGCGGCTGCGCCGCTCAGAGTTCGCGGCTGCGCCGCTCAGAGTTCGCGCTTTGCGCTCAGAGTTCGCGCTTTGCGCTCAGAGTTCGCGCGTTGCGCTCAGAGTTCGCGCGTTGCGCTCAGAGTTCGCGCGTTGCGCTCAGAGTTCGCGCTCTGCGCTCAGATCATACTCTGAGGCCGCAGGCCGAATTCTGAGGCCGCAGGCCGAATTCTGAGGCCGCAGGCCGAATTCTGAGGCCGCAAGGCCGAATTCTGAGGCCGCAGGCCGAATTCTGAGGCCGCAGGCCGAATTCTGAGGCCGCAGGCCGAACTCTGAGGCCGCAGGCCGAATTCTGAGGCCGCAGGCCGAATTCTGAGGCCGCAGGCCGAATTCTAAGGCCGCAGGCCGAAGCGAGCCCAAAAAAAAAGCCGGCTGAATCAGCCGGCTTTTTGTTTCTAACCTGTTGGATTAGCCACCCATAAGGTCGATTTGAACGTTTGCACCGATACCGACACGCCAGTTGCCTGCCGAAACCGAGTCGCCGCCTTCAGGAGCGTTGACGTTCAGGAAGCGGTCCCATGAGAACTCAGCGGTGAGGTCGATGACGCTTCCGCCAGCGAGCAGCGTGTATCCGCCGAAGAGTCCGAGTGGGATGAAGATGTCGTTTTCGCCGTTTGCGAGGTCACCTTTGAGGAAACCAGTTTGCAGACCTGCGAAGAGGTTGACGTTGACGTTGAAGCCGTAGCGAACTGGAACGGTAAGACCGAACTGGTTGTCGACTTCGACGCCTTCTGGAGCGTCAGGAATCGTGATTGGCACGAAGACACCTGCTTCCAAGCGTCCCGTTCCCAAGCGGACGTTCAACGGCACACCAGGATTGATGGTGAAGCCAGCGCCGTCAGCGATTGGGATGTAGGTCGTAACACGGACACCAACGTCCATGTTGCCACCGATGACCTTTCCGTAGGTAAGGAAGACAGGAAGCGTTGTGAGCGCATCACTGTTGTCTTCTGCACCTTCTGGAAGACCAAGAGTCGTCAGGTGAAGTGGAAGCGAAAGGCCTGCTTCGATGTTTGGCGTGATGCCGTATGCAACTCCAACATTGAAATCCACCGACGTAAGTGATTCGTCGAGAATCTCGTAGTTGGTGAAGTTGAGGCCGCCGCCCAGCGAATCCGCCAAGCCTTGCGACGTCTGTGGGCCAGCCATCAAGTAGACGCTGCCTTTCGCTGCGGTCATGTAGCGTGCGGAGTACTTTCCGCCAAGACCACCACGACGCTGTGCGAAAGCTTCACTTCCGACAGCCAAAACGAGAACCATAACAATGAGAATTCTAAGTGTACGCATTTACGTAACTCCCCTTTTGGTTAAGGAACAAAGTCCTCATGCCTCCATGGCATTAAGGTAAAAATTGTGTCCGTCAGACGGATCTTTGCACAGGATCTTCAAAATCAAAGAAAATTTCTCCGAATCACGTCGTAAGTCCGCAGACTGACTGGTCGTTTTGCATTTCAATTGCCTTCAAGACACCCTCCTCATACCACGATCACGGAATTAGTCGACAGGAAATGTCACTTTATGAGAAAGTTGTATACAAGCGTGACGCAATCGTCATAACCCGCGAATTATCTGCGCGAAGTGAGTTTTCATGAGTGACGCACTGCCCAAATTCTCCATTCAAAAGCACGACTCCGTCGACTTCCACTACGTGTTTCGGCTCGAGGTCGAGGACAAGGTATTGTCGTGGGCGGTGCCGAAGGGGCCGTCCCCAGACCCGCGTATTAAGCGGCTTGCGATTCCTGTGAAGGAAGACCTCGACATCGAATTCGAGGGGATTGCAGAACGCTCGGGCGCCGAGGAAAAAGTCATCGTTTGGGATTCGGGTCCGTATTCGCTGCCAGTTCTTGACGGTGAACCGATGAGCGCGATGGAATGCCTTAATGAAGGCAAACTCGAGTTCATTATCGAGGGTGAGAAGCTCCAAGGGGGCTTCACACTTTTGCGCATCGAAGAAAACCCGCATGAACGCTGGCTCTTGATGAAGAACTCCGATGCCAAAGCGACATCACGACGAAATCCTGTCGTCACCGAGCCGCTGAGCGTCATCTCTGGCCGTGACATCGGCGACGTTGACGATTAGTTGCCTCGCGCCTTCACACTTCCATCACCGCTGATGTCACTCTCCACGACCGAAGGGTCGCATGCGTATTCGACGAGTCCATCCCCGGATACGTCGGAATCGATGTAGTTGAGGACGCAAATCTCGATATGCCCGTCGCCACTAACGTCAATATCGGCGACTCCGGTTCGCAGACGATAGGCTTCAACTTCGCCTTCCCCTGAAATTCGGATGTCAGCGTGGTCGACTTCACCGCTCACGGCGATGCGGCCTTCTCCACTGATGCGTGCTTCAAAGCGTTGGCCGTAAACGTCGTGCACTTCGACGTTTCCTTCACCCGAGATTCGAACGTCGTGCACGCCCTGCCCATAGAGTTCAACGCGGAGCTCAAGCTCAGGATCCACCCATTCATCCATGACCACCTTGACGGCGCCGCCGTCCTGTTTGACCTGGACGTAACCAATTAGATTGTCGTCGCCGGTAATTTTGGCATGCGGGGGACAATCACAGTGTCGCATGACCACGCGATCTACATCACATCCTGTGACTTCGATGGCCGCGAAGTTATCGAGCTGCAAGTCGCGCTCATCGTACACACCGCTACCTGGCTCGCCGCAACCGACCAACACCATGCAAATCAATCCGAGAACCAAGAATTTCACTACCCACAAGATCTTCATCAGAAACCTCATCATCGTTTGTTCACGGATAAGTCGTGGTCTACGCACGAATTTGTGCAAGAAATCGTCGCGAAGAGAAAATGGGCGCGAAGCTAGGCAGCTTGCGCCAAATCGTGTGTTTGCGTAGCATCGATCCTTCCTTCAGTGGCTTGGATGATGGCTACCTCGGAACAGACAAAGACAACCATTGGGGAGTACATCGTTGAATCCCGGCTCGGTGAGGGCGGGATGGGGGTGGTCGACCTCGCGCGGCATAGTGGAACCGGTGAGTTAGTCGCGCTCAAACGGTTGCTGAAACCAAGCCCGGCACTGCGCGAAGCGTTGCGCCGAGAAGTACGTTCGTTGCAGACCGTCTCGCATCCATCGGTAGTTAAGGTCGTGGATTCAAACCTCGACGCGTTCGATCCTTGGTATGCGATGGAGTACATCAACGGCACGTCGCTCTCGAAACTGCTGCAATCGGACAATAAGACGCTGATTGTCCCCACAACGGGCGCAACGACGCGGTTCTGGCAAACGCTGCGCTTTGACGGCAGCGAGGGCGTCGAGGCTGCGCCTGCGCATGTCGTCAGTCGTACAGATGATTCGTGGCTTGGTTTGGTCGATGTGTTTCTGCAGGTTTGCAGTGCGCTCTCTGCGATTCATGAAAAGGGCATCATCCACCGAGACTTGAAGCCAGATAACGTCTTGGTCCGGCCGAACGGACAGGCGGTCTTGGTCGACTTTGGAATTTCAACCGGCGCTGCGGGAAGTCGAGGCCGCGAGCGGGTTTCGCGCAATATCGGAAGAGCGGGAACGCCGGCTTATATGGCTCCGGAACAGGCGATTGGTGAGTCTTTGGACGCACGCGCCGACTTGTATGCGCTTGGCTGCATGCTCTTTGAGTTGTTCGCCGGAGCGCCGCCATTTATGGCCGACAACCCGTTGGAAATTCTCCACAAACAACTGGTTGAAGATCCGCCTGACATTCGCGAGATAAACCCCACCGTGCCACTGGAGCTGTCGACAATGTTGCGCCAGCTTCTTCGTAAGGTGCCCCAGCGGCGACCTGGCTATGCATTTGATGTAGACCGCATATTGCGTAGTGCTTTGGGCTACGAGCCTCCGCCATATGAAGCACCGAAGTACATCCCCACACCGGCATTTGTGGGTCGTGTCGAAGAGCTTGAAGCTGCCAAAGAGCTCTTTGCAACCCCAGGTGGGGTGCTCTGCGTTGAAGGCGAACCGGGGATCGGAAAGACACGGTTCCTTGACGAGATCGCGCGGCGGTTTGCCCGCGACACATTCATCCTCACGACCCGGGCAGACTCGACCAAACCTCTGGCGTCAATGGAGTCCGTGTTCGAGCTGCTCACCGACCACTATCGGGGTGTCGCGAATATCATGGACGAGGTCGCTGGGTCCGTTGAAGTCCTGGCGGCGTTTAGCCCCGTCTTGTCTAAGCTGCCGATCGAACCATTGCCGAATGTCGGTGAGTTTTCGCCGGCGGTGCTCAATGCGATGCGAATCTCCAGTATCGATGCGCTACTGACCTATCACCTCCGGTCGGCGGGACCGACGACCTTGTTTCTGGATGATTATCATGCGGTGGATTCCGCGACTCAGGCATGGTGTCAGGATGCCGCATTGCGGCATGAACAGCTGACGATCGTCGCATCGTACCGCCCTGGGACATTCCCCGAACCGCCATTTAGCCATGAGCAGGTAGTCTCTTTGACCCTGCCGCCGCTTTCCAAAGAGGAGCACACCGAAGCCATTGCTACCATGCTTTCCCTGGATGCCGTGCCGGGCAGCCACGCGGATGTCGCGTACGCACACACCAACGGAAACCCATTTTACCTTATCGATTTGGCGCACTCGGCGGTCGAGCATCAGTTCATTCGTCGAGACGAGCGTGGGCGCTGGGAAGTTGGTCGTCAGGGCAATTTTGGGAACGTCCTACCGATGACGGAGCTATTGGCGAAGGAGCTCGGGACCGAGCTTTCAGCCCTGCACCCGAAGGCATTGGAGGTGGCACAATCGGCGGCGGTGCTGGCCGACCAGCTTACGGCTCGGGCCTTGGACGAGATGGTCTCTGCGCCCTATGAGGCACTCAGCGAGCTGGTGAAAAGGCAGATCTTGGTCGTCCATCCTCAACTAAAATTCCGTTCCCAACGTGTTCGAGAAGCGGTCGTGGCCAGCTTGGATGAAGCCACCTGCGTTGAATTGAACACGCGAGCTCTTCAGGCCCTGCGCGTTTGTCACGACCGGCCGGATCCGCTCGCCATGGCGCGCATGTCTGAAGCGGCGCACCTGCCTTCCCAAGCTGGCGAGTACTACAAAGGAGCGGCTGAGGATGCCGCTCGTATGGGTGATATCGAGAAGCTGACGTCCACCACAATTCGCTATTGCGAGCTCGCCGACTCCATCGACTTCGAGTTTGTGTACGGGATCGTCAACTCGTTGAGCCATCTGGGTATGGGGCGGGTGCACGATGCATCGATCACGAATGTCGTTTTGGCTCGGCAGGACGAAATCGAGGACGTGAGTCTTTGGGCCTATTTCCGGCTGCGCGCAATTTCCAACCGAAACTGGGAGGACAAAGACCTCGAGGCCGACTTCCAGGAGACGATGAATCGTGTTGTGGAGTGGACTCCCATGCTCAAGGCCGAGGCCCATATGGCGAGGGCCAGCATCGCGGTTGATCGATTTGACCTCGAAGCAGAAGAGCGAAACGTGCGCGCCGCCATTGAGTGCTTCATCGAAGCCGGGGACCACTTTCGGGCATCGCGAACCTATATGTTTCTGAGTTCGACGCTACGCGGGCAGCGACGATTTGACGAAGCCATCGAAGCGGTAAATCACGGGATGGCGATCGCGCCTGCGCGCCATCCGTTGGACAGCTGCTTCCAACAGTTGGCTGTCGGCATGATTCTGGTGGAGGTCGGCAAGGTCGCAGACGCTGAGCAGCATTTCCTGCACGCCATCGATATCGCCCGAGAATACCGAATCTTCGGCACAGTCTCGCTTTTGGCTTGGGGGTTGTCGAACTGCGCGTTCTTACTTTGCAATTACGACCAGGCGGTCCGCTATCTTCGAGAAAGCGAGGCGCTACTTCAGCACCAACACGTCGCGCACTTCAAGGGTGCATATCACCTACTCGCGGCTGATGTCGCGGCTGCCGATGGACGACCAGAGAAAGCGTTCAAACACTACGTTCTGGTCAATGAGATTTTCCATGAAGCAGCCATCATGTGGGCGTTTGGCCGGGTCTACCGGGCACGTCTCAAGAGGCGAATGGGTCAGTATTCATCTGCAGATGAAGACTTGGACTCAATCATCGGGTGGCTGGAAAACACCCCCGATGAGTACCTGATGGCACTCTATTGTTCAGAGCGAGGGCACCTGCAGATTGCGCGCAATGAAGATGCGACTGAGGCCTACGAAACGGGCAAAGCAGGTGTCGACACCGTAGGCTTCTTGGAGGAATCCGAAGCCGCGCAGGCCATCGAAGCGCTTCGGTGCGCCATCGAGGGCGAGACGTTTCGTGGTGAGGCTATTGAAAGATGGCCTCCGAAACTCTTGCAGGTTGCACGAAACGCCGGCGCGCAATAAACACTGCCCAAATTCAATGCAATGGCCGAGGAATCCATGGCGTGGAAAGTACACAAATTTGGCGGAACGAGCGTCGCGAGCGCCGAACGCTATCGAAACGTTGCCAAGGTTGTTCGTGGAGAACACGAAGAACGTTCAGCGGTCGTCGTCTCCGCGATGGCGGGTGTAACCAATGCCTTGATCGAACTCGTGGAGTTGGCGACGGCCCGCGATATTCGTTATCGCTCGGCGCTTCGAGACCTTCACGTCAAGATCTTGGAGACCGTGGGTGAGCTGGTCAAATCCGAGTCCAATGCCGAACTGCTGGTCGAACGCTTCGAGGCCAACTTCAACGATACCGAAGACGTCTTACGAGCACTGTGGCTACTGCAGTCCACGCCCGAGAACGCCCTTTCTTTGGTTTCGGGTTTTGGTGAGGTCTGGTCGGCGCAGCTCTTGGCTGCCCATCTGATTGATGAGGGGCTAAACGCGACGTGGATCGATGCTCGCGAGGTCCTTGTCGTCGATCCCGGAGTTCCCTCACCCTATGTGCGCTGGGAGGACTCGCAGGCAAATATCGACCATTGGTTGGGCACGCGGGACGAGGACTTTGTCGTCATCACCGGGTTTGTCGCATCGGACGTCGACGGTATTCCAACTACGCTCGGTCGAAATGGCAGCGATTACTCTGCAAGCATCTTTGGGTCCTTGCTTGATGCGACGGTCATCAATATCTGGACGGACGTCGACGGCGTGATGAGCGCCAATCCGCGCGAAGTTCCCGACGCTGTCGTACTGGACGCCATGTCCTATCACGAGGCGATGGAGCTTGCGTACTTTGGCGCGAAGGTCATCCATCCTTCGACGATGGCACCGGCAGTCGCGAAGAACATCCCCATCTTCATCAAGAACACGTTCAATGCAGGTGCGCCGGGTACGCGAATCCACAACGTGGATGCGAGCGGCTTCGGTCCAAAAGGCATCGCGACGGTAGACGGCATGGCGATGATTAACGTCGAGGGTACCTCGATGATTGGCGTGCCTGGTATCGCAAGCCGCTTGTTCGGAAGCCTTCGCGAATCCGGCGTTTCCGTCGTTATGATTTCTCAGGGTTCATCTGAGCACTCCATTTGCTTTGTAGTTCCGGAATCGCAAGCCGAGGCGTCGGTGGATGCCGTAAAGACGGCATTCTATGCGGAGCTACACCGCGGTCAGATTCAGACGGTCGAGGTCATTAAGGGCTGCTCGATCCTGGCGCTCGTCGGTGACAACATGGCGGGTATCCCCGGCATCGCGGCCAAGTTCTTTGGCGCGCTTGGCCAGGCTCGCGTCAACGTTCGTGCTATCGCGCAGGGTTCATCCGAGCGAAACATCTCCATCGTTATCGATACAAAAGAATCTGCGCGTGCCCTAAAGGCGGTGCACTCCGGCTTCTATCTTGGCGCGTTGGGTCTCTCGGTTGGCGTCATCGGGACGGGCGTGGTCGGCAGCACGTTGTTGGAGCAGCTTGCCACGAAGGCTCCAGAACTGGTGGACGAGATTGGCGTTGAGCTTCGTGTCCGTGGTCTGGCGACGTCGTCGAAGATGGTGCTCAGCGAGTCGGCGATGAGTCTGACGAACTGGGAAGACCATTTCGAAGACGCTCAACCTAGTGACCTGAGCGCGTTTGCCGATTTCATCAAAACCGATTCCGTGCCACATGCTGTCATTATTGATTGCTCGGCGAGCGATGCGGTCGCGAAGAACTATGCGGATTGGTTAGAGCGTGGGATCCACATCATCACGCCGAACAAGAAGGCGAACTCCAACGACTACGACTACTACCGACACGTCAAAGATGTCGCCGCACAGGTGCACGGTCACTACCTCTACGAGACGACCGTCGGTGCAGGCCTGCCCATCATCCAAACGTTGCAGGACCTTGTGCACACTGGTGACGATGTTCACCGCGTCGAAGGTATCTTCTCGGGCACGTTGTCATATCTGTTCAACTCATTTGATGGTTCGAAGCCATTCTCGGAAATCGTGCTGGAAGCCAAGAAGCTGGGCTTCACCGAGCCTGACCCACGTGACGACCTCTCCGGAATGGATGTCGCCCGAAAACTGGTGATCCTGGCGCGCGAGATGGGGCAGGAACTCCAGTTGGATGACGTAAAGGTCACTGGTTTGGTGCCGGATGAGCTCAGCGGCTTGAGTGTTCCTGAGTTCTTGGAAGCGCTTCCCAAGTTGGACCAGACCATGGCCGACAAGCTCAAGGCGGCGCAGGCCGCCGGCACGGTGTTACGTTTTGTTGGCGCGGTGGATGCCGAGGGCAATGCGACCGTCGGACTGGAAGAGTACCCAGAAGCGCATCCGTTCGGGCGGATTCGACTGACCGACAATATCGTCCAGTTTACAACCGAGCGTTATCTAGAGAACCCATTGGTTGTTCAGGGACCTGGAGCCGGCCCGGCAGTCACTGCCGGCGGGGTTTTCGCAGATTTGATTAAACTCGCGATGTATCTCGGAGCTTAGAGTTCCTCATCAATCATCGACTCGAACTTCTGCTGCGGCTGCGCACCAACCAGTCGTTTTCCATTGATGAAAAAGGCGGGCGTACCGCGCACGCCGACTGCCTCACCCTGCTTCTTTTCTTCCTGCACCTGTTTGGCGGTCTCTTTTGAGTTCAGGTCTTTCTTGAACTTCTTCATGTTCAGGCCGAGTTCCTCAGCAAAGAGCTCCGCGAACTTGGGGTTTTCCCGCAACTCGCGATAGCGGCCGTGAATCAGGTCCACCATGTCGAAGAACTTGCCCTGTTTGCCGGCTGCAATTGCCGCACGATGTGCTTCTTCCGCTTGCTTGTGGAACGGCAGCGGGAAGGCCTTGTAGACAATGCGGACCTTCTTATCGCCGTACTTCTTTTGTACGGCGTTCACGGTAATCCAGGCGCGTTGGCAGAACGGACATTGTAGGTCGCTGAACGCGACGATGGTGACTTTTGCCTTGCTCGACCCTTTTGCGAATGACTTACCCTTCTTCAGCTTTTTGACGTCCACAACCTCAGCGGGTTTTGGACGAGCAGCGTTGGTTGGCTTCGCATATTTGTCGGCGTTCTTGACGTTCTCCGCCCAGACCAAATCACGCAGCGCAGAACCCTTCTTTCGCTTCTTCTTGCCGAGCTTTTTGGCGAGCGCGAGTTGCTCATCGATCAGCGTGGTGAACTCGGTTTCGGCGCGAGCCCCTGTGACCTTGATGCCATTGATGAACGTGTTTGGAGTGCCGCGTGCGCCGACATTCACCGCGAGGTCTTGGTCGTTTCGGATGGCGTCCTTCGCGGCCTTTGAATCGTAGTCCTTTCTGAACTTCTTCATGTTGAGGTTGAGCTGCTCGGCATACATCTCCATGAGGGTGTCCATATTTGCTTCTTTGAAGCTCTTCTGGGCGCCGAATAGCAGGTCATGCATCTTCCAAAACTTGCCTTGTTGGTGAGCAGCCCACGTGGCTCGGGCGGCAGGCTCAGCCTCCCTGTGGAAGGGCAGTGGGTTGTGTTTGAAGACGATCTGGATCTTGTTGCCATACTTTTTGTGAATGGCTTCCATGGTCGGTACGAACCGCTTGCAGAACGGACATTGAAGGTCCGAGAACACGACGACCTGAACGGCAGCGTTTTTGGAGCCCAGTGTGGGAGACTTCCCTGTTTTGATGCTGCCGACAGGGGCAACGACGCTCTCTTGCGCCTTCTTGATGGAAGGCCTTGATCCGCCTGCCGGTGGATTCTTCCGATTCTCTTCGACGACCTTCGCGTAGAGCCAATCCCCTTTGAGATTGTGCTTCTTCTTGAGTTTGCGTGCGACCTTGAGCTGGTCGTCGATAATCTCTTTGAACTTCACGTGGGGCTGGGCACCGCTCAGATAGATGCCGTTAATGAAGAACGCCGGCGTACCTCGCACGCCGTAGGATTTACCTTCCGAGATGTCACGCTCGACCATCTTCTTGGGATTCCCAGAATCCAACGACGCATTGAACTTCTTCATGTCGAGCTTGAAAGCGCGAGCGACGTCTTGCTGCAGCGCCCCAACGTCAGACTTGCTGACCTGCATTGCTCCAATCTCGAAGTAGTGGTCGTGGAATTCCCAGAACTTGCCTTGCTCACCAGCGGCAATGGCCGCTTCGGCAGCTTCGTCAGCGGTCTTGTGGAAAGGCAGCGGGAAGTGGCGGTAAACGACACGAACTTCTTTGGGGTAGTCGGTCAAGACCTGGTTCATCGTCTTGGCCGACCGCTGAGTGTATGGGCACCCGAAGTCACCGTATTGAATGATGGTCACCAACGCATCATCCGATCCGCGCACCGCGTCCGTATTGCGCAGTGGGATCATCTGCGGCTTGTCTTGTGCTGACGCTGCTCGAGGCACCAGCAATAGAAGAGCCAGAATGATAAATCTGAATTTCATATTCATGATGGATACTGTCCGGTTTCTTTTGACCTCTTGCTTACGCGCGTTCTGCGTACGGCACCAGTGGTAAGACTTTGCGCCTTCGAGTCCGAACGCTTGCCAGAGGGCGTACTCGGCTATCGCGAGCAGTCATCACTGTTGAAGCTCTGTTGATGTCAGGCATACGCTGCTTTGCATTTGGATTTGGGTTGCCAGAAATTCGAAGTACATGTCGATGTAATCCTTGCCATGGTCGTTGATTGGCCGCAGTAACCAGGGATTCATCAAGGTGTGCCGCAGCACGAAAACGTGGGCTTCAGGATGCCTCTCCAACGTCCCGGCGTCCAACTGCAGTTCGCGCTCAAAGCGTCGAGCGACCTCGTTGGTCATCCGGCTCTGGTCGAAAGACGTGAATGAGCCGATAAAATCCCGGAGTTGCGCTGGCTCATCGGCCGAGAAACGCATGGAATCGAACACGTTTCGAGTGAAACGGTTTGCGGTGTCGAGGTCGCCGTTCCCCGCAGGATTCAGGGCGATGCAAACGATATTGGTGTCGGGTTCGAACGGCATTACAACCGTGGCGACATCGCGAATCTCATCGGTAAAGGCCAGAAACTTGTCATGAAACACCTCGGACGCGCGAATGGTCTGAGCGATGATTTTGCCAAATCCGTCGCAGTTGAGCGGGAAAACGTCATGCGCGACGGCAACCGAGATCGCCGACGATCCAGGTTTGCTACCTTCCAAGACATACCGCCCGAGATCCTCAAGCGCCAAGGGTGTGTCGCTGATCGCTTGAGTTTGGTCATCGAAAACATACGGCGCGGCTTGCGCTTGGAGCCTAGCCCATTCGCGGTTTCGGAAGACCAAAGCGCCGGCTGGGTAAGGGATGAACCCCAGTTTGTGCGGGTCAACGGTGATCGAGTCCACCTGGTTAAGCGCACGCGTGGCTTCATAGACTTCTGAGGATGGGAAGTACCGGAACCGTTCACTCATCAATTCGGGGGAGCACAAAGAGTCGTCTGCATCTCGAAAGACGCTGACAAGGTATCCACCCCAAGCTGCGTCAACGTGGACGCCAAACGCGAGCCCTCGTTCTGCGAATTCTTCCCGTGCTTTGACGACCGCATGAACTGGGTCGAGTGTTCCAAATTCCGTTGTCCCGTACACGCTGATCGCCGCTAGAACGGGCGTCTTGTTGGCCAGCAGTCGTTCAAGGTTCTCACGTAACGACTGCGCGTCCATGCGCATCCGTTCGTCGACGTCGATGTGTACGATCTGATGTGTTCCAAGACCTACTAGTTTCGCGCCCTTCGCCCATGAATAGTGGGCCGACACCGGCGCGAGTAGCACGGGTTGAGCCACATTATGACGCCGGAAGAATTCAACGCTTCCGATGGCCTCTATCCGCTGGTTCTCAACGGCCTTGTGCAGTGTGGCCACGGCATCTCCACCACCATTGTTCAGCGCAATCTGCATCGCCATTGCGTGAAGTGGCATAACGTCATCAACACATACATTGATCAGTCGCCACGACGTCAATTCGCCCAAAACGTCGGTCATTTCGGTGTGTTCAGGCGCGAGGCCTGCGTCTCGCATCCCTGCGACCAATGCAAGTGGATACAGGCGCAGTGCTTCCATCGAACGTAGCGCTTCGTAGTTAGCGACGCTGCCGCCGGATGTTAGATGGCCCCAGGGCATCGCTGTCTGATCCGCTGTGGAGAAGCCAAACATCCTGGCGAGGTCCATCCCGACTTCGAGCTCCATTTCGACCGCTGCTCCGGCGGCATCTGTGGACACATTGTTGGGGTTGTAGAGGGTTCCTAGTACACGGCCGACCAGCGCCGGCATCAAGAGGTCGGATGCCATGTGCCCCATATGTCTTGGGCTGAACCACGGCACCGAGCGTTTCATCCGCGCCGCGAGCCGTCGAAGGGCATCTTCGGTGTCAGCTTTGACCTTCAGATACTCGAGGTCAAACTCCCGGGCAGCTCCCATTACAGCTTTGTCTTCAGGATGGAGATTTCGACGCCAATACGCGTAGTCCCGAACGGCCTGAACCATCCATTCTTCCAATAATCCGGCGTTCTCGGCCATGGGGCCAAGGAACGCTGCATCGATCGTCGGGTCGTGTTCGTTCACAGATCCTCCGTAGTGCTCAGAATGAAGCAACCGCCGTCAACGAGGTCCAATGGGCAACGCCTTCGGGTGAAGTGTCCGAGTTCGAAAGTCCTTCATCAGGAAGGAACAGCCCGTAGACCGCTTCGAACTTCAGACCTTCAATGATGTGAAACCACACCGTGAGGTCGAGCTCCCCGCCTGATCGTTCCGACTCTGGCATCAAACGGCTGAAGTCGTGGTAGACTAGGCTGCCGTGGGCGATCCATGCCTCCCAATTGAAGCCGGCTCGAATCTCCTGGATGTTGGTACGTGGCCCGATGATATCCATTCGGCCTAGGAACTTGTGGGCTGTCGGATAAAGATGATTGTAGCCTTCAAACGTACCGGTCGTGTCTGGGTCATCACCGCTGGCCATTCCGAATCCAACAAAGCCACGTAGCTTGTTGGGTTTCTTGACGCCGACCCCGAGCTCGGTATCGAAGAACCACGCTGAGATATCGATGTCCATGTCCGTGCAACCATTCATATCTTGAACGCACATCGTTCCGGGTTGGAATGCGCCCTCGACTTCCAGATCCATGAGCGATAGCGAGCCCTTCGCCCTTGCGCCGAGCGTGATAAGGTTTCGTTGAAGACCGTCCCCGTCTGCGCGACGGTGTTGGTCATAGAGGGCGTAGGCATCAAATATGGCGACCGTGTCGCTCCATTTGCCGGAGTATGTGGCGTAAAGTCCGGTGAAAAACGCGTCACCGTCAAAGACACCGCGCTCGGGTAGTAACTCGTCAATGTACTTGGTGGCGAACAGGTCTACGGCAATCGTCTTGGAGGGCTTGAAGAGCACTATAGCGCCATCAAACGCGCGTCCAACCTGATGATACCCAACTGAACCGATGACGCGTTGGGCGCCATAGCTCATCTCAAATCGGCCGAGCTGGATTGCCAGTTGCTCCAGCGCCTGCCATTTAGCGAACGCAACGTGTATCCCCAACGTGGGGTCGGTGAGTTGGTTGCCGCCTGTCAGGCCATTGCGGCCTGCGTACTGGAGTAGGAACTCGGCGGAGAGTTTTCCGTACGAGATGCCGGTGCCGAGCCTGGCTTGCAGTGTTCCTAGGTCCTGATTGTCGCCGCGATTGTAATTGCGTTCGTCCTCCGGAAGGCCAAATGCGTGATTGTCTCGCAGAACCAATCGTGGGCGTAGTCGAGCATTGAAACTGAATACTGGCGACGAAGCGGGTTCGGAACCCGATGCTTCCGGCTTATCACTGGTTTTGGAAGAAGGTTGCGGTGTTTGAGCAAACGCATGAGACGAAAGACCAAACCAAAGAACAGTCGATAATGAGATGATCAGAATCTTCATGCTGTACTCCAGAAGATGGGACCCAAAGCGTTTGGAGTGTAAAGCCTGCTGGCGCGCAACGACATGATGCATGTCATAGGCGGTGAGTTTGTGATTCGGTCTAGCGTGTTGGTCTAATCACGTGGGTCTTCACGAAGGTTGTTTGCTCGGCGCTCGTAGACCTTTGCTGAATGCAACCACCCGAAACTATCGGCGGACTTGCTGGCGGCCTCGCAAGCCGCTGCATTCTGTCCCACATTGCAGGAGATTCGGTAGACCGTGTGGGCTTGACGCTCGGGAACTCCGGAAAGCAAGAGCAACCCACCTACAAGGTAGGCCACCATCGCTAGCCCAAAGCCACGTGGTTGGGTGAGCGTGGTTACTGCGAACACGACAAACCCGGTGGCGGCGAATCCCCACAGCATCCAACCGAAGAATCCACCAGCATGCGATGCCGAAAAATCGCGATCAAGTTGGGACAGAATTGCAATAGCTTGTACGCAAGAGACCATTGATGCGATTGAAATCAATGAATCCCGCCGATGGCTCAATGTTTTGTAACTTCTCGCCATACAATCAGTATCGCAGATAGCCACGATGACGCAAACCGAAACCGGTGAACCGACTGATCAGGATCATAAACATGGGGTGTCTGGCGACGTATGCTGCGGCCGACAGGAGGCCTTCATGCGATCAACTCAGATAATACTCACAGCGTTCCTACTACTTGTCAGTGTCCCTGCAGTCAGTTTTGAGAATGGACAGTGCCTCGAACTTGAAGGCGCTACTGTTGAGGGACCACAGCTGGCACAAGAGGAGCATTCTGGCTGGACCTTGGTCGAGTTCTGGGCGACCTGGTGTCGTCCTTGCTTGAGTTCCATCAAGTCACTGCAATCGTTGTTAACAGAATATGAGTCGGTTCGGCTCGTCGGTGTCAATTCCGAAGACAACTTGGAACACGTTCGTCGTTTCGTTGCTGAGGCAGGGTGGCGCTTTTCGTCACTATGGGATCCGGAGCAAGTTTGGCTGGAAGACGCAGCACCACCAGCACTGCCGTATCTGCTGTTACTTGATCCGACGGGGTGCATTGTTTGGCAGGGCATAGGCGGGACCTCGAACATTCGGGAGCTTCGCATGGTTCTTGACCGTCAAAAACTACGTACCAATACGAGGTTGTAATGAACGCACGTATCTTAGCTTTATCTATCGCTTCGAGTTTAGTCTCGATTGCTTGCGGTGACACGACCACCGACGAAGGCACGCAAATTCAAACTCAAACGCAAGTTCTGGATGGGTGGACACTGAAGTTCACGCCACAAACAGGTCCTCTAACCGCAGGAGAGGAGCGATTCATGCTTGAGCTCGAGGATGACGTTTCTGTGGTGACTCCGTCATTTCTGGATGTCGAGGCCTGGATGCCGATGCATGGTCACGGGACGATGAAGCCGACCGAAACACGTGAGGTGGAAATGGGTGTTTACGAAACCAAGATCACCTTCAACATGCCTGGGTTGTGGGAAGTAAAGGTCGACACCGACGACCGCCAGTTCAAGTTTGACTTGGAGGTTGAATAGGGGATGCGTTCTACAGTCATTTCTGGATTGTGGGTGGTTTATGCCGTTATGTTGGTTTGGCCATCGCATGTACTTGGTCAGGCGTGTTGCAGCGCAACCTCAGCCGGCGACGCGGGTGTTGTTGGGCGGTGCCACTACGCCATGGTTTCCATGTCAATGGGGGTCGAACATGGTCTTGGGTATTCGAACGGGGACGGTGGGTTTCAAGGTTACCAGTCTTTGAGTTCGACCGATGCTGTCTTGACGATTGCAGGTGGCATTCGTCCGTTTGATCGACGATTTCGAGTCGGCGGGGTTGCACCTGTTCGTCTCCAATATCGCGCAACGGATGTGCTTGATTCAACCGCCATTGGTGTAGGCGATTTGGCCTGGAGCAGTGGGTTTCTGTTGCTTCAAGATCCGATGATGGGAATTGATTCTTGGGTACCGTTCTTGGAGGTTTTCGTTGCCGGGACGATAGCGACTGGCCGGAGTCCAACTGATAGCGATGAGTTTCTTCTGGCGGACGCAACAAGTACGGGCGGGTCGACGCTATCCGGAGGCCTGAAGTTGGTGAAGTTTGCCACCATTTCAAATGCTCTCAGAGTCTCCGCGGAATATCGGTACCACTTTGCGCATATGGGTGAGAAGGGAGCCAACCCAATTGAGCTGCAATCTGGGGCAGAATGGGAATTCCGGATGGGGTGGATGTACGAGGGTAGCATCTTTTGGTCGTTGGGAGTGCATGCACAGGTGACGATTCAGTCGCCGCTCTATCTTAACGGTGAACCCGTGAACGACAGTGATTCACGTAAGCTGTTCACCGGTATCACGTTTCGGCGTTCATTGAGTTTTCCTTGGTGGGATCTAAACCTGTCGGCAGGCCAGAACATGTTTCTTGGAAAGAACCTCCCAAGAGCAGGTGTAAATCTCTCTCTCGGCGTCCAAAGGAACTTTTTGTGATGGTTTGGTGATCTCGATCATAACCGAGGCATGAATCACGATTACGATGAGGTCGATTCGTGTCTTCTTTTTTCGGAGTTCAGAAATGCGCAACCTCATAGTTCTCACCCTCGTCGGTATGTCTTTGGTTTTTGGAGTTGGATGCAGCAAGAAAGCAGAGTCTGCTTCCAAGGGAGGTGCCGCCTCCAAGCAGGTCGCTTCAGGCGATGTGGCAAATGGTAAGAAACTCTTTACCGCAAAGACCTGCAACGCATGCCACCAGATGGACAAGAAAATGGTTGGCCCACCTCTTAAGGGAGTTGTCGCCAAGCGTGGAAAAGACTGGGTAACGAAGATGATTCAGTCGCCCGACAAGATGGTGCAAACAGACGCTGCCGCAAAGAAGCTGTTTGAAGAGTACAACAAGACCCCGATGCCAAATCTAAATCTAACAGAGGCAGAAGTACGTGATATCGTTGCGTACTTGGAGAGCGAAGGGTGAACTAGTGTGCCAGGACACCGGATACTCGATGGAGGTTCGAGCCGCCCTTTGGTGTTTCCTCTTGGCGGCGATCGCTGGCGTTGTTCTACGCATGGCGGGAGCCGGGTTGGTGGGTTTTGAGACTCTGGATCTTTCAAACCTTCGCCGGGCTCATTCCCATTTGATGTTGTTCAGCTGGGTGACACCCGCCTTGGCCGCGTTAATTGCATCGAACGCAACACCCGACCCTAAGATTCGAGTCTTCCTACGGGCCATGCTGGTACTTGGGCTCTTGAGTTTTCCAAGTTTCTTGGTTTCGGGCTATCAGCCCGTTCAAATCGGGTCGGCCAGAGTTCCGCTCTCGATTATCTTTTCTACCTTAAGCATGTTCGCGTGGTATGCGTTTGCGATCGCTTGGATTCGCATTCGGGGGGAGGTTCAAACCACGACAAACGCGCTGGCAGTAAGGGCTTGGGATGGGGCCATATTTCTATTGGTTCTGGGATCGCTTGGCGCCTGGGCGCGTGGTGCGTTGACGGGCATGGGTAACAAAGACATGTTTCTCCAACACGCTGCGGTAGAGTTCTTCCTAACAACTTACGTTGATGGTTTTCTAATGATCGGCGTGTTGGGGCTCGTTTTGACCACAAACGGCGATCGGTGGAAAGCCGCAAGCAAATGCATGTTGGGGATGATCATTGTACTGACACCATTTGAGTTCTTGGCATTTCTCCCCATCGACCTTGTCCCCAAATCGTTGCGTCCAGTCGGCGCTATAGCAGCGTTGTGTATCGGACTGGGTGGGCTGTATTTTGCGGCGTCTGTAAACGACCATCTGGCACGGGCGTTCCTGTTGGTATTGGGTGGTGGAAAGTTGATGCTTGTTCATCCTGAAAGCGCCGCCGAAGTCCTTGGTCTTGGGCTCCGAATCCCCTATTTGCATGTCCTGCTTTTGGGCTTCGTGACGATCACCCTTGTCGAACACATCTCGTTGCGGTGGTCGACAGACATCAACCCTTCACTTGTCAGGCCAATGGTTGTGTTGGCATTGGTGGCGCTTCTGCCCACCACAGGGCTTTGGCCATCGTTCGTTTCACGCGAGCTAGGATTAGTCGTGACTGCGCTGGCGTCTGTACTGCCAGTTGGGGCAATATACCTTGGGATTAATGCTCGTTGGTTTCCCCTTTTCCAGCACACCATTCCAAGCTCATGCCCACGATAAGCCGCTTGTTCGTCAAAATATCTTTGGTCTGGTTGGCGCTTGCTCTTGTGGCTGGTGCAATAATGACCTTTGGGGGCGCACAATTCCTTCCCATTCTGCTACCAACACATGTCCACATGTTCGTGGTGGGATGGGTCACCCACATGATTGTGGGAGTTGCTCTGTGGCTATTCCCCAAAGCATCTAAGGCGAATCCACGTGGGGCCGAGTGGTTATCTTGGTTCGCCCTTGGGGGACTTTCCGTCGGTTTGTTGTTGAGGACCGTGGCTGAGCCCGCACGTGTGTTTTGGCCCAACGATGTTTGGCTGTGGCTGCTGGTTGTTTCCGCGGTTCTTCAGTGGCTCGGTGGGATGGCGTTTGTTATCAATATCTGGCCGCGTGTGAAAGGGAAGCCCTCATGATGCCGAGATTGACCATCTATGGGATTCGCGCAGCGTTGTGTTGGTTTGTTGTGGGGATTACGGTGGGCATGTTGATGATGATCGACATGGCAGTGGGTCTTAATGGCGTCGGTTCGCGATTGCTGCACGTCCACATTCACATCATGTTGTTTGGTTGGTTTGTTCAGATCATCATCGCCGTCGCCTATTGGATGCTTCCTAGGTTCGGGAGGGAGCGACCACGTGCTTGGCTTGCGGTTGTAAGCATCCTCGCTTTAAACGCCGCTAGCCTAACTGCGATTGGGTTTCGCTGGTTTCATCTGCACATCCATACGGTGGTTTGGATCCTAGAAGTATTGGCGTTCTTGTTCTTCGCGGTCCATGCATGGCCCCGCATCAAGAACTTTGGAGCAACGTGAGTAACTCAGGCATCCGCGCGTGGTGCAACCAGGATGGGTAGATATCGCCATAGGTAGATCAAAAATGCGACACTCCACGCGACGCCTGAGGCGATGTATCCGGTCCAGATCATATCTGGGACTATCATGGGGATGAGCGCCCGACTAAACACCGCGAATGAGATAAGGACGTATGCAAATGTGGTAAGTCTCGTCACGTTGAGCGCTCGCCCGGTATGGCCCCGTGCAACTCGAGTAATCATACCAATAATCAATGTTCCGATGCCGCCGATGGTGAGGACGTGCACCGCGAAGGTCAATGCAATGCCAAGGCCAAAGGTTGCCGCACCCCGCAAGAGTAGGCCGATGCCAATCCAAGCATGCCCAAGATGAAGAACCCACAGAATAGGATGTCGAACTGTATGAATGGATCCCCAGGATCGCATCCTGAGCAGAACCACAAGACCGCCTAGGACCGCTACCGTTCCCGTAATGGCTGGGGCGGCGGCAGTTGCCGAGGCGACCATGACCACGACCATTAGGAAGATCGCCGCCCGATCGAAGAACGGGCTCTTCCGGATCTTGGCTTGGTTTGTCGCATTGCGAGTAAACAACGGGATAATCCGTCCACCTATGATCAGAGTCACGATCAACGTTAGGTCCACGCTGAACATGAGAGCGCGCGATGCAACGTGTTCGAGCACGCCGAGTGCGTCGAGATGCATGCAGAGGTTCGTCGCCCAGAACGCCGTCAGAATCACCAAGAACATCAGATTGCGCTTGTTCTTCGTTCGAATCAGCGGTCGGCCGATCGCAACGGCCAGCGCTGGTACGTATAACAGATCGAGGACGGCAACGAGCCAACCTGGCACCACACTAGAGGCCAGAACGCCGAGGCGACCGACTAACCACAGCAGGCAGAGCCCCATGAGTGGCCTTCCGATCGCGGTCTCCTGCCCTGTCCAGTTGCCAACCGCAGTGAGAAGAAAGCCACCAATAACAGCAAGAACGAACCCATACACCATCTCGTGTCCATGCCAGACGGAGGGTATCCAGTAGGATCCGATGTCGATTCGGCCGGAATATGCGAGAAGCCAAATGGGAAGGAACAGGACAGCGTGTAACGCCGCAAGGGCAAAAAGGGGGCGAAACCCCTTGCTCCATAAAGGCACAACCTTCTGGGGATTGGTTTTGGAAACGGGAGCTAGAAGGTCGATGCTCTTCTTGGTTGAAGTGGGCATTGGGCGTCATCGTGGAGCTAGGTTAGGCAGGTGTCTGCGATTCGTGTCTCAACATCACGTAGGAATCGGCGTTCGTTCCTTGAGTGTTCAACAAGATGCACACGAATAGATTCCATCAAGTTCTGAAGTTTGGCTACAAGACTCACGTTCTGGCCTTTCGGAGCCGCAAAAAAGGAGTCTGCGATCACGTCAAAGGCGTCAAGATCACCAATGAGTCGAGCATGCTCGTCTTGAAGGCCTTGGAGTCCCGAAAGATCGGAGTCCGTGGCATGAAGACGCACGAGTGGGAACAAGTCCTGTTCTTCTTCTCGAATGTGTTCGCGAAGGTCATCGCTGAACTGGGTCCAATATGCCTGGAACGCTTCTACGATGAACTCGGCCCCCGTTGGGTCAGATGCTAAACCCTCGAGATGCGCATCTAATTCATCCATCAGCCAAATTATTCGGCTGTGACCGTGTGCGAGATCCGCTCTCAGTGACTCCGGGTTTGCACGCTCCATTGGCATTCTCCATCATGGTTACCGAACTGATTCAACTCTACGAACCACCTTCGAGGATGCTATGATCTCGATCAGTTGACCTTTTGAGCGGTGAGTTATGGACAAACTAGAATCTCTTCTTGGTTTACCCATGTTTGAGGGGGTGAGTTCAAACGTCTTGGCCCCCTTAACTTCGCATTTTATCTGGAAGAATTTTGAGCGGGGCGATGAGCTCTGGCGAGAGGGACAAGAGGCACACAACTTTACCTTCATTGTCGAGGGCCAAGTCAAGGTCGTGAAGTATCGAAATGATGGGCGTGAGACTATCTTGGGGGTGTTTGACGAAGGTGATGCAGTGGGGCAAATCGCCGTGTATCGTCGTGGACGTTATCCAGCAGGGGCGATCGCGCTAAACGACACAACGGTGTTGGAAATCTACCGGGATCACTTTTTTGCCTTGCTGTCTGATAACCGATCACTGATGGAGGGGGTCATCAACAGTATGATGATCCGCAACTCAGATTTGGTGCGACGTATTCATGAGTTAACGACCGGTAGTGCTGAGCAGCGATTGGCTATGCTGTTTGTTCGTTTTTCGGAGAAGCTCGGCGTTCGCAGAAAGACGGAAACAGGCGTTCAAGTCCACATTCCGATCGCGCTGTCACGTAGCGATCTCGCCGAGCTCATCAACGTTCGCGTTGAAACGGCCATTCGGATCATGAGCAAGTGGAACAAGGAAGGTCCATTGAGGACCGAACGCGATGGTTTTCTTGTGGTTGACTTTGGGGTGCTTGAAGAGCTCGCAGATCAATTCAAGTAGCACATTGGCGGTTGTTTTTGCCGGACTTGATGTCGTGCAGTATTTGTTCGGCTTGCTGCACAAGCCACGGAACAGAGGCGCTCCCGCCAAAATTGGAAATGAGACTCAGGCCGCTCAGTTTATCGAGCGTGTTCTTGAGGTCAGTCAATCGTTCATGGTGATTTCGATCGCATTGCGCAAGTGCTTGTTCCTGCCGCGCGACGTGGGAGAAGACGGGTTTTGCTTCAATTCCAAGAATCTTGGAGAGATCGGCTTGAGTCCGACGCACCAATGTCTCGTCTGATAGACTGATATCAAATGGTCGTCGAGTACCTCCCAAGATAGACGTGAGCAGTATGCTTCCCTTTGGGGCACGGTCAGGAAAGACAGATGATGCAAAAATCGTCGCCAACAGGCGTCGTCGTTCGCGCGAGGGAATGAGCATTCCGAATCCGTCCAAAGGGTGCTCGATTTGGTCGGCCTCAAATCCGAGAGACACCAGTGCTGCTGGGGCGTAGGGGGTCTTGCCTGCTCCAGACAGTCCCGTTAACGTGCGGTCGCCAAAATCAAAATCGATGTACGACAACGCCCATGCGGGGACGGCGAGGACAACGTGATCGAAAGTCTCGACGTGGATTCCACTGTTTGAACCAAAACTAATCTGATACCCGTCTCGACGTCGGCGCACGCGTCTCACCAAGGTATTGAGGTGAAGTTCTTGTTTCAGCGCCTCTCGGAGCCCCTCCAATACCACCCATGACCCCTTCGGAAATGCCACGGTTTTCGGATTTTGGTCGCGCTTTCGCATCGATCGAATTCCCCCGATGATCACAGAGCCATCACTTTGTTCAAGATCGCGCAAACCCCGAAGCACGTAGCGAGATGAGAGGTCTTCTGCAGTCCCGAGTTGTGTTGCAGAAATCAGTGGATCGATGAGGTTGGCCAAGACCTCATCGCCAAATCGGCGTCGAACGATATCCGCTACACTCTCGGATCCTGTGTTCTTTTGCGCTGGAATCAGGGGTTCCAGAGCCGCGCGTAGTTTGCCGCTTGTTGAAAGGGCTTGCGTGGCAAACATGCTTTGTGGGTTGGTGGGAATCACGGTCAGGTTTCCATCACACACGACATATCGGCGTTTTGCTATCGCACCCACCTCCTTGAGTTCGTCACCGATACCCAACGCGTCAGCCAGGCGCCGAAGTGACCCACTAGAGTCCATGAAAAGGTGTGGTCCACGTTCGACGGTGAAGCCATCGATGATATAGCTTCCCATGCAACCGCCCAATCGATTCGACGCTTCGTAGACTTGGACTTCGTATCCAGCGTTCTTAAGCAAGAATCCTGCACTGGCACCAGCAATACCGGCACCGATGACCGCAACTCGTTTCATGAACCCTCCACCTCAACGACTGACCGCATTCTAAGTGCTAACTGCGAGCATCGAATGACCTAGATCATGGCTGAATGTGATGCGCCCCCAACGACTGTCTGCGTGCAAGCGCCGCGTCGGTGATGAGGCGTGCTGTAGAAACGGCGGGCGTGGTTGTGAGTGTACCGAGACTGTGTCGAAGGGTTTGAAGCCCGCGTATCGTACGTCGGACCCCCGCGTATTCATCCATCCAAGCCCGAACTAACTCGAGGCCCTCCTCTCGATAAGGGCCGCTTCGATTGCGAAAAACGCAAGGGCCTCCGACGGCAGAAAGTTCCCGATTTCGAAGTTTTCGTCGAATATCGGTGGCGGCTCGCGGCGCCATCACTGCAATCTCCAATAGCGAATTGCTGGCCAGTCTGTTTGCCCCGTGGAAACGAGTGCTTGCAACTTCCCCAATCGCCCACAATCCAGGAATGCTTGTTTGACCATTGAGGTCCGTTGCGACCCCGCCCATGTGATAATGGGCGCAGCAACGAACCGGGATTCTCTTGCTATCAATTTCAGAAACCACGCCATTCGCGATAGAAAAGCGCGTAGGGAGTTCAGATACCGCAGACACATCAAGAAACACAGGTTCGTTGTGCACACGATACTGATCGACAACACGCGCTACCTCATCACGTGGCGCAAGGTCGAGGTCGTGGTGTTGGCCTTCCATGACACGATTGCCGCGCTGATCAACGATGACCGCACCAGCTCCACGCAAAGCCTCAGTTAACAGAACCGTTTGCCCGTTCACTTGCGTTGAGGTCGGATGGAACTGCACAAACTCGAGATCGCGCACATGGGCGCCAACAGCGTGAGCTAGCGAGAGCCCCTCACCACAAGCTGATGGTGGGCCTGAGCAGGTCCGCCAAAGGCCGCACGCCCCACCTGTTGCGAGCACCACCACCGGAGCACGTAAAACCAATCGAGATTGGCGGCACTCGACGATCGCACCACAGACTTCGCCGTCCAAAGATAGGAGCTGGTGCGCCGTCCAACCTTCCAGCGTTTGGACGCCGGATGCATGAAGGTGCGGTAAGAGCGCAGCCATCAACGCCCTTCCGGTTTGCGAGTCAGACACACTCAAGACTCTTGGGTGCTGATGGGCAGCTTCATGTTTAAGTTGGAACTCTCCATCCTCTGTGGTTTCGAATGGAACACCATACTCCGTCAGCTTTTGGACAGCGAATTGACCCGCGGAGATGATCTCACGAACGATGGTTTCATCAGAGTGATACGCGCCCGCGGTCATGGTGTCGTGAATGTGCGATTCTACGGAATCTTCTTTGGAGACGGGCGCGGCAAGCCCGCCCTGTGCCAACATTGAACTGGTCTTGTGGCCAATGACCGTTGGATGGACCAATCCGACACGAAGTCCAGATAAGTGAAGGGCTGTGAGAATCCCAGCAAACCCTCCGCCAATGATCAGCACATCCAAGTCGTTCATGTCGACACCGCTAACATCGCTTCGATCGCCGCTCGTGCCCGTGGGGCCACGGAATCTGGGATGTCGACCACATGGGACTCGTTCTTCAGAGCGTCCCTAATCGTCTCCAAACGAGTTTTCCGCATTTGTCGACAGAGAGAACACGGTTGAATGAACTCGACTTCAGGGCATTGTGCTGCCACATTTGCGCTCATTGTGCACTCCGTGATTAATGCAGCTTTCTTGGGACGATGCTGGTGTACATAGTTCGCTAATGCACTCGTTGAACCCACGAAGTCGGCAGAGGTCTGGACATCGGGACGACACTCTGGGTGAGCCAAGACGTGAATTCCTGGGTGAGTCCACCGGAGGTACTTCAGATCATCAACAGCGAAAATGTCATGCACATCACACTGTCCATGCCACGTGTGGATGGTTTTCGACGTGTGACCCTGAGCGTAGGACGCGAGGTGGCGGTCAGGAATCAGAACAACTTCTTGCTGAGGTACGGATTCAACTATCTTCACCACATTGGAGGAAGTGCAGGTGATGTCGCACTCGGCTTTGACTGCGGCCGAGGTGTTCACGTACGTCACAATGCCAGCATCAGGGTGTTCGCGGCGAAGGTTCAACACGTCATCAGCGGTGATCGAATCCGCGAGCGAACACCCGGCATCGGGTGCCGGAATCCAGACCTCAGTCGTATTGCTTAACAATTTCACGGTTTCTGCCATGAAATGCACACCCGCCATCAACACCCGTTCGAATCGATTGTGGGCAGCGATTTGAGCAAGTTGCAATGAATCGCCTCGGAAGTCGGAAACACCCCAAAACACCTCTACTGGTTGGTAGTTATGCGCAAAGATTACCACGTTCTTTTTCTTCTTTAGCTCACGAATCTCCTCGATCAACGGCCGAAAGATTTGCCATTCGGGGGCAGTGACTACGTGAGAGATGTGATTCCAAACTTGCTCAATCCTGAGTTCTTCAACACCGGACGAGGGTTGTGCCTGAGCCATAATTCCTCCATCAACAAGTCACCGTATCGGACATGACGCAGGACATTATGATCTGGGTCATGTAGAAGTCTTGTGAGCGGAAGACCAATAGCATGGCAGGTATATGAGTTGGCTCTATGATCTCGCAGTCGTCGTCCACGTGCTTAGCGCCACCATCTGGGTTGGGGGCGTCGTGTTCATGGGTGCAGTCGCTGTGCCCATGGCACGCAAGATGTCCACAGTGGACCGGCAAGAGGTCACAAAACGCCTCGGGTTCGCGTTTCGACCAGTCGGCTGGATTGCACTCGCGTTATTGGTGCTAACAGGGATTTACATGTCCCATGCATGGGGCGCATCTTTTCAGAACGTCCTGAACTTAGAGTTCTTCACAGCCCCGCACCTGAGGTTACTTGGATTCAAGATCCTCGCCGTGAGCATAATGATGTTGGTGAGCGGCATCCATGATTGGTTCATCGGGCCCCGATCGGCATTGGTGCCAGATTCACACAAGGCCGAACAAATGCGCCGAATCGCGAGTTGGCTCGGGCGAATCACGGGATTACTGGTCATCATCATCGTCGTCCTTGCGGTGTTCGTGGCGCGTCCACATCTCTTGTGAAGCTCGATCCTAGGACTGGTCATAGGCAGACCAGTCGTGCCGCACCCGAACCAATCGAACCTCGCCATCCGCTCGAATAAGCGTGTCCCACCATTCTTCCGATTGGTACCGGTACCGAATCTGCACGCCACGCACTTGGCCACTGTCAAACAGGGCACGCGCCGACTCTAGAGTGAATTTCCCTTCTTTTGTGAACGTCTCCGGCGCACCTTTAACCAAAACCTCGATAATCTCAGCCATCTGAAGGTCTTGAAAGTAAGCTTCCACGGTTTCGTTATCGAGGATTCCTTGAACCATCTCAGGGAACTCAACTTCGGATTCATTCATCCGTGGCTTCCTCCGGCTGGGGGTCGGGTCGCTCCAAGAGCGGCATAATCATGATGGCATTTGCTGGCGCGGGACAAACGCTGTGGCAAACCCCGCACCCAGTACAGACTTCCGACACGATGTTTGGTTTCCCATCGCGTAACTCGATAGCCCCTTGGACCGGACATCGCTCCGCGCACACGGTGCAGAATGAACGATTATGGGCCAGGCAATAATGCGTTTGAAGTCGAGCAATTCCGATGGTCCTCTTCACGGTCGCATCCAACGCCCCCGTGTCACAGGCTTGAATGCAAGGAGCGTCCTCGCAATTCCAGCACGGAGCTGCGAACGGGTCGATCATGGGTGTCCCGGCAGCGTGGCGAAAGCGAGAAGGGGCCAACCGTATCGCGTCATATGGGCACGCACTCAAGCAGTCGTTGCAACGCGTGCAGGCCTCTAAGAAAGCGAGTTCGGATACAGCACCCGGCGGTCTCAGAATCGGTATGGTTGGTATAGGCGGTCGCTGTGCCTGCAGGACTTCTTCCGCGCCTTTCAATGCATTTGTTAGGAGTTGACGTCGACTGACCTGCTTTGGCGATTGGTCTGATTCTTCGTCTTCGCCGCGATTTTTGGAACGCTTCCAGAACATCAGTTATTGAGGGGGCGCGTCTAAGTTGGATGGGATCGGATGCGCATCGAGCTTCGCATTCGGCGTGTGACATTGCACACAGTTCTGACGCCATGGATGGGAAGTACGTATCCCGTAGCGACCGTTCAATCCGTGGCAGCTCATACAATTGCTTCGCATCTGAAGGGTATGAGGGATTGTGGCGGGTGCGCCCGGCCATGCACGCTCGCCATCCCGTGGTTCAGAGAGCCCAACAAACGAGTTTTCGGTGGAAAGAAGGTATGAGCGATTCTCTACCTGCATGGGGGCCTGAGATACGACATGGCACTGCATGCACTGCGACTTAAAATCATGGCTCATCGGTGGTGCAAGTCTACCATTGATCGTGACGCCGTCTTGATGGCATGCAACACAGGATGCATCACCTTTCTGTTTCACAGGGTGGGGAATCGTGGGAGGCGCCCCGGCGTACGCACGACGTGCTTCGCGCATCAACAGGGTGGATTCCTTGTTCTTTTCGGGGTCTTCTACCTCAGCTGTTAGCTGAGGCGTCGTCTTGCTCGCAAGATTATCGATTGAGGTGAGCCAATGCTGATTCTTGCGGAAAGGGTTTTCCAAAATCTCGCCGTAGCCGCGCGCTTTAAGGCTTTCGTGCGGAGCCTCCTTCGAGGCGTCTGGAACAAATGCTGTTAGGCCGTCCATCTGTTGAGAGGTCTGGTTGATTCCGACAAAGAAACCCAGGAACGCCAAACCCAACGCAACACCCACAAAAACGTGGGTCGACCGGTACTCGGGCGTTGGCTCTTGAGGCTCAGCCATCAGTTGCTCCTTTAGCCGTCAGTTTACGAACCTTGACTGCACATTTCTTGTAGTCAGGCTCCTTGGAGATTGGGCAGTGCGCGTCAAGGGTGACCTGATTGATGAGCATTCGCTCATCAAAGAACGGAACAAAAAGCGAGCCACGCGGTGGACGACCGCGTCCATTGATCCAAACCGGCAACTCGCATGACCCGCGACGTGACTCGATGATGACCACTTCGCCGGAAGACAGATTTAGTTCAGCGGCGTCTTCCGGATGGACCTCAACATAAGCGTTGGGCATTGCACGTCTGGTTTGGGGAATCCGCATAGTCATGGAACCAGTGTGCCAGTGCTCCAGAACTCGGCCCGTGCAGAGCCAGAACGGATAATCGGCATCTGGAACCTCGGGTGGGGCAACATAGGGAGCAAACCAAACCTGTGCGCGTCCGTCGTTCGTGGTCGAGTGGTAGAAATCCAGCTTCTTGCCTTTCTCCACAAATGGGTCGTCAAACCCAGCAAACCGATACTGCACCTCACGCCAAGTACCGTCGGGTTCTTGGACTACAGGCCACCGAAGTCCCCGATGTGCAGCGTAAACGTCGTAGGGAGCGAGATTCTTATGCTTCAATGTTGTGAACTTTCGATACTCCTCGAAAAGCGCACGGTCGACGTTGATGTCGTAGTAATTCGTCCATTTCCAAACAGGCACCGACTTGCCTGCTTCGTCCTTCATTTCGAAGAGGAATCGGCCATCACGATCTTTCATTCCTTCGTGCCCAAGCTCGTGAAGTCGATGGGCCACTGCAATCGTCTGCCAGCAATCATCACGAGCTTCACCCGGTGGAGAGACCTGTTTAAACCATTGTTGAGTCCTTCTCTCGGAGTTTCCGAACATGCCGTTTTTTTCGATCCAGAGTGCTGACGGAAGAATCAAATCAGCATGACGTGTCGACTCCGTGGGGTAGACGTCAGAGACAATGAGAAATTTGTCTTCGAGTTTTCGGCTCGGATAAAACAGCTTCTCTGTGTTTGGTAGAGAGTGCCCCGGATTGGTGACCTGGACCCACAGGGTATCGATATCACCTCCCTCTTCCTTCGGAGTTGAGAACTTCTCCCACATCAACACAGTGTGGTAGCCAGGTTTTGGATTTATTCGGCCGCGAGGCACGTTCCAGATATCTTCTGACTGTTCACGGTGTTTTGCATTCGCGACAACTCGCCCTCCTGGTAGTGCGTGGGCGAGCGTTCCTACCTCGCGCGCCGTACCACACGCGGAAGGTTGACCGGTCAGACTTGTCGGCGCATCGCCCGGTCGGCCAAAGTGGCCGCTGAGTAGGTGAATGCCATGAACGAGCCGATTAATATCAGTCCCGCGGGTGTGTTGATTCATGCCCATGCACCAGAGGCTTGTGATGCGAATGTCAGGGTTGCCGAACAAATCAGCGAGCAGATGAATCTTCGAGGCGGGTACACCGGATAGCTCTTCCACCTTTTCGGGCGTATATACGGACACAGCCCTCTTGAATTCATCGAACGTCATCGATTCCCCAAGAAGGGTGGGGTTTTCGAGCGGATCTGAATCACGCCGGAAGTTCAGATATTTGTCGACAAACTCTTGGCTGTACGTGTTCTTCTTGCACAAGAGATGCGCGATCCCAAGCGCAATCGCGACGTCTCCCTGGGGTTTGAACTGTAGGTAGTGTGTTGCGTGGTCCGTGGTCCGTGTACGCCGCGTGCCCATGTCAATCAATGTCACCTTTTCGCCGCGTGAGCGACGATCGATCACTCTGGAAAATAGAACCGGATGCATCTCAGCTGGGTTGTTTCCCCAGGTAATGATCACATCACATTTGTCCAGATCCGTGTACGTACCGGCGGGTTCATCCACGCCATACGTACTAACGAAACCTGTTACTGCGGAAGCCATACAAAGGCGCGCATTTGGGTCGATATGGTTGTTGCCAAGCCCGCCTTTCGTGAACTTCTGCGCAGCGTATCCTTCAGGTATTGTCCACTGACCGCTTCCGTAGAAGGCGAATCCTGCAGGGTTCTTTTGGATCCGCTTCGCAATGATGTCGATTGCTTTGTCCCAGCTGATTGGGACGTGTTTGTCGCCCTGTTTCAGCATGGGGCGAGTCAACCGATCTTTGCCGTAGAGCGCAAGCCCTGCATGGTAGCCTTTGACGCAGAGTAGGCCCTTGTTCACTTCGGCCCGTTGGTCACCCGAGATCGATACGACTTTGTCGGTGTTTGGATCAACCCCTATCTGCAGATGGCAGCCTGTTCCGCAAAAACGACATGGCGCCTTATCAAATTTCACACGGCTGTGGACCTCGTCTGCAACCGAAGGGTCCAGCGCAGGGGTTTCGCCGTACGCTAGGCGGCTGGCCGCAGTGGTTGCTGCCGCCATCGCGGTCGCTTTTAAGAACTCACGTCGATCCATACTCATCATTACCTCATGGGATCTGAGATTCTCTTTCGTCGGCTCTGTAGTTTCTCGTCGCGCGACGACATGTCGGAAAAGTCGATACTGATGACGTGCACGAAATCCACCCCCGGGATGGAAGGAATTACGTCACGCACCAACTCGATACCCTCAGCGACCGTACTCGTCTCGATAACCAGCGGAAGTTGATTGGAGACCAGATTGCCCAGCGTGTTGAATGGATTGCGTTCGAGCTCGACCAAAGCGGCCTCGCGTTGTTCGTCGTCCAGGGTCATCGTCAAGACAAGTGCACTGATTGGCATTCTTACCTCACCTTCTCGTTTGGCCAAGTGTGCGTCTACAATTTCTGTACCATATCAGTTAGCCGTCTTGGAGGTTACATGATTCCTTAATCGTCCTAGACACATGTAGGTTGTGTGCACTCTGTCAAAGCACCTCGAGCTTGAGATTGAATGCGCGAAAAAAGTGCGCCAAAACGAGACGGTGCGAAAAAAGGCGCGCAGCCATGTCGGTTGTGATTCGCGGCCCTAAGGATTATCCTTCAAACTCAGAATGACCTAACTTACTGTTGTAACGAAATTTTTTCCTCAGGTGGGGTTGGGGTAGGCGAACAGTTCAGGATGTGGCACAACCATTGCTCACGGTCGTCCTCGAAATAGTCTGTTGTATTCTTGGAGAAGACAGGGTGTAGCATTGTCGATTCAAAGACGTTTCCTCATCACATTCTTGGGCCTCATGATGGCAGTCACGCTGGGATGCCAGGACTTCTCGTCGAAAGTCGACGTCACCGAATTGTCGTCTGAACCAGAGCAGAAAACCGTTCACAACACTCAAATTGTCTCATCGCGAAACTTGGGCACGCTCGAGGTCCAATTGGGTGATCGGACTGAAGGTGTTCGTTGTGGCGTTTGCCACACGACCACCAACGAGTCGCCAGCTAATCGACCTGACGAGCTCACGGAATTTCACACGGAGATGGAGTTCGGTCACGGCGATCTGACCTGCAACGCCTGTCACAATCCTGAAGACCGTGATCAGCTTCGATTAGCCGATGGACGGTCTCTTGCGTTTGAAAATACGCTCTTACTATGCGCTCAGTGTCATGGCCCTCAGATGCGTGACTATCGACGCGGTGCACATGGGGGCATGAAGGGCCATTGGGATCTGAACAAGGGGCCGCGAACGCGAAATCATTGCGTGAATTGCCATGACCCACATGATCCAGCATTTCCCAAGATGTTCCCCGCACCACCGCCAAGAGACCGGCTGATGCCGAAAAAGAAGGAAGAGGCAGATCACTGATGAGCGACTCTGAAACCAAAGAAACAGCGGGAATCAGTCGTCGGACGATGCTGAAAGCAGGTGGAGCTACGCTTGGCGCGGCCGCGTTTGCGAGGGCGTTTGCTCCGTTGACCGAGTGGAAGCCAACAACATCGGTCGATGACTTTTTACAAAAGCACTATAAAGAGATGTCGAAAACTGACATGGATAGTGTGCTTCGACGCCTTGAGGTTGAAACAAAAGAGAACTATGGCGCAGATGTTTCAATCGAGGATGTCAAACCGCTTGATGGGGTGAAGTTCGGGTATGCCTTGAATCTGAGCGCCTGCATTGGGTGTCGCAAATGTGCGGATGCTTGCCACAAAGAAAACAACCACGATCGGGCAACCAACAACTCATATATCCGCGTGTTTGAAATGGAGCAGGGTTCCATCAACTTCGAACATGGCAATGCCACTTATGATCATGAAGTGCCTGCCGATGGTAAGTACTACATGCCGGTGCAATGTCAGCAATGTGACAATCCGCCTTGTGTCAAGGTGTGTCCGGTGGAGGCAACCTGGAAGGAGAAAGATGGCATTGTCGTGGTGGACTATGACTGGTGCATTGGCTGCCGCTATTGCGAGGCAGCGTGTCCGTATCACGCACGAAGATTCAATTGGAAAAAGCCAGAGGTCCCCGCGGAAGAGATTAACCCTGTACAAGCCTATCTAGCCAACCGGATGCGACCCCAAGGAACGATGGAGAAATGCCATTTCTGCCTGCATCGAACCCGCAAAGGCCGCATGCCAGCATGCCTTGAGGCATGTCCGACGGGAGCTCGAGTATTCGGCAATCTCCTTGATCCTGAATCCGAAATCCGATGGGTTCTAGCGAACAAGCGTGTGTTTGTTTTGAAAGAAGACGTCGGCACGGTTCCCAGTTTTTTCTACTTCTTTGACCAATAGGAAATCCATGGCTAGTGAAGAAGCAAAGCCATCAACACACTGGGCAGATTATCCAAGATTCCTACTTCGTTCGCTGATGTTGGCGACCGACGGGAGTGCGAAATTCTACGCATGGATGACGATGCTAACAGCTGTGGCGCTCGTCGGAGCGAACGCATGGGCCCATCAAGTGACCGAGGGTATGATTGTCACGAACATGACAGACCATGTCTCCTGGGGCCTTTACATCGCAAACTTCACATACATGGTGGGATTAGCCGCCGGGGCGGTCATGATGGTGATTCCGGCGTACGTCTACGACGACCATGAGATGCACGACGTTGTCATCATTGGGGAACTTCTGGCTATCGCGGCGATTGTGATGTGTTTGGGGTTCGTGGTCGCTGATCTCGGGCGCCCCGACCGGTTCTGGCACCTGCTGCCGTTCATCGGCCGGTTCAACTGGCCGATCTCGATGCTAACTTGGGATGTCATCGTTTTGAATGGGTATTTGCTGATCAACCTGCACATCTGCGGGTATCTCATTTACACACGTTTTTTGGGTAAGAAGCCAGACAAGCGTTGGTACATTCCATTTGTTTTTCTCTCGATCGCCTGGGCCATCTCGATCCACACCGTGACCGCGTTTCTCTATAACGGCCTGGGTGGACGTCCCTTTTGGAATACAGCCATCTTAGTCCCCAGATTCATCGCATCGGCTTTCGTCACGGGACCGGCGTTTATCATTCTAACTCTGCAAATTGTGCGTCGGGTGACCAACTTTCATATCGGTGACGGACCGATCCATACACTTCATTCCATTCTTCGTATTACGGTGTTGTTGAATCTATTCCTTCTGGGAGCCGAGGTGTTCACCGAATTCTACACGGGAGGATCGCATACCGCCGCGGCACAGTACTTGTTTTTCGGTCTACATGGGCATTATGAATTGGTTCCTTGGATTTGGACGGCAATCACGTTCAATACTTTGGCGGCGATTCTCATCCTTAGCCCAGCGGCAAAATCCAGACTCTGGGTGCTCGATGTCGCCTGTCTCTTGACACTTGTTGGAGTGTGGATCGAGAAGGGTATGGGACTGATTGTTCCAGCATTCGTTCCAAGTACCATGCACGAGATTGTCCCCTACACGCCGAGCCTTGTTGAATGGCAGGTGATGGCGGGGATCTTCGCGCTGGGTCTAATGGTCTACACAATCGCGTTGAAAGTCGCGATCCCTGTGTTCACTGGAGACGTCACAATCGACAACGGACCATAGAGGCAAAGACGTGGCATCTGCACCTAAACAGGCACATTGGGTGTTGGCAGAAGTCTCGCTTGTCGCGAGCGAATCCACAGCCTTTTGGAACGAAATGGAAGTAGTTGCTACCGTTCGCACCGCAGGTCTGCTGGCCGCACGCAGGGCTTCAGATGTGTTGCCCCACGCGGTAGACGCAGAAGTTGAAGCGGTCGAAATTGAGTTCTATCCGGATAGCACATCAATCACAATCGCGGTGAAAATCGACGCAGTGGCTCGTGAACAGATCTTCTCACGGGCACTCTACGCCGCGAGCGTTTGCGCGGTCACCATGGTTGACCTCGCACCAAATGATCTCAATCTCGTGATTGGCAGAAACAGGGTTGTTGATCACGGCGGCGGTAGACTTGATAAGCACTACAGCTTTGATCCGCCGTTGCATGCGGCTATCCTCACTGTTTCTGATGCGGTCTTTTTAGGTACAAAAGAGGACCGGACAGGCGAACTTGTGCGGACCCATCTCAATCACTTCATTCCAATGGGAGTTGAGCTGACAAGCAGCGAGAGTGTGCCAGATGAGGTGGGGACGATTGCCACGCGAGTTTCGGAACTCGCGGCTAGTGGTTTCGAGTTGATTCTTGTTGTCGGTGGAACAGGGCTGACGGACGATGATCGAACCATCGAAGCAGTGTCACCGCTATTGGATGTGCCGATCCCCGGATTGGGAGAAGCAATGCGGACGTTTGGCCAGGAGCGTACGCCTCGCGCATTTGTATCTCGTAGTGCGTGTGGTTTGATCGAGGATTCTTTGGTGGTCACATTGCCCGGAACAAGAGCAGGTGCCGACGAGGCCTTACAAGCTTTGGGCCCCGCCATTCTGCATGTGCCGTACGTTAGACGGCGCATGAGGTCATGATTGGATGAACCGTGGGAACAGAATCTCGTTCTCCAAAAAGATATGCTCATGAAGCGACGTCTCAAGGCTCTCTAATCCACCCCACAAAGCTCGCCATGAACCACAGGCGTGCAAGGGGAGGTGATAATCATCAGTAAGTGCTCGAACCTGAGTCAACAACTCATCGGCATCTTGATGATCCTTCAGCATCACTTCGATAGGACACATCAATGGTGTATCGCCCTCCGCTAAGAAGGCCGGAAAAAGTACCTGTTCCTCTTTGATGAAGTGCTGTTCGAGCTCTTCGGTCAGTTTTGATACAACCCGCGAAAGTGCCCGAAGCGATTCGTTTGCGGGACCATGCACATGCGCCACCTTCGATGCAAGTGCGGCGAGCCGTGGAAGCTCATCGTCCAGCGGTCGATGGTAATGCATGAGAATATGCGTGATGAGTTCTGGGGTTGAACGGTCGCCCCAATCCTCAAGCTCAGAAGGTCCGGCAGCCTTGATTTCGTGCTCGATCTCCAAGATTAGAGCACTTGGCTCCAGCCCTCGGTTCTGCGCGGCTGTCTCAAGCGATAGGCTTCCGCCGCAACAGTAGCTGATATTGTGACGTTCAAAAACGCGGGCACTTGCCGGGAATCTGCTTATGATTTCGCTGATGGTTTCTTGTACTCGTATCATGATGCCTCCAGTTGGGAAGTCTGAACGCAAATGTAGCGAGTATTTGGTGTAGAAAGATGACGCAGATCAGTCCGAATGCAAAAACTTACTCTTTTGTCAGGTTCTTGATGGCCTCGACAACATCTGCACGCTGTGGTCCTAAACCTTCAGCCCGAGCTTCGATTGCGCCCTCATTGTTGAGCACGGTAATGACCTGGCTGTGGTTGAACTCACCATCAGGCAGCTTTCGGTAGCGGATTCCTAGGGCGGCCGCGACCTCACGAACGCTGTTTTCGGTGGGTTGAACCAACGTCCAATTGTCACCAAGCGTGTGTCTCGTTTTCATATCCGCGAGGGCAGCAGGAGCGTCGCGATCGACGTCCATGCTAACCAGCAACACCGGAAGGCTCGTGGTGTCGGCGTCTTTCAGGATGTTCTTTACCTCTTGAACGATGAGAGGACACGCGGTTGTGCATGAACTGTAGATCATTGTAATGACCAGAGGCTTCCCTTTGAAATCGTCCCACGTCCTTGTTTCGCCATCATGGGCGACAAATTCGACATCAAGCTGATACACAGACGCGCCTTTATCCACCGGGGTGGCCGGTAGAACTTTGTGATCCATGTGCTCGTGTGCCGAGTGCGCGTCATGATCGTGTTGGTGTGCCTCCGCAGGCGCGCTTTCTGGCTCCGCTTGCGGCGGTTCTTGTGGTTCTGACCGCGCAGTGTCGGTCTTTTCACATGAAGTCAGGAGTAATGAAAGCGAAGCGACTAGTAGTACTTGTAGAAACGTCATTTGATTCTCCTTACGGGAGGTCTCGCGCACAGCGAAAACCGAGATTTCGAGTGGCATATTTGGCATAGAGCGACGACCTAAAGCCAAGCCGCATAAACGCGGCGTAGTCCCCTTTGTCGGGGGCGGCAACTGCGCCCGCGCCACAAAAAAGCGAAGTGTCGACCGTACCGTCAGCCCTGTTGTCGACCACGATCAGTGCTCCATGAAAGTCTTCAACCCATTCCCAAACCAGACCATGAAGGTCGTAGATTCCCCACAGATTCGCGGTCCTCGACATGACGGTAGAAAGCTGGGCATTGCCCGGTTTGGAGTACCAACTGAGTATTTGCGCTAAGAAGTCGGGATCATGGGTGGCATCGTATTTCGTGGACGAAGCCATCGCGGCTAGCTCCCATTCACGCTCAAGAGGTAGGCGCTTGCCTTGCCCTTCACAATACGCCCGCGCCGCCCACCAACTCACAAAAGTTACGGGTTGGTCTGGAAGAACGTTGTCACCGAGTGCTGTTGGTGTTCTCCAATGCGAAAGGTAAGCGTCGTCTGCAAAGAGCGACGGGACCTCGCCTCGGCGCCAGTTGGGTTTTTGGGTGACAAATTCTAGAAACTCTCCGTTGCTGACCGGCCGCACATCAAGCATGAATGCGCCAACCTCGACCTCCTCCTCTCCTTCAGCGGGGTAGAGGGGCCGCCAAACCCCGGGTCCCACCTTTGCTTGGGTGGTGGGGTTTTGCGCGTTAGCTGGCAGGACGAAAGTTAACGTCAGGCAGATAACAACGGAGAGTAGGATTCGAGTGTTCAATGCGCGGCACCAGGAGGTCGTTTTGTTGTCGATCGAACCTTGGCCACTTGTGCCTTTGTCACATCAGCACCCTTGTTCCCCCATGTGCTGTAAACGTAGGTGAGAATGTTGGCAATCTCGTCGTCGTTGAGCTGTGACATTGGCGGCATCACTGAATTGTAGGGCTCCCCATTGACATTGATTGGGCCCGTCAGGCCATTGATGACAATCTGGATTGCGCGGTCCGGGTCGGCGTTGAGATAGTCCGATTTTGCCAGCGGAGGAAACACACCTTTGATGCCGATGCCGTTGACCTGGTGACAGGTCGAGCACGTTCCCTGATACAGCACCTTTCCTGCGGCAGCGCGATCGTCTTTCGAAGCGCCGGTCGAGCGGGCCTTTTCGACGACACCGTCCGAAAGTGTGGGGTCCTTGTCGCCGATGTAGTTGGCATCAATCTGTTTTCCGGAGTAGATGTCTTTGCGCTCATCCCCTTCAACTTTGAGCATTCCCAAAGCTCCTTTGTTAAAGGCACGGAAGAGCGCGTGATCGACCAAAATGTAAGTACCGGGAATCTCCACAGCAAACTCGGTGATCGCGGCACCGCCAGCTGGGACAATCGTGGTTTGAACGTTGGTTTGGGCTCGTGTGCCACCCTCTTGGTAGACATGGTCGAAGATTTCGCCAATGACATGAAAACTGCTGATGAGGTTTGGACCACCGTTTCCGACAAAAAGCCGCACAGTTTCGCCAGTCTTCGCCGTGATTGCATTGTCGCCGACAAGCGCACCTTCGCTTCCGTTGAACAAAACATAAGTCGCGTTTTCTTCGATTGCCTTTTGCATGTCGAACGGCTGGTCGCCTTCTTCACGGTACTTACCGACGGTGTAAAACTCACCTTGCATCACGTAATACTCACGATCGACCTTCGGGAGTCCTTCAGGGGGTTCCACCAAGATCAAACCGTACATCCCGTTAGCAACGTGCATGCCGACTGGCGCCGTTGCACAGTGATAGACATAGAGGCCAGCGTTGAGCGCTTTGAATGTGAACTGCGTCTGTTTACCTGGGGCGGTGAATGAGCTTGAGGCACCACCACCCGGACCCGTTGCTGCATGCAAGTCGATGTTGTGCGGCATCTTGTTGTCGGGATGGTTCTTGAGGTGGAACTCGATAGTATCGCCCTGACGCACCCGGATGAACTGTCCGGGTACGCTCCCTCCAAACGTCCAGAACGTGTACTCCACACCCTCCGAGATGGGCATCTTCTTCTCCACCACCTCGAATTCCACGATCACCTTCGCCGGATAGTCGCGATCGATGGGAGGGGGAACCTCTGGGGGTGAAGTCAGCACGGCCTGAATTGGGTCACCCTTGGGTTCCCAATCGCGCACGTCCACTGAACTCGGAGCGTCAAGCACCGGTGCTTTTGCGACTGGTTTGGTGGGGGCTTCGGTCTTTGTGAGCGTTGAATCCGTGCCCTCTGCGGGTTGTTCGCATCCCATGAACAACAGCAAGCTCATGGCCAATAGCGTTTTTAAATAATGTTCTGACATGTCGTACTCCTTGGATAAGTGTCTGACTTGGCCGAATCATGCACTCAAACAAAAGACGGCGATATGATCGAGGTCATGCGATCCCACTGACTGCGCAAACTACCGCGGAGTTTGTGACACCATAATGATCTAAATCATGATTCATGTTTATGAATACCCCTAACATCGGTGTATTGGACACGGTTTAACATGAGCACAAAAGCGACAGAACAGCCAATTGCATCTCGCGCGCGCTACTGGCTTGAGTTAACCAAGCCAGGAATCGTCATCTCAAACGTGATGATGACCGCTGTGGGTTTGTGTCTTGCACCTGCCCTCGAGCTGTCACGGGCGTATGTTGCGCTCGTTGGAACCGGGCTGTTGGTGGCCGGGTGTGGCGCACTCAACCAACTGTACGAGCGGGACACGGACGCACTGATGCCACGTACTTCCGCAAGGCCACTTGCCTCCGGTCGGTGTTCCTCATTAGACGCGATCATAGTGGGAGCTTTGGGGCTCATACTGGGCACGTTCTTTCTTTTGTCTCTCAATTTGCTTACAGCTCTGTTGGGCGTCATAGCGGTCTGGGTGTACCTGGCGTTGTACACACCGCTCAAACGCGTATCGGGCTGGGCGATTGCATTTGGAGCCATCGCGGGGGCGCTTCCACCTGTCATGGGTTGGACTGCGGCAACAGGTACGATAGACAAGATGTCGGTCGGTTTGTTTTGTCTCTTGTTTTGGTGGCAAATCCCACACTTTTTGGGGATTGCAATGTACCGAGCTGCCGACTATCGACGCGCAGGACTCAAGATTGCCCTTGCTGATGCCAAGATCGGAACCCTGGCAGCTGTCACAAGAGCGTCCACATTGGCTGTGTTTGTGAGTGCGTGTCTCCTCGCGTATTACGTCGGGGAGCAGGAATTCACGACTCTGGTCGTCCTTTCTGTCTTGCCCGTTCTGCTCAGCGCGTTTGCCCCGGTCACTTCAAAGTCAATCCCGAAGTGGGGAAGGCGTCTGTTTTTGTCGACGCTGATAACTCTACCCGTGCTGCTGGTTGCAACATTGATCTCGCTTCTCTAGATATGGATGCATGAAGCCAAGGTGTAACTGATGAAGTTGTTTGTCGTTGTGTTTATCTGTCTCCTCTTGTTGAGCTGTGACTCCGGTTCTGACAGCGCAAACTCCTGCTCGGAAACGTGTGGGGAACGTGTGTGCGGCGAGGCCTGCGGCGAAAGCTGTGGGGCGTGTGACGAGGGACTTTCATGTGTGGACGGTCAGTGTTCGACATGTGGGAACGGGGTCTTGGATGACTCCGAAACGTGCGACCCTTCGGCGGACGCTCCTTGCTCACCAGAATCCTACTGCAGTTCAGCGAGCGCATGTTTTGTTGCTACCTATTCCGGATCTGAGGCGACTTGCGATGTGCAATGTGAAACCTCCGCTATCACGGAGTGTGTATCTGGCGATGGGTGCTGCCCGGACGGTTGTCACCCAGGAAACGACGTCGACTGCGCGCCCGAAAACTGTGGCAACGGCATCTTAGAGCCATACGAAGCCTGCGACCCACCCGAGCACCCGTGTCCATCTGAATGTGAGCCCACTCAAGCCTGCGAAAGCGCGTTGTTGGATGGATACGCAGAAGGCTGCACCTTGGAATGCGTCCGAATTCCAATCGACTATTGCAACGCGACCGCAGACGGCTGTTGTCCGGAGCAGTGCAACGAGAACAACGACCCAGACTGCGAGGCGGCCGTCTGTGGCGACGGGATGGTAACGGGTTCCGAGACTTGTGATTCCGCGTTTGCGTTTCCGGCTGCAAACTCGTGCTCGCCGGATTGCAACGACAATCGGAGTTGCACAATCGACCTCATGCGGGGAACGGTTGCCGGCTGCGATGTAATCTGTGAGTACAGCACCAACTTCTCGTGTACGAACGGCGATGGGTGTTGCCCTGTGGAATGCACCACCGCCAACGATGATGATTGCGCCAATGTCATGTGTGGGGACGGAATCGTCGATGGGAATGAAGGATGTGACAGCGCCATCACGGCAGGGCTTCCCGGGGCCTGCCCAACCGACGTCGCAGTTTGCGATGATGGAGACGACTGCACGATCGACACAATCGAAGGCATCTCGCAGGATTGTTCGGCCCGTTGCGTCAACACACCGCGGGCGTGCGCAGATGGGGACGGCTGCTGCCCGTATACCTGCAGCGCATCACAAGATAGCGAGTGTGCGGCACAAAACCTCTGCGAGACCTATTGTGATGACGCGATGATGTATTGTGTGGGCGGAAACGAGCTCTATTCGTCATCCGGTGAATGCAGGTTGGCTTGTGAAGCGATGCCTTCGGGTCGACCAAGCGATGATGCTACTGACACCGTCCAATGCCGAATTCATCACCTGATCGACGCCGCGTTCGACCCGGACGAGCATTGTCCCCACTCCGCACAAGTTCCCCCCGAAGGCTGTGTGGATTGAAATCGCGCCAAGGCAGTTCGCTAAGAACGGGAAGTCCAACTCCTATGATCTAGATCATCGATTCTCAACGGCATGATCTAAATCAGCGAACACGTCGCTGATGTCTTCTAGGGTGGCCTCAATCAATTGATGCGAGGCTGTAATGATCCCAGAGCAAAGAAACGTTGCACAATTCGGCCCGGTGAAAAGGTGGCTAGCATTGGCGGTCGCTGCATTGCTATTGGCAGGCTGCTTCTCGCTTGCTCTGATCGTAGGGCGAATGCCGCCATTCTCCTCGTTCGTGACCGATCCGGATTTCTTTCGACGCGTGTTGGTTGTTCACGTCGACTTGGCGCTCGTTGTGTGGTTCTACGCATTTATTGTGGGTCTGATTCACCTCTTGGGTGCCAATGAATTGGTATGTCGAATCACCAATGGCCTCGCCGTGGTATCAGCCACTGGGGTTGCGCTAATCATCGCTGCTGCTGGGGTTGAGCACGCGACACCCGTCATGTCGAACTATGTGCCTGTGATTGATCACCCCGTGTTCATCATGGGACTGGTGTTATTCGCCACCGCTGTGGTTGCCGCTGTCGTGGTAAGCGGTCCTTGGCGTGGACCTTCGCGTCCTTTGATTCAACTGCCTGAGGCCACGGTTCCAGGTCTTCGGGCAGCGGCTGCCGCGATTATGGGCGCGGCAGCCACATTTCTTGGTGCTTGGGCGGCCACTCCAACACACCTGAGCCCGGGAGCGTACTATGAGCTGGTTTTCTGGGGGGGCGGTCACGTGCTCCAGGTGGCCTGCGTTGCCGCGATGGTGTCCCTCTGGATCTACTTCGCTTCGGCTCTTCTGGGTCGTGACGTTATCAGCAGGCGTTGGGCTACACTGTTGTTCGCTGCCCTCGTCGCACCACATCTGTTCGCCCCATTGCTCACGATCGAGGGGACCCAATCAGCACTCTATATCGTGGGTTCAACCGTTTTGATGCAGTTTGGCATCTTCCCCGTCGTGCTTGTCTTCGCAGCAATCATCGGGTTTCGAATCGCACACGGCGTTAAACGCAAGGACCTTGTCAATCTTCAGGCAATTGGCCTCTTTGCAAGTATTGGTTTGACGCTTGTTGGATTTGTTCTCGGTGCAATGATTCGTGGGTCAAACACGATGATCCCCGCTCACTATCATGCTGCCATTGGTGCGGTCACTGTCTCTTTCATGACCATCGGAATCCTGTTGCTCGAACCCCTTGGCTACCCAATTCGAAACAAGCGTTTGAAGCGCCTTGTTCGGTGGCAACCTGCCATTTTCGGAGTTGGCCAAGTTGTGTTTGCGATTGGCTTTGGGATGGCCGGAGCAAATGGCATGGCACGCAAAGCCTATGGCGCTGAGCAACAAATCCGTGGACTCATGGATTGGTTTGGTCTTGCGACAATGGGTATCGGCGGGCTCGTAGCCATCGCTGGCGGCCTGCTCTTCTTGGCAGCAGTCCTCTCGGCCGTGGTTCCCGCCACACGGCACGCAGTCATCAATTCATTGGAAACGCTAATGTTCTCGAAAAAGGAGACCATATGAACACAGAAGAACAGGACATCCTGAAAAAACACCCTGTCCAGAAGATCATGGACAATCCTTGGCTCCTGCTCGCTCTGGGGCTGCTCATTCCGCTGATCTCCTACACCGCGTGGGGGTGGATTGAACTCAACTTCATCGAAGCAGCTCAACTTCCCTAAGCATTGGAGAGCCGACAATGACTATTCAAAGTCCCCCGCAAGACTGGTTCCATTGGCCCAGAGGCCATGAGCGTCTCTGGATCGGAATGGCCTTGGTGTGGTGCATGATCATGTTCGTGATGATGCCGTATTGGCACTTCAACGGAAAACAGAACAGCACCGGCGAGTCCTATAGTGTCGAGCCACAAGAGTTTGTCGACCGAACCCTCAGATTTGCCGAAGACAACAAGGTGGGCGAGTTCAAGGGTGTTCCCATCGCGGAACCCCCTCCTGGCGGCGACGCCTACCTATTGGGTCGTATGTGGAACTGGTACCCGGTCCTCAAGCTTCGAAAAGGGGAAACCTATCGGCTGCATATCTCGTCCGCTGATCTGCAGCATGGTTTCTCACTTCAGCCGATGAATATGAACTTTCAGGTCATGCCGGGCTATGACCATGTCCTTACATTGACGCCCACGAGCACGGGAGAGTTCACGATTGTCTGCAACGAATTCTGTGGTGCAGGTCACCATATGATGATTGGCAAGATTCTAGTCGAATAGCTGCACCCTAAGGAGGCCTTCATGGCTACAATTTCAACGGAAATGTCCGGGCCAAACACCCGGGAGTGCAAGACGACGGGACTGCCCGTTTGCTTGGACGCTCAATTCTTCATTCGAGCAAACGCGGTGATGGCTGTCGTGTTTCTTTTGCTTGGAGGTATTGCCGCTGTCTCCATTGCGTTGACGCGGTGGCCAGCTGTCCACCTCCTGGATGCTGAGTGGTTTTATCGACTGCTTACATTCCATGGCATCAACATGCTGATTTTCTGGATTCTCTTTATGGAAATTGGAATCCTCTATTTTGCATGTACGTCGCTCTTGAAAACACCGTTGTTCTCAAGGTCCGTCGCTTGGGGTTCGTTTGGTCTCATGGTGTTAGGTTCTGTGATGACCGACTACATCATCCTCAGTGGTGAAGCTGATGTAATGATGACCTCCTACCTGCCGCTCTTGGCACATCCACTGTTCTATCTGGGCATAATCCTCTTTGCCGTCGGCGCACTCATCGGGGTCTTCAACTTCTTTGCAACTGTGTTCGTGGCGTGGAAGGGCAAACGTTATGGGGAAACGATGCCGCTCGTGGCTTTCGGTGCTTTAACTGCCGCAATCATCGCCGTTGTAGCACTCCTGCATGGAGCGATTGCTCTTGTACCAACGTTCACATTTGCAATGGGATGGACGGCGGAGCCCGACGCCATGTGGTATCGGCTTATCTGGTGGGGGCTTGGTCACCAATCTCAGCAAGTTAACGTCGCGGCAATGGTTTCGGTTTGGTACCTGCTCTCGTATTGGACCTGTGGTGCCAAAGTCATCAACGAAACCGTGTCCCGCGGTGCGTTTGTTCTCTACATCTTGTTCATCAATATTGCGTCGGCTCACCACTTATTGGTCGATCCCGGCGTCGGTGCGTCGTGGAAAATCTGGAACACGTCCTATGCCATGTATTTGGCTGTACTCGCATCATTGATCCACGGATTCACCATTCCTGCCGGAATGGAAGTGGGTATGCGAATCAAAGGCTACACCAAGGGTCTGTTTAACTGGTTGTGGAATGCCCCATGGCGAAACCCTGGATTCTCCGCGTTCTTTCTATCGTTGGTTATCTTCGGGTTCATCGGGGGCATCACAGGCGTAACGTTGGGCACGCAGCAGATTAACATCACGGCACACAACACCCTTCGAATCCCCGGGCACTTTCACGCCACGGTTGTCGGGGGGACTTCCTTGGCCTTCATGGGATTGACGTACTACGTGGTTCCGTTGCTCTTCCAACGTGAATACAGCTTCCGGTGGTTGGCGAGAATCCAGCCGTATGTTTTCGCAGGCGGCATCGTCATGATGTCGCTGGGAATGTCGTTCGCTGGTTCTGATGGTGTGGCCAGACGAACTTGGGATATCGATGCCGCAGGTGTCTATGGTGCAACAAGTCACTTGATGCTCGCCGTGTTAGGCATCGGTGGCGTCTTGGCTTTTACTGGTCTCATGATTTACGTGCTTCTCACGGTTTACGCAGTCTTCCTCGGGAAATCTAACGAAGGTAGCGCGATGGAAGACTGGGGCACGCCCCGCGATATCGTGCACGTGGGCGATGTTGATCCGGAAAAGATCGGAAAGGATGGCAACGCCCCTGGCACAATGGTGCTTGTGATGGTCCTGTTGCTTTCATTTGTCGTCTATTACTTCGCGAACTGGAAGGCACTCGCCGATCTCTGGTTCGTGAGATGAACTCGGAAGAAGAAAGCATGAAGCATACAGTTCCGAACCGTGTCGGGGCAGTGGTATCGAGCTGGCCCTTCGCAGTGTTTATTATCGCCCTAGCGATCTCTGTGACCGCGTTGTTGGCCATGGTGTTGTGGCTACCTACGTCTGCCACTGGCCTCGGGGCATTCGCGGTGGATTTCAAAATCTGGTGTTTTGGATATGATCCTGCGACCGGAGAACTTGAATGGGGTTATGTATTCGTCATGTTGGCGAATCCATTGATTCTTTCTGGTTTCGTCTATCTGGTTTGGTCTGACGACATCAGAAAGGCCTCTCGAACAAGTCGTTTTAGACTTGTGTTGACCTCCGTCGCCGGCGCGTTCACGGCTTGCTGTCTTGCAGTTGGGCTGCTTGTGTCTGGGCCAGACACAATTGAGCAGACGGAACTACCGTTTCCAGCCGAGAGACTCAGAACAGCGATTTCAGCACCTGATTTCAAGCTTCTGGATCAGAATGAAGAGCCGATCACCCTCAAGTCCCTGGAAGGGCGTGTCGTTTTGCTCACGGCAATCTACACAACGTGCCATTCAGCGTGCCCGATGATCGTGATTCAAGCCCGACGCGCGATGGACTCTTTGCCTCCCGAACTGCGCAAGCAAGTGACTGTTGTGGCCGTCACGCTTGATCCAGAGAATGATACGCCGGAGCGGCTTCGTATCGCCGCAAAGGCTCATCAACTCCCGTATCCTGAATGGCAGCTTCTCACCGGTGAGCCTGAAGACGTCAACGTGATTCTCGATAGGTATAGCTTCTCACGAATGCGAAACACAAAAACGGGGGAAATCGACCATGCCAATATGTTTGTCCTCATCGACAAAAAGGGACGAATCGCATACCGGCTCAACCTGGGAGATCGTCATGCTAATTGGCTGTCCACCGCACTAAAACTACTCACCGAAGAGGGTTCACGTCGCTTCAGTCATCGGCCCGATTCATCTGCAATCGGCATCGCTCAGTCGAGATGAACTACGGAGGACCCATTGGAAACACCAATCAAGGTGGTGGATGCTCTGCCTGAGGCGCCAGTTCGTGGTCACCGACTGCTAAGCGCGCTTGAGAAGCCCTTTCTTTGGGCCGACCGTTGGATCGAACGGGGGATTCCAAACGAGCACAATCCGCTCGCGCAAACCGGTGCGCTAGCGAACGTCAGTTTCATAGTCGCGTTATTCAGCGGTGTGCTGCTGTTGTTCTGGTACGTCCCGTCCGTTCACCAGGCTTGGGCTTCCCTAGAAAACATGGGTTTTCTTGGCGAGTTTGTGCGGAGTCTTCATCGATACTCCTCGGATGCAACCATGTTCTTTGTGGTTCTGCATGCGTTGCGAATGACCTTTGCAAAGCGATTTGCCGGGGCGCGCTGGATTGCATGGGTCACCGGCTTTGCACTGGTCGCCTTCTTGTGGATTGTTGGCTGGCTAGGATACTGGCTGGTTTGGGATGTGCGTGCAGAAACGGTCGCCCGGGCTAGTGCTCGAATCATTGAGATCATCCCTGTCTTCACGGAGCCACTATCGCGTAGCTTCCTATTGGACGAGATGGTGAGCACAGGGCTGTTCTTTCTTGTCTTCTTCTTACATATGCTATTGCCCCTTGGGATGGGTATTGCACTTTGGATGCACATTAGTCGGGTGAGCCGAGCTAAGTTTCTGACTTCGCGCTTGGTAACTGCTTGGTTGGTCACGGTTCTTGTCATCGTCTCTGTTGTTTTCCCGGCTGAGAGTGCGGCCGAGGCCAAAATGGGGTTACAACACGAAGCGTTCACCTTTGATTGGTGGTATCTCTTCCCACTTTCGCTCATGGAGCGAATGCCAACCGGACTATTTGTGGCGGCTGGCGTATTGGTCTGCGCGCTTTTTGCGATGATGCCATGGTGGATGCCTCGCAAGATGCCTCGGAAAGCGGTGGTCGATCTCGATCGATGCAATGGATGCGCGCAATGTGTGCAAGATTGCCCCTACGACGCGATTGTGATGGTGCCCCGAACCGATGGACATCCGCGTCGTGAGATTGAAGCAGAGGTCACGCCTGACAAATGCGTTGGGTGCGGAATCTGTGCGGGGTCCTGCAATCCCGGAGGGATCGGTCTTCCTCAACTGCCGGTCCAGGTCAAGCGAAAGCAAATTGATGAGTGGATCGACCAGATGCTCGCAGAACAAGAAACTCCCCGCCTTGCATTTCTGTGTGCAAACTCAGCTGGCGCTGACTTTACGACGGACACCGAAGGCAGGTCCGCTGACCTGCCGGGATTCCGTTTGTTTCCAGTGCCGTGTGCGGGCTGGGTGCAGGCGTTGACCATCGAGAGGGCGCTTCGAAGGGGAGCCAAACAGGTGCTCATTGTTGGGTGCCAGCAAAGTGACCCCCCATACCGGGAAGGAATCAAATGGACACAACTTCGGTTGTCGGGCGAGCGCGAACCTGAGCTGAGACACGAAAAAGTTGATACTTCAGGAGTTCGCTTTGTTCAGTATGACCGTACGCAGAAACAGGCGTTGATTCGTTTCGCCGAGGATCTCACACTCGGCCAACAGCCCAAGCCCAAGCCCAAGCCAACATCGGTGTCAGTCCTCGCTGGAGTGGCAATAAGCACGATGTTCGCTGTACCAATTGTTGCACTAAGTGACGCGCCTTCACTAATGCCAACGTCCCTCGAGCCAGAGCTGATTGTATCCATCAAGCATAGGCCAAGCATCATTGAGACCTGTCGTGATCTCACCCCTGAGGAGAAGCAAACAACCATGAAGCATATGCAAACAAAGATCTGTGACCGCCGTCGTCCAGCTGTGAAGGTGCAGGTCGAAATCGATGGCGCTGTGCATGACTTGCTGTTCCCAGCACGGGGTCTCTCATCCGACGGACCTGGAATCGGAACTGAACGGTTTGCTGTCCAGCCCGGTCCACATGCAATCACCGTTCATGTTGGCAACGCCGATAGCAAATCTTGGACGCACTCCGCACGGTTCCAATTCGATTTTGTGGCTGGCGCTCGTAGGGTCATTGTCTTTGATACAGGTAAGGGTTTTCGAGCTGATCGCTAGTTACTTACAACAATCCGGAATGCCGAAGAGTTGGAAGCAGTTACCTCTTTTTGATTTAAGCAAGTTGTTGGAATATATTAATTATGCGTCAAATCTGAAGTCTATAAGAAAGTAATTAGTTACTTTTGTTTGAAATTTGCAAGAACTATTGTCATGGTGGGTTTGTTGACAGTTTCGGAGGGTCCCAGCATGTGTTCACAAAACTATCTGAAGTCTGAAGAACGTCAGGCTGCCACCATCAAATCGGTGATCGCGTTGGCCGCAGAGCAGAATCCTGATGGAATCACCACGGCGCAGATCGCCAACAAAATGGGAGTGACCCAAGGGGCCGTGTTTCGGCACTTCTCAACCAAGTCTGAAATCTGGGTGGCAGTGATCAATCGTGTCACCCAGCAGCTGCTTGGTGAGGTGGAGAACGCGGCGGCACAACAATTGGATCCGGTCGAAGCACTGCGGGCAATGTTCACAACGCACTGTGAGTTCATTACGGCCCAGCCTGGAGTTCCTCGGATCGTCTTTGCACAGCTGCAACAGGGCGACTCGCCTGCGAAGGCAGCGGTCCGGAGCTTGCTGAGCCGCTACGGAGTCGTTGTTGAGATGCAGGTTAAACGCGGACAAGCCATTGGGGCAATCCGACCAGACGTGGAACCCGCTGGGGTTGCGAGTCTGTACATCGGTGCCATCCAGGGGCTCGTGATTCGGTCGATGTTGAGCCAGGACGTAACAGATATCCACAAACTTGCGCCGGGTGCTTTCGAACTTATTGAACACGCAATAAAGGCCTGAGAAATGAAAAGAAAGAGCATCATCGTGATCATCGGCTTCGGTTTGCTTCTGCTCGGAGCTATCGTGACATGGCATTTCACGGGGCATGTGGGACTGAGCCACGGCGAGCATTCGCACAGCCACAACCATGAGCATGGCGGGGGCGAGAGCCTTGAACTCAATGCCGGTAAGAAATGGGCAACGGATGAGCCCCTGCGTGATGGCATGTCCAGAATTCATGAACGCGTGAAGCCCGCCTACGCGGCATATCAGAAAGGTGAGTTGGATGCTGACATGTCCAAAAAGATGGCGGAGATGATTCGAGGCGAAGTGGATATCCTCATCAAGAACTGCGCCCTCGATCCCAAGGCTGATGCAATGCTACATATCGTGATCGGCAACATGTTGTCCGCGGCTTCCGAGATGGAGGGCAATCCCGCTAGCGAAGAAGGGATGCCGAAACTAGTCGAAGCCCTTCATGCTTACTCGAAACATTTTGACCATCCAAACTTCTGAGTCACCATTTCTCCACCGATCAACGAATAATCAGTTCAATTCCACAACCGTCTCCAATTCGACAAGCGGTATGACGCTAACGTGTGGAAGGAGTTTGCGCAGCACTTTCGCGTAGTGTTCGAGGTCGACGCACGGTAGCTCAAACATCTCTCGCCACGGTCGATGCGCCTCGTAGATGCAGATGGTTTCAGGGCCAAGTACCCGTAAGAATCTAGGGATTATCTCCGTGTCTTCTGGCTCGACAGCAAATAGCACGACCTGCGGAGAGAAGTGTTGAGCGATCTCCCGCACTTCACGGATGTTCGTGCGGCGGTGTAGGCCTTCCCCATAGTTGACTACGGTACAACCGCCGCTAAAGCGTACACCAAAGCCAAGCGTTGGGGCCCTCAACGGATGGCCTAACCCCTCTAATCCAACCCGAGCTAAGCCGAATGGGTGGGAAAGCAAGCTACGAACGTAGGCGAACTTCGGCCGCAAACCGGGGGGGAGTAGTGACATGTGTTGCCAGCTGAAACATGTGAATTCGGCTCCAGCAAGTTTGATTACATCTCCGGGTTGCATCTCGTGCAGATGTCGAGGCCCGTTTTTCTCATTTGCAACAGCCCGGAGGATTTCCCGTGATGACAACACATGGGTGCGAGCTTCGAATTGGGGGTCTTGTCGCATCGACATCGCGTGAATGGCCCCAACATGATCTGGATGCCCGTGTGAAACGCAGAGAACCACATCCTTGCCTTTGGATGGATAGTTCATCAGATCAAATCCGATCTGGACGTCGTCTCGGTTCAGCGAAATGCCCGACCAGCCGTGGTAGGTAAGCTTCATCACAGTCCTCTCAATTGGGTCGCCGAACAGAAGTGTGTGCACCGTCGAGGCGGTGCATACCACGCGCTAGTCCACCAAGTAGTGTTGGTATGTGCCGCTGGAAAATGATTTTTGGCCGCAGGAGGCGCATGCGTCGAATCGTTCGCCAAGCAATCCGTGAGTAGTAGTGTTTCAGCAGTCTGTACATCTCTTCCTGTGGGAGTCTTGTCGGCACCACGAAATGGAAGAGATCGAAGAGTTCGCGATTTTCGGTGAGCAAATCATCACGAACCTCTGCATAGAGCGGCGTGCCAGGCAACGGCGTGAATGGGGTGAGTTCCGTCATGACAATATTGGGGTGCGCCTCGATGTATGCATCGATTCGTTCGAAGTCCTCAACACCAAAATCAGGCATGATCACGAAGCCCGCACTTACTCCAACGCCGCATTTCGCGAGCAACTCGAGCGCCTCCTCATTCGTGCTAAGCTCGGTACGTTTGTTGAAGGTTCCCAGATGAGCATCCTCGACTGCCTCTAAACCTGCCATCACAACCTCAAGACCAAGATCAGCCCAGCGCTGAAAGAGTTCGGGATGTGCGGTGACAACGTCGACTCGACTGTAGGCAAAATAGCGTTTCTTTATGCCGCGCTCCTCGATGAGGTCGGCTAGCTGCGACATGCGTTCGGGAACCAGAAATGAGTGGTCGTCGCAGAAGATGACGAATTCTTCGTCCAGTCGTTCGAGGTCGTCGACAATTCGTTCCAGCGATGCAGGCACAAAGCGTCGCTCGGTAAACACTCGACATGAACAGAAGGTGCATGGAAAGGTGCAGCCCATTGACGTCTGAACGAGTCCCACTGGCGATTCATGCATGTAGAAATACCGGTCTCGATATTTCGCTGTGAGTGACCTGTCGGGCAGTGGTTGATGTTCTAATGACCTTGGTTGTGGTCTTGGCGGGGTGTATCGGAGCTCACCTTGTTCGACGATAGCGAGACCACAAACATGGTCGATTGACTGACCGTTTTCGAACGCTGCGACGAGCTCCCGAAATGGACCAGTGCCTTCACCGATAACTATGACGTCGACCGCGGGTACGCAAAAGTCAATTGGCCAGAGCGATGCGTGGTGTCCGCCGATCACTGTATGAATTGATGGATCAAATGCTTTCGCACATTCTACGATACGACGTGCCGTGTATGTCTGCACGATCCCACCGGTTACCCCAACGATGTCGGGTCGAAAGTCTCTCAACACCTGGTGCAAGTTCTCATCGAACTGCATGTCAATTAGGAGAACCTCGTGGTCGTCACTCACAGACGCCCCAATAATCTCCAGCCCAAGTGGCTCTACACGGGCGATGTCACGTAGCCCCATGGCGAGTTCACCGGGGGCCGGATTTACGAGCAAGATCTTCATGTCATCTGTCACCGGATCCTAAGAAAGGCCGAGCTGTTTACTCAGCTTAATTGATGGGTTTGTACCCGTTCCATCAGGCAACCTCAGCTGGAGGCTCTCTGAGGCGCTCCTTAAGCCAATTCGTCTCACCTTCGGCTTCGATCGCGTCAATCTGAGCGATCAGTTGCTCTCGGCAGTAAGGCAGCATCGACTGGAAGTGCAGGTATAGAACCGAGAGCATCGCAAGCGCTTCGAGTCCCTTGGGATTGTGCCAAATTACCCGAGCCAGAGTTCGGTAAAACGGTCCTCGCATGTTTTTTGTCCTCGCGGCGCGCCACAGCAATCGAACAAATGAGCGAATGTTCCTCCAAAAAATGAACCAGCCTAGGAATAGCTTCGGAATCGTATTGAGCCGTACCACGGCATCACCGCACCGACGGAAGTAGCCTGCAGGGTCGAAGGAGTGCTCAAGCACCTTCATCAAGTCTCCGACAACATCGGCCGCGGGACGCTCTGGCTGGAATTGAATACCCGCTGAAATCTGATCGCGCGCCTTCTCGTGGCTGAATGTGCGTGCTTCCGGAAACAGCCTTCCCTCGCGTTCCAGACGCAGGGACAACTGGGTACCCGGAAGTGGATAGACGATACCTGCCATGACCCACGGGATCGACGTATCATCAATGCATCGGATCATCTGGTCCGCGACGTCTGCCGCCTCACCATCGAGCCCAAGAAGAAAACCTGAGTGAATAGTGAAGCCACCTAAGCGGTAGATTCTGTCTGCGGCCTCAGGGATCGAGAAGCCAGTGTTCTGACGCTTCTGTGCGGTTCTTAGCGCACCCTGATCTGGTGTCTCGATCCCGACGAGCGCTGCCTTGAATCTGGCACGTCGGAGCAAGTCGAGAAGCTCATCATCCTTTGCGACATTCAGCGTAAGGCTCGTAGAAAATGTGAACGGAAACCGATGTTTCTCTTGCCAGTCGATCAAGGCGTTGAGCAGTGGCTTGGCTTTACCCATGTGCCCAACGAGATTGTCGTCAAAAAAATCTACCTGACCACGATAGCCAGTGGCGTAGAGCACATCGAGCTCGGCGACGACCTGCGTGGGAGGCTTGGTCTTGTAGTACTTAAAGATATCAATGACGTTGCAAAACTCGCACTTATATGGGCATCCGCGAGAGTATTGGAGACCCAGATACAAGTAATCTCTTGGATTGATGAGATCGAACCGTGGCGGGGGAGTCGCATCTAGCTCCGTTTGCCGGTCGGCCCGATAGATCCTTTGAGTTGTGCCTGACTCGAGGTCTGCGAGCAGACGTGGCAGGGTAATTTCGCCCTCACCGATGCAAATGTGATCAGCGGCCGACTCTATATATACCTCCGAGCTGAGTGTTGGGTCTGGCCCCCCAACGACGACGGGCCGCCCCAACCGTTTTGCCCATTCGATGACTTCGAGCGCTCGTCGCCGATGCACGATTTTGGAACTCACCAGCACGATATCGGCTTGCGTCAGATGCGTTTCGCACAATGGTGAGACGTTTTCATCGATGAGTTCAAGCTCCCAATTCTCCGGTAGGAGCGCTGCCACGGTCAAGAGACCCAGCGGGGGAGTCATGTACTTCACTCCGACGAGATTGCACACCTCCTCGAAATTCCAAAATGTGTGACTTTCAAACTTCGGCCATATCAGAAGCGCTTTCATCCCTAACTCCGTGGTCTTCCAGGGACTCAAAAGGCAGTTAATAGGATAAATAGACCTTTATGTCCACAATTAAACGAATCACAGAAGTCGAAAGGAAAAAAGCGATTCCACATTGACGGCTAGACTAGATGCGGAAACGTGCGAGGAGTCCCGTTTGCGAGCTCTGCAATGGTCTGCCCTTCGAGCAATTTGATAACTTCGACGGCAGCGCTATCCAAGAAACGATGCAGTGGACAGAGTTCCTCGCAATGCTCTTCAACCGCCCGTGGACACTCCCTGACGCGTTCGACCGGATCGACGCAGTCAACGACTTCACGCAGACTAATTTTGTCGGCAGGGCGTGTGAGCACAAAGCCACCATTCTTGCCACGCTGCGATGCGACGAGACCGTTCTCTCGGAGTCCAAGCAGGATCTTGGCGAGATAGTCACGAGGTACATTGCAGTCCCGTGCAACCACGTGGTTGGGCGCGGGAACTGGATAGGTAGTCGCGAGGTACACGACTGCGCGCAACGCGTATTCAGCGGTCTGAGACAACATTGGTTGAGATCTACCAACAGACCGGACGGATCGCAACGCCAGCCAATCCAGATGATCCAGATCACCTCCACGGTCGGCTTTGCAATTCATCCTTGGTTTCTCGGAACGATTAAACCACTGCAACTAAACTGGCCGCGATAACGACTATGATGAATATACTTGTGATTGGAGCAGGTGTTTGCGGGCTGGGCCCCGCATGGAAGCTGGCCCAGCGAGGCCACAACGTCATAGTCTTCGAGAAACATCATGCCGGCTACGGTGCCAGTGGGGCAGCCGCTGGCATGCTGGCCCCCACCGCTGAAATCAGATTTGAAGAGCTCGAGCTTCTGGAGTTAGGACAGGAGAGTCTTGAGTTATGGCCGGAGTTCGTCCGAGAGCTAGAAGCATGTAGCGGTGTTGAATTGGATTACCGACGCGAAGGCACACTTGTTCTCGGCCTTAATCGAGACGATCTCGAAGCCATTGAGCGGCTGCATACTTATCATAAAAAGCTTGATTTGGAGGTGCACCGACTTAGCGCTGAGCAAGCTCGTGAGTTAGAGCCGGCGCTGACCCCGTCGGTTTCCGGAGCACTCTCCATACCAGGAGATCATCAAGTTGACGCTCAAAGGGTCGTAGAAGCCCTGGTCGAGGCTTTGGCCAGAGCAGGTGGCCATCTCCGAGAGAGAACCGAAGTAGCCGCTATCCTCCACCACGGTGGCCGCATCAATGGCGTGAAACTGGCTGATGGCTCTGAAATCACAGGTGATGCGGTGATCCTAGCCGCGGGGGCATGGTCTCGTCATATCGACGGACTCAAAGAACTCGACCGACCTTTTGTTTGTCCGGTCAAAGGTCAGAGTCTGTCTCTTGACCTTGGCAAGCCCCCTCTGTGTAGACATGTTATTCGCACCCCCGATGTTTACCTTGTTCCCAAGTCTTGCGGCCAACTCGTTGTCGGCGCCACCATGGAAGACGTCGGCTGGGACACCGAGAAGACCGCTGGTGCTGTCTTCGATTTGCTTCGCGGTGCATGGGAGGTACTACCCGGAATCTATGACCGACCACTACTCGATATCTGGAGCGGCTTTCGTCCCATGACGCTCGATGGATTGCCGATCATGCGGCATTCGGACACCATTGATGGCCTGGTGTATTCTTTTGGACATGGACGCAACGGGATCTTGCTAACTCCTATCACGGCGAACCGTGTATCTGCGCTCTTTTGAGCGTTGCGCGACCGACTATCCACTGAAGCGAACAATCGTGCGTCGGAAGATGCGTTCCACTCCCGTCAGCAAGTCATCCGTGGGTTCGACCCATAACGTCTCAGGTAGGGTAAACTCGGCTTTCCCCGTTCCGTGTTCCCGTTCAATCGACATCACGATTGAGGTACGGCACATGCCGGGATTTCGCCGCAGCACCGACTTCAAGACGTGCAGGTCTTCAGGGCTGATTTCATTGATATCAAAGTCGAGTTTTACGCGCTTAACCTTGTCCTTGCGCGCCTCGGAGAGCGGCATGAACTCTTGTGCTCGTATCTTTCGGGTCTTGGCCTCGGCGTCGCCGTCTTCATGCACTTGCCCTTTGATCAGCAGCGGTTGTCCGCATTTGATGACCTCTTCGTATTCAGCGAAGACCGACGAGAACACCAGCACTTCGACCTGGCCAGATTTGTCCTCGACTTGCAGGAATGCCATGCGTCCATTGCCGCTTTTGAGCGGGCGTTCCCGGTATTCGGCGATGACGCCGGCCACGTTGACGCCGTCGCGATGGTTGCCAAACGACACGACCTGCGCGGCATCCGTCACCCCGTGCAGACCCATTTCGCCCGAGAATCGGTCGAGTGGGTGGCCGGTGACGTAGAAGCCAAGCAGGGTCTTTTCGGTCTGCAGCAGCTCCGCATCATCGAACGGTTCGGCGTCTGGGTAGACTTCTTCAAGGAACGTCTCTGCCGCAGCCGGAGCCATCATGCCGAAAATTGAACTCTGTCCGACCTCGGCATCGTGCTGTTCTTTTGCGCCCTGACCAACGGCGGTTTCGATCGCAGCAGCCATTCGAGCACGGTTGCGGGCGATATCACCGATGTAACGCGAAGGTTCTTCGGGACCAATCGAGTCAAACGCGCCGCAGCGCACCAATGTTTCGATAGTTCGTTTATTGAGCTTTTTCGTGTCGACACGGCTGCAGAAGTCGTAGAGCGACTTGAAGGGGCCATCGGCGCGAGCTTCCAAAATCGACTCGATCACGCCGGTACCAACGCCTTTGATGGCGCCCAAGCCGAAGCGAATCTTGCCATCGACCACGCTGAAGTCGAGCTGGCTTTCGTTCACGTCCGGGGGCAGAACTTCGATGCCCATGCCGGTAGCTTCGTTGATGAAGCGAACGATTTTGTCCGTGTTGTCACGGTCGCTCGTCATCAAGGCCGCCATGAACTCGACCTTGTAGTGGGCCTTCAGCCATGCGGTTTGGTACGTGATGAGCGCGTAGGCTGCGGAGTGCGATTTGTTGAAACCATAACCGGCGAAGTACGCCATCAGGTCGAAGATCTCTTCGGCCGTTTCGGCCTCGACTTCGAGGTTCACGGCACCTTCCACGAAGGTCACACGTTGCTGAGCCATGACTTCGGGTTTCTTCTTACCCATCGCGCGACGAAGCAAATCTGCGCCGCCAAGACTGTAGCCAGCCATGACCTGGGCGGTCTTCATGACCTGCTCCTGGTAGACCATGACGCCGTAGGTCGGCTTCAACGTCTCTTCCAGCCAGGGGTGCGGATAGGCGACCTTCTTGCGGCCGTGCTTACGGTCGATGAAGTCGTCGACCATGCCGGAACCCAGCGGACCCGGGCGGTAGAGAGCCACGGCGGCGATGATGTCTTCAAAACAGTCGGGCTTGAGCTTCTTCAGCAGTTCTTGGAAGCCCGAAGACTCAAGCTGGAAGACGCCGGTCGTGTCGCCTTTTGAGATGAGCTTAAAGACCTCGGGGTCATCCATTGGGATGCGACGCAAGTCGAATGGGGCTTCGCCGGCGGTCTCGCGCTGGATATTGATGAGCTTCACCGCGTCATCGATAACGGTTAGCGTCTTCAAACCCAAGAAGTCGAACTTCACCAGGCCTGCTTCCTCGACCTCGTTCTTCGCGAACTGGGTGACGATTTCGCCGTTTGCACCGCGGCAGACGGGGACGTACTCCCAGAGCGGTTCCTCAGAAATCACGATACCGGCGGCGTGCATGCCGGCTTGTCGATTCAGGTTTTCCAGACGCAGCGAGATATCGAAGAGCGTTTGGACTTTCTCTTCTTCATCGCACAGCTCGCGAAGGCGCGGCTCTTGGTCGAGTGCGTCTTGCAGCGAGATGTTCAACACATCCGGAACCAGCTTCGCGATGCGGTCTGTTTCGCCAAACGTGAACGCCAGCGCGCGTCCAACGTCCCGGATACAAGCGCGCGCCTTGAGCTGGCCGTACGTGATAATCTGTCCGACTTGGTCTTGCCCATACTTCTGCGTCACGTAGTCGATGACTTCGCCGCGTCGATTCATGCAGAAATCAATGTCAAAGTCTGGCATGGAAACGCGTTCTGGATTCAGGAAGCGCTCGAAAAGCAACTCGTAGGGAAGTGGGTCGAGGTCGGTAATCTTCAGCGCATACGCGACCAAACTACCTGCACCGGAACCACGACCAGGACCAACCGGAATATCGTGTTCCTTCGCCCAGGCGATGAAGTCCCAAACGATCAGGAAATAACCGGGGAAATCCATGTTACGGATAACGTCGATTTCGACCTGAAGGCGGGCATCGTATTCCTCGCGGTCATACTCGAGCCCCAGCATGTCGAACTCTTGGTAGCGCTCTTCGAGGCCTTCCCGGGAGACGTGTGCGAAGTACTCACCAATCGCTTCTTTGCGGTCCGTGATGCCATTCGACTGCATGAATTCTTCTGGCACGTCGTAGAGCGGCAGGAAGACGTCTCCTAATGGGATTTCGAGATCGCACATTTCGGCGATCTTCACCGTGTTGGAGAGCGCTTCAGGCACGTGGCTGAACACCACCGCCATCTCGTCTGGACTGCGTACGTAGAGCTGGTCGACCTCGTGCTCCATCAGGCGCTGCAGATCAACCGATTTGCCAAGCTGGATGCACATCAGAATCGCGTGTGCTCGGGCATCTTCTTGGCTTAGGTAGTGACAGTCGTTGGTCGCAACGAGTGGTACCTCGACCTCTTTCGACATCTCGATCAACGCTTCGTTACACTTCTTCTGCTCAGGCAGGGCGTTGTCGACAATCTCCAGATAGTAGTGATCTCGCCCAAAAAGGTTGCGGTATTTGACGGCGGTCTGCTTTGCCGCGTCGATATCACCACGAAGAATAAATTGATTGATCTCGCCGCCGAGGTCGCCCGACAGGCAGACGATGCCCTCTTTGTATTGCGACAAAAGGTCGAAATCGATGCGCGGGATATTTGTGCGCTCGTGCAGTCCCTTGAGCCACGCCATCGAATTCAAATACATCAGGTTCTGATATCCCTGATGGTTCTTGGCGATCAGCGTAAGGTGGTAGCTTTTCGGGTCGCGGCTTTCCTCATATGGCTCAAGCGTGATGTACATCTCGCAGCCGATGATGGGCTTTACGCCCGCCTTTTTGGCAGCCTTCTGAAAATCGACAGCGCCGTACATATTTCCGTGGTCCGTCATGGCGACGGCGTCCATCCCAAACTCCTTCACTTTGGACATCAAATCCGGAATGCGGATCGCGCCGTCGAGCAAGGAATACTGCGTATGAACGTGGAGGTGTACGAAGTCGGTCATGTGCTCATCCGTGAGGTCGATTTTGGCAGGACGATGAACACTCTAGACGTTTCAGATCGGGTATACAATGAACTGAAATGACAGTGTTTCGGTTTGAGCTTGAACGCTCAAACCTCAGGGCTCGCGTCGCTTTGCTCCGCTCGGGGCTCGCGTTCGCTTCGCTCCGCTCGGGTCTCAGTCGCTCCGCTCCTTCGGCTTCAATGTTCGATGGAACTCGAAATCCCAGTCCAACTCCGACTTTCCGAGCGCGCAGCGCGAGCCCCGAGGCGAGCGAAGCAAAGCCGAGCCCCGAGCGAAGCGAGCCCCGAGCAAAGCGAGTTCAAAGATTCTCTTTGAACTCGGTGTAGCGAGTTTCATTCGGACGTAGACGGATAGCCGTGTCAACCGCGCGCATTGCGGTTGAACGGTCGTCGTTGAACTCCGCTTGGATCTTTCCATAGAGGAAGTGGAACTCGGGCTCGTCCGATGCAAACGCGATGGCGCGTCGCAACACGCTCAATGCAGCCAGATAATTTGCGCGGTGCATATGGAATTCAACGAGCTCCATCGCTCGTTGTCGTTCTTCCAGGTTGAACTTCACGGCCACGATATTGGGCGTCACCGCAACCGCTTCAGAACGCACGATCTCAGCTTCGGACATGTGACCGCCTTGTTCGACCGCCAGAAGTCCTTTGTCGACAAGGTTCGCGACCGCGTCCTCGAACTCAAACGGGAGTCCGGAAACAGCGGCGCGCGCTCGTCCTACCGGAGTTGGGGATTCAAGCCGCGACAACAGATAAGCTTCGCCTGCAGTCAGGCGGTCCTCTTCCCGCATGCCACGCGCAGCGGAGAGCACATCGTCTTGCGATAGCCCCAGCCCCAGCTGCAAACCACGCAAGAACTGTTTGAGTTCACGCAGGCCTTCAGGTCGGATTCCCATGCCGAAGCCGACCTTTTCTTTGCCATCCTCAGAATGCGAATGGGACGTGACTACGCCGCGAAACGTGAAGGCATGGAACTCGTCTTGATACAGCAGTGTGATTTCAATGGGTGTGCCGAGGTCCAGCACGTTTGGCGTGGGGACGAAGATCGACCCTCCAATCAGATTACGTCGCCACTCGCGACGCAAACGCGCGGCTGACCGGAAGTTCAGGGTGATGGATGTGAGCTCGTCCACCGCATCGGAGTCGTCAATATCAACCACAACGGAAGCTTCCGCGAGCGCCGGCATCGTGACACGTGGCGCGGTCAAGGAGCGTGCGAAGGTTTGGTCGTCAGATGAAACTTTCAGGTCCAACGGGTCTTCGGTCGCCTTGAATTCATCCAGTGACACGACCCCTTGCATTGCTTCCACAAACGCTTCCACGGACGGCCAGCGATACGCTCGTCGCAAATCGATGGCGCGGCTGATGACGTCAAAAAGCTCCGGCGGAACGTCATCGCGCACTTCGTGGATGGGTTTAGGCGGATACTTCTTTCGGTTCTCAGGAAAAGCGTCCTCCCAGACGAGGGTTTGATACGGGATTTTCCCAGTGAGCATTTCGTAGATGATGCAACCGAGTGAGAACTGGTCAGCTTTCGCATCTACCTCGCGGCCGATGGCTTGCTCTGGTGCCATGTACGCGGGCGTGCCGTAGACGTAGTCGGAGTCCGCTGCGTCGATTACAAACGTCGACGTGCCGAAGTCCAAGAACTTCCAAACGGGTTCGCGTCGCGGCCGGTCGAGCACCATGACGTTTCCAGGCTTCAAATCGCAGTGCACGATTCCTAAGTCGTGGACCGCGCTCAGCGCGCTGCCTGCGGCGATCGCGAACTTCATCGTATCTTCGAGCGCCATGTATTCGTAATGGGCGATGAGGTCCGACAACGTGACGCCATCAAGATACTCCATCGTGAAGTAGTACCCGTATTGCTGGCATTGCCCGAAATCAGTGACGAAGACGATGTTTTCGTGTCCGATGAGGCTGGTCGCTTTTGCTTCTTCGGCGAATCGTTTGATCCAGCTTGGGTCATCCGCAATGCGTGGATGAAGAATCTTCATCGCAAACACGCGGCCTAAGAGCTTGTGTTCGACCTTGAAGACCCAGCCGAATCCGCCGTCCCCAATACTCTCGATGACGTTGTAGCGCCCGTCGACGACGGCGCCACGCATCGGCAGGCGCACCGATGCCATGTCGGTTGGTTCGTTCCCGATGGCCTGCTCGTTCCCCGCATCACCCGAATGATCTCGTGACACGTGCGTTTTCCCGACACCTTTGCGTCCTTCTGGCATCTTAGGGGCTCTGAGGCGACGTGCCAATTTTTGGACCGGCACAAGTCGTGCCCAATCTCACTACGCCGTTGCTTCAGAAACTAGTTTTGTGCAATAGTCTGCACACTTCGACGAACCAAAGTGATTGAACATGAACAAACGCGTTCTAGTGGTGGACGATAGCGACGATATTCGCACGATCGTCTTAGCCGCGATGGAGAACGAGGGGTGGACAGCTTTCGGCGTTGATGACGGTGAGTCCGCGCTGGAGCGATTCGACGAGATCCAACCGGATTTGGTCGTATTGGACATCGTCATGCCCGGCATGTCGGGGACTGACGTATGTCGCGAGATTCGGCAGATGTCGAACGTCCCAATCATCTTCCTGTCCGCACGCGACGACGATGTCGACCGCATTGTTGGCTTGGAGATTGGGGGCGACGATTACGTGACAAAACCCTTCAATCCTCGCGAATTGGTGGCTCGGGCCAAAGCGATTTTCCGCCGTGTCGAGACGGGCGGCGTTGTGCACGATGGCGCAGCCCATGTGCTGAAGCACGACAAGCTCACACTGGATACTGAGCGGTTTAAAGCGTTTTGGGACGACCAATACATTGAGCTGACGAAGACCGAATTCCTGTTGCTGCGCACGCTGCTGCGTCACCCAGGACGTGTGTTCTCGCGTGATGAGCTCATGAAGGGTGCTTACGACGACGGAACCTACGTCAGCGACCGCACCATCGATTCGCATATCCGGCGACTTCGTTCGAAACTTGCCGAGATTGGTGCGGACCCAATCGAGACCGTGCGCGGTGTCGGCTACACGCTCGCAGAGCTTCTCTAGACCCCGAAAAATATGGGACATCCCCCTGTAATCGACCTTTTGTTGGAGTGGTTGAAGATCGACTCCACCTCTGGCCGCGAGGCCGCATTTCTTGAGGCGCTCGAGGCGCATTTTGTTGGCTTGGGCTACGACGCTCGGCGCCAGCAGGTCACCGAAGACCGTTGGAACGTGATGTTCTCGCGCCCGGGTCGACCGACGCGTTTGGTCTATTCAACGCACGTCGACACGGTTCCACCGTTTTTGGACATCGACGTCCGTGACGAAACGGTTTTTGCCCGCGGTGCCTGCGATACAAAAGGCGGAATCGTCGCGATGACTGAAGCCGGCAATCGCCTGCTCGCCAACGGTCAGGAAGACATCGGATATCTGTTCGTTGTCGGCGAGGAAGTTGACCACATCGGAGCCAAAAAAGCGCAAGATTGGGACGTCGAATGTGACCGGATTATCCTGTGCGAGCCGACACTCAACCGAGTCGCGAGCGCGCAGAAGGGAATGGTTCGATTCGAGGTTTCCGCTGATGGAATCGCTGGGCACAGCGCCTATCCAGAACGCGGAGAATCTGCAGTCGAAAAGCTGCTAGATTTCACCCAGTGGCTTCGCACAGCCGAGTGGCCTACCAGTGACATCTTGGGCCCAACCACGACAAATATTGGCATTATTGAAGGCGGCGTGGCGGCCAATGTTTTTGCACCCAGCGCCCGTGCCGAAGTGTTGATGCGTGCGGTCAGCGAGGTCGCACCGACCATCGATGCGCTGCATGAAGCAGCGGCTCGATTCAACGTCACTGTCGACGTCAGCGCCTCCAACGATCCGGTGTTCTATGACCCACCAGAGGGCGTGGAGTCCCACACGGTTTCGTTCAACACAGACGCGACCTACCTCACCAAAATCGCACCCGTCTGGCTCGTCGGTCCCGGCGATATCGAAGTCGCGCACAGCGTCAACGAACACATCACGTTTGCAAGCCTGATGGACGGTATCGACCTGTACGAGCGTTTGGGAAAGCTGGCGCTCGCGTAGAATGCTCGACAAATAGCGTGGAACGCGCAAGACTGCGCCGAACCAAACGAACTATGGTGAGCCAAGATGGTGTTCCAAAATCGATTTATCGTGCTTCTGTTTGCCGCATTGACCGCGCTCTCAGTTGCCTGTAGCGGGCCGCAGGAAGTGCCCGAGTCTGAGCCTGAAACCGCGCTCGATAAGGTGGTTGATGAGTACAACCGCTACCTGAAATGGGGCATGTACGACCGCGCGGCCGACCTCGTTGACCACACGCATCGCGAGGCGTTCCTCGGTCGATACGAAGAGAAGGGCGAAGAGTTCAAGATCGTGGGCATCGAGATCAAAGGCGTCACCTACCACGGCAGTGCGGCGGTTATTGAAACCGAACAGGAATGGTATGACGAGTCCATGGTCGTGCGAAAAGAGCGATTCATGGAAGTCTGGTCACGCAAGACCGGCCCATGGTTGCGCGGCGAGCGCATGACGAAGAAAGAATATCGAAAGCGCAAAGACGAACTGATTAAGAAGATGAAAGGCGAGGAATCCGGGGACGAGCCGGAGCCCACCGCAAAGGAACCAGCTGAATCATGAAAACTGTTTTGAAATGGACTGTCGCCGGCCTAATGGTCACGGCGCTCACCGGCTGTATGTCTGCAGAAGAGAAGCTGCAGAAGATCTTGGATGACCGTATTCTGGAGTGCAAACAAGACGAAGAAGGCCCATTCCACGATATGGAGCTCGCCGAAGGAACAGCACCGGTCCTGAGCGAGGTCTGCGACATGCCTGTTGAAGGTCTGCAGTTGACGGACGACTTCCATGGCAAGGCCATGACCGGTCCATACACCTGGTTGTTTGGAAACGATAAAGAGACGGGTGTTTGGTTCCTGACCGTCGTGGATTGGGATCCGATGACGTCAGCGCGGAAGGTCATCTTTGCCAAAGACCCGGATGCCGAGCAGTTGGCGTCGGCCGAGAAGGACTTCCAAGCGATGCTGAAGGAGCTGCCTGACAGCCGCTACCTGCATGTTACGCGTGCAGAGAACGCGCTGAAGCTGCGCACCAAAACGCGCGGAAAGGCTGGTGGCGACGAGACGTCTTTGGGGGCCGAGCAGGCCATCTTTGACGCCAGCATGAAGTGGGCAGAATCCAAGCCGGATCCGATGGCCAAAGCACAGCTGCAGCTGCTGTATCTGGACCACTACGACCAGTACAACCGCAAGACCAATGGTGCTTTGGAGTCCTTGGGCTCCAACGACGAAGCGTTCGAAAACGCCATCAAGGCCGCGAAGAAGGAAAAGGACGAAGAGACCGTCAAGTCCTACACTGAAGAGCTCGAGAAGATGCGCGCGGAGCGTCCGGCACAACGCAAGACGTTGCAGGAAAAGCTCGGTACCATCTTCGACAAACAGTGTGCGATGATTGGGCAGATGAGCGCAGACGGCATCGAAGATGCGAAAACCAAACAGGACGTGATGGCCGCAAAAACCACCAAGGATTGCGCGCCAACGGCTCGACCCAAGGTCGAGGAGCCAGCGCCGGAGTAGTAGATGGTAAACGAGCACATTACGCACCTTGGGTATCGCCTGGAATTTGCTGACGACCCGGCTGTGGTCGCTCCGTTGCTTAAGGCCTGCAGTCTCACGGCTGTGGACGAGGTCGAGAGCCCGGATTGGGAGCGGTCGCAATACCTGCTTGCCTGCACCCGCGCGGGTGGAACGGCGGCAACGGTGGGTTGGTCGCGCGTTGGCGACGACATGATCCTGCACAGCCTCGCGGTGGCGCCGACTTCACGCGGAAGTGGTATCGCTGCCGGCCTTGTGGCCAGTGCGCTTGGGCACCTAATGGACAAGCGTCCGGTGGCACGGATCTACCTGACGACAACATCCGGCGGAGCGCGCCGAATCTTCGCATCGATGGGATTTCACACCCATGACGGCGAAGAAGAGATCCCCGCAGCGGTGTTAAAGCATCCAACGTTTGCGGACCGTCCAGACGGCGCGCGTGTCATGGTTCGAGATTACTCCGCGCGGCCACGCGGCCTCGACAACTACGCATTCCGCCTCATCCTGAACGAGACCGAAGATGCCACCCTGCCGCTTGGCAGCGTGTTCTTCTTCCGGCAGACGTCCAACGTGCTCGAGGGCTTTTTCCGCGGTGGACCGGTCGTTCGTGGTCATCTGATTGGCATGATCGACGACGAGGAAATCAATTTCTGCTGGCAACACCTGTCGGAAGGGCGATTGATGAATGGCGACGGCCATATCACGCTCGATTCACTTCCTGATGGACGACGCGAGCTTCGTGAAGAGTTTCAAGGTTCAGGAACGCTCTTGCTTCGCGAGGTCTAGAAACCGTGGATGAGTTGGTCAAAGTCGACCTATGGCGCCAGCTTCTGGTGCTGATACCCGTGGCCGTTGTCTTGTGCATCGCCGCCTACACCGACTTCAAAGAACGAAAGGTCTTCAACAAACACACCTATCCGTTGGTCATCATCGGATTGGTCACGCATACCATTGCGTTGGGTTGGCCAGGGCTCTTGGACGGGTTTGGAAGCGTATTTGTCGCATTGGTCATCGGCATCATGCTGTTGCCCTTCGGCTGGATTGGCGGCGGCGATATCAAGCTTTTGATGGGGATTGGCGCGTCGCTGGGCTGGGTCGGCCTGATTGAGGTGACCTTCTATTCGATCTGGGTCGGCGCTGCCATGGGCCTGGTGATGGCCATCGCGCAGGGCTACCTATGGGATATGCTCAAGCGGATCGGCCGCTATCTACGCGGTATATTCAGGATGCTCATCTACCGGACATCCATGGTGAAGGAAGAGATGGAGCGTGATGAGCGCGCCAAAGTTCCGTTCGCCATCGCCGTTCTTGGCGGCGCGATCATGACCTACACCGATGCCGTCTACCGCTGGCCCGAGTTCTGGGACTGGTATATCGGGATGCTGGGCTTTGGAGACAAAGCGCTGTGAAGCTGACGGTAAACGGCGAACCTCGCGAAATTGATGGGCAGACCATTCCAGACCTTCTGGTGTCTCTAGATATTCACGAGACGCGGGGTGTGGCTTTAGCCGTTAACGGCGCGGTTGTCCCGAAGAGCAAGTGGGATGAAGCGGAGCTGGCCGAAGGTGATGAAGTCGAGATAATTCGCGCGACGCAGGGCGGCTGAATTCGGCTCTTTGGGCCTCAGAATTCGGTCGCTGCGCTCCCTCAGAACTCAGTCGCTGCGCTCCTTCGGAACTCGGCCGTTGGCCTCGGATCGTGAAGACAGATCTGAGCGACGAAGTCGCGAATTCTGAGCGAAGCGAACTCTGAGCGCAGCGAATTCTGAGGCCGCAGGCCGAACTCTGAGCGAAGCGAACTCTGAGCGCGCAGCGCGAATTCTGGCGAAGCCACCTGCTTGCAAAAGCGCTTGAAACTAGCTAGATAGCTCGCCTTTTGAATGATTGGCGAGTTTGATTTTGAAATTACTGCTTTTGTTGGGAATCCTTGCGTTCGGCCTTTCTGCATGCGGCGATGATGCGCCTGCGGATGAAGAGCCGGTGGTCATCAGTTTGAACAACTTCAACTCGAAGACCTCGAATAACGACGACCCGTCGAATAACGCTAACAACGTTAACAACGCCAACAACGTAAGCGCGAACAACGTCAACAACGTCAACAACGCGAACAACGTTAACAACGTCAATAACGTCAATCCGAACAACAACCCGATGATGGGGCCGACTCTGTGCCCGCAAACGGCGTGTGCTGGCGGTCAGTCGTGCGTTGACGGTGCTTGCGTTCCTAATGGCGCATTGCGTTTCTCGGTGGTTTGGGATTCTGATGCGGACATCGAAATCGTCGTAAAGACTCCAGCCGGTGACGAGCTTTCGGCCGGATTCTCCGGGCATCGTTTGGATGGTTGCGCAGCGGATTCATGTGTTGATGGCGCAGCATCTGTGGCGTCCATCGTCTGGAATCAACTGCCACAGCAGGGAATCTACGAATATTGGGCCGTTAACCGAGGTACCACAAACGCTCAGGTTCGTTTTGAAGTCGTTCAGGGCGGACAGTTGAAGGTCGGAACGAACGCACTGGCAAACGGTGGCGCAACGCAGTCTTCGACCACTTGCATTGGCTCGACCATCGGAACGACCATCGCTGACTGCGAAGCGGCGGCGTTTGATGCGCTTCCTTGCTTGGAAAAGCTCGATACTTTGGGCGTGCAATACAGTGCTTGGAACTACAGCACACAGACCACCAGCGGAAATCAGTGCTTGGTCGATAACCCCATCTATGTGTCGAGCAATATCAACGGCATCACGTACAACTACGTCGGCGAAGCACCAGCATCGATCGCAATGGCGTGCCCATTGGCCGTGCAGCTGCATAAATTCGCAGACATCCTCAAGACCTATAATATCAACCAGGTCTCGCACATCGGCGTGTTCAACTGCCGCATGATTAGCGGCACGAACCTGGTCTCGGAACATGGTTACGCACGCGCCATCGACTTCGCGGAGTTCCGCACGCCAAACGGTCAGCGCTACAACCTGTTTGACCACTGGGAACATGACACCAACAACCCTCAGACCCCTGAAGGCCAAGTCTTGATCGACATCGCGCTCGACGCGATCAATCAAGGCATCTTCAACATCATCCTCACGCCAAACTACAACGCGGGCCACGACGACCACTTCCACATGGATCTGACGCCTGGCGCGCAGTACATCGGCCTCGTCCAGCCAAAGCCGACGATGAGTTCCGACGAGGCGCACTGGGATGCTTTGTGCCCGTAATCGCTCGCTTCGCTTCGCTCAGAATTCGCTTGCTTCGCTTTGCTTAGAATTCGTGGCTTCGCCACTCAGAATTCGCTTGCTTCGCTGCGCTCAGAATTCGCTTCTCTCAGAGTTCGCGACTTCGCCGCTCAGAGCACTTTCAAGATTCGAGGCCAACGGCCGAGTTCCGAAGGAGCGTAGCGACTGAGTTCTGAGGGAGCGCAGCGACCGAATTCTGAGCGCGCAGCGCGAACTCTGAGGCCCGAAGGGCCGAATTCTGAGCGCGCAGCGCGAACTCTGAGGCCCGAAGGGCCGAATTCTGAGCGCGCAGCGCGAACTCTGAGGCCCGAAGGGCCGAATTCTAAGCGAAGCGAACTCTGAGGCTCGAAGGGCCGAATTCTGAGCAGCGCGGCTGCGAGTTCTCTGGTAGAAGCTAGCCAGTTGCACGCGGAGCAGTCATGAGCGACCAGTTCCAGGTTGGTTCCTACACATTCAATTCACGCTTGCTCTTGGGAACATCCGGGTTTCCCAATTATCAGGTGATGCTGGATGCGCTGAAGGCTGGCGGAGCTGAGCTCGTCACCGTCGCGATTCGCCGCCTGAATCTTGAGGCATCGGGTGAAGCTGGGATTATCGATATCCTGAAAGATGACTTCACGCTGCTGCCAAACACAGCGGGTTGCTACACCGCGCGCGAAGCGGTCCTGACCGCGAATCTGGCGCGAGAAGCGCTAGAGACTGACCTCATCAAGCTCGAGGTGATTGGCGACGACGAGACGTTGATGCCCGACGGCGAAGAACTGCTTCGGGCCGCACGCGAACTCGTTCAAGACGGCTTTACGGTCATGGCGTACACAAACGATGACCCCATCTTGGCTCGCAAACTTCAAGACGCTGGTTGCGCCGCGGTCATGCCGCTCGGTTCGCCAATTGGCTCAGGAATGGGGATTCGCAATCCCTACAATTTCCAGATTATCCGCGAGTATCTTGAGGTTCCGATGTTGGTCGATGCCGGCATCGGCACTGCATCCGAGGCTGCATTTGCCATGGAATTGGGATGCGACGGAGTGTTGCTCAACACCGCCGTCAGCGGCGCCGAGAAACCTGCACTGATGGCTGAGGCGTTCAAGAAGGCTGTCGAGGCTGGGCGCGCGGCGCATCTGGCCGGCCGAATCCCCCGCCGTTTCTACGCGAAAGCGTCGTCACCCATGGAAGGGCGAATCGCAAGCCCAGGCGACGAGTAGTGCTTCCGAAGCTGTATATCATTGCTGATTTCGAGACCTCGGGCGCGACCCCAGACACGTTCGATGTGTACTTGGACAAGGTCGAAACCTGCCTTGCAGCCGGCGCACGCTTGTTTCAAATGCGCGCCAAGACCTTGTCACCTCGACGACAATGGGAGTTGGGCCGAGAGGTCGCCGCATTGGTCGCTGCCTACGCAGGCACGCTGTTGGTCAACGACCGGGTCGACCTCGCCTTCGCGGTAAGCGCTGACGGGGCACATTTGCCGGCTGACGGCTTGCCGCTCACAGCCGCTCGTCGCATCTTCGAACAACAGCTCATCGGCGTCAGTTGCCATTCACTTGAAGAAGCCATCGAGGCGCAGACCTATCGCGCGAGCTTCGTCACGCTGTCCCCAGTATTCGAATCGAAGTCCAAGCCAGGTCGGAAAGGAAACGGCCTAGAATGGCTCAAAGAGTGCTGCGACGCCCTGAAACTCCCCGTCTTCGCCCTGAGCGGCGTGACACCAGGCAACGCCAAGGACTGTTTGGACGCAGGCGCGCACGGAATCGCCACGATGTCCGTGATGGCACTCACCCAAAACGAAATTTCAGAAACGCTAGAGAATCTGCACGCGGCACTAACTAGCTCTTAGATCGCTTGCTTCGCTGCGCTCAAGAATTCGCGGCTGCGCCGCTCAGAGTTCGCTCGCTTCGCTGCGCTCAGAATTCGCGGCTTCGCCGCTCAGAGTTCGCTCGCTTCGCTGCGCTCAGAATTCGCGGCTTCGCCGCTCAGTGCATGTTCAGGATCCGAGGCCGCAGGCCGAATTCCGAGGCCCAACGGGCCGAGTTCTGAGCGCGAAGCGCGAACTCTACTCAGCTTTGAGAGTCTTTTTCTCGCCGTTTACTGTGGCGGTGAATGAAGCGCCTTTGCCCCAAGAGCCAAACTCGAATTGACCTTTGTCAAACGAGTCATGTGACGCCCGGATATCGACGCGTTGTGGATTTGCGCGGTCACGCGCGAGCGACCAGAGGTCATTGATCTTCACAACGAGTAGGTAGGGACCGAGTCCAGGAAGCAGGACGTGACGTGTACCGACAGCGAGGGGGCAATCGTATTCGACCGCATCGCCACCACGTCGATACACACAAATCTTTGAAGCGTTGTCCTTGTAGACCGTCATGGTGATTCGCCCAAGCGGGGTGGGCGTCTGAGCCTTCTTTCCGGATTTGGTGAGGCGTTTATCGACCGTCTCAAACTTCTCTTTCTTTGGTGGTTGCCGTGTGAGCCGTCGCACTTGGACATCGCAGCTGAAATCGAGCTTTTGCGTGCCACACATGTCTTCATTTGGGCATTTGGTGTTCAGCTTCACCGAGAAAGTCAGGTCGCTGCTGGCGGCCCGAAGCTGTTTCTTGCTGTAGCGGGTCTTCAGAACGACCCGCTTCATGCGTTTCTCGACCGACAGTTTCTGCGTCTTCTTGCCGGTGATGGAGAATTTCGCGGACTTCAGAAACGGCCACCATTTGTCGACTGCCTCAGGTGAGTGAAGAACCTCAGCATACAGGTGCTTTCCGACCACCATCGCTGGCGACACGTTCGTCGCAACTTGGCAGAAATCTTCCTCAAGCACGTTTGCCTGGGGTTCCCCTGCTGGCGGTGCTTCCGCATTGTTCGTTGCGCCGTTGGTGGCCGCCGGCTCTTCAGTGGTCGCGTTGTTGGCGTTTGGGTCACCTTCGACACCGGTCGTAATCTCGATCGGGTTGTTGGTGTCAGACGCTTCGCCGGCCGAGAAGATCTCGATGGGTTTTTGCTTCTTTTGCGCGTGAGCAGGCGCAATCCAGACCACGGTCAGAGCCGCGACAATGATGAGTTTTAGCGCATTCATGCGCGGGAGTATTAACGAATCAATCTGCAATGTCCACCCAGTCTGAATTGTAAGACTACAGGTCTACGGCCGGTTTGCAGGTCAGTGGCGTGAACTGACCGTCACTCGATAGCACGCGTCCGATGTCGGCGATGCCTTGATCTTCGAAGCACCACATGATGATGGGGCCCGAGTTGGGGTCACCAAACTCGTCAAAGTCGACGCGCCCAGATGCACCTTCAAAATCGACCGTGTTGCCTTCCGAGAGAATACGAAGCGCACGCTGCGCACCTGATTGGCTCGCACCCACGGATTCACCTTCGGACAACATGGCCATCCCTTCCGCAATCTCAGGGCCCGTGAACCCGCCAGCGGCTGCGGCGAGTGCAATCACGTAGTAGGCATCGTAGGCGTGCGGAATGAACGCGAATCCGTCCGGATCTTCATCGTAGACGGCTCGATATTTGATACGGAATACGGTGTAGGGCTGGTAGTCGTTGTCACCCACAATCTGCGGGGTCGTACCCATGATACGCCCTTCGAGTCCAAGCATCGTGACCTGAGCCTCTTCGGGGTTTCGGGCAGCGTCAGCAAACAGGTACGTAGGCTCATTGCCGACGATTTCATCAATCGCTTCGGCCATATCCCAAGCTTCAGATGCACCGACATGAATCACAAGGTCAGGGTCGGGGAGTTGAGTCACGGTATCCACGAACCATGCATCCGCCCATGTTTCGCGTGGGTAGCTTCGCACGACGAAATTTTCAGAACTGACCAGGTCTGATGGGAGGCTAACCGTCAGAGCGTCGCGTAGTCCATCGCCATAGGCATCGCCTTCTGCGGAGAGTACCCAGACGGTTGCGGCCGCTGGATCCAGACTTAGTTTGTTGGTGATGATATCGGTCGCAACTTGGGCGAGTCCGGCCGCCTGCGCCTTGTCTGATGGGCATGTGCGCCAAATCAGGTCGTTGTCAGGAAGGTCCGAAATCGTGACTGCAGTTCCAGATGGGGTGACCAGCAGCGTCTCGTTGGGGATAGCATATGTGTTCGCGATCGAGATGGTCTGGCTCGAAAAGTCGGGGCCGATGATTGCCGGAACCCGTGCAACTTCAATCAGATGACGTGCGGCCTCCAAGGCCACATCATCGACTCCTTCCGTATCGCATACGATTAGACCGATGGGGCGCCCGTTGATGCCGGACAATCCTTCGAAGTCAGTGAACGCCAAGCGAATCGCCTTTTCCAGCGGGATGCCAAACGAGGCTTCCTCGCCAGTAAGTGGAAGGAGCACTCCGACAACAAACGCATCTTTCGAGGTCACGTCGCCGTAGACATCCTGGCATGTACCGCCGATAGCTTGCTTGGGCGTGCTTACACAGATTTCATCCTGACAAACAGCCGCCGAATCGCCGCAATCTGAATCCGTCGTGCATTCGCTGAATGACGTGATCAGTGAACATGATCCCGCGGTGAGGCACACCGCTGCTGCAGCCAGCAACGAAATGCATCGTTGTATTGCCTTGACGTTCTTCATAGTGGTCCCAAGTACGAACGTATTATGACCGGAGTTGTAGTGTAATCACACAAATTTGTCACATTCAGATGCATTTGCGGCTGTATCTCGAAGGATCAGGCGGCTTGGCGAAGTGGGTTCGCACGGGGTATATCTGCGATGCCCCACGGAGAAGGAAGAAAATGAGCGACCTAATGGTCTGGATTGACCTTGAGATGACGGGTTTGGACACAAGCCGACATGTCATCTGCGAAATCGCCACCGTCATTACCGATGCTGACCTCGAAATCATCGCGGAAGGTCCCAACCTCGTGATTCACCAGGACGAGGATGCGCTCGCCGAGATGGATGAATGGTGTGTAGAGCACCACGGCAAATCCGGCCTGACTGAACGCATGCGAAACAGTACGATTTCAATGGCGGAAGCTGAGAAACAAACGCTCGATTTCATCAAGCAGCACGTAAAATCGAGGACCGCGCCACTGTGCGGAAACTCGGTCTGGCAAGATCGGCGGTTCTTGGAAAAGGGCATGCCGCTCATCGATGAGTATCTGCACTATCGCATCATCGATGTTTCGAGCATTAAAGAGCTGGTCAAGCGGTGGTATCCACCAAACTATCGGCCGCCAGCGAAAAAGAATACGCATCGCGCGCTGGGCGACATCATCGAATCAATCGAAGAGCTCCGATACTACCGAAAAGTCATCTTCAAAGAGCCGTAAAGGACACGACATGCAGGGCAATTTCATTTCTGGCCAGTGGCAGCAAGTTGGGCAAGCCGACGGCGTTTTAACACGCCATAATCCGGCAGATTTGGATGAGCAACTCTTCGAGATACCGTGGACGGTCAGTGCGGTTGACGAAGCTGTGTCCGCAGCTAAAGCCGCGCAACCAAAGTGGGACAAACTCGGGCGCGAAGGCCGACTACCTTATTTCGAAAGGTTTGCCGCGGCGCTGACGAGCCGCAAAGACGAACTGGCACTCGCGATTTCCAAGCAGGCCGGTAAGCCGCTGTGGGAAGCTCAAGGCGAGGCGGGTGCGCTTGTCGCCAAGATCAAAATCATGACAGGCGAGGGAGCGCAGCTGACCGCTCCTGTCTATCCGGAAACGGTTGCCGGTGGCCATTGGCGCTACCGCCCGTTGGGTGTCGTCGCTGTCTTGGGACCATTTAACTTTCCGCTGCACCTGCCCAACGGTCACATCATCCCCGCTTTGTTCAACGGCAACACGGCCGTCGTGAAGCCGTCGGAAGTCACATCCCAATGCATGGAGATCTACTTCCAGTGCGCACAGGAAGCGGGCTTTCCGCCGGGCGTTTTGAACCTGGTGCACGGGCCCGGTCAGGTCGGCGCGGCCCTGGTCGAGCACAAAGACATCGCAGCTGTCCTGTTCACCGGGTCATACGACACGGGCCTTCGCATCAAGCGCGCGACATTGGAGCATCATTGGAAGCTTCTGGCGCTAGAGATGGGCGGTAAGAACACGTCGATAATCCTCGAGGACGCCGACCTTGAGCAGGCGGTCAACGAGATTGCTTTCGCCGCCTATATGACGACCGGTCAGCGTTGCAGCGCGACCAGCCGCGTGGTCGTGCGGTCCGAGCTTGTCGATGAGTTCACCGAGCGATTTGTTGCGATTTCAAAGCGCATCACAACTGGCCATCCCGTCGACGAGACGCCGTTCATGGGGCCGTTGGTCAATGAAGCGGCCTTCAATAAATACCTCGCTGCACAACAGGAGAACGAAGGCGGAAACCTGATTTCCGTGCTTGAGGGCGGCCGGACGCGCGAGGATCTCAACGGGTACTTCGTCAAACCGGCTGTCTGGCGCGTGAAGAACTTGGACGCCCACGGCGCACACCAAAGCGAAGAGATTTTTGGTCCTGATGTCGTTATCTATGACGCACCGGACGACGCCACGGCGGCGAAGATGGCGAACGCGACGGACTTCGGCCTGGCGATGAGTATCTTCACATCTGATGAGAGTCGCTTCGATGGCCTATCATTGGACCTTCACGCCGGCATCGTGAACATGAATCGGTCCACGTGCGGTGCGGCCAGCGGCCTGCCGTTTGGTGGGGTCAAAAAATCGGGTAACCACCGTCCATCAGCGGTCATGGCCGGTCTGTACACCACGTATCCACAAGCGCAATTGCGTGAAGAGCCCGGATGGTCTGACAGCAAGGCCGCCTCGAAACCCTGGTCTTTGCTGAAGTAGGAACACGATGAAAGCAATCCAAGTAGCGCAAGCAGGCTGGGGACTCGAAAATCTCGAGTGGGTCGATCGAGATGACCAACCACTCGCCCATGGTGAGGTCCGTTTGTCGATGCGGGCGGTATCGCTGAACTATCGCGACCTCCTCACCGTGAATGGCTACTACAATCCGAAACAGCCACGGCCGTTGATTCCGTGCTCGGATGGTGTCGGTGAAGTGACCGAGATTGGGCCTGGTGTCACGCGGTTTGCCGTTGGCGACCGCGTGTGTCCAATCTTTGCGCAAGGTTGGCTATCCGGCGAGCCGACGAAGCCCAAGCTGAAGACGACGCTGGGTGGGCCGCTCGATGGCACGTTGTGTACTGCGCCTGTCTTTCACGAAAACGGTCTGGTCCTCGCACCAGAGTCCTTGAGCGACGATGAAGCTTCGACGCTGACATGTGCTGCGGTCACGGCTTGGTCGGCGTTGTTTACGCAGAGCGACCTTCAGCCAGGTGACACGCTCGTCGTCCAAGGCACGGGCGGGGTTTCGATGTTCGCCATGCAATTTGGATTGATGGCCGGAGCGCGCGTGATCGTGACCTCCTCAAGCGATGAGAAGCTTGAGAAGGTGCGCGCAATGGGGGCGCACGAGACCATCAACTACAAGACCACTCCGGAATGGGGCGCTGAGGTCAAACGCCTCACGGGCAAGGTCGGTGCCGACCACATCATCGAGGTCGGCGGCGCTGGTACGCTAAACCAGTCGTTGCGGGCGATTCGTATTGGAGGCCACGTCAGCATGATCGGCGTGCTGAGCGGCGTTGCCGATAATATCAATCTCATCCCAATCCTGATGCAGAACGTGCGTGTGCAGGGTGTGATTGTTGGTCATCGCGAGAGTTTTGAAGCGATGAACAAAACCATTGAACTTCACCAAATCAAGCCGCAAATCAGCCATACCTTTGGGTTCAGTGAGGCGCGCGAAGCCTTTGAGCTGATGGCAAACGGCGGACACTTCGGCAAAATTGTTGTGAGAACGAAATGAAACGAGCGGTCATAATCCTTGGTGCATTGGCGATGTTGGGCTGCGAGTCGAAGACGGCTGAGAAAACGCCGACCGTAGACACACCTGTTGAGCCGACAAAAGAAGAGACCCTATACGAATGCCCTGCGACCTACGGTGAGCTGTTCAGTCGTATGTTTCCTAACCCGTTGGAGGCATTGCATCTAAAAGACCGCTTCCCAAGCCCGCTCGCGCAATCGAATATCGAATGCCAGCATGACGGCAACGGGTTGCGGCTGAAGCTCACGACGCTCAGCAACAAACCTGCACTCGGCCGAGTCGTTTTTGGACCCGACTTTCGAATCGACGCGATCATCACGGAGGCGCACTACGGCTGGTCAAACACCGTGCAAGCGATCCGGCAACCCGATGGGACCTTGGAGGGCGTCGTCTTTGACAACAAGACGCTCATCACGCTTGAGAACGGCAAGATCACCAATCGATTCGACGAGAAAAACCCGCCGCCCAACGAGTACAAGGCCGCGATGGCGAAAGAAGTCTCACCGCTTCCCGGCAAACCATGCGCTCAAGACGCCGTCTGCGTCGACCTGATTGGAAAACCCGTTGTGTGCCTCGCGTGTGATGAGAATCCGCTTGTCGGAGAAATGCCGAAAGAGAGTAGTTATCGCAGCCGGTTCCACTATACCTACGACGGCGACAAACTTGTTCAGGTTGACTACGACCGCAATGCATTAGGCCTGTTCTCCAAGCGAACTCGGTACAAATACGACGACCAAGGCCGGGAGACCGAACAGATTCGCGAAAAACTCGATGGATTTGGTGTGGCCACGCTGGAGCGTTTTCGTAGGACTTTGGAATTTTATCCTGATGGTTCCCCAAAACGCGGTGAATCCGACCGTAATGGGGACGGCAAAGTCGATTATCAAGTTACCTATGATCAGTCTGGCGAGCGGCTCACTGAGAAGCGTGATCGCAATGATGATGGTGAATTCGACGTGTTCATCGAATACAAGAAAAACGACAAGGGACAACGAGTTCGATATGTAGATCGGGATGGTGACGGAAAGTGGGACAGCGAGAATGTGATCAATGCGCCTGAGCCTAAGGACGACAAGTGATTCGTACGCTCTTGGTCGGCTGCGGCCGCGTTTCGCACACACACTTCGAGTCATTTCGAACGATCGACGAGCTCGAGCTTGTGGGCGTTTGCGATACTGACGAAGCAGCACTCAAAGCTGCCAGCTCTGAAAACGCAGTTCCTGGATACGAAAGATACGAGGACGCGCTCGAGCATTGTCGTCCTGATTTGGTAGTGCTTGCCACGCCCTCTGGTTTGCATGCCGAACAGACGATCATGGCGGCTGCAGCGGGAGTGCATGTGGTCACCGAAAAGCCGATGGCCACCCGGTGGTCAGATGGCGAACGCATGGTGAAAGCTTGCGAGGACGCTGGTGTTCGCCTATTTGAGGTGAAACAACACCGCTTCAACCCAGCCATCGAGCGGGTTAAGCGAGCGATTGAAGACGGTCGATTTGGGCGCATCTTCGATGTCCATGTCTCGGTGTTTTGGGCGCGTCCTCAGGCCTACTACGACCTCGCCGATTGGCGCGGAACTTGGGAGCAAGACGGCGGTGCGTTGATGAACCAGGCCATCCACTACATCGATCTGCTTCGGTGGTTGGTTGGTCCGGTCGAGAGCGTGTTTTCCTTCACCGCGACGCTAGCGCGTCGCATTGAGGTCGAAGACACCGCCAGCGTGGCGTTGAAGTTCCGCTCTGGAGCGCTGGGAACCGTGAACGTGACGATGCTCACGCACCCCGAGAACTTCGAAGGCTCCCTGACCATTTTGGGTGAGCACGGCACAGTGAGGCTAGGCGGCGTTGCCTGCAATCAGATCGAGCACTGGAGTCTAGATGTCGCTGAGCCAGACCCCGAACAACCCGACGATTGTGTGTATGGAATTGGCCATCCCCGTTTCTATCAAGACGTGGTGCACGCCCTGAAGACGGGTGAGCGTGGCCGAATCGAAGGCTCCGAGGGGCTGAAGTCGCTCGAGATCGTTGTGGGTGCCTACGTATCCTCTCAAGAAGGACGGAAGGTCTCGCTTCCGATGAATCCGTAAGGGATGAAGGTCTCGTTCCTCATTCCCACACTAAACGAGGAAGATTGGGTCGAGGCGTCAATCTCAGCGGCGCGCGCGTCCGCGGCTGCAGTTGGACTCCAGGCCGAGATCATTGTTTGCGATGGTGGGAGTGTCGACGTGACTCGAACAGTTGCGCAACGAAACGGTGCCACCGTCGTCGAAGGCGACAAAGGTCGCGCAAAACAGGTCAATCTTGGGGCAGGTCAGGCGACGGGCGATATCCTCGTCATGTTGCATGCGGATGTTCTGATCGTCCCGGAGACCTTGAAGTCCATGATTCAAGCGGTCGAGAGCGGATTCGTTGGCGGCTTCTTTGAGATTGATATTCTCGCGCATGACTCGCCGAATCTCCTCAACATCATCGCGTGGGGTATCAACCTTCGGACCCGGCGATTCGAGACGGCCACGGCCGACCAGGCGATTTTCGCGACGCGTGACGCATGGAATCAAGTGGGCGGGGTGCCTGAGCTGCCGTTGATGGAAGGCAATGCGTTTGTTCGTGAGCTGCGCCAAGTGGGTGAAGTCGCGGTTTTGCCGCCTTCGATTCGGATCTCCGGCCGTCGATGGGAGCGCGATGGTGTGCTGAAAACGTGGCTGAAGGCCTATGCCGTTCGGGCCGCGTACATGTCTGGCGTCGACGTCGATGAGCTCGCCGCGTTCTGGGAAAGCTAGACGACCGGTGAGTGAAACTCGGTGTTTTCGCCCAGATTTTCCAGAATCCGAGCTTCAACCGACCGCAGGTAGTCGGTCCAATCCGGCAACTTCGTTGGCGTCAATTCCAACGCTTTGCGAACAAGCCACAGTATATCCGTATCATCCAGAGCAGACTTCTCGATGGCGTGGCGTGTGTTGGCCAAGAGGTCCGGATGTTCCTGAAGTTTGTCACATCGAAGCGCGGCCACTAGGGTGGTCAGCATGACGTAAACTTCGATGATCGAGATTGGGTGTTCGCTGTACGACAGCTTCACATACTCCAGGGCCTCTTCATCGCGATCTAACGCAAGCATGGTCACTGCGATGTTCAACGACGAAATCTCGGAGTAGCGCGTACCTTGGATGTCATCGAGACGCTTCGACTCCATGTAGTGGACCAGCGCTTCCTCGAAGTCACCCCGCATCCGGCAAATCTCGCCCAGGTTATTGTGGACGGAGCCTTCGGCCAGACGACTGTTGTAGAGACGCGATACCTCCAACGTTTTCTGTGCCATTTTCTGGCATACTTCCAGATCGCCCTTGTGGATGTTGATGGTCATCAAAGTTGCGTAGGCCAACGGTAATCGCCATGCGATCGAGGGATTGGCCTCGCCGAGTGTGATCGCGGCCTCCGTGTGTTCGATCGCGGTCTCGAAAAAGCCTCGATCCAACGCAATGAAGGCAAGCGTAAGGTGACTCGCATAGATTCCGGGCAGAACGTTCAGTTTGTGGAAGAGCGCCATCGATTCTTCAAGCAGCCCAACGGCGACCTCGAAATCGCGGCCTCGCATCTGTTTTCCGCGTGTGCGCAACGTGTATGCGAGCTCTAACTCGAAACCCTGCTCGCGGCAGAGTCGTTGGCTTTCGATGAGGTCGTCAGGATCTCCGGTCGTAATCTCAGCGAGTAACCAGTCTTGTTGGAGTTGTTCGCGAGATTCTCTGGGCAGCTTCAGATCGTTGATGAGTTGTTGGCGATATCGAAGCAGTTCTTTTCCGGAGCGTTCGTCTCCGTACGTGTTTCGTCGAAAGGCGGTCAGAAACAAAGGCTCCAGCGCATCCTTCGTTCGTCCCGCGGCAACAAAGTAGCTAGCTACACGACGCGCCTGTCCGGCGGACAGCTCGGACCTCAACTCCAATGCTGTCTCGGCGGCGGTGCCAAAGATGGTGCGCAACTGTTCTGGCGGCACCTGCCCCCGCAACTGCTCGACAAACTCGCGATCAGTAAACTGCAGGCCAGCAATCTTCTGGGTCGCCATGCCGCGGGTGATGAGTGGCTCAAATACGTTTGGTTCGACATCAAATCCGAGCCTTCGACACGTCGCGGACCAATCTTCATTTCGGACCAGAAGGCCGATGACCGCCGCGACGACCCACGATTTGAAGTGCGAATCAGGCACGCTTTCACGCAGTTTCTCGATACGCCATCGGCAAATCTCAGAGAACGAAGGCAAGGCTCGGTCGAAGCCAAATCCGCCGGGCTCAGGCACAAGCCATCCAGATTCAGCGAAATGCGAGATCGCATGTCGCACGTATCCCGGATTGCTGTTCGCGGCCTCTCTCAGATCACGAACGCCTTGGTCATTGATAGGCGCGATCATTCGGACGAACTCATCGAAGCTGTCCGCGTCATCTTTTGCGACTTCGAGCGTAACCACTCCTTCAAGAGCATCCATGCGCACTTCAAACTCGGAGTGAGCTCGCAGGTCGCGCCTTGAGTGCATCACGAAGAGCACCCTGGATTCCGGGAAATCGATGGACAGGCGGCGGACGACCTCCAGCATGTACGTGGCGAACTGCACGTCCTCCAACATCACGACGCGAGGCTTGTCTTGCGCCAGAATCGACAGGCATCGCACCGCGGTGAGCACCTTGTCGGCCTGCGAAATTGGGTGTTGTGGGTCGGGCTGCAGTGTTGAGATGACAAGACTAATATCGGACGGGTCCAAGGCCGAAAAACGTTCCTCAAGAGAGCGTTGGATGAGGTCTGGGTCCAATTCCCAAATGCCCAGCAGCTCCTCCAAAAACGACGGCAGACCATCGGGAGACTCTTCGCCGTGTGCGACGCGCACGACCTCGGCTGCACCGACTTCGTGGGCGCGATAGCAAAGCCACTCCGCGATTCGCCGTTGCCCAACGTCCGTTTCGCCTGTCAGCAAGGCCACCTTGAACTCGCCGTCATGTGCTGCGAGCAACATGTCCCAAAGCTCTTGTCGTTCGTTCGCGCGGCCGGTCAATGGCACCTGGCGAAGTCCGAGTAGTGCGCCCGATGCCCCTTCGAGATACGGAAACGGTTTGGGAGGTTGAGACTTCCAGGTTGTCGGTACAGACAGGACGGGCCGTGGACCCATCATCGTGTCAAAATGGCCGTCGTAATGGGAGATCTTAGGTGGAGCCTCCAATGTCAGATCAGGCGCTTCAAATATGGTGAAGAGCTTGGTTGGTTCTTCGGCGAGGTCCAAGAAGACGTCAGGTACGTCTTGAATGATTGGCATATTCAGCAGCGAGAACGACGCCTCCGCAGCGGACTGAAAGCGCATCATCGGCGATTTTGCCAACGCCCGGCGCAACCAGCCTTCAAGCTCCATCGGCACGGTGATCTTCGGATTAAAATCCCCGGGAACCTCCGATACATGGCGATACGCTACTTGAAGTGGTCGGTCGCTATGGAATGGCGCGGAGCCCGTAACCAGCTCCCACACCATGCAGGCGAGTGCATAGAGGTCAGTCCACGGGCCAAAATTTCGCCAATGTCCGTGAATCTGCTCCGGCGGCATGTAGTTAAGCGTCCCCGCGGCGAGGTGGCTGCGTAATGCCGATTCGGAACGGGAGATTCCCGGGAGGAACGCTTGGGCGATGCCAAAGTCCGCGAGTTTTGCGCGCCAACCCTCGTCGTCTAAGAAGAGGAGGATATTAGCGGGCTTGATGTCTCTGTGGATGACGTTTCTCGCATGCGCATAAGCGAGCGCGTCGAGCACTTCGAACAACAACCGGCGAATCGCACTCCAAGTAGGGATTCGACGTAGATGTGAGACGGTCGCATCAGCCCGTTCCATAACGACAAACGCTTCTCCGTGCTCTGAAATGGAGAAGTCGCAAATCTGGACGATGCCAGGGTGGTTGAGACGCGCAGTCGTGGAGACCTCGCGTAGAAGTTCAACCTGGGCGTTGGTGGCTTCGACGACTTTGACCGCAAATTTCTGCCCGGAAAGTTGATGAACAGCGCTCCAGACCGTAGCCATTCCGCCACTTCCAAGCGTGTCCTCCAATATGTATGGCCCCAGAGTCTCCGGCATAATTCGCACTTTAGCCCTAGGTATGCGGGTACACCACGCCGAAAATTTTGACTCGCCGCGTCAATCGCGGACACTGATTGCTGATCACCTGATTCCATGCGGATCTGGAGTAGGTTTGCACCATCAGGTGGCTAGTGGAGTATCCTTTATCCACTTTTGTTGAAATGGATGAAGATTTGCGGACGCCGAGGATCCCCGCAGGGGATGTGGCTTAACGCACTATGACAAGGATGTTACGCGGTCGTGGCACTGATCCTGCTTACAACGGGGTCGCGGCAGAATGATGTCCGCAAAACTAGTCGGTAAGCACCTGTTGTTGTCGCCTTGACGATAAGGGTCCAAATGTGACAGATTCCCGTCGCTTTTGGGCGCGCTTCGAAAAGCGAAATGGATGAATGACTAAGCGGCCCGACTTTATGACTCAAGGAATGTTGTATGAGTAAATGGGATGCCAGACTTCGAGTCGTCGAACCTGTTGGTACGACTCCAGTCCCTCCGCGGCTTCGCGAAGTCCCTGGGCCATCGATTCCGGTGGCCAAAAGCGTTGCAAAACTCAATCCTTATATCCCCGTCTCAAGCCAGCCAGCGATTGAAGCACTGCGTGGTCGCACGCCGATCTTCAAGTTGGATTGGAACGAGTCGACGATTCCCCCAAGCCCTAAAGTCCAAGAGGCTCTCTCGCACTTCATCGCTGAAGGCGCGGAGCTCAATTGGTACCCAGAGCTTGGGAGCAAGAACTTGGTCCTGGCTCTCAGTGACTACACAGGCTTGCACCCTGATTACCTGATTGCCACGAACGGCAGCGATGATGCGCTCCATCTGGTTTGCGCAAGCTACCTGGATTCGGGCGACGAGGTGGTCATTCCGGTCCCAACCTACAATCACTTTGTAACTTTTGCGCAGTCACGTGGCGCAAAGATCACAACGGTGTGCGGTGAAGACCCATTTGATTCCAATATCCCAGCTATCCGAAAGGCGCTGAGCAAAGATACCCGCATGGCGTATCTGGTGAGCCCCAACAATCCGACCGGCGTGATTTATGAGCGCGACGATGTTGAAGCTCTCTGCAAAGAGTTCCCGAACACGCTCTTCATCGTGGATGAAGCGTACTTCGAGTTCTCGCAGATGTCGGTGATTTCGTTGGTCCGCGAGGTGTCGAACCTTGTGGTCACGCGAACGTTCTCGAAAGCCTTCGGTCTTGCTGGTCTGCGCGTTGGATACCTGGCTGCAAACCCAGATTTGTCACAGGGTCTCAAGCGCCTCTACAATCCAAAGAGCGTCAATACGATGGGCCAAATCGGCGCCATCGCCGCCCTTTCGGACCTCCCATACTTGAACACGTACTTGGACGAAGTCGCGACGGCCAAAGAGCTGTTGCGCGCTTTCTTCCAGACCCGACCAAACGTCGAAGCATGGGTGACCCCTGCAAACTTCGTGGTCGTCCGTGTGCCAAACGTCGGCAAGGTCCTCGACCGACTTGAAGGTTTGGGCGTCTACGTCCGCGACCGCTCGAGCTACCCTGGTCTGGAAGGCTGCCTTCGCATGACGGTGGGCAACGTCCATCAGACACAGCACGTCATCGACCGACTCGCCAAAGCATTTTAACTTCGGCCTTTGGCCGAGTTTTCCTCGGCCTTTGGCCGAGTTGTCTTTGGCCTTCGGCCAGTTATCTTTGGCCTTCGGCCAAGTTTGCTTTGGCTTCGCCAAGTTTCGTTTGGCGGCGGTCCAACAATCGTTAACAACGCGAACGAAGCGAGCCAAACGCGACCCTAGGAGCTGAAACGCGAGGTCCGCAGGACGAGCTGAAACGCGAGCCTCGCGAGCTGGGACGGAAGGTTAGACGAAACTGGCGATAGCCAGCTTTCGTGCTAACCTTCGTAGTGATGGATGCTTCACGCTCACAAGCTCGGTTCGTTCGGGAGTTGCGCGCGCTTCTACGTGCGCCATACGCCCTGATTCACCTCGAAACCCACGAAGAAGACCGCGCACTTGCCTTGGTCCGCGAGCTCGCCGAAGGCGATGGCCGCGATCTGCGCGAGTGGAGCGCAGTGACGGGTTTTGATGGCAGCCCATCCGACGGCAATATCCTGAGCGCCTTAAAGGTGGTCGAGAGCGCGCAGCGCCCGTCTGTGTTTGTATTCAAGGATGCCGCGCAGTTCTTTGAGGACGCGGTTGTCCGCCGCCGATTACGCGAGCTGGAGGCACCCGCAGCGATGTTTGGGAAGACCATCATCTTCTTGGGCGTGTCAGCACCGACTCAGATCGACATCACCAAAGAAATCACGCGTATCTCGATGCCGCTTCCCGACCGGGAGACGTTAGCGGCCGAGTGCAACACGGTGTTCGCGCCGGCAAACTACCCAAATGTTGACCGCCAGGCTTTGCTTAGCGGCGCCATGGGCTTGACTGTACGCGAAGCGCATCGCGCGTTTCACCGCGTCCGCATCCAATATGACGAAGCCGTTGCTCGAAACGCACCGTTTGATTTGGAAAAGAGCATCCTGCGGGAAAAGCAGAACTTGGTCGGCAAAGACGACGTGTTGGAGTTCTTCCCACTAAATCAGGGGATGGGCGATGTTGGCGGTTTGGATTCGCTGAAAGCCTGGCTCGAAGAACGAAAGCGCGCTTTCACCGATGAAGCGCGAGCGTACGGATTGCCAACACCAAAGGGAGTGTTGCTGATTGGCGTGCAAGGCTGCGGAAAGTCGCTGACCGCCAAGGTCATTGGACGCCACTGGGGCCTTCCACTTCTGCGCATGGACCTGGGCGCCATATTCGACGGCAAGAACTCGCCAGAAGAAGCGCTGCGCGGTGCTTTGCGCACCTGCGATGCAATCGCGCCGTGTGTCTTGTGGATGGACGAGATCGAAAAGGGATTTGGTGATGTCGGTGAAGGCGGTTCAGCACGAGTTTTGGGCTCGCTGCTAACCTGGCAGCAAGAGAAGCAAAGCTCAGTATTCTTGGTCGCCACCGCCAACAACGTCGAGTCATTGCCCCCCGAACTGATGCGTAAAGGCCGTTTCGACGAGATCTTCTTCGTCGACCTACCCGAACCTCACGAGCGCAAAGACATCCTGCGGATTCACCTGGAAGCTCGCGGCCGCTTCTTCGACGACGCGGTTCTAGACGACATCGTCACCCGTACCGAGTACTTCAGCGGCTCGGAAATCGAACAAGTTGTTGTCAGCGCGATGTACTCCGCATTCGCGGAGAGCCGCGAAATCGAAGGCGAAGACTTGGTCTACGCTACCAAAGAGACCGTCCCGCTCTACCGAACCTACGAAGAGCAAATCAAAGGCCTACGACAATGGGCGGAAAACCGTGCTCGCCGCGCGTCGCGGAAGCGGAAAGTCGTGGATTTCTTCGGATAACAGGGTTGTCTTTCGCTTCGCGAGTTATCTTTCGCTTCGCGAGTTATCTTTCGCTTCGCGAGTTATCTTCGCCTTCGGCGAGTTCTTGTATCAGCTCACTACGTTCGCGTTTCAGCTCGCCTTACAGGCTTCGCGTTTCAGCTCGCCCTTCGGGCTTCGCGTTCCAGCTCACTGCGTTCACGTTGTTGATTATTGTGGAGACGGCGCTAAACAAAACTTGGCGAAGCCAAAGCGAACTTGCCCGAAGGGCGAAAGAAAACTGGCCGCAAGGCCAAAGAAAACTTGGCCGCAGGCCAAAGATAACCGCCTATTGCCGAAGCGAGTTATTCGCTTCGGCAATACGGCGAGAATTAGGTAAGTACCACCAAGGACATGCCGGATTCTCGTGGTGTTCTTCGTGATACCCACCGAAATGGAAGCAGGTAATCAACGACAGCCAGTTGGGGAGCGGTGTTGAGCGCGCGTTGTGCTCGCCCAGGTCGTCGTGCGGCGAGCGATGGGGCAGGACGGTACCGAAATAGAAAAGCTGTAGGGTGGAAAGCAAAGCTGGAAGCACCCAAAACAGCAGAAGGTTGGCCTTGTCCAAGCCCAAGCCGTGCTCGAAAACGTTGAACACGATGGCCATTCCGACGATCTGCTTCCAACTCACGTAGTGCCGAGCGAAGTCGACATACCACTGAAAGACTCGGGGTCGTCCGGGCCGGTGATAATCAGGGTCTTGGGCGGACGCCGGGTGATCGTGGTGAAGATGATGGTTTGCCAATAAGCGGTCGTAAGGCAGAAGCGCGTAGAGGCGCAGAGCCAACGCGCCAAAGAACCGGTTTAGGCCTGGGTAGTTTGGCGTGATCGTGCGGTGCATCGAATCATGCGCCGTGATGAAGAGGCCCGTGAAGAGCCACGACTGCACTATGATAGCCAGCGGCGTCCACCACGAGATCTTGCCAAAGACAACTAGCAGTCCTGTGGACGCGATCCAGCCAACGATTAGTAATGTCGCGGTGATTGCGCCTTTTGCGTCCCAAGATTTGATGGCTGGAGCGGTCATGAATCAGATATTGCCAGAATTTCTCGCAACGGTCGCTAGAGGTCGTCCGATAACCGTGTCGATTGTGGTTACATTGAACCCGAGTTTATGGAAAAACGTGCTTCGTTCATGGAGTCAGAGAAATGCTTAGTCACCTCGTCATCCGAAATTTCGCCATCATCCACCACTTGGAAATCCCGTTCTATGACGGGCTGACCGTGCTGACGGGTGAGACGGGCGCCGGCAAATCCATTGTCATCAATGCGCTCAATCTGGTCTTGGGCGGCCGTGCATCTACCGATGTCATCCGTACCGACCAGGACGAAGCCGTGGTCGAGGCGGTGTTTCAGCTGTCCGAAGCCCACGTCGAGCGGGTTTCCGAGTACTTAGATGCTCTCGGAATCGATCCCGGTGCGGGACAGTTGGTCGTTCGGCGCATCATTAGCCGTAGCGGGCGCAATAAGGTCTTCATCAACGGATCGGCGTCGACGCTGTCGGTGCTCCAGGACATCACGTCAGGCATGGTCGATATTAGCGGTCAGCACGAGCATTACAGCTTGATGAAGCGCGAAAAGCACATCCGCATGCTCGATGCATTTGGTGTGCTCAACGAGCTCAGCGACACCATGCAACAGAAGTTTGAGCGCGTGCAGTCTATTCGAGCCGAGCTTGAGTCCCTGCAAACCGACGAGCGTGACCGCCTGAATCGAATCGATTTTCTGACCTACCAACTCGAGGAAATCGAGTCGGCAGGCCTATCGGAAGGCGAAGAAGAGGAACTCGAATCGGACTTCAATCGCCTCAAAAACGCCGAGAAGATTCACGAGTCGACCTCGCAAGCTGGGTATCTCATCTACAACGGCGACAAGTCCGCCGTTGAAAAGGTCTCCGAAGCGCACTCCGTCTTGGCGAAAATGGCGAGTGTGGATGAAGGGTTGGCTGAGCTTGCCGACCGGCTCGACAGCACGCGGATTTCGCTCGAAGACATCGCGCGCGAGCTCGACCTCTACACCTCTGATTTGGACTCCGATCCTCGTCGGTTGGACAAGGTCATTTCTCGCCTGGAGATGATCAAAAAGCTTAAGCGTCGCCATGGCGTAGACATCGCGGCGGTTTTGGAAGAAGCGCGCCAGATGCGCGAAGAACTCGATAATCTGGAAAACGCTGAAGAGCGTAGCGCCGAGATCGAAGCCGAGCTGAAGAAGGCCACAGACGAGGCGATGAAGGTCGCCCAAGAACTTAGCAAGGAGCGCCGCGAGGCAGGCAATTTGCTGAAACGCGGTGTCGAATCTGAGCTTGAGGGCCTCAACATGAAAGGCGCACAGCTCGAAGTCTGGTTTGAAGAGTCCGAGCTATCCGCCACGGGCATCGACACCATCGAATTCCTGCTCGCCGCAAACGCTGGCGAAGCGCCGAAGCCGATGACCAAGATCGCCAGCGGTGGTGAGCTCTCGCGCATCATGCTGGCGATGAAAGCCGTCTTGGCCGACCGCGATTCTATCCCCATCTATATCTTCGACGAGGTCGACACCGGAATCGGCGGCTCGACCGCTGACCGCGTCGGCGAGAAGATCGCCGAGACGGCGACGCAGCACCAGGTGTTGTGCATTACGCACCTCGCCCAAATCGCAAGCCGCGGCAACCACCACTACCTGGTTGAGAAAGCCACCGTCGAAGACCGCACGGAGTCTTCCGTCCGCCCTCTAACTGACGATGAGCGCGTCGAAGAGATTGCGCGAATGTTGGGTGGTGCGCGGGTGACGGCGAAGACGCGCGAAGCCGCGTCCGAACTTCTCGCACATTAGTCTACTAGTGGTTCCAGCTCACTGCGTTCGCGTTTCAGCTCGCCCTGCGAGGGCTCGCGTTCCAGCTCACTGGGTTCGCGTTTCAGCTTGCCTTTCGGGCTTCGCTTAGTTGCCGCCGAGGCAGGCTGCCAGGTCGGCAGTCTGTGCCCAACCACACTGACCGTTATTGCATCCGCAGCTGGTCGTTGGCTCGTTGTAGCAAGCGTACTCAGGACGGAACTCACAGGTCGTGATGACCGCCTGAGGTGCGCAGACTTGGCCGCTGCAGCCGGTTTCGATGCAGTCCGCGTCCGTCGTGCACTCTGACGGCAAACAAGCGATCTCGGTGCAAGCCCACTGACCGCCCGAGCATGTGCAGGTATTGCAGCCGTCTTCTGCTGGCTGCGTGTCGCCTTCAACACAAACCGCTGGCTGCTGGCAGGTACCGTTCGGGTTGAAGCCGTAGTTGCAGTTTGCTGGGTCGTTCGTTGGGTATGGGCACTCAAATGCACACTCAAGGCCGTCTGCGCACTGCGTTCCGTAAAGCGAGCATGCTTCGCCTTCCGTTGCCAATCCTTCGCATGCTGCTTCGCTCTCGAAGGTCTCCCAGCCGTCAGGCACGTTGCATGGCGATGGGTATTCGCAGCAGGTGTCGTCGCCTGGATTCTTCGCAAACGTTTGGATACCTGCACAGCGAACGTTGGCTGGTGGCGTGACCCACTGGCATGATGGAGCTGGGTTGCATGCGCAAACCGAGCAGCCGTTCTCGTCAATCTGGTTGCCGAACTCGCAGTAGAGCGCGCAAAGCACTGGCTGGCAGATGTCTTCGCAGCTTCCGGAAACGCATCCGACCTGAAGGAAGAACTCGCCGAAGCTCCAGTTGTAGTCGCGAACCAGAATCAAGTAGGTGCCGGTCTTGTCCGCTTCAAAATTGATGTAGCTGTTCAGCGTGCCGCCTTCTGGCGAATCATCATTAGAAGCAACCAGGTTGCCCCAGTTACCGCTTGGCCGCTGTGGGCCATAAACACCGGTCACTGCGTCGAAACCGCGCGAGAGCGCAGCACCAACACGGATGTCGACCACGTCACCCGCTTCCAACTCAAGCGTGTAACCCTGGTAGTAGTTGCCGCGGCTTGGCAGGTACTCGTCGTACAACGTGTCGTCGACCAGAACTTCACCACGGAAATCGGTGTAGAACGACGTACGCCAGTCACCTTTTTCGTCGGTGAGTTGGCCAGGCATTTCAGCAGGCGTCTTGGACGTATCCGTCACGTCCGAACAAGCACCCAAAAGGGCGAATACACACAACAAGAAAGCAATTTGGTATTTCATTGTCATTTCCATTCAGCTGGCGACCCGCGAATAGTGCGAATAGCCGAAATCCATCAGAATGGCGGGTTCTTACATTATCCTACACGTCAGCGCAAGCGTTGCTTGCCCGTGTCATCTCGTTCGCCCGGCGAGCTAGCTGAATCCACAATAGTCAACAACGCGAACGCAGTGAGCTGGAACGCGAAGCCCGAAGGGCAAGCTGAAACGCGAACGCAGTGAGCTGGAACGCGAACGCAGTGAGCTGGAACGCGAACGCAGTGAGCTGCTAGGCGTCGACGCCGAGGGCGCGCAGCAACTCTTGCGCGCGCTCCAACGTTCCTTCAATCAATTGGAAAGCACGGGGGCCAAGACGTTCATGGATGAGCGAATTGCTCTCCTCCATTTCCGCGAAGATCTCCCCGATTTCGTCCGAATCGACGACCAAGAGCGTCGCGTTGTTGCGGAAGTCGACCTGTGGAGACTCGCCCAGCGCGGACATTAGAGCGATGCGTTGGGCCGGAGGCAGACCACCGTCTGTGTGTTCCGACAAGAACTCGCAGACAGCGTGAATCGGATTGTCTGGGTAGCGCTTTCGAACCTTCGAAGCGTTGATTTCAAAGGTGCGGTATCCAACCTCGCCGTCAACTTCATCGGCAATCTGCGGAAGCTCATGCCAGGTAACGATGTCGGCCTGAATGGGTTTGAATGCGACCTTAAGCGGATCCACAAACTCCAAGCATGGCGGGATCACACCATCGTAGTTGATATGCGTTGCGCCATGTCGGTCTAAGAACTTACGAAGTGCTTCTTCACTGACATTGGTCATGAAGACAGCCGTTGGCCCTAGACGTACTGCGGTAGGCGGCGAGTTGCGGTCGACCATCATTTCGTCGACGAGCATGTCCAGATGCTCTGGGTCACGGTGACGAAGCAGGAAGCCGTCGGTGCGAATCTCGACACGCTGATGTAGTCGTTCCCAGTCCTCGAGCTGCACTTTAATGGAATCGGGGACCGGCACGCTGCTGAACTTGGACAGCGTCTTAGCCACGGAATCTGCCGTACGGCCTTGCGCAAACGCGCGTTGAACGTTCTGAGGCGAAAGGCTGAAGTTGATGACACGGTCGGCGACGTTCGTGCGCTCAGACAGGACGTAGACTTCGTGCAGCGCGGTCGTTGTTGCCGCGTCCAAGAAGACCATGATTTCCATATTGGGTTGGACGACCATGCACGGCTGTTCCTTTGCAGGTTCAACCTCCATGGTTTGGCCCAACATCATCTGTCCGCGTTCCGTGAATCGAATCCAGTTGTCGTCACCTACGTCAACGAGTCCCAACCAATGCAGGGCGCGCAGAACAAGGGCGCGAACGTAGGCTCGGCCAGACTTGACGCCGATTTTTCCCACCGCATCGGTGAAGAAGCCCTCGTCCAACAGGCGGCAAAGGTCGACCACAGAGTTTGCGGCGGTCCATTGGCTGAAGTTGGCGCGTTTGAGCACGGAAACGACGTAGCCACGAAGTGCAATGGCGTCGCGGCCGGCATCGAGCGCCCCGATCTCGTCTAGGCCCTCTTCTTCGCCCGGTGGCACCTCGTGCCAGTTCTTCATCACCCGAAACGCCTGCATGAGTTGGCGATCGCGGCTTTCCTGGGTCGAATCGAAGAACGCCTTTGTGGGTACAGGTGCACCAACAATCTTGTCTTCGTCGCGCACGAGCATTTGGAGTTCTTCAGCGATTGCGAGCACGAACAGTGTGTAGTCGATTTGGTCGACGTCATTGGGATCGAAGTCCTCACCGAGCTCGTGCTTCTGGCCCGGCATCACGATACCAGTCGCAACGCGAGCGAGGCTGCGCCGGTTTGGTGAGCCGTTTTTATTGAGTCGAAGTTCGACACGTTGAAGCTCGACCGCCAACGTCAGGAGGTTCAGCTCAAGCAAATCCGTCGAGCCGGGCTCCACCTCGCCGACGTCTTCCTTGCCCTGATGGCTGGCCACCGACTCGTCAAATGACGCGTTTGACTCAAACAACGCTTCGGGCACGGCGAGCTCGTGATAGACGAATTGACCGTTTGCGATCAGCGGTTCGACATCAAGTTCAACATCACCAGGGTTCGGCACGACGACCAGCAAGCCTTGTTGCACCAACTCTTGAAGTGGCACCGTCAAATCAGCGCCTCCCACCAATAGCGATTCGCGTCGCAGGTTTTCACCGCGTACTCGTCCGCCGTGGCGTTGGATTGAAGTGAACGCGGCCTTCGCATCGTCGCTGACCTCTTGGAATCGCGGCTTAAGGACGTCGGTGGTTTCGACGACGGACATTAGAGCCTTCGGGTTGTCCTCGGATTCCCAGACCGAAGTCAGCCAACGCAGGGTTGCCTTTGAGTAGCCGCGCTCCAGGTAGGTTTCGAGCTCGTTCGACTTGATCGGGCCGTCATTGCGGTCAAAACGTTTCATCCGGCCTCCTCTTGGTTTGCGTCGGCATCAAGAGGCTGCGCGGGTTGAAGATCACCGATGACACGGGGGAAGACACCTTGCTCGTGCAAGGTCGCACGGATTTCCGCGATAAACTGGGTTGGGACAAGCAGAGCTCGGTTGCCGAGCCGCTGATGTGGAATCACATCAATGTCTAAGTGCGTCAGCGACTCTTCAAGAGCCGCCTGATCGGCGCACAAAACAAGCGCCAAACCGCGCTGTATCACTGGAAAATCTTTTCGTGCCATTAAATTACCACGTGAAAAAGGCAAACGACGACTTTAGCGAACCCAATAGGCTAGGGTCAATCACGCCCGCATGCATTTGATGCGAATCTCTGTGACGTTTTTGCAAACTTTGCCGCTAAAACCCGATCAATCCCGCATTTACGGTCACGCCACCGTCCGTTGGTGTGATGCCAAAATGTAGATCGGGAATCAGTCCGAGCTCTTCGGGTTTGTCCCAGTTTCGGGTCAGATAGGTTGTGAGACCGAGGCCAGCGATGCTGCCGATCATCATGGAGGTGAGTCCGACTTGAGGATCGATGTCGTCACCCGCGATCAGGAACGGCACGCCGAATCCGACCAGAAGGCCCAGCCCGCCGCCGGCGTTGATGAGCAAGACACGGGAGCGCGACATCGGGTATTCGGCGCTTAGGAAGCTTCCTGCCACCAGACCGATGTCGCTGGCAACAAGCGCAGTCGCGATGAAGGCGTCATCATCGATTTCGATGTCCGTCGCACCCAGGAACAGGGCGGTAAGACCTGCGGTCCATACCCCGCCCGCAGTGGCCAAAGAGACGTCGCCAGGCGCGGGTTTTCGCCAACGGTAGATCAACTCACCGATTCCGAGACCCGCGAGTTGGAAGGTCATGAGCCCGATGGCAGCTCCCTTTTCATCTTTGAACACGTCCATTCCGATGAGTGCCGCGGCGTGCCATGCGCCCCAGATGACGCCTGTGTCCAGCGATTGCGCGTGACCGTCCGCGATGCCGTCCCATGCCGCCCACAGCGAGAGGCCAAGACCGATGCCACCACCGGAAATCAATAACGCGGCGATCCCTTGCGAGTTGCACTCGAGCAGCACACATAATTCTGCTCCGATGGCCACGCCGTGGGCGGTCTGGAACGTGATGAACTCAGCCTTGGCGAGGCCCGATGAACGTTCGGACTCGCTTGGCTTCGTGCGCGTGTCCATGGACTGATAGAGCCAGGAAGCGTGCGGGGCCAACGGGTCGCTTGGGTAGTTGTCGACGATCTGCTTTAGCTTCTGGCGGCACCCAACTTTGTCGCCATCGGCCAGCAGCTCGAACGCTTCGCGATAGAGTGTCTCGGCCGGGCGTTCATCCGCTTTGACTGGTGCAGTCTCAGGGGCAGGAGGCGTGACCTCTTGTGCCGCAACGGTTGCCGCAAAGAGAAGCGGCACCAACAAACCCATAATTCTCAGAATACGAATCATGGGCTGATGGTGCCGCTAGGCATGATTTGGGTCAAGTTCTACTGCCCGCAGGGGCCATCGCTGACGACGTCCGTGCCCGAAGCACGAGCCACACAGTCATTGCTGTAGGTTTGGCCGTCGCATCCACAGACCGGCGCGTAGACTGCAGGGCAGAGGTCTGGGCGAGGCTTGCAGAAGCCGCTGGCGTCTGCGTAGTCGCACATCGCGTTTTCAGGGAAGTCGCAGTATTCGTCGGCCTGGCAGGTTGCTCCGATAAAGCCACCGCAGAACACGCCTTTCTGGCAGGTTCCGCCGATGCACGCTTCGTCGAAGTTGCAGTCCGAATCGGATGCGCATGAGTTCGGCGAATTACATTCACCGATGGACGCCACGTTTACACCTGCACCCGCTGCGAAGCAGTCGTTGCTGTAGGTTTGGCCGTCGCATCCGCAGACTGGGCTGTAGATCTCGATGCATGCATCAGGCATCGGCGCGCACACTCCGGTGTCGCCATTGACGCCACATGCAGCTTCCAAAGACACCGCGCAGTATTGACCCGCCGGGCATCCAAGTGCCCCGAATCCGCCGGGTTCACACCCTTGTCCGCCGGTGCAGACGCCGTTCGTGCAGACTTGGCCACCTGGGCAGTCGGAGTCGGCTTGGCATGCGGGTGGAGGACCTTCGCAGGTTCCCTGGTGCAGTACGGACGTGCCATTCGCGTTGGCTTCACAGCCATTTCCGTACGTCTGACCGTCGCATCCGCACACAGGCTGGTAGATATCGACGCAGGCTTCAGGAAGCGGCATGCAGGTGCCGAGCTGGTCAGCTGCACCGCACATCGCGCCTTCATCGTAGTGGCAGTATTCGCCGGCATCGCAGGTCAGACCGGCGAATCCACCGCAGTCATCGGTGGGAAGTACGTGGCAAAGACCGTCGACACACGCTTCGCCGACTGCGCAGTCTGCATCGTCGGCGCAGGCAGCGTCACATGCGCCCGAAGTCGCAACAGAAACACCGTTTGCGTGCGCTTCACAACCGTTTCCGTAGGTCTGGCCGTCGCAGCCGCACACTGGCGCGTACTCTAGCGTGCATGCTTCTGGGATATCCTGGCAGGTGCCAAGTTGGTCAGCAGCGCCACATGCAGAATCTTCGTAGTTGCAGAACTGTCCGGTTGGGCACGTGAGTCCAGCGATTCCACCGCAATCGCCACCGGAGGGGACCTGGCAAGAACCGTCGAGACAAATCGCACCGGCCGAACAATCGCTATCTGCCGAGCATCCCTTCGCGCAATCCGCGTCAGGTTGTGGGCAGAAGTCGTCACAGACGCCGTCACCATACCAATTCAAGATGTCACAGAGGTCTGCGCCAGAGTCCGATTTGCCGCCATTAGCGCGGGCATCGTCTTTCGTGATGTCAGGCGTGTTTTTGGTGTCGGGCCCTTCCTCGATACAGGCGCTGAGTAGGGCGGCCATACAGATGGCCAAGATCATCAATACATTCGTCATTCGTTTCATTTGGGACCTCTCGTCGTCACTTGTTCTCCATTTGGCATAGTCTAGAGCAAGTTCAAGGCCAAGATCTATAGTTGTTGTATTTCAGTGGGTTATCGTTTTGGCTGTTGGGCGTTTGTCAGATTTTTGAGAGATCACCCCTCAGAAGTCTAGAAAATCCGAGATCGAAGACCGCCAAGCGACCCGACGAGCCGCCTGCGGTTGCGTAATGAGCGGATCTAAAGTAGTTCTTTCGCGGCTCTCGGAACATTTTGTGCGGGAGTGAAGTTCACTGACTGGTTGTTGTATTCGTCCCCCCGAGTTCCTAAATGTCGAACGCATATTCGGTAGCCGTTGTTGGCGGCACGGGCGCCGTTGGCCGTGAAATGTTGGCCACACTTCAGCGTCACGAATTCCCTATCTCTCAACTACGCATCATGGCTTCAGCGCGCAGCGCTGGGACCGAGGTCGAGTATGACGGCAAGAAGATTGTCGTTGAGGACCTCGAAACAGCTCAGTTCGAAGGCGTCGACTACTGCCTGATGTCCGCTGGCGGCGGTATCAGCAAAACGCACTCGCCGCGAATCGCCCAAGCGGGCGCGGTTGTGATCGACAACAGCAGCGCGTTCCGCATGGACCCTGAGGTGCCGCTGGTGGTGCCTGAGGTCAACCCGGACGCGGCATTCAAGCATAACGGCATCATTGCAAACCCCAACTGTTCGACCATCCAGATGGTCGTGGCGCTGCAGCCGCTGCATGAACTCAGCCCGATGAAGCGGCTGGTTATCAGCACATACCAGAGCGCATCTGGTGCAGGACAAAAAGGGATGTGGGAATTGTGGAACGGCGTAAAAGCTCGCGTTGAAGGCGAGGAAGAGCCGGCGCCAAGTACGTTTGCACACCCGTTGGCCTTCGACGTTCTTCCGCAAATCGATGTCTTCCAGGACAACGGTTACACGCGTGAAGAGATGAAGATGGTCCATGAGACCCGCAAAATCATGGACGTGCCTGAACTGCCGATTTCGGCGACATGTGTGCGTGTTCCGGTGATGCGCAGTCACAGCGAATCCGTGACGATCGACTTTGAATCCCCGGTGACGGCAGCGGCTGCGCGGGAGGCGCTCAGCAACGCGCCAGGCATCAAGGTTTGGGACGACCCTGCCAACAACAAGTATCCGTTGGCCCGCATGGCGGAAGGCAACGAGGATACCTGGGTGGGTCGGATTCGAAACGACGTAGATTTCCCAACGACACTGCATCTGTGGGTTGTAAGCGATAACCTCCTGAAAGGGGCCGCTTCGAACGCCGTACAAATTGCGGAGCTTCTGATTAAGGCTTAGTCTCCACCTATGAAATTGATTCGACACATTTTGTTTGGGGCGTTGGGGCTTGTCCTCAGTGCACCCGCGATTGCGCTCGAGCCGAGCACGACGACCCTCGTGACGAACTACGAAGCCCTGGCCACACCGACGTACCGTGAAGAGGACGAGACGGTGTACATGGGCATATCGGAGTGCGAACGCGCATTTGGTCAGAACGTCGCCGGCCAGTTCACCACGACAGTTGATCCGAATGGTCCAGCCGACAGTTCGGTCAAATACTTGGACGCGGTGTACACGTTTAACGTCCCTCGCGACCAGACGGCGGATGTGACCTGTCCAGACAGCTGCACACGGCTTGATGACGACGAGAACATCTCGACGGGTGATGACTTTGTTCGAGGATTTCTGAAGTTTGAGGACTTCGTCGGGTTTTCGACTGCCGACGGGTGCACCGGATTCGACAACGAGTACTTCATTCGAATGACGATCTGGCGAAATCCGAACGATATGGAGAATCTCGACACGGCCGACACGCGATTCATTATCGACACCGTGCGGCCATCACCTCCGGGTAATGTTCAGGTCACGACGACCGAGAAACAGTTGGAGGTCACGTGGGAGCTTGCGTCGGACGACGATATTGAGCGCTATGGCGTCTATTGGTCGACCACAGAATTTACGGGCGGTGACCTGCCGACCAGCGGGCTGAGCTCCAAGTTTTTTACGTCGGAAGGCGGCCGCACCAGCGGCACCGCTGATGTGAGTTTTGAGCCGGGCCAAACGGTCTATGTCGCGATGGTGTCGTCTGATGAAACGGGCAACAACAGTGTGCTGAGCTCGGTCACTTCGACATCGGTTATTGAGACCGCCGACTTCTGGGATTCCTACCAGGGCGCCGGCGGTTCGGAAGAAGGTGGCTGCAGCTCGACATCGAAGGGCACTCCTTGGTCCCTGGTTCTGGTGTTCGCGATGGTTGGTTTGGTCTATCGGAGGCGTCGATGAAACGCATACTCTTTGTACTTGCGCTTCTAATGCTGCTCCCGGCGACTGCTGCTGCGGATCAGTCGCCAATTTACGGTAACGTCGAGTTCCGCATGGGCGGATGGTACCCATCGATCGACGATGAGTTCGGTGGTTCAGGGCCTTTTGCAGACCACTTCGGTGACAGCAATCTGTTGATCGGTGAGTTGGAATTAGGTGCGTACTTCTGGCAGGGCTTCGGACGGCTTGGTGCGTCAATCTCTGCTGGATACACAACGGTCACCGGCAATGCGTTGGCCACAGATGGTTCGGACGTCACGGACGAAACAACCTTCTCGGTTTGGCCGCTGCGGGCAAACGTGCTCTATCGACTCGATGTGTGGAATGACGAGAACGGATTCCCGCTCGTCCCTGCGGCCAAGCTTGGTTTGGACCTCCATTACTGGAACACCCGAGACACACAGGGAGACCTCTCATCTTCCAACGGAAACAAGGGTGATGGCTGGAAGTACGGATGGCACGGCTCGCTCGGCCTGCACTTCCTGTTGGACGTCATCGACCGCGAGAGCGCTGCGCTCTTCGATTTGAATTGGGGCGTCAACAACACCTATCTGTTTGCTGAGTTTATCTTTCAGAACGTCGACAGCTTCGGTGGCGACGGCTTTGACCTCAGCGACAACTTCTTCATGTTCGGTCTCAACTTCGAATACTGATGGCAACCATTCGGCTGCACATCGCGTATGACGGGACCGACTTTCATGGCTGGCAGATCCAGCCCCAGATGCGCACAGTTCAAGGGGAACTCATTTCGGCCATCGCGAAGTTGCATAACTGCGATACGGCCGATGTCGCGTTTCAGGGCGCTTCACGAACTGATGCCGGCGTTCATGCCTTGGGGCAGGTTGCCTCGTTGGAAATGCACCCCGACCGAGATGTCTGGGACTATGTGCGGGGGCTGAATGCGATGACCGGTGACGATATCACGGTCAATCACGCTGAAGTTGCGCCAGACCGGTTCAATGCGCGGCATGACTCCCGCGGAAAATTGTATCGGTACGTGATCTGGAATCATCGATTTGACCATCCGTTGACCAGACGCACCCATTGGAATGTGCGTGAGCCCCTGGACATTGCGCCGATGCGTGAGGCCGCCGCACAAATGTTGGGCGAACACGATTTCTCGTCATTTCGCGCGTCCGACTGCCAGGCCAAGACAACGGTTCGTGAAATCAATGAAATCGAGCTGATTCCATTCGACGAAAACGGAATCGCAATCGAGGTCAAAGGCACCGCGTTTCTGAAGAACATGGTCCGCATCATGGTCGGCACGATGGTCGATGTGGGTCGACGCGTGATCGACCCAGACACCGTTTCGCGGATTATCGACAGCCAGGACCGAAGTCAGGCGGGGACGACCGCACCCGCACGAGGTTTGTCTTTGGTCGAGGTGTTCTACCCTGAGCATCCGTGGGCCGAACAGCCGTATATCGGGATGAAGACACGATACTGACATGGAAATCCGAGATTGGGCGCTACGCATCCTGAGCGGGGACACACTGGACGAGAAGTTCCTGCGACCAGAACGCGGCGTTTTGGGTCTGACCGACCAAGAACCCGGAGACCTTGTTAAGTGGATGAATCCTAGTCGACCGGCCAATCTGCAGATCGCGTCGCGCAAGGATAGAAAGAAACTTCCAAGCCCCACTGCGCTGGCAGATCCAGAGATGCGGATTCGGGTTTTACACACGTTTGCAAACCACGAACTCATGGCAATTGAGCTCATGGCCTGGGCGTTGGTTGCCTATCCAGAGGCACCGCGTCAGTTTCGGTTGGGCCTCGCCAAAATCCTGATGGAAGAGCAGGACCACACGCGGCTCTATATGGACCGAATCGAGGCGCATGGCGCGCAGTTCGGCGACCTCCCGGTCAACGACCACTTCTGGCGTTGCGCCGAGAGCCTGACCTCGCCGCTCAAATGGGTGTGCGCGATGAACCTGACGTTTGAACAGGCGAACTTGGACCACGCGCCGGTCTTTCATCGGCATTTCATTGAAGTTGGCGATGCGGAGAGCGCCGCGGTGATGGACCGGATTGAAGCCGACGAAATTCATCACGTTGGTTTTGGTGCGAAATTTCTGAAGGCCAACACGCCCAAGGGAAAGCGCACGTTTGAAACCTACGTAGAAAACCTCACGTTCTACAACGAGCCGACGCGTGCTCGGGGCGCCGAATTCAATGCGGATGCCCGCGCCGAAGCCGGCCTCGACGCAGACTTCATCGAGCGCATGCATTCGCTCTAGTCCGCTAAAACACTTACGAACAAGGTCTCCGGGTTCTTGTTGGGCGGCGACCAACTAATCGGCTGACAACATGGCGTATGCGGGTTAAGTTGCCGGGGATGTCAGCAATCTCACGGATGATACTGCTCTTGGTGCTCTTGGCACCCGCGCCGGCCTTTGCCGCAGGCGGCGGAATGTCGATCGATGCGCTGCAGACCGTTCTGATTTTGTTGGGGGTCGTGACCGTCGCGTATATCGTGACGCACTTCGTCAGTGACTTCCTTCAGAAGCGCTACGGCTTTGTGACTGGCGTGGAGTACATTGTGCTCGGCGCGATTGTTGGACCTGGTTTTGGTCTGCTGGACCAAGACACGATCAGCCACGTTAGCCCGGCGATTGTGCTGGGAACGGGTTCGTTGGGGCTGCTGACCGGCCTGCAGATGAACATCCGTCGGATGTTGCGCTATCGACCGGCCGCGTCTGGTGCGGCTGGCATCATCTCCTTATCGACCATCCTCTTTGTCGCGGGCCTGCCACTGGCCGTCGCCTATTATGTTTGGGGGCTTGAGCGCGTTTACGAATACGTGCCGCACGCCATTGCGTTGGGTGCGGTTGCCATGATCGCCGACCAAGGGTTGGTGCGCACGATCGTGGCTTTCCTGCATGCACGGGGTGATGCCCAACAAATGCTGCTGCGCGTCGCACGATTGTGTTCTTCGATGGCGGTCCTCGCGTTTGGCATCATTTTCTGCGTCTCGAAGACCGAGAGCATCATCGGTTGGGGTGAAGGCCACCTGCAAATCGGCCTGCTGTGGTACGCAACTCACATTGTCGTGGGCGGGGTTTTGGGGCTTCTTTTCGTGGCGTTCCTCGTCCGCGAATTCGAGGAAGACAAGATTCTGACCATCATTTTGGGCATGGTCATCTTCTGCAGCGGTTTGGCGTATTACCTGGAATTGTCTCCAATTGTCGTCAATTTCACGCTCGGATTCGTTCTGGCGAACACGAGCAAACAAGCCGAACGCATCGAGGCATTGATCCTCTCGATCGAACGCCCCCTGTACATCGTGTTGTTCTTCTTTGCTGGCGCGATGCTGTCGTTCGGCATCCCCTGGTGGGGTTGGGCGGTCTTTGTGCCATACGTCGCGTTGCGACAGTTTGGGCGCGGAATTGGCGGTGTTGTCGCCGGCCGTGCGACCGCGGCAGGTCGGGACTATCCACCGATGGGTTTGTCGCTGATGGCCCCCGGAGGCCTGAGCGTTGCGATGGCCTTGGACTACCTTGAAGTCTACGAATCCAGCGAACAAGCCGCGATCGTCTATTCGACAATCATCCTCGGCGTTCTGGTCAGCGAGATATTCTCGTATCGCTACACACGACGCTGGCTGATTGATGCAACGGACGTGGCGCCATCGTACACACGCAACGAGGAGGAAGAATGAAACGCATTCTGACCCTCGGTGTGTTGCTGGTCTCGATCGGCATTCTGCTGGCCTTCATGGTCAGTTTGCAGAGTGTGGAGTTCAACGATGTCACGCGCTTCAACCCGAAGGCGCTGGCCGCAACGGGCTTTATCATCCTCGCCGCGTTCTCGATGGGTGAGGTGTTCAAGCAACTGAACCTACCCGCGCTGCTTGGGTATATTGCTGCCGGTGTGGCCTTCGGCCCCAACCTCGCGCCCATGCTACCGGGGGCGCCCGAGGCGCTCTTTGGGCATTCGGTTATCGATGAGTTGACGCTAGTCAACGTGCTAACCGTGGGCCTGATCGGCACGCTCGGCGGCGGTGAGCTCAAGCTCAGCGATATCAAAAAGAACTTCAAGCTCATCGCGTTGTTGGTTATCGCGTTCGGCCTCGTCGCTGTCCCCCTGACGTTCACGACCGTCATTATCCTGGTCGATTACGCACCAAACCTGATCCCGTTCTTGGCAGATGTCAGCCGAGAAAATCAGTACGCCGCCGCATTATTGCTGGGTGTCTTCGCGATGGCGATGAGCCCAGCTGCGACGCTTGCGATCATCCAAGAAGAGAAGTCACGCGGAGCATTTACGTCATTGACGTTGGGCATTGTCATCGTGGCGGACATCGTCTTGGTCGAGGAGTTCTTGCTGGCGTTCGCGTTCGACAAGCTGCTCATCGCACCGGAAGGATTCACGGTCGCGGCGCTCATCTCTGCTTTGCCGGCTATTGCAGCCGAGATTGGCTACGCGATCATCATTGGACTGGTCACAGGCGCGATTTTCATCGCGTATCTGCGCTTCGTGGGGCGCGAGGTTCTTCTGTTCACGGTGGCTGTCATTTTCGCGGCGTCTTACGCGTCGAAGATTCTGCACGCCGAGACTTTGATGGCGTTCCTGACCGCAGGTTTTGTGGTCCAGAACTTCTCGAAGCATGGCCACGACATGATCGTGTCGCTCGAGAAAATCAGTCTGCCTGTATTCATTGTCTACTTCATGTCGCAGGCAGCGTTGCTCGACCTTGAGGCAGTGCTTGGCTACATCGAGCTCACTCTGATCCTCACGCTGGTTCGCGCGTTTGCAATCTACGTCGGGACGAACTTTGCGGTGCGGCTGACGGGCGCGGGTGAAGCCACGCGCAAGTATCTGTGGCTAGGTTTCTTCTCTCGCGGCGGCGTTGACTTGGTGCTCGCTGCCATGGTCGCCGAAGGCATCCCGACCTGGGGTAAGGATTTCCAGACGGTCATCATGGCCTCCGTGGTCGTCCACATCATCCTGGGTCCACCACTGCTCAAGTTTGCGCTCGACCGCTCGGGTGAAACGGACGCATCGCGCGCGAAGAGCAGCGAAGAAACACAAGCCTTGGATGCGGCTATTGCTGCTGGTGACCTGTCGACATCGGTTGAAGACGTATTCCCTGAGCCTGAGTTCGACGACCGCGATTTGACGGCACGAGTTGAGCGCTTGCGCAACCGTCTTGCCGGACTCTATGCCCAACATGTGGCCGGTCCGATCTCTGCAAAAACAAGCTCCATCGAGGAATCGCTGGATGTCCTTCATGAACAGCAATTGCTTGCGGTCTCGAAGCTGCGCGAGGTCTTGTCGAAGGATTACGACGATATCGAAGCGCATGCACACGCGGTTGAACTGACCCTTGTGGACTACCTGATTGCGATCCAACCGGTCATCGACACGTGGGAGCAGGTTGACCCAATTGCGCTTGATGCAGAGACCGCGCAGGACCTTATCCAAGAGATTCAGGGGCTCGAACCATTTACGTCTTCGATGCGACTGACGCGCGGCGATAGGTTGTTTGAACCTGAACCCACCGACCGAGTGTGGCGTCGGATCTTGAAGTCTGTACGACGGGTCCGGCGAAGTGTCATCGGCCCAGGACAGAGAAACATCCCGCTCGGGCGGCTCTGGCGATATTTCGTTGAACTTTCCCTTCCGCGCTACCTCAATCGGGCGTCGGCCGCGTCAGCCGTGGCAAACGAGCAGCTGTGGGCCGCTATCGTCCAACACATGCGTCATATCGACGAGATGTTTACGAAAGTCGAGGCCGCGTTGCTGCAAGATGCGGTGTTTGAACCGGCTGGCGAAGCAGCTGAACACGATGATGGTCACGGGCACGGACACCACGAAGAACCCGAAATTCCTGCGGATCCCGTGCTTCGCGCCCAGATGACGTTGAACAATTTCGTGGGTCATTGCGACAGCGAGCGCGGACAGCTTCGCGAGAAGTTCAATGCATGGCGATCGACCAGCAAAGATGCATATACCGCCAGTCTGCGTGAGTCCTACGGTGCGTTTCTGCGTGCTGTTGGTGTTGCAGGGACGCTTGAGCTACCCGGTTTTACGTACCGACCATCGACTCGGTTTGACGCAGCCCGACGAGCGGAAGCCCAAATGCGCGAGCGGCTCGCCCGGGAAAAGAACATCGTCAGCGGGCAGCGAGGATGGATGGTCGTCGAGCACCAGTTGCTCTCGCTTGAGGACTGGTTCCACTCGTTCCAACGTCAGGTAAAAGGCAATATTGACGCCTATATCCAAGCACCATGTCGCGACCAGCTTACGATGTTGGGCGACCGGATTTCGACGCAGCTTAGTGCAACGCGGGACTCCAAAGAGCCTATCGATTGGGACAAATGGGTTAGCCAGGCTCTCCGGCCGGCACTGCGCGGTGCGCGTCGAAACTTTGAGCACACGTTGGCCTACTACGGCCAAGGTGCTGCAGCGCGTCAGTTCATGGATGAGCTGGAAACGCGTGTCGGCAGACTCAGTGAGAACGCGGCGCTGTTTGCGACGGACCCTGGCGTTGTTAGCAGCGGTCAGGTCTCGATCATCGATGTTCCCGTCCGTGAGTGGTTTGAGTCAGAGTTCTCTCGCGAGGTTGCACTGCGATTCGTTGAATTCAACGAACGTGCTCAAGTCTTGTTGCGCAATGGCCTTGAAGGCCTTGCCGATGTTCAACAGATTATCGAATTCAACCTCCTGACCAACGACGCCGAGGCTCCTGAGGATCACCAACTTCGCGAGCAGGCCATTGGTGGATTGGAGCGCGCATTCCGCTTGGTCGGCGAGCTTTGTGAGGAGAACACGGAAGGCGTTAGAGAACTTCGTCGCTGGTTTATCAACGAAACAAACCAGATCCTGACTTCGGCTTCGCAGCCATTTTTCGAGCACAAGCTCGGCGCGATTCGTCGCGAGATGGATCGCAAGTCCACCGCAGGTTTGCAGGCCGAAGAAGGCTCTATGGTGGTTCGTCAGGTCAATCAGATCGCCGACGTCATCACCGGAACCTACGACCGTTGGGCGCCAGTCGCGAATGAAGTGGCCACCGAAGTTCGGTCGTTGCTAGTCGAAGAAGAAGAGCTGGTTGAAAACGCGGATATTCGTGAACGTTTACTGGCTTACGAACGCGGTGGGCATCGCGCTGTGCCGGCAATCTACCGGCGTTTGTTCACGCCAATTCCATTGGATATCCCGGAGTTCTACGTCGCTCGTCCTGAATTCGAGAACGACGTGGCGACGGCGATTGGTGAATGGACGGCCGGACACCGCTCCACCATCTTGATTCACGGCGATCGTGGCGCAGGAAAACGCTCAGCGATTCATCACATCCTCCACGGACCCGTGCAAGGCCTGCTGGAGTTTGGCGATGTCAGCGTTCACAACGTTATCCTCACCGAGGACCTCGACTCGGGCGCGGAGTTGGCCGAGGAGATTGGTGGTCATGTCGGTGCCGACGACATGGAATCGATTCCCGAATTGGGCCGATACCTGCTCTCGCGCGGTCAGAAATCGCTCATCGTTATTGAGAATGGCGAGAAGATCTTCCAACGCACAGAAGCTGGCCTGAAGGCGGCGGATGAATTCCTGCACCTGGTCAGCGATACATCCGAGAACACACTCTGGGTCATCCTGATGGGCTCGCCAGCAGCACGCTGGCTGCACATCGCAATGGGGCTCTTCGATTACTTCACACACGCGATTGAGATTCCAAGCCTGGATACCGAACAGATCCAGAAGATGATTCTGCAGCGTCACCGGGTCAGCGGTTTCTCGACCCGGTTTGAGCGTCCACAACTGCACGTACGTGAGTGGATTTCGCACCCGTTTGCGACATCCGAAGCTGTGCGCGACCCCCAGACTGAGTTCTTCGACGACCTCACCCGCTTAAGTGGCGGAAATCCGCTTCTGGCGCTGTTGTACTGGTTGGAATCTACAGGCTTGGCTCAGGAGGACGACCACTTGGTGGTCGTTGACTCGCTGCCCGACAATGAACTGGGCATGGTGAAGCAGCTGTCGTTGGAGAAGCGAGTGATTCTATCCACGCTCATCCAACATCATTCCCTGACCATTCCCCAGATGTCGCGGATCATCCGACGTGAACCAGAACGGGTCCGTACGGAGCTCGAACACCTCAATCGGCTTGGGTTCATCGAGACCAAGATTGGGCGCGACGCGAGTACCTTCCAACTTAAACCGCTGGCAGAAGCGCTGATTACGCGCGAGCTGCGTAGAATCAATATGATCTAGGGGTTCGCCTTTGGCTCACCGATTTGGTTCGCTGGCGCTCACCGATTTGGTTCGCCTTTGGCTCACCGATTTGGTTCGCCTTTGGCTCACCGATTTGGTTCGCCTTTGGCTCACCGATTTGGTTCGCCTTTGGCTCACCGATTTGGTTCGCCTTTGGCTCACCGATTTGGTTCGCCTTTGGCTCACCGACAGACTGACTCAGCGAAGCGACGCCAGCACGAAGTGCGACGCCAGCCCAAAGGGCGACGCCAGCGAAGCGTTAAACGGGGTGGCTAATTCTCCTTCCGGTGGCGGGTCGGCCTTTCGGTGAACCAACCGAGTTTACTGGCTGAACGGGGGCTTGGGGCTGGCACGATTGTCGCATAAGTGCTCCGCGTATTTTTGGAGACTTGAGATGAAGTTCAGAAACCTTGCCGCGCTAGCCCTTCTACTGACCGCTTGTGGCGGCACTGTCGAAGACACAAATCCGGAAACGGACACCGTCGACCTCGCCGATGCGCCGGCAGATAGTCTTGCTCAACTTCGTGTTCGGGCAGATGGGATGACCGTTTGGGCGGAGCCGGTGATTTCACCGAGCTCGGATTGGTTGTTCGAAGGACGAGTTAGCCACTCGATTTCGGAAATTTCCGCAACCGTGAATGGTCGTAAGGCCAACGCCAAAGCGGTCAGCGCCCGGAAGTTTGAGATCAAGATGGACACGAAGGCTTTTGAGGACAATCTCGGCGAGTATCCGCTCTTGATTGACATCACGACGACGACTGGAAAGAACTTCACGGTCATGATGGTTGCCCGTGCTCGATTCGAGAACACCACCGGTTCGTCGAAGGTCTACCCCTGGAAAAATATAGAACCTGTCATGGTTGGACGCGACCGCTTCTTCCGCGGGCGCGTCACCGCACCGGCCGACGCTGAGTGGGTCCAAGGTTGGAACGACGACGATTCAGAACCCATTGCCTATCAAGTTTCCGAAACCCATTGGAACTTCGATTGGTACGCCGGGGCTTTGGCCTGGGCGGCTCACCCAACCGAAGACGCGCTGGATATCGTCGCAGAAACCAAGGATGGAACGCGATATCGGCGATGGTCGCCAATCGTGATGTCGGTCACGAAACTGGGCGTCACTAACGAAGACCCCTCTGAGGTCTGGCCGGTTCCCGCATGCACATCGAAGGTTCGCGAGTGTCTTGGGAAGTTCGATGTTGAGAATGACGATTTGGCCAGCTGCGGCTCCGCAATCGAGGTGAGTCCATGTCTTGCCGAGATTCCCGAAGATAACACCGCGGATTGGATTCAACGCTATGCATCGGATTTGCGATCGGCCATCATCGCGCACTACCGCGTGCACGAAGCCGACATCGTTGGATCGGGTGGAAACACCCGGCCCCAAGCGTTGGTTTCTGTGGACTCCGCAGACATTGAAGAAGTCAAAGACGAGGATGACAACCCAACCGGTTTCGACCTCGACGATCATCGCATCTTCACGCACCCCGATGTCACGTTCCCAGGCTCGGACATGGTGTGGTTCGGTGTCTATCGCCTCGACGGCTCGCTGGTAGACGTTGGCTCCTTCAACTAAATCGGTGAGCGCCAGCGAACCATATCGGTGAGCGCCAGCGAACCAAATCGGTGAGGCAAAGCCGAACCAAATCGGTGAGCGCAGCGAACCAACCCGGTGAGGCAAAGCCGAACCAAATCGGTGACCAAAGGGAACCATACCGGTGAGCGCCAGCGAACCAAATCGGTGAGCGCCAGCGAACCACATCGGTGAGCGCCAGCGAACCATATCGGTGAGCGCCAGCGAACCAACCCGGTGAGGCAAAGCCGAACCAAATCGGTGAGCGCCAGCGAACCAAACCGGTGAGGCAAAGCCGAACCAAATCGGTGAGCGCCAGCGAACACGACTGTAGTTGTTCAAAACGGAACGGACGTCAGTCCGTGGAGTTGAAGAACTACAGACTTGTCAACGAGCACGGCGAAGCCGCGCGCAGTTAACCATATCGGTGACCAAAGGGAACCCCCGCTTGCAACAGAAGTGCGAAAATTATAGAACTCCCCGGTTCTATCCCGAGCACGTCTGATGAAGCGGTTATTTGAAGCATTCCATAATGCCGGAAAGGAACTCTTTTTGGTTGGAGGGGCAGTTCGAGACATTGCGTTAGGTGCAACCTACGAAGAGCTCGACGACCTCGATTTCTGTACCAATGCTCGTCCTGCCGAGTCCCTGAAGATTCTGAAGGACAACCGTTTTCAGACCTACGATATGGGATTTGAGTTCGGCACCGTCGGTGCGGTTCTCAAAGGCGAAGGACCTGGATTCCCCAAAGATGTGCAGGTCACGACCTACCGTTCGGCCGAGTACTACCGGCGCGGAAGCCGCCATCCCGTCGTGAAGTTCGGAGACACGATTGACCAGGATCTGGGCCGTCGTGATTTCTCGATCAACTCCATTGCGTTGGATAAAGACAGCCAATTCGTCGATCCGTATGACGGTCTCGGAGACCTTGAACGCGGCATTCTACGCGTGGTTGGGGACCCTTACGAAACCCTTGCTGAGGACCCGCTCCGCATCTTGAGGATTGGCAGATTCAAGTCCCGCCTTGGGTTTGAAGTCGACGAAGAGCTGCACAAGGCAGCGTTCGGTCGGGCTGATTGCATTTTGGACATCAGCCGGGAGCGTTGGCTCCAGGAGATGACGAAGCTCCTCAAAGGCGATCACGTTGCGGATGCTTTGAACTTCCTGCATGAGGTCCGCATTTTGGGCATCATCCTGCCGGAAGTCAGCGCGCTTGTTGGGCTTCATGAGTCGAGCCCGGTGCACCATAAGGATATTTGGACGCACACTCTGCAGGTCATCGAACAGACGCCAAAGGAAGATAGCCTACGATGGGCGGCACTTCTGCACGACATGGGTAAGGCGTGGACACGCGTGGTCGATGACCAGAAGGTGACCTTCCACAAGCACGAAAAACAGGGCGCGATGCTCTTCGAAGGTATTGGCCGACGATTCACGTTCGACAACCAAACCGCGGCGGAAGTCCGGTTCATTATTGAGAATCACGGTCGTGTTTCGCAGTACACCGACGAGTGGACGGACGCAGCAGTACGCCGTTTTGTGCGAGAGATGGACCCCTACACCCATTTAATGCTAGCGTTTGCGCGCGCCGATTTAACGACGAAGTTTCCCGAGAAACGGGCAGCTGCACTTCAACGCATGGATGAGTTGGAGGAGCGGATTGCTGTTCTTGAGGCCGAGGCTCAACTGCGCCCCGCGCTTCCTAGCGGAATTGGCAAAGAGATAATGAAGGCTTTTGACCTGCGACCGGGGCCGGTCGTTGGGGAAATCAAAGGTCATCTGGAAGAAGAGATTATCGAGGGTCGCCTCAGAAGCGGCGAGCCTCTGGCGTTTTACTTAGATTATTTGAAAAACAATCCGCCTGAAGCGCTCGTAGCAGAAGGCGAACAGTAACGAGGAAGCGATGAGCAATCGCACAAGGGATTGGTTCGGGTTTGGCATCAGCCGCAACGTTTTCAAGTTTGCGTTCATCGCCGTGTTCTTCAGTATGGCATGCGATGGAGGCTGCGACGGCTGCGGCTGTGGCGGTTTTGAGAACACCCCGTATCCACCGACGCTCTACAACGAGACTGTCCAACAATCTGGTCAGATTCGTGTGACCCCAACGGGCCTGGATTTCCTCGAAACCAATATTGGGCCGCTGGTCGAGGGCGCTGTGCCGGGTGGTCTCGCGTTCTGTGTTCCCGAGCAGAGCGGAACCATCAATGCGTGTTACGCGGACCAGTGTTCAACTGGCGAGACGGGCTGTGACCTCACGTTGACGATCGATGATGCGACGTTGACTCCACAACCACCGAACACCCTGCAGGTGGACGTGACCGTTGGTGGTCTTGATGAGCGTCTTCCGCTCCGCGTGCTTGGCGCGGATTGCCGCGTTGTTTTGAAGTCGAATGCAAACGGAAACAACCCCGCTACCATCGGTGGTTCCGTTCCGATCTCGTTTGTCGTCGATATGAACAGCCCAACACGCGACGTGAAGATCGAGTTGGGTGATGTCGATTTGGACCTCAGCGACGTTGATATCGATGTCGAACCCGCTGATTCCGGCAATATCGGCCAGATTCTCGCGTGTGGAGCGACCAACTTCCTGACCGCATTGAACCTGGTTAATCAACTCCTTCAAGGGGCTGTGGGGCCATTGCTTGGCGATACCATCGCCGATTTGGAACGTCAGAATCTTTGCACCGCTTGTGATATGGCGGCGTGCCCAGCAGGTTCGACCTGCGCGGGCGACGACATCTGCGAATTCCCGAATGGTGAGTGTGTGCCGATTCCACTTGGGATCGAAGGTCGCATGCTCCTAGGCGAAGCGCTGGCAGATTTCACGGAGCATCCCGACGCAGCATTGGACCTGATGGTGAAAGCCGCCGACCACGCATCGGTGAATGACGGCATTACGATCGGCATGCGCAGCGGCTATCAACCGAATAAGATCGAACGTTGCGCTCCCGTTGACCCCGGCAAGCGCCCAGATTACCTCACCATTCCGTTGTCTCAGTCCATCGTGGGCAATACCAAACCCAACGGCCAACCGTTCATGTTTGGCATCGGCTATCATCGCAAGGCAATTCAGCACATGCTGTGGTCAACGTGGGCGAGTGGTGCAACCTGTCTGCGTGTCGACCAAAGCTCGATTGGCGATTCATTCAACCTATCCGCAGGCGCCATCAGCATCTTTGCGCCAAGCATCAAGACTGTCGCACGAAACGACGCTGCGCTTTACATCAAGATTACGCCGCAGGTTCCGCCAGACGTGCTGCTCGGGGCGAACACGGTGACCGAGAATGGCGGGTCCTATACCGTGAACGACCCGTTGATGACCATCGACTGGAAGGATCTTGATATCCACATGTATTTCTTCACGCAGGACCGCTTCACCCGCGTGTTCACGCTGCGTGGAGACATTGTCGTGCCTGTCGCGATTGTTCCTGACGGCATGGGCCAGATTGTTCCGGTTATCGGCGACATCAGCAATGCGCTACAGAACATCCGTGTTCAAGAGGCGGGCATGGTTGCTGAGGAAGACCAGGCGGCTTTGATCGATATTCTGCCGTCCTTGATTGGCACCGCGCTGCCATCGTTGCTGGGAAGCGTTTCTGACCCGATTGAGCTTCCCGAACTCTTCGGTCTCGAGTTCGACTTCCAGGAAGGTGATATCACCAGCGTCGACAACAACGAAATGATCGCGCTTTACGCCAGTCTGCGTGCGGCTCAGATGACCAACCTTGTTGGACTGCATACAGGAATCTCGGAGCAGCGTGTGGACTTCGGCCACTTCCCATCCGGTGTTGTGAAGCCAAATGTCGAGCTCGATATGTTCCCCATCATGTCGGTGCCAGATCATGAGGCCGACATCGAGTATGCCTACCGTGTTGACGACGGTTGGTGGGGCTTGTTCGAGGTCACCGATACGCTCCGAATCGAGGATCCAGTTCTGTTGATTCCGGGTGAGCACACCATCGAGGTCAAGGCGCGCCTGCGAGGTGCTCCAGAAACCACCACGATGCCAATCGTCACAAAAGTCATGATCGATTGGGACAAGCCTCAAGTGGAAGACGTTCGCCTGAAGGACCACCAAATCAAGGCGGAAGTCTACGATATGGTCGACAAAGACCATCAGCTTCAGCATCGATTCCGCATCGTTGGCGAGGGCCTTGATGGCGCTTGGACAACATGGGGCGAGTCAGCGATCCCCGCTCCAGCCCAGCTGCCTGAGTTGATTCGCGTCGATGTGGAATCACGCGACCGTGCAGGCAATATTGGCGAACACACGCAAATGATTCGCACGGCGATGGCATTGCAAGATGGCCCTGTAAAGACGGGCACGACTGAGCCGAAGTCCGGCTGTGCGACCACCGGTTCGCAACCCACGGGTTGGTTAGGTCTGCTGGTGCTTCTGGGAATCTTCGGTCTCCGGCGACGCCGCATCAACCCCGCATGGCTACTTGCAGGGTTCATCATGGTTTCTGGATGTAGCTGTGACGAAGACGAAGTGGGCACCACGTGTGACTGTCCGTCGAATACCTACTGCAACGAAGACAAAGAGTGTGTGCCTGGCTGTGTAGGCAACGACGACTGTTCCGCTGGCAAAATCTGCGAGGACAATCAGTGCGTTGACGATTGTGCATTGCTTTGCGCAGGCTCGTGCTCGGACACCGAAATCGGCCAATGCTCGGACGGCGAATGCACCTGCGTGACGGCCTGTGAAGGTGGCTGCGAAGAAGACGAGTTTTGCTGCCACAACAGCAACTCATGCGAGAATCTGCCCAACCCGTGCTCCGACCAGGTTTGCGAGCCGGGTTTTGAGCCAGCAATTCAAGACCCGCCGACGGGCGACGAGCAGACGTGTGAAACCACCGAAGGAACTTGCGGTTGTGTTGAATTGCCGCCGCTCCCAATTGGATTGATGGCGCAGTACTTGGACGTCTACCAAAACGCGGGTGTAATCGCGTCTGCAGGCTACAACTCAACCTATGAAGACCTCGTCGTGGCGATCTACGACGCAAGCCTTGAACCGACCTATCACTGGGTCGACGGCGTTCCTTCGACCGGCACGATTGCAGGCGCATTGACCGGCCCTCGCGGCGGTATTTCCTCGAAAGGTGATGACCTCGGAACGCACACATCCATCGTCGTCGATGACAGTGGAAACCTGCACGTCTTCTACCGCGATGAAGAGAACGACAATCTAAAGTACGCCCGCGGCACAGGCGGACCTGAGTACTCTTGGGAGTTTACGACCATCGATGCGACCCCTGGTTCCGGCTTCTGGACAGACGCTGAATTGGTTGGTGGCGTGATTCATCTCGTCTACCTTTCGGACCGTCAGGACGCTGGTGGTGGACCCTACGAGGCCCGTCTCAATCACGCGACTTTGGATCCGACGGCGGCGGTTAGTGGTTTGACCGTCACCCCAACACCGCTTGTGACTGGACCTTCGACGAATCCTTGCGGAATCGAGTGCGACCGCCGCGACGAGTGCTTTGGCGCTTCAGGCACATGTGAGCGCCCAACCGATGATTGCGGCGCGGATTGCCCAACGGGCTCGGCCTGCTTGAATGGTACCTGTACGGCGATCTGGGAAGAGCCGGGTACAAGCCAGTACGCCGCGACAACCGGTTTGCATACCCAGCTTAGCCGCACGCCAGACGGTCTGTTGTTGACGTTCTACGACAATATTCAGGGTTCTGTGGGTTGGTTGCAGTACGCAAACGACACCTGGGGAGCGCCACAATATGTGGGCGCACCAAGCGGCCCATATGGCTCCGGTTTTGTTGATGGAAATGGCAATCTTCACCTGGTCTACATGGACGTGACGCAGCCAGCGTTGGTCTATCAAGACGTCACCAACGCAACGACGGAAATCGTTGTCGAGGGTGTGCGAGACCTTGTCGGGCAGTACTACGTCTCCGAGATTGGCGAAGATGCGACGATTCGCGTCGATTCCAATGGCGACGTGGTCGTGAGCTACGGCGATGCATCATTGCACACGTTGAACGTGGCCATTCGCTCTGGCGGCAACTGGTCGACCAGCACGGTTGCTGGGCTCGGCGACAACTACGATGGAGCCCATGGCTTCTATTCAAGCTTGTGGCAGGTCGCGGACACGTCGTTGTTGATTGAGCGAAACATCAATCAGCAAGCGCCTATCGCTCCAGTGGCCACGCCAGACGCCTATCAGCCCTAGTCCTTGAGCGCGAGAAGGTCGTGCGGCCATCAGTACAACTGAATCAGAATCTCGATGACGTTATCCGCTGCGGCCATCCTTGGTTGTATGCGGATGCGCTCAACGCGCACGACGACTTGCGCGACGGCACCGTCGTGGATGTCTTCAATCAAGATTGGGAGTGGATTGCCCGCGGCATCTACGAGCCCGAATCACCGATTCGTGTGCGCATCTGGACGTTGGACGAGGAAGAGCAGGTCAACAACCAGCTGCTCGAAAAGCGCATCAAAGCGGCGCTGAAAGCCAAGCCATTCCCTAATCACGAGACAACCGGATTTCGGCTGTTGAACGGCGAAGGCGACCGAACGCCAGGGGTTACCTGTGACGTCTATGACAACGTCGCAGTGTTTCGGATCGATGGGTTGGCGGCGGAGCGATGGCTGGCTCCGGCTGCGCGAATCATCAAGAAGGTGCTACCGATTGAGCATGTGGCTGTTCGTCGTTCCGAGCTGTACCGAGGCGACAATCCGGCGGCGACCTGGTTCGAAGGCGGGCTCGATGAGGTTGAGTTTCTTGAGCACGGTGTCCGATTCTTGGCGGACCCGATTAATGGCCAGAAGACCGGGTTTTTCCTGGACCAACGGACCAATCGACAGCACCTGGCTGAGCTGTCTCAAGGGCGTCGATTGCTGAATTTGTTCGGCTACAATGGTGGATTCTCGATCGTTGCGGCCTGCAATGGCGCGGCGAAAACTACGACAGTAGACCTGGCAAAACCCGCATTGAAAGATGCGCGACGTATCTTCGAGTTGAACGGGATCCCAGCTGCGGCGCACGATTTTGAAGCCGCCGATGTGTTCGATTATCTCAACCAGTTTGGTGCCGGAAAGGCCCCGTTTGACGTGGTCGTTTGCGATCCGCCTAGCTTTGCACACAAACGTGGGGACCTGCAGCGAGCGACCGAGTCTTATATCAACTTGTTTGGGCGCGTCATGGAGGTGATGCCCTCAGGCTCCAAGGTCGCGCTCGCCTCATGTTCATCGCATATCGACCGGACACGCTTTCTGGACATCGTCGCCCAAGCGTCCGCCCGAGTCAGCCGACCCTACGTCATGTATGGCCTCTGGGGAGCCGCACTCGACCACAGCGTCCTCCCCGGATTTCCACAGGGCGACTACCTCCAATTCGTCTCTGGAGCGCTAGAGTAGAACAAGAACCCGGAGACCTTGTTCTTTAGGTTTCATGCGGGTCTAAGGGGAGTGCGATTAGGAACGTTGTGCCGGATGGTCCGGTTTCGAACGAGATCGAACCGCCATGCAATTCGACGATTTTCTTAACGATGGAGAGGCCAAGTCCCGTCCCGTGAGATTTGCCTTCCGTCACGAATTCATCAAAGAGGGTTCCTTGAATCACATCGGGGATGCCACACCCCGTGTCGGAAAACGTCATTAGAACCTGCTCGTTTGCCTCATCGAGCTCGGTGCGGATGGTGAATATACCGCCATTTGGCATCGCGTCCGCGGCGTTTCGCGCAAGATTGAGGATGGCACGCTGCATTTTCACGACATCGAGTTTGATGACGTTCGCGTACTGCAGATCTAGCGCTAGCTCGACGTTGCGCGTCGCGAGCTCCTTGTTCAAGGTTTCGGACAGCTCATCGAAGAAGTTGTTTAGGTACACCTCGCGCGCCAGCAGATTCTTCTCGCCGCGTGCGTAATTGAGCAATTCCTGGGTCATCTGGTTCAGCAGGTCGAACTGCTTGTAGATGGTCTTCGCGAACTTATCGCGTTTGTCCTTGTCGTCTGACTTCGCCATCAATTGGACATAACCGTTGATAATGGCGATAGGGTTTTTCAGATCGTGAATCACACCCGAGAGCATCTGGCCAATGGATGCCAATCGCTCAGATTTCTGCATCTCTTCGTAGATGCGGCGAGCCACGACGGCCCCTGCCAATCGTGAAGCGATCAGACCCAGCAGTTTCAGATCGGCACCATCAAATCCACGGTCGCGATTGACGATCTTCAATGCACCAATCGCGCGCTCATCTTGGTCAAAGAGGGGAACCGCGATGACCTTTTCGACCACGATCCCAAGCTCGACACTCGCCGCACCTGGTACGCCTTCGCATTCACCGGTGTTGCACAGAAATGGCGTCTTCGAGGCGATGACCTGCCCACAAACCCCAACATCTGTCGGGACACTCAGCGTTGAGAATTTGTAGCCATCATCGAGCTTCGATTGGATGAAGAACTGGTGTTCGTCGTCCTCAACCAGTGCCAGAACGGCGGCCTGGGCGTCAAACAGTTCCGCCGTCGTTTGAGTGACCTTGGATATCATGTTGTCGAGCGCAACGTGGGTGGTCAGCTCACTCTCAATCCGGTCCAACGTGTCGAGCTCGTCGATCTTCTTTTCGAGCTTCTTCGTCAGGTCGGTGAGCTCCATATTGGTCTCAACGACCGACAGATAGAGCTTGCTGTTTTCCACAGCGACCGCCGCTTGAGAGGCGAGCGCACTGAGGAGGTTCTCGTCTTCATCGGTGAAGTGACCCGTGCGCTTATTAAGGACCTGAACGACCCCAATGATGCGGCCTTCCTGGTTTCGCATCGGCTGACACAAGATGCTGCGCGTGTGATATCCGGTCTTTGAATCGACCTCCGGATTGAATCGAGGGTCAGAGTAGGCATCACGGATATTGATGGACTTGCCGGTCAGGGCCACCCAGCCCGCAATCCCGTCGCCAACCTTCAGACGAATCTCAGTGTTCACGACGCCCTGAGTCACTTTCGACCAGAGCTCGTCGTTTTCTGGGTCCAAGATGAAGAGCGTCGATCGTTCCGCGCTCATCAATTCCGTGACCTTCGACATTACAATGGTCAGAAGCTCGTCTAGATCGAACGTGGAGCCCAGCGCGCTGCCAATCTCGGTGATGCACGCAAACCGGTCCTCTTGATGCCGCACGACCTGCAGCAGCTGAAGCACCAAGATGGCCAGATCATCGCGTGAAAGCTCATCAATCGCGTCTTCCATCATGACCTCGGGCCGCGTGTACAGCTCCAGAAGTTCGACGGTCCGCAGACTCTCGAGTTTCATCGTGGTCGTATGTGGGCCTTCAGACATGCTCCGATCTTATCATGTAATGCATCAAAAAGGATCTAGACTTGGATCCACAACCTGCGTAATTGACTACCCATGAAAACGAATATCTCTGTCTATAGCCTCGCATTATTCCTCACCTTCTCTGCATTTGCGTGCGGCGATGATGACCCACCGCCGCCGCCAGATGAGCAACCTTCGGAAACGTGGACGCTCGGCATCTACATGGCAGCGGACAACAATCTGGACCCGTTCGCCTCGCGGGATTTGGTGGAATTGACGCAGAACGGGCCGCCCGAAGGTGTCGAGGTCTTGCTCTTTATCGACCGGTCTGAAGCAGGAAAGTACAGCGTTGCGAGCACCCCTGGGTTTCCCGATTTCAATGGCGCCAAAGTGTTTCTCTTGGACGCGTCGAACTCCTGGGAAGAGCTCGATGATCTGGGCGAGGTCAACTCCACGGACGCTTCGACGATCCACGATTTTATCAACCGCGTAAAAGACCGCGGCAATGATCGCGAGATGATCGTGTTTTGGGACCACGGCTCGCCTCGAACTTACGGAAGTGACGAGACCGATGGGCGAGGTGGAGTGCGGGCTGAAGCACTTCAGTCTGCGTTCCGAACCGACCCGGCGGATGACTCCAGCGAGTTCATGCGCATCGATATCATTGGCTTTGACACCTGTTTGCTCTCGTCCGCGACCTACCTCGCGACGATGTCGCCAGTGGCGGATGTTTATATCGGAAGCGCCGAGCTTGAGCCCGGAGATGGCTGGGACTACGACGGTGTGATGCGGGCGTTCTACGACGACGATTTGGATGTCGACACCCTGGCCACGAGCGTCGTCGAAGCCTATGGCAAATACTATCGGGATAATCCAAACCGCGACTCCGGCTTGAAGGTTACGCTTGCCGCATGGAGCACCGACCTCACAGCATTCGCGATTCAGTTGTTGGAGTTTGATGAGCAGTTCCAAGAGGACTTCGAGGCAGAGCCCGAAGCGGTCTACACGCAGGTAAAGCAGGCCGTCGCAAAATCGCATCCTTACTGGGACTCCGGGACTGGGCAGAGCCGTTATGTGGACTTCGGGAACATGATGGGCTCGTTTGATTCTGGTGATGCTGAGCTCGATCAACAAGCAGCAGACGTGGTCGCTGAACTTGAGTCACTGCAAATCGCGTACACATCTTCGAGCACGTTGCCGGGTACATTGGGGCTCAATTACACGGTCGCAAGTGAGCTCATTCAAGATATTCAGGCAGATTCCGAAGGCAGAAGCACAGGGTTCGACCGCGTTCTGCGAGGCGGTGCGGGCTCGCCGGAAGAGCAGCTGATCGCCGCTGACGCAGCGCTTCCCATGCTCACGACGACCCTCGGGACGCCCGAGCCAAGTGAGGCCGGTTATGACGTAACCAACGTCACCTGGGACGGGTCGGACGACACGTTGCTTGAGAGCATCACAATTCTGGCCGGCGTTCAGGAAAGTGCTGAGCGTGTACTCGTTGGTGTAGCCATTGATTTGCCACAAGCGCGTGGCGTGAAGGCGGCCAACAGCGAAATGGGCGTTCCTCTTGCAACCATGGGGTTCTCGGACGCAGATATGGGGGCTGACCTTCAGAACTCGGCTGTGGCCTTGGTGGTTCGTGGCGTGATCTATATCCCTGTGGTGTGGCAACTAGGTGCTGACGCAGGCACAGCGTTTGTCGTGTTGGATTTGGCGCTGCGACCGCAGGGAGCGGCGATCCAAAATGATGATGAGACCTGGGCGGTCATCCCTTGGGAAGATATCGCCGACCAACCCTACGAAGTGGCTCCGTTGCGAACCTATTTCAATCCGATGACCTCGGAGCTGTCACTGGAACCAGGTGAGTTCAATGAACTCGCCACGTTGCAAATCGCAGCGCTACCGCTCGAGGGCGACATCGTGACGTTCGGTGTGGCAGAAGACGTCGCAGGCAACCAGGTGAATACGCTCCCATAGCGCTGGTCATTCTTTTGGCAGCTTCGATTTGTCGTCCACGAAGGTGGGTGATGAGCCGTCCACGGGTGCACCCGTTGTGGATTTGAGCGCTTCTTTGGCCATCATGCGGACCCGAAGGTCAGGGTCGTCATTTGCCATTCGCTGAATCTTCTCGGTGGCGGCGCCCAACTTGAACTCCATCGTCAGAACAACCGCACGCTCACGAACCGCAGCGTGTGGGGAATCCAAGGATTTCAGGATCGCCTGATTTGCTCGGTCGTCTTGAATAAACGAGAAGACCTCGAGGATTTCGAGCGCTTCCTGCGGCGTGGTCTCTGCCTTCTCGAGCTGTCCGGCAAGCCTGTAGACCCGTTGTTCATAATCCAAAAACATCTTCGCCGATTCTTCATTTCGCCCAGCTTTGGCGTAGAGGCTTGCGACTTCGGTGTACGCTTGGAGGTAATTGGGCTGGTACTTGATGGTCAGTTCGTACGCCTTGATGGCCTTCGTCGTCTCGCCCTGTTCTGCGTAAGCGCGTCCAACCACGAATTGAACTTCGGCAACTTCAGGAGCCTTTTTGAGTAGCTCTTCGTAAAGATGCAGCGCTTTTTCGGGCTTCGATTGATCCTGATAAATCTGGCCGAGCGCAATATATGCTGTCACTTGAGGACCACTGACTGGGCCAGTTTTCGTGAGTTTTTCGAACTCAACGGCCGCAGCGTCCCAGTTGTCCTGCAGGAAGAACGTCTTCGCCGTCAGCATGATATCCTGTTGCTCCTTTGTGCCTGGGCCAAGCTCCCCGTCCTTGGTTGCCTGAGCTTGGACCTTGTCGGCCTCTTTGGCTTTCTCGGATTTGGGTTGCTGATTCGTCTGTGTTGGTGGCGTCGCTGGCGCTTCGGAGGTTTCTTCACCCTTGCAGCCGACGACCGCGATGAGCACCAATACTGCGGCAATGTGGAGTTTCATGCGTTTCCCATACTGAAGTCTTGCTCGGTGTTTTCACACGTTTCGGACTACGCATCCACACGAATGTTCCAATCAAGTTTGCGCACAAGTGTTGTACGACGCTGTCAACTTGGTGGACAGCACAGGCGGAAGTTGGGAGTGGGGTGGTGTGTTAAGGTTTGGTTATTATTGGGCTTTAGGTTTGCGTGGGATCCGGCACGAATCGTGAAGTTGCATTTCTCGAACACGCGAAGGAGGTCATCATGTCGGTCTTAGCTAGGAACACAATTCGAGAAAATCGCTCCCGAGGCATTGCCTCCATCTTCCTGATTCTGGGAACGGTCGGAGCCCCATTTGCCCTGATGGTCCTGCCTTTTGCCACAATCTTGGCGGGTGGAACGCTCTTCGACGATCCAATTAGCATGAAAGCACTGGCCTCCACCGGCGCGGCAGTCGGCTTGGGGCTTGGCCTCTTGGGTTGGGCGATGACCATCCCGTATATCTTCGCGGCCCGAATGAAGCTCTCGTCTGCACTGCTGATGTGGAGCATTCATATTGCGGCGAATTTCGGTCTGAGCATTCCGTGGCTGATGGAAGCGAGTCTGGGCGATTGGCCAATCCTCATTGTGGGTCTCTTCTACCTGGCGCTTTCGTTGGCGGCTGCGGCGGCAGGTATTCGGGATATCCTCGATTTGCCCACATGTTGAACCTCAATGGGGGCAGAATCCTAAAAGCCCAGACCCAGGTTCACCTGAATCCCAAGACCAAAAGTGAAGTAAGAGATGGCCTCAGGTTCGATGCCGTTGATTTCTTCACCGTGAAGGTTCTGCCACCAACCAAACAATCCAGCATCGATGCTGGTGACCGCAGGGACAATGACGAACTCCTTGGCGAGGAATAGCCCGAATTGTGGGCCGTACGCGCGTGTGCTTTCGCCTTCCACCCCATCGAGCTCAAACTGCGTCGAGCCAAATGCATAACCGCCGTAGAGCTGCCCCGTGAACCCAAACCAGCTTGTTCGGAACACGCCGCCGGCCCCGGGCAGATTGACGATCAGCGATGCGTCCGAGTCACCAACAGGATGGGTCGCTCGCGTAAAGTCGAAGTAGAGACCGAAGTAGAGTTTAGGAATGATGGCAATCGTACCGTAGACATTGCCGCCGTATGCCAGCGCCAAATCCGGGTCTTCCGCGAATTCATCGCTCGTCGCGTTCGCACCACCAATCTTGCCTTGAAGACCGGCGCGAATGCCCAACGCCTCAGCATCAGTCGGAGCAACCACCCCTAAAACGGCAATCAGAACAACCAAAACGAGAGAGAATCGATTCAAAATGCACTCCTATAAAACAAGAACCCGGAGACCTTGTTGTCCGCACGGGGACTGGTTCATCCGGGATTCGCTAGTCGGAAAAACCGCGGGCTTTGAGCACCAGCTCGGTTTTGAGTTTGTGTAATCGCAGGTCGAAGCCAACGGGGTATTCATGGGGATTCATGAGGCGCTTGATTCCGGAGTGGAACGCCTCCAGCTCGTCCATGGTTCGCTCACGCATGGCATGCAGCGATGGGCTTTCGTAGACACAGACCCCGTTGCGAAAGACTGGTGCGAGGAGCGGGGTAACCTGCGCAGTTTCAGGTAGCTTTTTGCGACGCGTGATGTCGGCTGGGTCGACGATGACATACGGTTTGTCGACGCCACTCAGTTCGTCATAGATCAAGTCGCCGATGTACTCGCCGTCATCATAGAACCGCAGTGTGGCGAGGATTCCGGGCGTTGAGGTCTTCATGACCTGCTCGGATAGCTTGAGCCGGTGCTCCCACTCACCGTCCTGCTCCCGAATTGCAGCAAGTTTGTAGACGCCGCCTAGCGCGGGTTGGTCATATGCGGTCGCAAGCTTTGTACCGACGCCCCAAACAGCGATGGTCGCGCCCTGTTGTTTGAGGCTGTCGATCACATATTCATCGAGATTGTTGCTGGCAACAATGGCCGCGCTTTCGAACCCTGCGGCATCTAGAAGTTTGCGTGCTTCAATGGATAGGTACGCAAGGTCACCTGAATCGAGACGAATCCCAATCATCTCGTGGCCCTTCGCGCGCAGCTCCTCTCCCACTGTGATGGCGTGCTTGACGCCCTCGAGTGTGTCGTAGGTATCGACCAGGAAGACCGCGTTGTTCGGCATTGCCTTGGCGTACGCCCGGAACGACTCCATCTCGGTATCGAATGTCATCACCCAGCTGTGCGCGTGGGTACCCTTGACCGGTATCCCAAAAAGCTTGCCCGCAAGAACGTTGGAGGTCCCTGTGCATCCACCGACATATGCGGCGCGGGAGGCTGCAACTCCGCCGTCGACGCCTTGTGCGCGGCGCAAACCAAACTCCAGCACGGAATCTCCGGCTGCGGCGTAGCAGACACGTGCCGCCTTGGTTGCGACGAGCGATTGGAAATTGAGGATGTTTAGAAGTGGTGTCTCCAACAGCTGGCACTGCGCAATCGGGCCTTTGATGCGGAGGATCGGTTCATTTGGAAAGACGATCGTGCCTTCTTCGACTGCATCGATATCACACTCGAACTCCATCTGAGCCAGATAGTCCAGAAACGCATCGGGAAACAGGCGCTCTCCGTCAGTTCCTTCAAGCGTTTTCAGGTAGTCGATATCGCTTTCGTCAAACTTGAAGTTCTTTAGATAGTCGATGGCGTACTCGAGCCCACATGCCACCGTATAGCCGCCCTGAAAGGGGTGCTTGCGAAAGTAGAGGTGGAACACGGCCTCGTGCTCATGGATGTCGTTGGCAAAATAGCCGTACGCCATCGTGAGCTGATAGAGGTCTGTCAGCAGTGAGAGTGAGTCTCGGTACAATCGATCCATGGATTAACTCAGTGCTTCCGCGATTCGGCGAATTCCCTCTTCAATGAGTTCATCGCTGGTCGCGTATGACAGTCGGACGTGGCCCGGTGCGCCGAATGCAGAACCAGGAACGACAGCGACGAGTGCTTTCTCGAGCAGAAAATCCGCCAGCTCGAGGTCGGTAGCGAAACGTTTGCCCTCGCCAACGAAACTGGTGAGGTCAGGGAAGACGTAGAACGCGCCGCCTGGCGTGGCGCAGTGCACGCCTTCGATTGCGTTCAATCGGTCAACGATGAGGTCGCGTCGTCGTTTGAAGACGGCTTTCATCGCGTCGATTTCGCTGTCTGGAAGGGACAATGCGTTCACGGCGCCGTACTGGGCGAATGAAGTCGGGTTGGAGGTCGACTGCGACTGCAACTTGCTCATCGCCTTGATGATTTCGACAGGACCAATGGCGTAGCCAAGGCGCCATCCTGTCATCGCGTAGGTTTTGCTGAATCCGTTGAACGTGACCGTGCGGTCAGCGAGTTCAGGGTTTGCCTGCACGAAGTCGGCTGCGATTTCTTCGTCGTAGCACAGGCGGTCGTACATGGCGTCGAAGAAGACGACGACGTCTGGATAGTCCGTAAGGACTGCACCAAGAGCCTGCAGTTCCTCCAGCGAGTATACGGAGCCTGTTGGGTTCGACGGCGAGCACAAGATTAGACCACGGATGTTTGCGTCTGCTTGCAGTTCCGCGCGCAGTTGGTCCGGCGTAAGGCGGAAATCCGACTCGGGGCCTGCGAATGGAAGCACAGGTTCTGCGTCGGCCAGAAGCACCTGCGCTGGGTAGCTCACCCAATATGGCGCCGGGATGATGACCTTGTCACCTTCGTCGAAGAGTACCTGCGTCGCGTTATACAGTGCATGTTTGCCACCAACCCCGACAATGACCTGATTTGCAGCCACGTCGCGGCCGCGCCGTTTGTAGTCCTCGGCGATGGCTTTGCGCAGCTGCGGTATTCCCACGGCTGGTGTGTAACGTGTGTGGCCTGCATCAATCGCGGCTTTGGCGGCCTCGCAGATTTGTGCCGGTGTGTTGAAATCAGGCTCACCCGCTCCGAAGCTAACGACATCGATGCCGTCGGCCTTCATGGCTTTGGCCTTTGCGGTGATTGCGAGTGTGGGTGACGGCTGAACGCGAGAAATACGAGCTGCGAACTTCATGGAGTTAACCTTCTTCGCGGAGTTTCTTGTAGAGAGGGTCGACAATGTGTTCCGGCACCATGCCGGAGATATCGCCGCCGAATCGTGCAACCTCTTTAATGAGGCTGGAGCTGATATAAAAGTGGCTTTCTTCCGTCATCATGAAGACGGTTTCGATGTCTTCTGCGATACGGCGGTTCATGTTGGCCATCTGCAGTTCGTATTCGAAGTCGCTGACGGCGCGCAGGCCACGCAGCAGAATGTTGGTGCCTCGGGACTTTGCGTAGTCCACCAATAGCCCCTCGAACGTGTCTACCTCGATGTTTTTGCCGGTGAAGCAGGATTCGATCTGGTCGATCCGCTCTTCCAATGTGAACAAGGCGCCCTTCTTTCGGACGTTCAACGCGACCGCAATGATGACTTTGTCGAACACGTTTAGGCCGCGTTCAATAATGCTGACGTGTCCACACGTCAAAGGGTCGAAACTCCCGGGATAAATGGCGACGCGCATGGTGCTCCTTCGCGAGGTCTATTCGGTCGCAACTATCTGCGTCGCCGCCGCCCGCGTCAACAAGAACCCTGAGTCCTTGTTCTCGCGCCAATAGCGCACTTCACGAGTGTTGCCATGCGTGATTGGTGCAATTCATGTGTGCAGGTTCGATGAGCGCGAGGCTCGGAATGCTGCAGTAAGGGTGTTTTCGACGAGATGGTTGATTATTGGTCGAACAACATCGTTACCCGACTCGAACCGAGTGGAAGCCAGCATTCACGAGCCGGTTTTGGGCAGAGGAGTGCGTTCGACGGCAGCCCGCCGGCAGGAAGTCCCCTGGGGTTGTTGTTGTTGTTGTTGTTGTTGTTGCGTTAGTTGACCCAATCGTCCCAGAGTTTCTGAAGCCAATCTGTCCAGGTCGTGCAAGTTGTCAGTGGATCATTGACGTCCGGCGCTTTCATCCGTGCACCGGCGACCCGCACCATCTGTATGGTCCCAAATGGGAACTCGACGTCGCGATTGCCAGAGCAGAACTCGCGCAGCGCCACACCATGCTCACGCCGAAGCGATCGTTCTCGAGCCAATGCTCGGAAGAGTTTCTTCAGGTCTTTGCATCGGAACTTTGGATTCAACTTCCCGATCGGCGCTTTGGTCTTGGGCGTATGCATTGGGTTGATGGCTTCACAATACTCAATTCCAAGAACAGGAATCTTACGCTTTGAGGCAAGTCGGTCTTCTTGACGCTCAATCAACGACTCCGCGAAACCAATCGCCTGGTCAAGAGGGAGATGGTCGAGTCCGGGTGGTGGTAGCGGTGTAATTGACACCGTTTCCGGCATCTCAGGGCCACACTCTGCAGGGCGCTGGAATGTCAGTTCTGAGCCCCAGTGACGCGGTAGAATGATCAACCCCGTCCAGTCGGAACAACGCTCCACGCAACCAGCTGCGACGGGTTGTAGGCTGATATACAAAAGGCTCTCGACAATGCTGTCCATGTCTAGAATCAGCATATCTCCAGGTCGGCTCACTCCCCACATTTGCTCGCGAGTGTCGAGTTGGAGGTTACGCTTACGAGCTAGATTGGAATGAAACTGCTGCATGAAAGCGCCCCGATTCCCTGTTAGATCGAGAATCTGAGCGTGATGGTGATTCGACATGCCGCATGCAACGCTGACCTGTTGGCCATGGTCGTTTGCAGCCTTGGCAAGCATGTAACCCATCAATTCACGGGAGTCCCTGCCAGGGCGTAGTCTATGCTGTCGATGGATGATTCGTCTGGAAATCTCAACAAGTTGATTCGGTGCTGCGAATTTTGGGGCCGTCATGAGTCGTCTCCATTTGTGTTCAGAGACGTTCTCGTACGCAGGCCAGAATCGTTGCGAAGATTTATTGAAAATGTAGATTCTAAGAAAAGCCGAGGCGCCCGAAGCGGCAGTACTATTGGAGAACAAGGTCTCCGGGTTCTTGTTTAGAACTGGACGGAAAGGTCTAGGATGAACGTGCGGCGTTGTTGTTGGAGTGTGAGGTCGAGGAATTCGTCACCGACGGGGTGTGAGTGCCTCCAATCGAGGAGGTTCTCGATTCGGAATGCGTAGGAAACGGGCACGACCGTCGCAGAGCCGGTGAACACGAGGTCCCACAAGATGACGTGTTCGGTCTTGTTGGCTTCGCGGTCGAGCCGAGGAGACTCGTATCGAATGCGATTGGCCATATTGAGGCTCTGGCCGATGAGGGGCACGACAACCTTTAACGAGGCCAGGTGGGCGGGGGAGTTTGGAATCTCATCCTCGCTGGAAAACACGTCCGAGAGGTCACCCTCTCGGGTTTGTTGGAGCGAGTATTGGCCCGCCAGCATCCAGCCTTTGAAGAAATTGCGGCGCAACTCCAAGCCGAGCCCGGCAGTCCAGAGGTCAGCATCGGAGTTTTGGAATTGGACCGGGTCGGTCTCAAGACCCTCACCAACCGCTTCGACTCGACTTTCGATCTTGTTCACATACAGATCCAGAACTGCATCCCACCCCAGCATGAGGTTCTGCGTGTATTCGACCTCAAAGGTCAGAATCGATTCAGGGTCCAAATCTGGCGCAGACTCCTGCGTGAAACCACCGTCGTTGTAAGTGAGTTCATAGACCGATGGTGCGCGAAAACCGCGGGATACGATGCCCTTGATCGTCGAGGATTCGACAGGGTTATAGATCACGACAAAACGAGGATTAATGTTGGGAATCTCGCGTGATTCCTCACCATTCCCATCCGGGCTGGGAAGGGCGTCAAAAAGCCAGATATCATATCGGGCGCCAGCCCAAATTCCGAACGACTTACCGATGTCCTGCCGCAGCACCGCCAGTGCCGAGATCTTCGTGAACGGGGTCTCAAGATTGAGGACCTCACCGTCTACCGTGTACTCACTCTGGGTGTTTTGTTGGAAGTGGCGCACGAACTCAGTTCCCACTGTCCAACGCGCGCCGGCAAAAGGCTTGAAGGTGCCCTTCAGGTCTAGCCCGCCCCATTGCCCATCGAACGAGTCTTTCAGGTCGCCACCATCTTCCGGGGCATACGGGAAGCGCCCTCGATAGGTGTACACATCGTAGTACGCACGCGCGTTGAGTTCGAATGCATCAAAGTCACGTTCGTAGCGCAGATCTAGATATCCACGGGTGTCCGATTCGCGCTGTCGCTTGACGTTGTACAGCGTCTCATATGCAGCCCCCGCGGCTTGCTGGTCTCGATTATGTAGGAATGCTGCAACGGTGAAATCCTTCCAGGCACCCCTTGCATGCAGTGTATATGCGGTGAAGTCACCCTGGTCCTCGGCTCGACCGTCGGGGAAATCCGAGCTGCCAACCCGCGCCGGACTTACGAAGTCACGACCCTGTCCAGCCACTCCCGCGGCCCACAGTTGCAGACCGCCATCTTCGAACGGCTCACGGACGTGGGCGTACAATCTTGCCGTGCCGTCAGACAACGCAGTGCCGCCAACTCGCGACGTCTGGAACTTGTCCGCAGGGTCCGGCGAGGCGTAGTTGACCACGCCTTGGAACGCGCCCGAGCCATAGAGAACGGAGTTTGGTCCCCGCACGACCTCAATTCGGTCGAGGCCGTAGATGTCCGAAAGCAGCTCAAACTCGTGGTAGGACGCCTCGACCCAGTTGTCGTTGAGCGTATGCCCGTCAAGCTGCACGAGTGTACGGTTTCCGAACTGTCCGAACGAGGCATAGCCATTGATGCCGATCGTTCGGTAGGTGAGGTCGTTTGAGTAGTAGATGCCGCGGGTGCCAGACAACGCGTCCGCGGTGCCCTTGTAAGCGAACGCCTCAATCTCTTTAGACGAGATCAAGGACACCGAGGCCGGCGCTTGGTTGACCGATTCAGAAGTTCCCGAGGCCGCGTTGACCGAAGACGCAGGTTGCAAGGTTGCCTCAACCTCCTGCCGGGTGTCTGCGACAACTTCGATTTCGCGCATATAGGGGGCGAATCCATCGGCACGGATAGACAGTTGATACTGCCCGACCGGCACGTCCACGACCGTCGGCGTGAAGCCGACAACTTCGCCATTCAACAAGATGGCCGAGTTGATCTCAGTCGACTGAACAACCAAAGTGCCCCGCTTGAGTTCAAGCTGATACTCGACTTTGTTTGCGGCCTTGTCCGTGACGTTGACGTCCATTTCTTGCGTTCGATACCCCGGGCTCGAGACCGTGATGGTCTGTTGGCCAACCGGGACAGGCACCTTTTCACCCGCCCGCACGGTCTTAGGCGCATCCGCCCCCGGGATTAGGACCTGCACTTCAGCGGGCACCCCAACAAACTGCACAGAACCCAGCCGCTGCTTGAGCTTGACCGTCTCCGACGTCGACTTGCCCGCCTGAGCCTTCACTTTGAATTGCGCATCCGCGAATGCCTTCTTGCGCAGGATAACAGTGTACTTCCCCTTGCTGACAGGCACGCGGAGTGGCGTAACCCCCACCGAACCGAGGTCGACACGATTCAGGTAGATGGTTGCACCTTGCGGTTCACTGTCGACTTCAATAATCGCGATCCGTTTCTCGATGCGTTTCAGATCGGATTGAACCGAAGCAACTTCTTTCTCGGACTTCGCGGTCTCTAGAAATCGTTGGTAGTAGCGATAACTCTCAACGAACTCGTCCAGATTCTCATAACATTTTGCGATGTTGAAAATGACGTTTCGGTTAGCAACCAAGCGGTTTGACGCGAAGTAGTGGCCGAGTGCCATGCGGTAGTCACCGGCACGGTAGGCTTGGTTTCCCAGTCGGAATTCAACTTCGGCTTCGTCCGCGGATGCAGAGACCTTCTGTGCGTATGCAGGCGTGCTGAGAAAAAGGGCCAAGACGATCCAAAGCGTCCCTCTAACAATGTTGTTCATGTGATGTTTTGGCGTGGGTTATCGCGACATCTTGATGTCGTCGGCGGGCGGTTCTGGCTTTTGTTTCTTCGGCTTGGCTTTCTTGCGCTTCTTCTTCTTTGGCGGCGTCGTTACAGCATTTGGGGCTGCTTCCGGCTCTTGAGCTTCTTCGGCTGCCTCTGCCCCAGCGTCCGCTTCTTCTGGGGCGATCTCAGGTTCGGGAACGGTATTCACAGGTGTCGTGGGTTCGGCAGCTGGAACGACGTCGGGGTTGGTCTGCTCCACATCGCCGACTTCCTCTGCCGTTTTGTCTGTGGATTTTGTCGCCGCGAACGCGATGAGGACTCCCAGGATACAGACGGTGATAAGCACAAGTACAAGTGGGAGTTTCGAGGCGCCGGAATCTGTTTCCTGCTCGTCCGTTGCATGCACAGGCGCAGTTTGGGCGGCAGGGATTGGCGCTGAGACTCCTGCCTCTGGATTGCGCGTTGGCATTTGCCGAGTCCGCTCCTCCGTATTGTGTGGACGCGTCGGTCCTGTGTCGTCGACGTATTGAACGCGTTCATGTAGCGGAGCGGCATCCACAACGGTATCTGGCATCGCAGGTTGGACAGGCACCATGACCTCAGCACCACCTGACGAGCACGCGCGCAGCATTCGAAGCACGGATTCCATGGTTTGGAATCGGTCCTCTGCCTTCTTCGCCATGCACTTCATGATCATGGATTCCAGACCATCAGGAAGCAATAGGTTGGGGCGGAACGTCGCCATGGGTGGGGGTACCGACTGGATGTGCTGCATCATCAGGTGATGAACCGTCGAATCCGAGCTGCGCTCGAACGGCGGCCGACCCACGAGCATTTCGTAGAGCATGATTCCTACCGCGTAGACATCGACAGAGGGCGTGTCCGCGTTGTGGTAGAGAAAGCGTTCCGGGGCCATGTACATCGGCGAGCCGATGAGGGTGTTTTCTTTTGTCAGCTCGTCGGTGCCGTCGTCATCTCGCTCAAGTTGTTTCACGAGGCCGAAGTCTACGACTTTCACAAAGTGCGGGTCGCCACCACGCCGGACCAACATGATGTTTGGCGGCTTCAGGTCGCGGTGCACCACACCAGCCTCGTGCGCGTCGACGAGCGACGCCGCCAATTGCGTGCCAATATGCAGCGCAAGATCGAGGTCAAGCGGGCCACGTCGGTTCAGGAGGTCACGCAGCGACTCGCCCTCCAGGAACTCCATCACCAAATACAAGCTGCCGTCGTCGAGCTCCCCGTAGTCAATGATCGTTACGGTGTTTGGGTGGTTCAGACGGCTGGTGTGCGCAGCCTCGCGGAAGAATCGGCGATTGCGCTCACGACGTTTGTCCGGGTCATCATCGACCGGCTTCAGCGTTTTTAGCGCGACATCGCGTCCCAGAGGTTCCTGGATCGCTCGGAAAATGCTGCCCATACCGCCCTCGGCTATCTTGCCGACGATGCGGTATTTCCCAGCAACCATCACCCCTTCGTGCAATTCCGTCTGTTCGAGCGGTGGCATACAACGCCTATGCGGTTCTTAGCCTAACTGCGTGCATGATAGCCGCTCGCGTTGCGCATTGAAACAATAACCGGCGTTGTCAGCCGGCCATGATTCCGCCATCAATCGGGACGGTAACGCCAGTGACGAATCGGGCTTCATCACTGCATATCCAGGCCACGAAGTCGGCAATCTCATTTGGCGTTCCATAACGCCCAACGGGCTGTAGATTCTGGAAGGCTTGTTCGGCCGCTTCGTTGCCATGCGTGATGCGATGGATCATCTCGGTATCGATCGCACCTGGGTTCACGACATTCACGCGGATATTCTGCGCAGCGTATTCCAGTGCGGCCGACTTCGAGAGTCCAATGACAGCGTGTTTTGACGCGACATATGGCGAAAGGGTCGCGAACCCTTTCAATCCGGCCACCGACGACATGTTCAAAATCGCCCCACCGCCGCTTTCCAGCATCGCGGGGATTTGGAATTTCATCGCCAGAAAGACGCCCCGAAGGTTGATCGAGATCAGCTTGTCGAACATGTCGACAGGATAATCAGCTAGCGGTGCCTGTGCGCCCTCGATTCCCGCGTTGTTAAACGCGAAATCGAGTCTTCCAAACTTACCGACAGCAGTGTCTACGAGTGTTTTGTTATCCTCGGCCTGACTGCAGTCGGCTTCTACGAATATTGCGTTCGTCTCAAATTGTTCGGTGATTTGTGAGGCCACGACTGCCCCGTGCGCCGCGTCAATATCGGCGAGCACCAACCCTTTTGCCCCCTCAGCGGCGAGCTTGAAGGCGGTTGCTTTTCCGATGCCGTTTGCGGCTCCGGTGATAATCCCGACCTTGTCCGTGAATCGCATAATTCCTCCCTTTCACGTGTTTGTATTTTTTTCAGCTTCCGTCGCAGCGACCCTGCGCACGACGTCGATAACGCTGTCTGGGTTGAGGGAAATCGCATCGATCCCCTCTTTGACCAAGAACTCTGCGAAGTCCGGATGGTCACTTGGTGCCTGACCGCAGATGCCAACATGTTTTTGATGTTTGTGGGCGCGTGCAATGAGGTCTGCGATGCTGCGTTTGATCGCTGGGTTGCGTTCATCGAACAACTCAGAGAGCGCCCCATTGTCGCGGTCGATACCAAGGGTTAGCTGCGTCAGATCATTGCTGCCGATCGAAAAACCATCGAATCGCTGGGCGAACTCCTCGGCGAGGATGATATTGCTTGGAATCTCAGCCATGACGTAGATTTCGAGACCATTTTCCCCGCGGCGCAGTCCCTCGGCGGCCATTACTTCCAAGACACGGTCGGCTTCCTCAAGCGTTCGGCAGAACGGGATCATCAGCACGACGTTTTCGAAGCCCATTTCCTCGCGCACCTTGCGCATCGCACGGCATTCAAGCTTGAAGCCATCGCGGTATGCTTCGCTATAGTAACGACTTGCGCCCCGGAACCCGATCATTGGATTGGCTTCAGTAGGCTCAAACTGCTCGCCACCAACCAACCCGGCATATTCGTTCGTTTTGAAGTCGCTCATCCGAACGACGACAGGCTCCGGAAATTGCGTTGCTGCGAGCGTCGCCACACCTTCGGCCAGTGTATCGACGAAGTATTGCTCCTTGTCGTCATAGCCAGCGGTGATCGCGTCAACTAGCGCTTTGGGGGTTGGGTTCAGTTTTGCATAACGCACAAGCGCCATGGGGTGGACTTTGACCTGATGCTCAATGACAAACTCAAGCCGCGCCAATCCGATACCCTTCACAGGGAGTTTCCACCAACGCATTGCGGCATCTGGGTCCGCGACGTTGAGCATGATTCGCGTTTTGGGTTCGGGTAGGTCGGATAAGTCGATCGGTGTCGATTCGAACTTCAACGTACCTTGGTAGACGTGGCCCACCGGCCCGTCGGCACAAGAGATCGTAATCGTCTCACCATCTTCGATCGACGACGTTGCATCGCCACAGCCCACTATGGCTGGGACGCCCAGTTCTCGGCTGACGATCGCGGCATGGCTGGTTCGGCCGCCATGGTTGGTGACGACCCCGGAAGCGCGTTTCATGACCGGTACCCAATCCGGGTCGGTCATGTTGGCGACCAGAATGCCCCCGTCTTCAAAGCGGTGGGCTTGCTCCATGCTATCCAAAACGAATGCCTTGCCCGACGCGATTGCGGCGCCAACCGCGACACCGTCCGTCAAAGGTGCGCCTTTTTCCAAGAGTTCAAAGACTTCGAACGCCGTCCCTTCGCGGCTCCGGACGGTTTCGGGGCGCGCTTGAACGATGAAGAGTTCGTTGGTGAATCCATCCACCGCCCACTCGATGTCCATGGGGGTTTGATAGTGCTTTTCGATTTTTTCGCACCACCTGGCGAGCTCGAGAATCTGGTTGTCCGAAAGTACGTAAGTCGCGCGCTCCTCGTCGGTCGTTACCACGTTCGTGGTCCCGCCGGCGGTGTAGATCATCTTCTGGGCTTTTGATCCCAATCGACGGCTCAAAATAGGGCTCTTGCCTGGTGTCGAGAGTAGCGGCTTAAACACCCGAAACTCATCCGGTGTAACGGCGCCTTTGACGACGTTCTCGCCCAAGCCCCATGCGCCGTTAATCAAAATGAGATTTGGAAATCCTGTTTCGGTATCGAGTGTAAACGCGACGCCTGAAGACCCCTTGTCCGACCTGACCATTTGTTGGACAGCGGCCGAGAGCGCGACGAGGTGATGCTCGAATCCATGAAGTTCGCGATAGGTAATGGCTCGGTCGGTATAGAGCGACGAAAAGCAGAGGCGGACGGCGCGAAGCACCGCATCGACTCCGGTTACGTTCAAGTACGTCTCCTGCTGCCCGGCGAAGCTAGCCTCCGGTAGATCTTCCGCAGTCGCGCTGGACCGTACCGCGACGCTGATGTTCGATTGGGTCCGTCCCTCCATCGCGGCGTATGCCTCGCGAATCGCCGTTTCAAGGACTTGGGAAAACTCCCCGTGGGCAATTGCAGCTCGAATTGCGGACCCGGCGGCGTGGAGCGACTTCTGACCGCTCTTAAACGCGTTGAGCTCCGTTTCGATCAGACCTTCCAGCCCGTTGTGGCGGATGAATTCGCGGTACCCATCCGATGTGACCGCGAATCCGCCAGGTACTCGAATGCCTTGGGAGGTGAGTGATTGCAGCAACTCCCCGAGCGACGCGTTTTTTCCACCTACGAGAGCGACGTCCCCACGTCGCAGTTTTTCGAGCCCAATCGTGTATTGCATGTCTCACCCAAGTTAGTGCGCAAAAGGTCAATGCACCTGACATGCCAGAATTCACACTATTCGTAAACCCGCATGAACGCTGGGGAACAAGGTCTCCGGGTTCTTGTTGGCGCGAAATCTTCGCGTGGGTGGGATGGAGCGCGAAAAGTCTGCGTGTGGCTACTTCTTGCGTTCTAAGGCGCTGACTTCTTTTACGAAGTCTCGTTCGTCAGCGGAGAGGTCGCTGTTCTTGAACTTTGGGTTCACGACATACCAGGGCTTCTTGGCGAAGTGCGCGGCGAGGTCCTTGGATTTGAATTTGTATCCGTGTAGGGCAAATACGGTGTTCCGAGCGATCCTGAGCTCCGTCTTGTTAAGCTTCGACAGATCCAAATCCTGCAGTTGGTAGAACTCCATGTGACGGTTGGCTTGAAGGTCGAGGTAACAGACGCTCAGGTCGTCCGTGGGCGCAAAATCCCGAAGGTCCCACCGAAATGTTGTCGTGCCATCGGCGTTCTTTGTGGCCTTGGCTCCTGACGGCACCGTGGTCGCACCGTATCGGTCGTCATAACAAGGTACATGGCGCTTGGGACCGTGGACCTCAATCTCGGACCGACCAATCTTGCCGCCTTTCCACAGCGCCCCAGTCTTCAGGACATAGTCACCATGGGAGGTTCCGACTGATGTGACGGTCACGCCTGTTCGGTATGTGTTAACGACCTTAATTTCCTCGCCAGGTTTGAACTTCACGGGCCAGACGTACGCAAAACCGTAGTACAAGCCGAGCTTCTCGTTGTGTTCGATTTTCACCCGTTTGGGTTTGACCTTTTTCCCGCGGACCTGCGTCGTGAACTTCCACACCAGCGGCGCGTTCAGCTTCGGAGCTTTCTCGCCCTTTGGCGGATTGACCTCACTCTCTTCTTCGTGGACCGGAAAGGGAAATCCCATCGTCAATTCCACGGGCTTGTTCGAGGTGTTCTTGAACGTGAAGGTCACGCGAACATCCCAAGCGGTGCCTTCCCCTTCGGCTTGCATGACGATTTTCTCGTGGACCATCGCAACGTCGGTGTTCTTGAGGGGCATCAGATTGGCGCCCGAACCCCCGAAAGCCGCGTCATTGGCAAGCACGGGCGTGGTCACGAGGAGCATCAGAGTGACGATGAATCGCTTCATAAATAAACCCAAAAATTAAGATCGAAACACTAGGGCAAGAGGCGACGGTTGCCGTCGATCCCATAGCGCCGTAACTCGTCATCGAGTTGGCCAGTTAGGGTAAGTCCCGTCATTTTGAAGTCGCCCATAAGCGACCAAACAGGGTGCTTGAAGGTCGCAGGACGGTTCTTCTCGATCATGTAGTGGCCAATCCACGCACAACCGTAGCCAATCGCGGGAGCGAGTAGTGCCAACTTCGGTTTCCGCGTTGCGACCGCGGCCCCCAGCGTAGCTGCCGCTACGACGGTTCCCGCGACGTGGAGTGCCCGGTTCGTCGGGTCACTATGCTCGTGCAGGTAGTAGGGCCAGAAATCCTCAAATGTCTCAAAGTGTTCGTCAGTCATGATGATCTCAGTTGCAAGTGCCATTCGCGGCACCTGGCGTGCCAAAGTCAGTACCCAGTGCGGTGGTTGCGTCACACCAGAAGGTTGCGGTCGCGTTGTCGTCGGTGACAAGGTCGTAGTTGCTGCCGAACTGCATCGCAGCGCCAGCGGTTGCGGGCCAAGTCATGTCGTCCCAGGCGACAGTGTCCACCATCACCGCGCCCGCCATAATGCCCAAATCGTCGGTCGCATCCAGCACAATATCGGTGTACGCCGAATCCACGGGAACGGCGCCGTTTGTACCCATATCGCCATTGATGCCAAACACGTATGATTCGCCGGCGGCCAAGAGTGTCACTTGGCCAAGTTGCACGGTATAGCCCACGTCGTTCGCTGACGTAATCATGAGTCCGTCGAGGTTGAGGTCACGGTTGGAGCTGTTTGTGATTTCAAACCATTCACCCAGAGTGTCATCGACTGCTTCTGGGTTGTGCATGACCTCGGTGATGACCAATTCACCCGCCGCGGGTGTGACATTCACACATGCCGCATTCACACATAGATCTGCACCACAGTCGGTGACCGTTTCCACGGCCGCGTAGTTGCACATGCCGTTTGCCTGCTCGCAGACGCCGGTTCCACTGTAGACCTTCGCCATGTTGTTTTCGCAGACGTTGTTTGGCTGCGGGCATTGGACGTTCAGGCAAGGGTCGTTGACGCAGGCGCCGTTCACACACACCTGTTGTGTGTCGGCGCATTCCATCATCATTGGTGCATAGGCACAGGTGCCGTCGACCATGTTGCACATTCCCATCGCGGGGTACGTGACGGCGACCGTTCCCTGACAGGTTGCCGCAGGCGGCATATCGCACATCACGCCAACGCAAGGCCCGATGCAGGTTCCGAACATGCACTCGCCGCCTTCATCGACGCAGTTGGTGGTGAAGGACTCGAATTCGCATGCCGCTGTATCGAGATTGCACTCACCGTCTTCCGGGTAGAACGTCAGCACATTGCCGGTGCAGAAATCATCAGGCGCGGTGCAGTCGAGGTTGGTGCATGCATTATCGACACATGCACCGTTCTCGCAGGATTGGGTGGAAGCAGCGCAGTCCGTCGTTGTCTGTACGAACTGATAGTTACAGATTCCAAACTCTTCGGAACAGAGCCCGTCACCCGTGTAGGCGATGGCGACATCACCATCACAGCGGTCTTCGGGTTGCGTGCAATCTTCATTTGTCATGCATGCATCACCAACAATCGTATTGTTGTTGTTCGTGTTGTTGGTGTTGTTCGTATTGTTGACGTTATTGGTGTTGTTGTTGTTGCTTTGATTTCCATCATCGCTGCAAGACAACGCACCGAGCGCCAACACAGCGCAAATGGCCACGTGGAGTAATCGCATGTTCAACCTCTAGTTACGTAGGCTATTTATTGCGCTTATCGCCCCCAGAGGCAAGTGACGCAGACGTCAAAGCGACAGCGCGGGTTTGACGCCCGTGGGAATCGGAGTAGTTTGGCGCACCCCACACGAGGTGAAAATCATGAACGCGCTTGAGCTCGCAAAAATCGCCCTGAGTCCAGAACACTTCTCTGGCAGCGTCGAATCTAGTAGTCCGACGCGTTTGCAGCGAATGGCGTTGATTGCTCAAGATGACGAGAAAACCGGCGATTGGGTGGATGCGCAATTGGACGCGGGCAACTTCGAGATTCTGGACGATGTCGTGCGTTTGGGGATTGGGTGGGACCACGATCGGTTGGTTGATGCGCTCGACTCCGACCATGGGTACGCGGCGGCGTGGTTGCTCTCTGACGCGGATCCTGACCGACTCGTGGATTGGGTTGTGGAGTGTGACAGCGGCAAAGCGATTCTTAGTGCGTTGCGGGCGCCGGCTTGTTTGGGTGACCCACAGTTTTTCGAGCTCGTGCTGGACATTTATTCAGACATCGATGACGCAAAGATCGAACGTGTTCTGGGCGGCTATCTGGCGTGCATGGACCCGGTGCGCTGCGCTCGTGAGATGCTGGGTGGCGTCATCGATGCAGGGTGGTTGCGCAGTCGAAACAGCATGGCGGATTTCGTGTATGCAACGGGTTTGAATACGTGGACACCAACGCTTGCCTATTTTGACGTTGCGGACCAGAGCAACCCTTTTGAACTCGCTGCGATGTTGGCAGTCTGCGCTGGCACCGCGTTGGTCGCGAGCGATGAAGAGACGGTCGCGCCAATCGAGAACTACTATCGAGAAGGCGAGGACCCACGCGTGATTTCGTCTCGACCTGAGTTTGGAATGGTGGCCGCGCTAGACGATGAGGATGCGCTGGTCGAACTACTGACCGACGTCTCAGCCTTTGAGGCGAGCCTTGCATTGGAGTTGGAAACGCCCGGCGTACATGGACTGCCTTTGTTGGGTGGCCTGGATTCGGACGCGTTAGAGGCCGCACTGGACCTGCTTGATGAGGCAATCGGAGCCGAACAATCGTCAGACGAACAGATGGTTCAGACGGTACAAACGCTCGTGGATATTCGGCGACAAGGCCCGCAAATCCAACAATTGGACGCGCTTCAGGATGTGTTGGATGCGTGTGGAATGTTGCAGAGCCATCGCTCGAAGGCGATCTGTGCCGCTGCCGCCGCAGCCGAAGTTGCACTTGGTCGTGACCCCGCGATTTCCGTACCTGAGAAGTTCGCGTCGATGGTTCTTCAGCCTACGGTCCCGATGTCCGACGGGCTCAGCGGAATGGTAATGCTGGAACTCTCGAATTCCCCAGACTGGATGCTGGAAGCATGGCTCAACGGACCAATCGAGCGCGCCGAGGCCACCGCGGACGCACTGCGAGATCGCTTTTAGGCGCATGAATGCTGGAGAACAAGGTCTCCGGGTTCTTGTGAGGTAGTCCGCTGACCGGGATAGTAGACTGCGCCGGGATGTCGCTGTAAACTCGCGGCAGCCTTGTTCTGCGCAGGATTTCTTCATGGCTAAGATGCCGGAAGTTGGGGAGGTCATTGACGAAGTTTTCCGAATCGATGGAGAGATCGATAGCGGGAGTTTCGGATCCATCTACAAGGTGCATGATTTGGTCGAGGATCGGCCACTCGCTCTGAAGGTTCTCCGGCCGGGGCAGCATGACGAGGAAGAGCTGCGAAAGCGGTTCGAACGCGAAGCGCGCCTGATCTATAGCCTCGATCACAAACATGTGGTGAAGGTCCATTACTATGGTCAGACTCGCGCGGGCCTTCCGTATATGGCGATGGAGTTCCTCAATGGAACGGACCTACGCACGCTTCTGCATCACCACGGCTCGCTGAATCCCAAACTCATCAAGCGGATTACCCTTGAGACCCTCGCTGCTCTTGAGGCTGCCCACAAAATGGGAATCGTCCACCGCGACCTGAAACCGGCCAACATCTTCTTGGTCAACGACAACGACAAGGGACATGTCAAAGTCTTGGATTTCGGCTTCGCGAAGGCGCTCGAAGATGATGAGGAGCAGGGCGAAATCACCAACGCTGGGACACTTGTCGGCACGCCCGCGTACATGTCGCCCGAAATGGTTCACAAAAAGAACATCGGCCCGTGGTCGGACATCTACGCGATGGGTCTAATCATGGCTGAGATGATCACTGGCGATAAGATCATCACAATCGAAAGCGTCTACGACACGATTCTGTTTCAGGCTTCAGGCAAGCCGATCAAGTGGCCGTCTGAGATCAAGAACCATGAACTCTATAAGGTGGTCAAACGGGCAGCGTCGAAGAGCCTAAAAGACCGTTATGCATCCGCAGACGAGATGGCGCGCGCGATCTACAAGGCTCTGGACGAAGATTACCAGCCGTTGTTACCAGCCCGCGAGGTTGTGCGTGTGGGCGAGGCGAGCCATCACGAGTTGATGTACGTCGCCGATAGTTCGGGTGATGATGACAAGACGGTTCCAAGACTCGATGGAATGCCGTCGATGGAGGAGATCGACCGTGAGCTTGGTCGGATTCCCACCACAGATGACGAACCCACCAACAACACGTCAGAGGCGCCACTACCAGAGGATATTCGCGATTCTGGCCAGTTTCACCCACGTGACACTGCCTCCGGATTGTCGACGCCTCACACACCAGTTCCGGATAGGGACACGGGTTCAAACCCATCCGTGGAGCCCAGGCGACACAGCAGCAAGAGGCGCAAGAGCCGACCTGTTGACTCAGTCCGCGACGTTCGTCTGAACGAGACATTGGACATCGTTGCGCCACACCAACAGCCTCAACCATCTGGCGGTGGGTCGGGAATGACCGAGATTATCATCGCGTTGGTTTTGGCGGTGATTACGCTGGTTGGTGTGTATTTTTACATGGCAAGCCGATGACTGAACTTCAAAGAGTCGATGCGCTTTTGGCGGCGATGGAGGGTGATGATTTGCCTCGTGTCATCGCACGTTGGATCGACGAGACCCGTCCAGTGCCTACAGAATCTGGCGGATACACCGTCGCCAACGTCCGGAAGATAACGCTCACCGGCAAGGTTGATGGGAAGCTTCGTCAGGAGACATTTTCGGGTGTGGGACGTGAAGATGTTCAGCGATTGGCGGCGGGCAAACAGATCGAGTTGATCGAACGTTCTGACAATATCGGACGCTAGGAATCCTCCGAGCCCGTTTCGAATTTGTTGAACGACTCAAGTGGTTATCGCATATTGAGGGTATGATGCGTTGGCGGTTGGGATTTTGTGTGTTGGGGATAGTCGTGTTGAGCGGCTGCAATATGTTCTTTGACACCGACGGTGTTGATTTTCAGGAGCCGAACGCCAACAACACCAACAACGTCAATAACCTCAATAATCTAAACAATTCGAACAACGCCAATAATCAAAACAACACGAACAGTTCGAACAACACAAACAACTCGAACAACTCCAACAACTCCAACAACTCGAACAACTCCAACAACTCGAACAACTCGAACAACTCGAACAACTCGAATAATTCGGGGCCGGATCGGGATCAGGACAGCGTCCCCGACGCAACTGACAACTGCCCGGATGACGCTAATGCGAATCAGGCGAACAGCGACTCCGACGAGTTTGGAGACGTCTGCGATAACTGCCCGGATGTCGACAATTCCGGCCAGGCGGACCTCGACCAAGATGGGGTCGGAGACGCCTGCGACAACTGTTTGACCGAACCTAATCCGGATCAAATGGACGAGTCGAACAACGGATACGGGGATGTGTGCGACGCCGAGACAATTTGCCGGCAGGACACCTGCGCAGCTTCCTGCAACATCGGGGAAACCGCCGAATGTTCGACCTATTGCGTGCAAGGCGGAGATTGCTCAGGCTCTTGTGAGCGTGGAATGTGCGACACGCGCTGCGGATACAACTCAAGCTGCACCGGCAGTTGTCAGGGAGACAACTGCACAATGATATGCGAGCAAAACTCCAGCTGCGATTTTAGCTGCGATCGTGACTGCCAGATGATTTGCCTGGGTAATGCCAACTGCAATTTCTCGTGTGGCCGAGGCTGCACGATGACCTGCGATACGACGGGGACGTGCAATGCGTCCTGCACTATTCAGAATCAGTGCGTGTTCAACTGATTCCCGTCACAGCAGCGTCAGAATCAAGACGACGCCCATTCCGAACATAACAACCGTGCCAACAAGAATGATCGAGCGCGCAATGGTGCCAATGCGTTGCCATTTGGCTTCGTTTGATTCAACGTAGTCCTCACCTTCCAACTCGGCGTCAACGGCTCGGATAGCGGCGTTCTGTTGTCTTTTGACCCGCAACCCTTGTTCAATGAGCGCCAATAATCCGGCCAATCCAACAATCAGCGCCAGAATGGTCAGGATCATCAGATAGGACTTCACTTCGTCCTTCCACGCTTCCAGCGACTCACGCTCAGCCTTCTGACTATTGACCAGTAGTGGCGCCGGTTCGAAATGAGAGGGGATGGTCTGCAGCGAGGCATCCAGCCATTCATTGCACTTCACGAGGTCACCGCCCTTCTTGTCCAACATGCTTTGACGCGCAGCGGCCGCCCACTTCCCATGTGCCGGAAGGGTTTCGACCAAGCCCAGCACCCGTTTGAGCGCTCGCCAGCACCCGTCGGACATTGGTGCATCGCTCACAGCCACGTAGCGCGAATCCCAAGCCTTGCCGGGCTCAAACACGCTTTCATAGACCTGAAGCCTCATGATTGGACTTCGCACGTCCTCGGGCATGCGAATCTTCAATCCGCCGCCCTTCGCGCTGATTCCATAGGCTTCTGCTCCCACCCAGCGGTCGCCGTCATACAGGTCAACCATGAAGCCACCCGAGCGATGCAAAGTGTCGACTGCCCCCAAAATTTCGTCTCCAGGCTCCACAAAATTCTTCTGAAGTTGCAGGGAAAATTGGGCCGGTACAGTTCGTACTGAGACCTTGCCAGTGCTAGTGGCCGAAGTCGCTTTCGCGGCGTCATCAGTGGGTTCCGAGGTCTCCGGGTTCTTGTTTGGAGTTGGCGGTTCTGGTGGGTTGGTGAGGTCTTCGGGTTCGAGGGATTCGACGGTTAGCGACCAGCGTTGGTCGTTGACGGGCGTGAGTTCGATGCGGGCGAGGCCTAGCTCGTCAGTGACGTGATTCTTCTTAATCTTCTCCTGGGCGGTTCCCTCGACTTTATCGAGGGTCACCTTTGCTCGAACCGGTCGGCCATCGTCTTTGCGGGTGACGCGAAGGTAGACGGTGTTTGGTAGGCCTCGAACAATCTCTCGATCGGCAGGGAGAAGGTCGACTTGGAACGGACCCTCCCACTCTGGCTTCTTGCGAGGTTTGGCGTCCTTTTCCTTCGGAAGTCGGGACGTCAATTGAATCTTGGACACATCGAATGACTTTGCGATGGCGGCCAGCATCTCCTGTCGCCAAAGGCTCTGAAATGCTTCATCGTCCGTGTTTGCCGGTCGTTGAGACGCGAGTGGTGGGGCACTTGATGGCAACACCTTGATGGGAACCTGCACATCGTACGACTCAAAAATCGGGTGCCTTGCGGCCAGGATGAGCGTGTGGTCTCCGGGCGGGAGATTGGGCTCGACTTGGATCTGAAAATAACCGTGCGAGCCCGTGGTACCGGACCCCAGGAGGTTGCCTTCAGAGGAGACCTCCACATCGACCTCACCGAACATCCTCCCCGTCGGGGCATTGAGATAGAACCCGCGAACCGCGTGCTTCTCACCCTCTATGAGCTCCGTCGGCCCTTGAACGTAGGCACTGACGTCAATCTCCATGGTCGCAACCCAGATATAGGCTCCGACCAGTCCTGAGAGCATGAGTACATAGGCGACAACCGCAACACGGAGCGGGATATTTGGTGCGTGGCTGTCGTCAGTCATTCATTTCTTTTTGGGCTTGTGCAGCGAGTATCCGTAGGCCTCATCACCCCACGTCTTGTCGAGATATCCGGCTCGACCAGAACCGACACGGTATCGTTCGTAGTGCGCGGAGTTCTTCAGGTAGTAATCCTGATGGTAAACCTCGGCTGGCCAAAAGTCGTTGGCTTCTTTGATTTCGACGGCGATTGGCGCGTCGAACTTCTTGGCAATCTCCTCCTTTGAGATTTCCGCCAGCTTCTTTTGTTCCGCGTCGTGGTAATAAATTCCAGTGCGGTACTGCGTCCCGTGGTCTGCAAACTGACCGTTTACCTGCGTTGGGTTGATGCTACGCCAGTAAACCTGCAGCAGCAGACTATACTTCACCTTGGCCGGGTCATAGATCACGCGAACGGCTTCTGTATGTCCGGTCGCGCCGCTCGACACCTGCTTATAGGTCGGGTTTTTCTCCGGTCCCGCAGTGTATCCTGAGTACACCGCGTCCACGCCATCGATGACCTCAAACGGCTTTTCCATGCACCAGAAACATCCGCCGGCGAAGGTCGCAATCGCCTTTCCGGCTGGCGCTACATCCACCTCTGCCGGAAGTCGGCTTGGGTCCTTGGCTGGTGCGGAGGTCGGCGTCTTTGCTGGCACTTCTGGAGCCGCGGCATCAACGCTTTGGGCTTCAGGTTTGGTGTCGCCATTGGATGTTTCGCACGCGGCAACGACCAGGCAGGAAATGGCAATCAGGGCTAGTTTCTTCATGGGGGTCTCCAAAGTTAGCATGCCCTTATGACGCAGAACTCCTGTTTGGGTTGCACGCATTCTCAAGCTTCGATTCGCATTCGAAGTTCCTCGAGCTCCAAATCAAACCCACCTGAGAGAATCGGAAAGCGGCACCAAGTCTTGGGATCGAGGTTCTCATCATCAACATGGAAGCTCGGCGCGTAACGCTCGCGCTTCCACTGATTTCGGCACCATAGGCGGAAGAACCGCTCGACATAAGCGCCCAACGCCGCCTCGGTGTAATCGGAGTTGGTCGCACGCAATATCTCAAAAACCTCAACGGGCGCCTTCTTGTCCCGAATCGCAAGACGTTCAATCTCGTCCAAGATCTCGTATGGCATCAGGTCACCTTCGTCGGTCTGTTCTGCCTCAGATGGGCGCAGCTCAGCCGTCGGGACCTGTGACGTAACGGTGTTCAACTCAGGGATGGCATGATGGCCAAGCGGTCCACGTGTTTGCGCCCACCAAAGCCACTTGCGAAGAAACGCCTTATCGATGCCAGCGATTGGAGAGAGCCCACCGCAAGTATCGCCATCCATAGTTGCATAGCCGACCGCAGCCTCACTGCGATTGCTGGTGGCTAGCAATAGAGCACCCTTGATGTTCGCGAGCATCCAGACTCCGGGTCCACGTGCCCGCGCTTGGATGTTCTGGAGGGTGATATCGTCTTGTTCCCAGCTCAAAGAGCGCTCGATCGCGCCTTCAACCATTGAAACATAGCTGGTCACCAACGAGTCGACATCCAGAACAAAGAACTCCGCATTCACAGCGTCTGCAACGGATTGCGCTGCATTTAACGTCACCTCGCCGCTGTTTCTGGTTGCCTGGTATACGCAGGTCAGTAGGACATGCACGATGTCTTCGGCGCTATTGCAGGTCTTCAGCGCTGCGATATGAGGTAGCTTCTCGACGAAGCCCGCCACGCCAAGTTCTTTGACACCCAACGACACCATGTAGGCACAAAGACACGCCACCGCGCTGGAGTCGGCGCCACCTGAGAGTGAGACTACGAACCCGCGTGAGCGGCTCTTTCGCACGTAATCGAACAGGGCGAGCGATACGGCACGGCAGAACTCTTCCTCTTTGAGGTCGGGGCTGACTTCCCAGGGCGACGACTCATCAAACGTGTGTTCCGGTGCCTGGTCCTTCCAATCGAAATCGCAGTTGATGCAGTCCTGTGCGTCCTCATCGATCAGAGGCTTAAAGCTGACGGTTCGAACTCGGTCGACGCGCGTTTGGTCAACGTCGACTACCGCCTCTGTGATGAAGTACTCGTCGAAACTAAGCCGCGGTCCGGTGCAGAGGAGCTTGCCTGCCGAGGCAATCACCGCGCCGCCGTCATAGATGACTCGACCGGCTTCGTTGCCCAGCAGATTTGAGTAAATATACGTCACGCCGAATGCGCGCGACCCCTCGATAACGAAACGCTTTCGGACGTCTAGCTTGCTAAATGCGAAGTGGCTTGCGCTCGGATTGAGGATGACGTCGACGCCTTTCTGCGACAGGTCACTGCCGGGCCGTCGGGCAACCCAAGCATCCTCGCAGATTTCGAAGCCAACCCGGATGCCGCCACAGTCAAAAAAGATATCGCCGATTGGATAGGTTTCGCCGTTTCGGGTGATGGTGGCCTGAGTATCTCCCGGCCATGCTTTGAACCATCGGGGCTCGTAGTGAATACCATCGCCGGCCAGATGCTGCTTGGCGACAAACCCTTGAATCTTGCCGTCCGCGACAAGGCAGGCGCAATTGTAGAGCCCGTTGTTGTAGATAACCGGCAGCCCAAAGCTGACGATCATCCCATCGGTTTCGACCGCCAGTTCTTCCAGAATCTGCCAGGCGCGCTCGGCGGTATTCGGGGCGTGCAACGCGTCCTCGCAGCCATAACCGGTGATGCACATCTCGGGGAGGCACAACAACGACACGCCAAGAGCGCGTGCGTGTTTGATTGCCGCCTTCAGGTTGCGTGTATTGGCTTCCCAAGCGAGCGGGGTCTGATTCACAACCGCGGCTGCTACTTTGATCAATCGCATGTATCCGTCCTTCAACGTCGTGCTGATCGTTCTCCACCCTAACAAACAAAGTCGTCAAGGCGGAAAGTCCGGTTTTGCCGGGAAACCTCAACAAGAACCCGGAGACCTTGTTCTTGGCTCGGAGTGCGGACTTACTCGGATTCGTCGGTTGCGGGCGGTGGGGCGTTTTTGTTGAGTCGGAAGTAGAAGTAGATGGCGGCTGCCACGGTGACTAGAGCAATGATCTGGCTGGTCGAAACTGCACCAATCCCGCCGCGTTGATCGGCGCGAACGAACTCGATCAGGAAACGGAAGAAGGCGTAGCTGCCGACGAAGAACAGCATCACTTGGCCGTGATAGCGTTTGTTTGGGCGGATCACGAAGTAGGCCACGATGAAGATGACGAAGTTATACATCGTGGACAGGAACTGAGTTGGCCAAACTGGCAGGCTCTTCGGATCGCTGGGATCGTACGCTGCGGTTAGGGCATCGAGGTGGTGTTCGTAGTGATGCGAGTAGGCCAGAGTTCCTTTTGGAAATGTAATTCCCAATGCGTCGATGTCACAGACATCTCCAAAGCAGCATCCCGCGCCGAGGCAGCCAAGGCGACCCAACGCAATGCCAAGAGGGATGCCATACCCGCCCATATCCAGAATCGCGCGGCCAGGCATGCCATGCTTCTTGAGGTACCAGTAAGCCGTGGGGATGGTCGCGATGATCGCACCGTAGACCGTTAATCCACCTGCCCAGAATTTCAGAGCGCGGAAGCAATCTGGCTGCGGATAGCATTGGCCATTGGCGGGATTACACACGCCGCCGATATCACGGCCGGCGTCCTGTTCGCTGAGGCACTGCATGTTCGACAGGCATAGTTCACCAGTCTTCAGCGCCTTGCCCTCCAACAAGAATGGGTCAGCGCACAGGTTGATATAGTCGAATAGGAGGCCGTCAAACAGCACGTGAAACACGCGGGAGCCCACGACCCCCGCGATCAACATCCAGATGGCGAAATCAATGTACTTTGTCTTGTCGACGCCAATTCGGACGCACTCACGCAGCGCTAGATATACTGCGGCCAGGTAGCCGGCCATGATTGCGGCGAAATAGGTGGGGATGCGAAAGTGCAGCGCACCTTCGATGCCTATCCAGGAGCTATCAAATAGCGTGGGAAACACGGATTAGGAGACCGATTCGGCCGTTTCGCCGCTTTTGCCCTCAGCCTTCTCTTTGCGCTCCCGAATGGTGTCGCGAATCATCTCGATGACCATGAACCCAACACCGATACAGATGAACGCGTCCGCGAGGTTGAACGTGGGCCAACGATAGGCATCCGTCCATTTCCAAACGATGAAGTCGATGACGTACTCATAGCTGACGCGGTCGATAAGATTGCCGATGGCGCCACCGCACACGAAGCTTAGGCCCCAGATTAGCAACTGCTGTCGCAGGCCAACGCCGGCCAAAATCCAGAAGATTATGATGACTGCCAGGAAGCTTACGCCGATGAAGAACGGCGTGCGCATGTTGGAGTTACTATCCGCCAAGAAGCTGAACGCAGCTCCTGGATTTCGGGTGTACTGGTAGTCCCAATAGTCTTTGATGACGATGATTTCGCGTCGCCCGACTTCAAACTTATCACCCGGTTTCACGGGCGTGGCTGAATTCACCAGCACGTTTCCGTCGGTAACCGTGCTGTAGACGATGCGGTTGATCTCGTCTTCGGTGTTGTTGTCACCGAATTCGTACGTCAGGTAGTCCTTGAGCGTCTCACCCTTAAAATCCTCCGGAACTTCGAGGAAAATCTTGTGGTGAAATGCTGGCGACCGGTCCGTAGCAAGTCGGTCGCTTGCGATCATCTTGGTCCATTGATCGACGCCGATGACGACCGCCACAATTGCGATAACTTGGGCGAACTTTAATAACGTTTCACGACTCATTTACGCATCCACACTCAAATTCAACTTGGTTTGCTAACACTCTCGCCTATCAACGTCGAGTTCTAACAAATCGTGCGCTGCTATTGTTTCTTCGAAAATCTTTCGAGCATGTTCCACGAAGATATCGGTACGCGGATACTTCTGCGAAAGGTGCGTCAATACAAGCTTTTTCGCCCCGGCGGCCTTCGCGGTTCGCGCGGCATCTGAGGCGGTCGAATGCCCGCGAGAGTGTGCGAGTTTTTCGTCGCCACCCGGGTAGGTCGATTCATGGATGAGGATATCGGCGTCTTTCGCCAACTCTACAGCGCCGTCACAGGGGGCGGTGTCTGTACAGTAGGTGATTTTCAAACCAGGCCGTGAAGGCCCAAGCACTTGATGGGGTTCAACCACGGTGCCATCGGGGGTTTCCACCGACTCGCCGCGTTGGAGTTTCCCAAACAAAGGTCCATGTGGAACGCCGAGCGCTTTGGCCTTTTCGACATCGAACCGGCCAGGGCGTGGCTGTTCGATGTACGAGTAGCCCCATGCTGTAATTCGGTGGCGCAACCCGACGGCTTCAACGTGAAATCCATCACGCTCCATGACGATTCCCTTACCTTCGACCTCATTGACGCGCAGGTCGAAGCCCGGCCACAAGATATGTAAGTCGCGTAGGGTCTTAAACCACCGCCGCATGCCTTTGGGGCCGACGATATCGAGCACTTCTTCGCGCTGGTTCAGCGTGAACGAGCCAATCAGCCCCGGAAGGCCGTTGACGTGGTCGCCATGGAAGTGGGTAAGGAAGACCGATGAGATACCGCCAGGACGCACGGATGATTTCGCCAATTGCGTCTGCGTGCCTTCGCCGCAGTCGAACATCAAGACTTCGCCATCGCGGAACAAAAGCATGGAAGACACACCACGATGCGGTGTGGGTTTTCCGCTACCTGTCCCCAAGAATACTAACTTCACACTCAAAACTGCGCTCCCGGCGAGGGCGCGGGACATTACCAGAATCGCATTCCACGATAAAGTTCTGTCACCCGGATTTCGGGAGGCGGTGGCGCTTGGCGCTGTCGACCGCACTAATTGTGGTTGTAGCTGTTGTTTCGATGTCCACGATTGTGGCATAAATTGCGCCATGCGAATTTTTCCTGCCACATTAGCCGCCTTCTTTTTGTTGTTGCCCGTCACATCTTGGGCGCAATCAGACAACCGGGACGTTTCGATTACGGGTTGGACCCAAGATGGACTCTTGGTTTTGGAGACCGAGCGCCAAGGCGAAGTCTTGATCGACGACGCGGCGCAGACGTTCTACTTCGAAACCACCGAGCTCGTGGACCCCAAGTCGTCGAAGACTGTTCACGTCTTTCAAAAGGGCGAGATGGTGGGTGCGGAGCATCCCGATTGGAAGGCCGCAAAACCTGAGTCACAGGCAGCGCAGTTCTTGGCCACGAAGTCCCCAATCAACAAGAGTTGGGTAAGTCCGAATGGGGAGTTCTTTGTGTCCGCGTTCGATCAGGGTCGTCGTGTCAAAGGCCGCTGCGAGTTCCGGGAACGCGTTGTTTTGATGGACCGCACAAAGCAATTGGTTCTGATCCTGCGCGATAAGACAAACATGTTGCGGTCGTGTCCGCAGGTCGCCTACCAGACGTACTGGAAGCCTGACTCCAGCGAGTTCGTTGTCGAGCGTCAATCCAAGACAGAATGGTCGGTCTTTGGCGGCTCGACCTCGGTGATTGAGGCCATCGCCGAAGCGCCACTGCAGCCCTGGTCTCAGGCCAACGTTGTTTGGTCCCAAACCCAATCTGGCACGAGCCTCGATGCAGCCTGGACCGCGTATTTTGATAGCGACTTCGACACAGCGATTCAGGCGTTGTCGCAGGCGAAGGGAGATGATGAAAAACGCTCCGGTCTTCTGCGGTATCTGTTTTTGGCAAAGAAAGGCGCGACGAAGGACGCGGTGAAGCAGGTCCGCAAAGCCTATAAGAGCTCTCCCAAAACAGCCTTGGATGAGGGGATCATGGCCGCCGTGTTCATGGTGGCTAATCACAAACGTGGCCCCAAATACATCAAGTCGGCTGCGAAACGCGCGACGGATTTCGCGACCGCGACGGCGTTGGGTGCGTTGTTTGTGGATATCGACCTGTCACTTAGCAATCAATTGTTGATCGCGGGTCTCAGCGCGGAGGACGCGAAGGACCAGGATACGACTGCAGCTTATGTTTTGCTTGTGCAGGGATTGATCGATGCAGGTGAGTTTGACGCCGCCGAGGATGTTATTGGTCGATATAAAGAACCGCCACCTGAGCTCGAGGTTCTGAGCGTTCGACTCAAGCATATTCGCAAGAAGAGCGATGCAGTTAAGGAAGCGCGCGACCTTGTGATATCAGACTCTGGGCGTTGCGCTGCGTATGCGGCTTACGCCAACACGCTCGCCGCATCCAATCCAGGCGCGGCGTTTCAACAGTTTCAGGCCGCGGCTTTTTGCGATCCAGGGGATGCGGAATCTCAGTTTTACCTTGGAGATTTTGCGATTCGGCGCGGCGAGGCAGTCGCGGCGGCAGATGCCTTTGAGGCCTATCTGAAACATGCCCCGGAGCGAGCTCAAGACGAAGTCCGTCGTGTGCGGCGCAGTCATGCGGAGACCATGATTCCGCGAATGAAACACGAAGGAGCTGTGTTGTTGAATGTGACCTGCCGCGGGACCACGTGTCAGGGGACGGTCAAGAATACGAGTGATGCAAAGCTAGAGAAGGTCGAAGTCAAAGCGCTTGAATACACCGAGCGTCGCAAGAAGACGGTGAAGAAGCGGGACTTGGGTTCGACCGAGCTTCCGGAGTTGGAGCCTGACCAGGTCGCGTCATTTGTGGTGACGCTAAAAGACGCCAAATCCAAGAAAGTCGCCGTAACTGCAGGACGTAACAAAGATGAACAGGCTCTCAATTTTACTCGCCCTTAGCCTTTGTGGGGTGGCGTGTTCCCCGCATAAGAGCGAGAAATCCGTGCCTGCGCCGACGACGATCGTTCCAAGCTTCGAAACCGAACAGGCTCAGGCAGCACCCCCAAAGAAGACCGATGTTGAGCTTCAGCGTCGTTTTGAACACGCCAAACTCAGCTTGTTGGTCTGGGTGGAACAGCACCCAAAATCTGCGAAGACCTGGTTTGCTTTGGAGCAACGCGGCACCCTTTCGCGCTTCGATGCCGATGGCGGAAAAAAACAAATTGCGCTCGATATTACGGATAGGGTTCGTTATGGCGGAGAGCGCGGACTGTTAGGAATGGCATTCCACCCAACCTTCCCTGAGGCGCCATTTATCTACGTGAACTACACCCATGACGATAAGTCACGTGGGTTGATTAGTCGCGTTTCGCGATTCAAAACCAAAGACAAAGGCAAGACGTTTGACCCTGGTTCCGAGAAGGTTTTGCTCTCTTACGAGCAGCCGTACGGAAATCATAATGGTGGTCAGATTTTATTCGGACCGGACAAGATGCTCTACATCGGTGTGGGCGATGGAGGGTCTGGCGGGGACCCCAAAAAGCACGGCCAAAACACCAAAACCCTGCTCGGGACCATCCTTCGTATCGATGTGAACAAAGAGCCCTATGGCATCCCTGCGGACAACCCATTCGCGAAGCAGGGTGGGCGTAAAGAAATTTATGCATACGGCCTTCGTAATCCCTGGCGGATGAGCTTCGATCGTAAGACTGGAGACCTGTGGGTCGGTGATGTAGGCCAGAACGCATACGAAGAAATCAACGTCGTCCAAAAAGGCAAAAACTACGGATGGCGGACGATGGAAGGAACGCATTGTTTCGACCCAGAAGAGGGTTGGGGCGGAGGCGAGTTCTACCCACATCATACGCACCAAAACGGTCTGTCCGTCGACTTCATGGTTCCTGTCCGACGAAGCGGCGAGAGTGTCCCCGTGCCGACCTCCATCATCGACGGGTTTGGCTATTTGTTGGAGTTCAACTCACAGGGCAAGCTCGACGAATACAACATCGATTTTGAAGCCATCGCGGCGCACCTGTTGGCGCTCGAAAAGTCGGGTAAAGAACATGGTGTAAAGATAAAAAGAATTATCCTTGCCCCTGAACTTCAGAAGAAGCTGTTCAAGTCCGGAAAAGCCGGGCGGCTGGTGAAGCGGCGATTCAAGTGGAACAAAAAACAAGCGTGGGTTCGCCACGACGATCACTACCACGTCGATTTCGTGGTCAGCGATAAGGCGAACGAGAAGGCAAAACGCTCCTCAAAACGGGTGGGCGATTGAGGCTACTCTTCCTCGAGTTCAAACGTCGCAGTCACGGTGTGTCCTCCGGGCCCTCGAGCGACAAATGAATCGTCGAAGCTTTTCTTTTCCAGCCCGCAGAACTCCTGCAGCTTGTCCGGCCAGTCCGGAAGCTTAAACCACCGCATAATCTCGGCCATATTGACGTTGAACGTCCACGCTTTCGAACTGTACGCCAGCGCCTTCAGCGCCTCTTGTTGTACCTCGTCTAGGTCCTCAAATTTGATGTCCTCGGGTGCGGGGCCACCGAATGCGAGCGCCAAAATGCTCTCCGCCACGCCAAGCGCGCTGTAGCCTTTGACCTCTTCAATGAGTACGGCGAGTTTCGAGATCGTCTGCTTTGCCATCTCGGGAGGTAGACCCTGAAGTGCGTACGAGGTCGTTGCGATGACGTCTTGCTCGTACCATGGCGAAGATTGAAACTGCGTCTCGAGCTCTTCGTTGTTTTCCAGGGCATCAAGCAATACATCAACCGCTTTCGAGGGCGTCTCCGGACCGGCGCCAAGCGCCCAAACCTGGGCCATCGTCCATTTAACCAAGAGGTCTACCTCGGTGCCGAAGTTCTCTTCAACGATGGGCAGCAGGACGTCGACGTCCGTGAGGTACATCGACCCGAAATAGGCGGCAGCTCGTACGATATTGTCTTCGTCCTCTATCGCCCGCTTCAAAACGGCCGACTGTATCTCTTCAGACTGATGGCGCATGACCGCGAACAGGTAGCAGCAGCAAGCCCGCACGCCCGGATCCGGGTCGTCCAACAACGCTAGATAGGTCGGAATGCCTTTAACCACCGCTTCGTAGGCCGCGACCACCCAACTCAACTCCTTGGCGACCATTTCTTGAAATTCTTCGTCCGCTCGCTGTTCCTCGTAGAAGGACATGTGTTGGTGCACGTCATGGTAGGAATTCCCGTTTCCAAGGTGGGCTAGATACACAAGGATCCAATCGCGGTCGGCCTGTTCGTGGCCGAGCAATTCAATCAGGAATGGAACGGCGTACTGGGTTGCTTCATAGACGGTACCTTGGTGCCAGAGGTTGCCGTACAGCGAGTACTCCGCGTCGTCGCGCACATCGGCATCTGAATCGGCTAGGTCTCGCAATAGCTGTGGAACGTCTTCAGCTGGTCCATATGCGTGTTCGTAGTCTCCCCAGGGGATTTCATCGATTCCGTCGAGCATTCCGATCCTCCAATTGCAATGATTCTGCCTGATTTATCACGGAGAACGCGACCAAGCCGAGTCAAAGTTTCAACTTAAAATTTCGATGTGCTACAGTGATAATGGACACCAAATCCGCCAAAAATTCATACCGCTTTGTGAACCCGGGATCAGTAATGCAAGAGAGTCTCGAGCTCGCGCGTACCATATTAGAAGAGATTCAAAGCTGCGAAGACGAGGAACGCTATCGCAGCCTACGTGACCAGCTCTACGGATTTGGTAACGAGATCATCGATCTACTGCGTTCTGAGCTCACCTCTCCGTTCTATCGTCGCCGGATGGCAGCTGCCACAAACCTCGGGCGGCTGGGGGATAGCCAATCGGTCACCGCACTGATCGGGCTGCTAAATGACCCACAGGCAGGCGTGCGTGAAATGGTGCTCTTTGCGCTGGGCATTCTGGGCGACAAGTCTGCGATCGAACCGATTCTGGGTTCGTTGAACGACTACGATGCCGACGTGCGATACCGCGCGGTCGTGGCCCTGAGCGACCTGAATTACGCCCATCTTGAAGACGTTTTGATCCGGGCAATGGGTGACGAATCCTACGGCGTGCGCGAACAGGCCCTATCCCAACTTCGCGCGTTCGGTACACCCCGCGCGATACCTGTGATCTTGAAGGCCCTGCTTGAGCGTGAATACGAGATGCAGCAGATGGCCGAAGAAGCTCTGGACCGTCTGATTCCGAAGATGACGCGCGAACACTACAAACGCGTGCAAGAGCAGCTCACCCCGCGCGAGCGTCGTCTGATCCTCAACTACCTTGAGGCGCGTAACCTCCAAGAGGTTTACAGCACGCTTTGGGGGCGCCTGCAGGTCGTCTCGAAGCAGGCCACGCCGCAACGTGGATTGGACAAGTATGGTCGTTTGCTCAATCAGCCCGAGGAGCTTGAATTCCTTGATCATGCGTACGAGCGCGACGATGTGGTGGACCTCTTGGTCGAGCACTTCATGGACGAGGAAACCACGCGCTCGGTGATGCTCGTTGGGGATGCTGGGACCGGAAAGACGGCCGTCATTCAAGAGATGACACAACGCCTTCTGAAAGAAGACGACAGTTGGCAAATCCTCGAGACCAACACCAGCGAGCTCATCAGCGGCACCCGGTATTTGGGCGATTGGGAGACCAAGCTCAAAGAGATGACCGAAGCCATCATGAAGCATGACAAGGTCATCATCTATCTAACCAATCCAAATGACCTGTTGGGCGCCGGCGCACACTCAAAGAGCGACGAGAACTTTGCCGACTTCTTCAAGCCATATCTGCACCGCGGACAGCTAAGAATGATCGCGGAGTGCACCGAAGATTCGCTCAAAAACGGCCTGACCCGCGACCCCGGATTCCTACGCTTGTTCCGCCAGGTGAAGATCCAAGAAATGGACGACAAGCAGACGCTGAATGTGTTGGAAAAACGCATTGCCGATATCGAGGTGAACAAGAAAGAAGTCGTCGCCGAACCCGGCTGCATGGAGCAGATCGTTGACTTCGCCCGAAGCTTCTACACCCGCAGCGTCGCCCCCGGGCGTGCATGTGATTTGATGGACGCTCTGATCGACTACACCAGCCGCAAGTCAGAGAAAGGTGACGAGGTCGTGGTTCTTCAACCGGAAAATATCCCACCATGCCTTAGTGAAGTGACCGGTATCAGCCTCGATTTGCTAGACGACCGGGTCGCTCTGGATCTGAGTGAAACCCAACGCTGGTTCACCGAACGCTTGATCGATCAAGACCACGCTGTTGATGGCGTTGTGGACCGATTGGCCCTGGTCAAAGCAGGGCTTGGCAACAACGATCGGCCACTTGGTGTGTTCTTCCTGGTCGGCCCGACTGGCGTGGGTAAGACGTACTTCACCAAACTTGTGGCTGAGCGATTGTTTGGCGATCCCAAACGTATGTTGCGCTTCGACCTGAGCGAATATCAGGGGCGTTTTGCCGTTGAGAAGCTCATCGGTTCGCCGCACGACAAAGACAGGGAGGGCCTGCTAACTGAAGCCGTCAGAAATCAACCGTTCTCGGTCCTGCTTTTTGATGAGTTTGAAAAGGCAGACATGGAGATCTTCCCACTGTTCCTGCAGATTATGGATGAAGGTCGACTGACGGACGCGCGTGGAAACACCACAGATTTCCGCCAAACGCTCATGTTCTTCACGTCAAACCTTGGGGCGTCCAAAACAAGCGTATCGCCCGTTGGTTTCGGCTCACCGGAACAACATCGAATCTACGAAGGACATATCCGCAAGAAACTCGACGAGTTCTTCGCGCCCGAGTTCTTAAACCGACTGGACGATATCGTGGTGTTTGAGCCGCTTTCCAAGCGCGCCATGGACCGCTTGGTTGACGTCGAGCTCAAGATGGCATTTGAACGACGTGGATTCCGTCGACGACACATCAGCGTCGTCGCCGAACCTTCGGCACGAACATGGCTTGAAGACCGCGGGTTCAGTGAGCGCTTTGGTGCTCGTGAACTTAAACGTGTCATTGAACGACATGTTTTGACACCGATTAGTCGGCTCATGGTTACCGAACGCGGGCCGCACGAATACAAGACCGTCGTAGTTTCTGCGGAAAACGACGAGATCCATGTGCGATTCCAACCCAAGGACAAACCGGCAGCTGTACCCCGTGAACCACGATCACCGTCGCGGCCGGATTCGAAGGGCAAGGAAGGATAACCCACCTTCCTTAGGGCTGGTTACGCCACCACAAAAGTGCTAATCCTCGCCCATCGTGAGGATGGCCATGACCACACAAGACGACAATCTATCCCAACTCCACGTCGACCGTGATGTACTAGATGGTTACGACGGGCCCGTCCCGCGCCATGTTGGCGTGATTATGGACGGCAACGGGCGCTGGGCACAAAACCACGGCTTGCCACGAATCAAAGGCCACCACGAGGGCGCAAATGCCGTCCGCCGCATGGTCGAGTCGTGCCGATATTTAGGGGTCGAAGTCCTCACGCTCTACGCGTTCAGCAGTCAGAATTGGGGTCGTCCTGAGGACGAAGTCAAAGGTCTGATGACCCTCTTCGATGTCTACATCAAACGCGAGCGCGACCGGTTGATCGCCAATGGCGTGCAGATGAAAGCGATTGGTGACCGCTCCAAGCTTGGCGAACGGCTGCAGCAGGCAATCGCAAAGCTAGAGGCAGACACCGCGCCGAATGCCAAGATGACGTTGCAGGTTGCGGTCAGCTACGGCGGACGCGAAGAGATCGTGCGCGCCGTCCGGCGGTTGGGTGCAGAGATCGAGGCGGGCAAACTGTCGGCGAAGGATATCGACGAGCACGATATCGAGCGCAATCTATACACCGGTGAAGTTCCTGATCCGGATCTGGTGATTCGGACTAGCGGCGAGATGCGCATTTCGAACTTCTTGCTCTGGCAGATCGCGTACGCAGAGCTTTACGTCACCGACGTCCTCTGGCCCGACTTCGATGAGGTTCATTTTGTCGAAGCCCTGCGGTCATTCACCTCGCGTGAGCGCCGTTACGGAAAGACATCCGCCCAGATGAGTTAACTGTGGATATTTTCGGAACCAACGTAGAGAAGACGCAGTATCAGCCACCCATTGCAGTCACGATCGCAGGTAGCGATAGCGGTGGTGGCGCAGGCATCCAGGCTGATCTCAAGACGTTCGCTGCCCACAGAGTTCATGGCACTTCCGTGCTGACGTTGGTAACGGCTCAGAACACCAAAGGTGTCGACGATATCTCGTTGCTTCCCGAGTCGGTCATCGCTTCACAGTATCGCGCAGTTTTGGGAGATTTCGCGGTCGCGGCGGGCAAGACTGGCGCGCTGGGCGATCCGCGTATCATCGCGCTATTGGTGGAGTTGTTGCAGGACCAACCGATTCAGAAGCTGGTCGTCGACCCGGTGATGGTAAGCAAGCACGGGCATTCGCTCTTGCCCGAATCCGCCGTGGAAATTTTCCGAAAGGCGCTACTTCCCCATGCGTATATCACAACGCCCAACCGCTATGAAGCCGAGCTGCTCTATGGTCGGACGGTCGAGAGCGTGGGGTCGATGCGCGACGCGGCGAAGGCCATCCACGACCAGGGTTCGACCTACGTGGTTGTGAAAGGCAGCCACCTTGGAAATGTCGTGCGCGACATTTTCTACGACGGCAGCGGATTCATCGAGTTCGGTGCCGACCGAGTGAAATCAGACCGTGTACATGGTTCGGGTTGCACATTCTCGGCGGCCATCGCCTCACGCTTAGCCTTAGGAGATGGGATCGAAGACGCAGTAGCGGCTTCCCGCGAGTACATCTCCGGTGCTATCGAAAACGCGCCCGAAATAGGGCACGGCATTTCACCGGTTAATCCGCTGCACAACCTCTGGTAGCGGCATGGACCTCACACTCGGGCAAATCGCAGAAATCGTGGACGGGGAAGTGGTTGGTGATCCAGAGATTCGGGTTCGCCATATCGCTACCGACTCACGTGCTGCGTTCGCCTTAGATACTCTATTCGTCGCGTTGAAAGGCCCACGGTTCGACGGGCATAACTATCTGGACGCAGCCTTTGCATCCGGGGCACGGGCGGCATTGGTTTCCGGTGAGGACGACCGCCCAGGAGTGCGGGTCGCCGACACCTTGGTTGCGCTACAGGCGCTCGCGAAACACCACCGCGAGCAGTTTGGTGGTCTGGTCGTTGGCATCACGGGATCAAACGGAAAGACCATCGTCAAGGAGATGCTATCCGCGATTTTGGCCCGGAGTTTCGAGGTCTATCGTAGTCCCGGAAGCTACAACTCGCAGGTTGGTGTGGCCATTTCGCTTCTGGGGATGAAACCACACCATCGATTTGCGGTTATTGAAGCCGGCATCAGTCACCCGGGGGAAATGGACACGCTGGCGCAGATGATTCAGCCAGACGTCGGCGTGCTTACGACGCTTGGTACCGCCCACCGAGAAGGCCTGCTCTCGCTGGAAAATACGGCACACGAAAAGCTGAAACTCTTCGCGAACACCAAGACTATCATCGCCACGAAGGATGCTTCGCCCTACCTCGACGAAGCCATCTTCGTGGATGTTGATGGTGACGATCCGTTTTGCGCCAAAGGGGTCAAAGACAATCCCCATGGTTTCTCGTTCGATGTTGTTGGGCCTGACCAAGGATTTGAGGCCACGCTGAACGTGCCGGGTCGCCACAACATACACAATGCGCTTTGTGCCGCGGCCGTCGCGATGGAACTCGGCATCGAGGTCGAGGACATTCAGGACGGACTCGCTAGCTTCGAGCTGGCCCCGATGCGCCTTGAGATGCATACGACCTCGGCGGGCGTGACACTCATCAACGATGCCTACAGTTCAGACCCCGTCAGCGCCAAAGCGGCGCTAGGCACGCTGCAGTTCTATGCGGGTGGGCATCCGACCATTGCGGTCTTAGGCGATATGCATGACCTGGGGGAAGACAGCGAGGCCCTGCACCAAGAACTGGGCGCAGCGGTTCAACAGCTCGGCATTCATAGGCTCATCGCCTACGGTGACTGGGCTGAGACAGTGCAGGCAGCGGCAATCGCCGAGGGCATGGCCAAAGAAAATGCTCAGGCCATCACTGAATTCGACGAACTTTCTGAACAGCTAGATGCGACAGTCCAGCCGGGTGACTTCGTCTTGTTTAAGGGCTCGCGACCATTGGGTCTCGAGCGCGCTGCTGAGCAGCTCTTGGAGTCCGTCGCCCCGACCCGTTTGTTCATCGACCTCGACGCCATTCGCGCAAATGTCCGCGCGATTCGGGCCACGCTTGGCGATGACACCCGGTTGATGGCGGTGGTGAAGAGCTTTGCCTACGGCAACGACTCCACCCGCGTGTCGCAGACGCTTGTTCGCGAGGGTATCGACGCACTGGCGGTGGCCTATCCGGATGAAGCGATTCCATTGCGCAAACGTGGACTCCAGATTCCGATTCTGGTGACCAATGTCTTGGCCGAAGAAGCCGACAAAATCGTCAAGTACGATCTCACACCGTTGGTTTATTCACGTCAAGTTGTGGCAGCGTTATCGGAGTGGGGTGTTCGAGCAGATAAGACGGTTGAGGCGCATATTGAAGTGGACACGGGGATGAACCGTGTTGGCGTAAAACCACAAAATGTACTTGAGTTTGCTAAATTTGTTTCTGCCGCTGACAACGTCAATCTGGCAGGGATTATGACGCACTTCGCATCGGCTGATGACCCACAGGCAGACCAGTTCACCCATGAGCAAATCATGCGGTTTGACGTGGTTTTGGAGTCCCTGCGAGCCGAGGGCCTAGACCCGGGATTGGTGCATGCTGCCAACACAGCGGCAGCTTGGAGATTTCCCGAGGCCCGCTATGACATGGTGCGTATTGGACTCGGTTTGTATGGATACCATCCAAGCTACGCGACCAGCGAAATTGCCGACACGGTTGCGGCGCTGAGATTCGAAACTCGAGTGATCCATGTAAAAACAGTGACGGAAGGTGACACTGTTTCTTACGGTCGAACTTGGGCAGCCCAGGGTGAACGACGTATCGCGACGATCGCCGCTGGCTACAACGATGGATTCTCGCGATTCATGTCCAATGGGGGGCATGTGTTGATCCGCGGGCAGCGCTGCTCTGTAGTTGGAACCGTCTGCATGGACGTTTCGATGGTAGATGTCACCCACCTGCCTGAGGTCGAGGTCGGTGATGCCGTGGTCCTGTTCGGAAAACAGGGCAAGAACGAAATCACGGTCAACGAAATCGCTGACCGTGGTCGTACTATCAACTATGAGGTGCTCTGTAAGATAGCGCCGCGAGTGCGACGCATCTTCACGCGGGAAATCTAGTTGATGACCGCCACGCACTGACCCTGAACACAGAAGAGTGGGGAGCAGCAATCTGCCGTGGTTTGGCACATGCCACAAACACCGTCGTTGCATGCTTGGTTGTTGCAGTCACGGCAGTCGTTGCAGGTTTCCGGTGTGTCTCCCATATCGGACATCCCGCCGTCCATGCCCATGCCCATATCCAAGTTTCCGTTTGGAATCTGTGGGTCAGGACACATCTCACCCGCCTGCAAGATAGCGGTGTCGTAGTGGATGGTGAGTTTATTGGTTGCGCGCAGACTGTTCACGAACAACGAGCCGAAGATCTCGGTGTCGTTGGTCGTCGTCAGGTCAGTCTTGGGTGCGTAGATGTTTCCGCCGATCGAGAACTTGTTGTTCCAACGACTTTCGCCTTCACCGCCGATGTACATGCGTACGTTGGCAGGGTTATCCGCGGAACCAAAGTCCACTTCGTTGCTTGAGTTGAACGTGCCTGCCACGAAGATGTCTAACTCGGCACCAGGCTCAAGCTGAATGGTGAACTTCCCTGAAACATCGATGTTCCCACCGATGAACAGTGCGGTGCGGTCCTGGGCAGTGATGACGATCTCGGAGTTGCCGGTGATTTCGTTCAGGTAGAAGCGTCCGCACGTGAGGTCGAGTGTTGTGCGCTCACCAACATTCGTCAGCGCTGCAGGGTCGAGCTGAATCGCGTCATTGTCGTTTCGGCTCGCGTATGGGGTCACGTAGTTCGCGATATCCAAGAGGTCAGCTTCGGCACAATCGCATGGTGGCGGTACCGTGACGGGGACCCGGCTAACCATACCGACGTTTGAATTATTGCCGATGTTGTAGTCTCGACCTGCGGTTTGGTAGTGGGTGCCGACGACGTTGTAGGAAGAGACGTTGACGTCACCACCATAGTAGGCATCGTTTCCGACGTTCAGCACATTAGTAGATTCAAAAGAATCTGCGACGCGCAGATCAGCGGCGATATCGTACTCGTTGCTAAGGTCGGAAAGGCCCATTCCACCCACGATCAATGAACCACCGATGGTCGCTTTGTTGGTGTGGTTGTAGATGGCGTTTGTTCCCACAGAGCCACCTGATTGCCCCGGCGGCATGTAGGGCCCCATTCTGCTGTCAAATGAGTCCGTTGAGATCTCATTGCTCATGTCGATGGACTCACAGGAACAGAGGGCATAACGGAACGTGACCGCCGCGATGTCACCGGTGCAAACCCCAGTGTTTGTGGAGTCAAAGATGACGGGAGGTCCCTCGCCATCACAGAACTCTTGCTGCGTCATGTCAGGATTGAACACATTATTATTGCCCATATCTGACATGTTATTGGCGTTATTCGAGTTATTCGCATTGTTTGCGTTGTTCGAGTTATTGGCGTTGTTGCCGTTGTTGGAGTTATTGCCCAAATCAGAGCCATTATTGGCTCGATTATTGGTGTTGTTACCAACATTGTCCTCACCACAACTCATTGTGCTGACGACCAGAACTGCTAAAGCGAGCTTTTTCATTTAAGTTCCTTCCTTATCTGGCCAAGACCCGATCAAACGGACCAAATCCGTCAATCCCAACTCTTGTATCGTTGATTCTAAAGCCTCGAAATCGATCGAGTCTTTGGAAACGCCGAGAATGCCCTCGATATCATCTATGTGCTTTTGTGAATGACCTTCCTGATAGTAACGCAATTTCTGAACAATCACATACTCGGGTGGTGCAATCCACATTTCATGGCCAGCAATTGCCGATTTGCGGCGTTGGTTCAAGGCCTGATTAAGGTAGGGGTCTTTTCCGGCGAGGTAGACATCGGCCCGAAATCCTGAATCAAAGGCCATAATATTGAAGTGCCCTCGATTGTCGCGACGCCGTTCTATCCGTAGTGATTCTGCCGGTGCGCAGTAGAAATGGTCTTCAGGAAAAGCGTGGACCAATGCCTCAATTTCACTATCGGTACGCAGTTCCAAGACAACATCAATGTCTTGGGTAAAACGTGGTTCTCCATAGATGGTGGCCGCGACGCTTCCTGTTACAAAGTAACGAAGTCCCAACGTTTCAAACGAGTCGGTAAAGACAATGTACGGAGGCTTATCCGTCATGTTGCGATAAGAATATTCGGGTCACCTGTGCCTGTACTCGGGCTTCGTCCCAATCAGGATGCTGCATGCGCAATCCTGCTGCCTTCAATTCCCTGGCGTTCCAGAACAGGTCGGCGATGATTTGCAGTTTCTGTTCTGGCGACATGTTTCGATACACTTCCCATTGTTTTTTTCGAATATCGTCCATGGCTTCATTCTATCACAAAGAGTTGGGCTACTCCCGTAGTCTCAATCCACCGGCAACAATGAATATCGAGAAGAAGGTCATTCCACCAAGAACTCCAAGATCGATGGCCAACCAGGTCTCGGAATCGCCGTAGAATCGATTCAGTGGATTTGGTGGTGGCGGTGGCGCCGGGAGCCCGGGTGCCAGTGGTTTGGGCATGTCCTCGGCGCTGATTTCGTATGCGTCGCTGAGGTGTTCGGTCTGAAGCACGCCTTCAAACGCCCAGCGTGCCACGGTCACTTGCGATAGGCCCCACGTGGGTTCGTTCATCTCGTCGATGGGCATGATCGCACCACCGAGGATGACCTGGGGAATCAGCAATAGTGGAACCATCGCCATCGCGGCTTGTTCGGTTCGCACGACAGCCGACAAGGCTAAACCCATGCCGACGCCCGCCATGGAGGCCAACCATAGGATAGCGAGGTGGTAGATTGGGTTACCCCAGAAATCCAAGACAAAATATGTCATGGATAAAAGAATCACGTTCTGCACCAAGCAGACCGCGCCGAGGATGAAGAACTTGCTGAGAACGTAAGCCGGGATGGACAGGTTGACCATCCGCTCGCGCTTGTAGATAGCTTGTTCGCTGACGATTTCACGAGCTGCGTTCGAACAACCAAACCAGATCGACGAAATCACCATCAGGAATAATGCGTACGGTGCGAACTGCAGGCGACTCATCACGCCACCCGTCTCGGCGACAAACACCATGTCCAGTAGCACCGCGATGATGGGCGCCTGGATCAACAGGATGAACGTACTCAGTCGATCCTTGATCTTGATGGAGAGGAAGCGGCGGCTAAGTGTGAACAGCTGACGCAGCGTGAATCGTGGACGCCCACGCTCTCCGGATGTTGTCACGCTCACGCCCGCGCGGTTTTTGCGGCGGTCTTCGACATACTCTTCGTGATACCGGCTCTGTCGGTAGCGTGCCGCGAACGTCTCCATCGGCTCGCCGGCGCGTTTTGCCTCCATCAACGGCAGCATGCACGTGCCCGGGTCAGCCAGGACACGTTCCGCTTCGGGCGAATTCAACCGTACTTCCGGATGGAAGTAGAGCATCGAGTCTGGGTAAGCCGGGCCGTAGTAAACCTCTTCACCGTCTGCGATATAGAGGACGTTATCCAACAACCGGTACATCTGGATCGACGGCTGGTGAACGGTGAGCAGGATCGTTCGGCCTTCATCCGCGAGGCGTCGCAACAATCGCATCACGTTTTGCGCGTCTTCACTGGCGAGTCCGCTGGTTGGCTCGTCTAAGCAAAGCAATGCGGGTTCGGTGAGCAGCTCAAGAGCCAAGTTCACACGTTTTCGCTGACCGCCTGAAATGCCCTTTCGCTCAGGAGAACCAATGCGTACAAAGCGCGTCTCGGCAATCTCTAGATCACCCAAGACCTTGTTGATTCGGCGCTCAATCTCTTCGTCGGTGGTATCTGGTGGCAGCCTGAGTTTCGCCGTGTAATACAGCGCTTCGTAGACCGTGAGCTGATTATGAATAATGTCATCTTGTGGCACATATCCGATCGCGCCCCGATAACGATTGTAGTTCAACGTCAGGTCGTCACCGTTGACCAGCGTGCGCCCGTAACTCGGCCGCAGGTAGCCGATAAGCGACATCAACAGCGTCGTCTTGCCTGAGCCCGATGGTCCCATGAGGCCCATAAATTCGGTCGGATAGACGGTGAACGAGATGCCATCCAGGATGCGGCGAGTCTGCTTTCCGTCTTTGACGTCGTAGCGCAGATTCTCGGCCTGCAGCAGGATGTCGCCCTTGTAGCTTCGCTGGATTGCGCCGCGCGCAAGGTCCAAACGCACCGCGTACGAACCGAAACTGATGGTCTGGTCCGGCTCAAGCTTCGCCCGCTTGATGCGCTTGCCATCGATGAACGTGCCGTTAGCGCTGCCAAGGTCTTCCAGATGAACTTCACCCTGCGATTGGATGAGGCGCGCGTGATGTCGCGAAATCTGAGGTGCTTCGATGACGACGTCATTGTTTGGCCCACGGCCAATCGTGATGACGCTCTTGTTTTTTGGCAGCGGAATCTGCCCACCGACCGTCGAACTATCCGATGTCTCCAGGAAGTCGCGCAGACGGCTGACGGGGAAGCGGTAGCTTCCGAAGAACAACACGTCGTCCTCAGTTACGATCGCGTTGCTGACCTGGTTCGCACGATCATTGACCGCAAGACCATTGGCGGAGTCGAGGTCTTCCACCTGCCAGCCGGCACCCGTGTAAACCAATCGCGCGTGGTGTCGCGATATCTGCGGCGCATCTAAGATGATGTCGCAGTCAGGCTCGCGCCCGATGATCACTGGCTTAGCCAGAACCTCCGGCAATTCAATCGCTTCCGTGCGTTTGTGTGTTTCCGGATTGATTCGATCGATGATCGTGACATCGAAATCGAACTGGTAGCTTCCCAAACCGATGACGTCGCCCGGTGTGATGAACGCCCGATCGATCTTGTGTTCATTGACCCACGTGCCATTCGTCGAGTTCAGATCCTCGATCACGTATTTGTTGTCCACCAACGCGATACGGCAGTGAAATCCCGATACTTGAGGTCGTGGAATAACGAGGTCGTTCTCGACATCGTAACCGATCTTCAGAATCGAAGCGTCGACTGGAATCTCCGGCGCGGCATCCGGCTCTGGTAGCTTCGGTCGTGGCTCATGTTTGTCCGACCCCTTTTCGGCACGGACTCCCGGCATCGTCGGCTCGGCAACGAACTGTGATTCGAGCAGAGCGCGGCTGATCGCCTCACGCATCTTTGCCTCGACGAGCTCAACCTTAATCTCGGGTCGAGTATTGTCGGCTTCGTCGATGTTCAACATCGCCGCAAGAGTCAGGCCGCAAGAGGTACAAATTACCTCTTCTGGTTCGTTCTCTTGCCCGCAATTTGGGCAATTATTGCTCATGGGACGCTTATACCCTCAACACCTATTTGGCGGCAATGGTGACTAGGGCTAGCGGTGAAGGGGCTAGGGGGCTTGGGGTTCGCGACAGAGCGGTGGAGTTGAAACCAAGAACCTTCTGTTTTTTATAACGATGATTGATAAAGTTTCTAATTTTTAAATTAAAAGCTTGGCCGTAGTATTGACCTCGTACTCGACAAGGAGACCCTATGTGGGCTTTAGAATTTCTACTCGAAGCAGTGCTAGGAACGAACAACACGCGGCATGAGATGCGCAGACACGACCCGGTGTTCTCGTTCAAAGTCGCACTCGGCATCATCTTTGCCATCACTTTCTTCACAGCAATCACTAAGTTCATCGGGTTTTCTCTGCCAATCTAGCCTTAGAAATCGGGCACCAAAGTTCAGGTGTTCTCCATCTAAACGGGGCGGAGAACATCATGAACACCTTCATCAGAGCCTTAAGGGACACGAATTCAGCGGAACAGAACCGAACCTGGGTCTTTGTGCCGTATGACCAGCTAAGCCATGAGATTGGTCCACTGGCGGAACTTGCGCCTGAACAAGCCGGCATCGTCCTAATCGAAACCACGTGGAAGGGCCGTAGACGCCCATATCACAAGCAGAAGCTCGCCTGGATTCTCAGCAACCAACGCCACTTTGCACTTGAGCAGGCGAAACGCGGCGTTGCGGTGCGGTATGTGTTTTCGTCGAAGGCTTACAGTGACGTCTTGGAAGAACTCGCGGATGAACTTGGGCCCTTTAAAGTAGCCCGACCTGCCGAGCGCGAACTGCGTGTGCAGCTGCAGGACGCGCCATTCATAGAAATATGTCCGCATACCGGTTGGCTGACCACCGAAGCCGAATTCGACGCGAGCCAGACTAGCAAACCGTGGAGGATGGATGCGTTTTACCGCGAGGTGCGTCAGCGAACCGGAATCCTGATGGAAGACGGTAAACCCGAAGGCGGCCGGTACAGCTTTGATGGCGAGAACCGAAACGCATGGAAAGGTGAGCCTGCATTGCCTGTTTGGCCGAAGTTTGAAGTCGATGAAATCGACGCGGAGGTAGCCGACCTGATTGAAGACAAGTTCGGACATCATCCCGGTAAGGTCGACATGACCCGCATCGCGAGCACGGCCGCTCAGGCCGAAGCGCATTGGCAGTTTGTCTTGGACGAGATTCTACCGACGTTTGGCCCGTACGAAGATGCGATGACAGTCAAATCGCGAACGCTCTTCCACACGCTCATCTCACCACTGGTCAATCTACATCGCCTGCTTCCAGCCCGTGTTGTCGCGGACGCGGACGCTGCAGACATCGACCTCGCCTCAAAAGAAGGGTTCATTCGCCAGGTTATCGGGTGGCGCGAGTTCATGTATCGAGTTCACGAAAAGACGGACGGCTTTCGGGACGTAAATCCCGTCGCTGAGTCGATTGGTCGAGCCGGTTGGGAAGGTGAAGCCAAACCCGGGGACGGCGGTGCGCTGCCCAACTTCTTCAACGCAAAGAACGACCTGCCGCCGGCATTCTGGGGAACCGAATCGGGTATGCGATGCCTTGATGAGAGTGTCCAGGCGGTCATCGAGGATGGTTATACTCATCACATCGAACGACTCATGGTCTTGGGCAATATCGCGACCTTATTGGACGTCGACCCGCGGCAGCTCACCGACTGGTTCTGGGTCGCGTTCATCGACGCGTTCGATTGGGTGGTGGAACCAAATGTCCTGGGCATGGCGACGTTCGCGACCGGCGAGCTCTTCACGACGAAGCCGTATGTTTCAGGATCGAACTACATCAACAAGATGTCCGACTACTGCAAACACTGCGTCTTCGATCCCAAAAAGGACTGTCCGCTCAAGCGCATGTATTGGGCATTTCTGGGGCGTCACGAAGACAAGCTTCGCGAGAACAATCGCATGCGACGCATGTACTGGACGCTCGACAAACGCTCGCCTGAAGAAAGAGAAGAAGACGCCCGCATGTTCGAAGAGACTGTTCTTACGCTGGCGGCCGGCGAGTCACTCGCCAAACAGGCATCGCTCATCTGAACACCCAGATTCTGACGTAGCAAGTATGCGAACTTGTGCTGACCTTGTTCCGCGAAGTACATTGCCTTTCGATGGATCCAGAACAGCAAACAACCGACGTTGCAGCGCAGATCTCAGTCGAAGCGCAGCCCGCGGCGCCACCCCAAATGCCCATCTTCCACATGGTGGGGATCTTGGTGTTGGCGGTGTCGCTCAGCGTTGTAGTTCGACGTGTCGGGCAGATAAAGACCGCGAGTAAGTTTCGGCGTTGGTTGCCCATATTGTATGTCACCATCTGGGGCATCGCCGGGATGTTCATCACCCTGTCCTATGCCTCAGCGCTGCCCGATTATTGGGTCGTCATCGTCGGACTATTTGTCATCGCGACGTTGCTGGCGTCAGTCGGTTGGATGCGAAGCGTGACCGCTGGTTTGGCACTCGCGATGGAGGGGCGGCTAAAGATCGGTGATTCCATCCGTCTTCAGCATATCGAAGGCGAAATCTACGCGTTCGGCCTGCGAAGCGTGCGTGTCCGTTCCGTCGACGGGACGATCCATGAAGTTCCGAACGAGAAGTTCATGAGCGAATCCGTCGCAAACCTCAGCGGCGACGGCGGCGATTCGGCCTGCGAGATTACCCTGAAGGTGCCGCCGCTGATTGAGCCTAATCGCGCGCTCGTGATCGCCAGAAATGCCGCGATCCTGACGCCCCTGGCATCACCACAACATCAGCCAGAAGTGTTCCTCAACACCAGTGACGAGACCGACGAGAGCTTTGAGGTGCATGTTCGCGGCTACGCATTCGATCCTAGCTATCAAGACCACTATCGAAGCGATGTCGTCGCCCGATTCCACGATGATTTCCGACGGGAAAAGTCCGGAACAAAAACCTCTGCCAGTGGTCTCGTATTAGTCGAAGAATAACGAGGGCCCCATGTACCGACATTTCTGGGTTGTACTGTTCGCCACGTCGCTGCTCGCTTGCGGTGGATCGCAACGTCCCAATGACCTATCCACAAAAATCGCCGACGGTACGCCCGATGGCGAGTTTCAGGATGCTTTGGAGCACTGTGAAGGTGGGGATGCGGCATCTTGCACCTGGGTTGGGCTGCGATACTTGGAAGGAAAGCAGGTCCCGGCAAACGTCAATAGTGCCCATGATTACCTCAAACGTGGGTGCGACGGACAAGACGACTCAGGCTGCTTCAACCTCGCCGTCATGCATCAAAATGGAATTGGGGTTCCGCAGAATAGCGACGAAGCCAAACGATTGTACAAACTCGCCTGCGACCGAGGGCACACGGTATCATGCAATAATTTGGCATTATTGCTGAAGATTGAAGGGTCGGACCCGGCTGCGGCACAGGCCCTGCTGGTGAAGGCGTGTGAAAACGGCGAAGCCACCGCGTGTTTCAACCTCGGTTTCCAAAGTGAGAACGCCAAGATTGGGGCCAGCAAAGAGATTGCAGCAGGCTACTACCGCAAGGCTTGTGAACTAGATTTCGCAGAAGGCTGCTATTACCTCGGCTTTTTGTATCGTTACGGCGAAGGGGTTGAGAAAGACCTCGAACAAGGTGCGGAGTTGTATAAGAAGGCCTGTGATGGCCGATACGCACGTGCGTGTTCGAACCTCGGCTCGCTCTATCATCACGGCTCCGGCGTCGACAAACAACTCGACCGAGCAGAGCTCTACTATCGCAAAGCCTGCATGCTCAACTTCTATCGCGGGTGCACAAACGAAGGCATCACCGCAGAGGAGCTGGGCAAACCGGATGCAGCATCAGGTCACTACGAAAAGGGTTGTAAGGGCCGCGATGCTAAGGGCTGTTCGCGATTGGGTGTGCTCTACCTTCTTGGGCGAGGCGTTGGGAAAAACCCGGTGAAGGCAGCGGACCTCTTTGGACAGTCATGCCAGCTCAAGTATCCATCTGGTTGCTCGAATCTCGGCGTCATGTACGAAGATGGTCGTGGGGTGGAGAAGGACGAGACTGAGGCCGCTCGCCTGTATCAGGAGGCCTGCGACCTCGAAGAGTTTCAAGGCTGTCACAACCTGGCCGGCATGCACGAAGACGGGCGAGGCGTGGATAAAGACATGGCCAAAGCGACCGATCTCTACATGAAGGCATGCGAGGGCGGCATCGCCTTTAGTTGCAGTTATATCGGTGAACTCTGGACACAGGACCCAGAAAAGAAGAGATTTGGTGTCGAACTTCTAGAGCGTGGATGCAATGCAGGCGACTCCTGGGGCTGTGAAAAACTTAAGGCTCATACTGGCGACGACTCTTAGTCTGGCGGTCTTCTCGTTCGCGCCAGATGCAGACGCGCGCCGTGAGCGCGTGCGCCATATCCCCAATGGAAACGCCTTTTCCTGTGACTCCTGTCATGGTCGAGCGTCCCTGCTTCCGCAGGACTTAACGCCATTTGGCCGAGATGCCGACGATGCCATTCAAAACGGTGTCGTGCAGTGGTCGCAGCTCTACAATATGGACAGCGATGGCGACGGATTCACAAACGGCCAAGAGCTGAATGACCCTAATGGCAATTGGCGGCGCGGTCAGGCTGATCCCGGCGGCGCCACTGAAAACCCGGGTATCCCCCAAACGTATATCTGCGGAAACGGAACGCTCGAGCCTGGCGAAGATTGCGACGGTACAAATCTCTTTGGAGAAACATGCGAGACCCTTGGACTTGGTCAAGGGTCGCTCGATTGTCGGCGCTGCCAGCACTTTACATTTGAGTGCGGACGCTGCGGTGACGGGATTCTGCACGCCGATCGCGAAGACTGTGACATCAACGACTTCGGCGAGAATTCGTGCGCCAGCTACGGGTTTCTTCAAGGCGAGCTCGTCTGCAATACTGATTGCACCATCGACTCGACTGACTGCAATTCGGAAGCACCCGCGGTATGTGGGGACGGCGTGATTTCACGCGGTGAGCTCTGCGATGGCACCAATTTCGCGGGTGTGAACTGCGAACGTCTAAACTACGCAGGCGGCGAACTTCTATGTGATTCTGAATGTGAATGGGACGCCGACCTGTGTATCCCCAAAGACTACTCGCCGATCGAGCGACCGGGCCACGACGTCAGCGACGTTTCTCAAGACGAAGACGTGGTATCAGGTGATGGCGATTCCAACGACCAAAACGGTCCCTACAACTACGACGCTCTGAGGGATAACGAATCCGATGGGTGTTCGACGACCTCAGTCGGTTCATCCTGGCTGTTTCTGGCAGTCATCGGGTTCTTCCGCCGCCGCCGTCGCGATCTGTAAGATCGATCTTCCGATCGGCTGGCAGATCGATCTTCCGATCTGACAGGCCTCAGACGCTCAGTTTTAAAAATCCAGTAAAATCAATGGTTTGCGGGGGTGTGAGATCTGGCACGAGCTTTGAATATAAGTATGACGCTTACGTGACAGAACTTTTACAAAGGAACACAAATCATGATTCGCCAGCACTTCCAAACAGCATTCGCATTGCTCGCATTGGCCGCGTTCACCACGGCCTGCGGGGAGGTTGCGGATGTTGAAACGGAGGTGGGAGATAGCCGCGACGATAGCTTCATGGTCGCGGATGCGAAGGCTGATGTTCCAAACACCATTCACGAGAATAGCCCAGAAGCCCGCGCGATCCTTCGCGTGGTCAATCGACTTTCTCGTCATCAGTTGGTCTCAGACGCTGATGTTTACTGGCGAACCGCCGCTCATATCTCGGACTACCGCGAGGGCGAAGATGGACGTATTCACACCGAAGACGACCGAATCATCTTCACCTTGGCCGAGCTGGATTCGATTCCATTCGTCGGCAAGACGGCTTTCCGCCGACTTCGCCAATACGTGAACGAGAACGACCTCATCGTGTTCGACGATGTCGTTATCTCGGAAACCGTTCCCGACAGCATCAACACCAAAGAGCACACCATCGTTCGTGGCGAGATCGCTCGCGAAAGTCAGGTACGCATCACGCTGAAAGGCGAGCTCGGTGACCGAATTCTCCTTCAATTGCGCAAGGCGGACGCAAACAAGTGGAACCCACGGCTTGCGATCCTCGACGCCGAAAGCGGTGAAGAAGTCATTTCGGCAAATCCCTGGGGTACCTCGGATGCTCGCATCCCTGTGAAGAACGAAGACATCTCTCGCGGTTGGGAAGTTGAGCGCGACGGAGTGGACTACACCATCGTCCTGCACAACACGAATCAGGTTGATGGTGTCTACGAGTTCTCGATGGAATGCGTCGGCGGACCTTGCTTCGCAAACGAAGGTCCAACGATTCAGAACAAGCCACTAGAAGAGCTTGAAGGCGACGCCCTTCGTCAGCAAATCGTTGTGAATCACCAACAAGATCACTTGCGATTCAGCTACTACGACGCACGCATGGAGATGTTCAGCTCGCTGGATAACTCACGTGGCAAAGTAGAATGCGCGTACACCGGAAAGAAAGTCACGACGGACACGATTCCTTCGAACTCCGTCATGAACGCTGAGCACACCTGGCCACAAAGCAAAGGGGCGTTCGATGGCGCAGCCCGCAGCGACCTCCACCACATCTACCCTGTGGATTCGATGGTTAACTCGCTTCGAGGCGCCACTCCATACTGCGATGTTGTCGAGGTCATCCGCGAGATGAACGGCACCTTCTTGGGCGTCAACGAAAACGGCGTTCGCTGCTTCGAGCCTCGTGAAGAGCACAAAGGAAACGCAGCTCGCGCAATGTTCTACTTCGCGACCGTCTACCAGCAGAACATCGACGAAGACCAAGAGCGAATCTTGCGTCGCTGGCACGAGCTTGACCCTGTCGACGGCGCAGAGCGCCTTCGTGCGGAACGCATCCAAGTGTTCCAAGGCTCGTCTCAACCATTCGTCTCGATGCCAGAGCTTGTCGACGCAATCGCCGACTTCTAAAGCTTCAACTCAATCTGAGTCAGGATCAGCTCATCATTGGTGTTCACATCAATGATGGTTGCACGTAGGGCGTCCGGGAAGCCTCCCGGACAGCTAACGGCGTGCGCGCCATAGGTGTAGTCCACGGGCATCACGTCATGCTTGTGGCCATGAAGTACCAACGCATTTTTGTCCAAAAGTGCGGCAGCCTCGAGCATCTCGTCGACGTTTTCCGCAGGACCCATCAGGCCGCCGATGTTCTCCGCACCGGGTGGGTGCCAATCATCCGAGATGTGATGGTGCATCACAATCAAGGCTCGTCTGCCTGCAAACTCTTCTTTAGCCTCGGCGATGAAATCGATTTCCTCATCGTAGAGCCGGCCAACGGTGTTCGGCAGCCACTGCTCCGAGAAGTGCCGGTCGTCCGCGCGGTCGCAGTTGCTCTCGAGCTCGAACAAGACCAATCCACCCGGAAGTGGTTTGGCACGTGGATTTCGAGACGACGCGATAGGGAAGAACTTCTCCATCGATTCACGCGCAAAATGCTCGTAGAGATTGAAGCGGTCATGGTTTCCGGGAACGATCGTCAATAGATCATCGCCCCACCATCCCGTCACTTCCAAGATGGCGCGCATCTCCAAGAACTCCGTCTCAAGCCCGCAATGCGCAACGTCGCCAGTGATAATCAGGTGGTCGGTACCCAGCCGGTGGAATCCAACCAGTGCCTTCTTGAGGATGTTTGTATAGAGACGCCGTGCGCCGTGATAACCGTGGGCAAACGCGTTCCCAATTGCAGACATCTTGTGGGCGAGCTCACCCCATGAGTCGTGGTGCTGGATAAAGTCTCGCAGCCGTTCGAACAGCTCGACCTCGCTTGGAATATGGATGTCCGTGAACTGGATGACTCGTAGCTTGATGTCATCACCACGCTCCAACGTGTGCCGCGCGCGTTTATCCGTCGACGAGACGAAGCGGAAAAACGCCTCGGCATCGCCAGAACGGCGTGCGGAGCGGCCCGTCTGAATGTGCGGGTTGTTCACCACGTTGGTTTCCAATCAGGGTATTTACGGTCCAGATAACGGTCGGTCAGTACTGCTTCAGCGCTTTCGTAGACATCGTAGATCAAGGCCAGATTCAACGCCGCGCCCAAGAGTCCCTCGCCAGCAGGCAACGCGAGCTGATTCGCGGTCTCTATGACACGGCTTCGCCAATCGTCCTCGTCTCGCCGAATCCATCGCAACATGCGCTCTCCAGACAATTTGAACGATCGCCGGCTGCTCTTATACATATCCAGAAAGCTCACCAACGTATTCCCCAGCACCTGCGTTCCGGCTCCCTGAGCGATGGCTGCCATAATGATCGATTTGCGGACCAGGAACGCGTGAAACTGTCGATAGACGTCTTCTTCATTGACGGACTCAGGCCTTGAACCCGTGAGCGCGACCGCCAAAATCGTCAGGGGTAGTGCGGGGTCATCGGCCGGGTCGAACCCGAAATACCAGCACATCTGCGAGCAGACTTGGGTCACCTGGTACATCAGCGCCGGGCCATCGAATGTCGCGGAAAATCCGAGTGTGGTTGGGGCGAGGGCGCCACCAACCGCGCCGGCAGCAGCACTCCACAACATGGGTTTTTGACGGGAACGCTTGGCTGTCCGGTGGATTTTGGGCAGAGGTAGCGCCTGGATTTCTTCGATGCGATCGACCGGCTCGCCCGCAATTGCGAATTGTTGCAGGACTTTGCGTGCATAATTCGGCTTGGCGGACTGCACCTCCAGGGCGTCCATCAACTCCACAAACAAACGGTTGATGATATCTGACTCACCCAGCTCCCCGGCCAACCAATCGGTGGGCACCTCGAAGTTAGAGATGGTGCCGGTCACCGTGTTGGGATTCGTCCGTTTCTCGGCGAAGTATCGAACATGAGCTGCGCCATCTTTGTCGTTGTGGTCGATGAGCACCCCCGCATATTCGACCTGCCTGTTCTCAAACCCGCGCTCGTAGTCAGCGACGCTGAAGTACACATCGACATCGGCGGGGTCGACATCGGGGTAGTTGCTCCAGTTGATAGCCTCAGCGTGACGCTCAACAAATTGGTAGGCATGTGGCTCAAGCGCAAAACACCGAACGTAGAGTGTTGCAAGCCGCTCTAATAGTGGGTCCAGTTCATCCGCCAGCTCCAAGACGTGCACCAGCTGTGCGCCCGCTGAGCCAGAACCCGCATTGGAGTAACCAATTAGGTGTTCCAATAAATGCATCGCACGACGCGGATTGTGCTCCGCTGTGCGCTCAACCTCTGAGAGCAACCAAGCGCCCTGCCGAGCATTGCCCTCCGAAACAGCGCGCAATCGCGTCCGGTAGAGATGTCGGATGCGAATTGAGCTGACGTCGTAACGTTTCTGGGAATGGTAGGCACGCAGCTCGGCCTCTCGGTCTGGGCGAGTGAGCGCCATGCGAATCGCCGCCGCCATGGGACGCTCCAACCAGGCGTGCGTCAGCTCCCCTTGGATCGTTGCGTCTGCCATCAGATTCAGCCAGTCCGCGTTCTTCCAGGGTTCGGCTTCCGCCTCATCACAAGCGTTCATAAGGTTCGGAAGCACTTCGCCGGTGTACCAATGATCATATCGCCTGGTGAGCATCAACCCACCCATGAGCGCGGCGATGTCGTGGAAGCCTGCATCATTTTGCAGCCGCGCTAGGTCGATCAGGTGTTTGTTTCCTTCGACCTCGGATTCGGTTGCCCGTCCCGCGAGCTCTCGAATCAAGTCGTAGAGCCATCGCTCATCGGCAGGCAGCGCTTGGCGCTGCAGCAACTCCGTCGCGAGCTCGCCCATCCGCCCATCATCAAGCCGCCATAGTGCGACCGCCGCCAAAGCGGCCCGAGGCTCAAGGTATGAACGCACTTTCCGCGTCGAACCCGCGATCATCCAGAGCAGCTGGCGGTCCCCATCATCGATTCGGTCGAACCCCTTCTTGTGAAGCAGGTCCCAAAGTGGGTCAGAGGTGAGCGACGACACGCGATTTAGGTAGCGCCAATATCCAAGTCGCTGCGCCAGATAGGCGATCAGAATCTCGCGTCGGGCATCAGGTTCGTTGGCAAAGTCCGCGCGGACCCTGTCCCCAAGCTCGTCAGAAGACAGACTCTCGAAGACCTCCCACTGCCGCTTGAAATCTCGCGGCAAGCGCTCGTATGCCTCTGTGACGACATCGACGACATCGTCGGCATCATGAAAGAGGTCCTCAATCTCCGGTTCTTGGGGCATGCCCCGATGGTAACCGTGGATGGGCAATCAACAAAGCGTGTAAAACCGCGTGTTGAAATTCCCTACACGGTCGCTAAACTGCGCTCGCTACCATTTCAGGAGGTCTAGATGAGGAAGGTCAGCTTAGTGCTGTGCGCCGCACTGTTGTTTCTAGGTTGTGGAGATGATTCCGAGAAGAATCAAGACCGCGCCAACAACGTTAACAACGTCAATAACGTCAATAATCAGAATAACGTTAATAACGTTAATAACGTCAACAACGTCAACAACACCAACAACGTTAACAACACGAATAACGTCAACAACGTTAACAATGTTAACAACTTGCCGGATGAAGTGACGTACCACAATACGGTGCGTGCGATCCTCGAATCTAACTGCACAAGCTGCCACTACACGGGCGGAATCGGCCCATTCCCACTGACGACCTACGAAGAAGCGAGCCCTTTGGCATCGCTAATGTCGATGGTTACGCAGGCGGGAACGATGCCTCCGTGGCCACCACAAGAGGATTGTGGAGAGTTCAAGGACCCACGAAATCTTGAGCCGATCGAGATCATGGCCATCAAAGAGTGGGCGGACACCGGCGCGCCCGAAGGCGACCCCAATGACTACGTGGCGCCGCCCGACGAGCAGACCACGAACCTTGGAGCCGCTGACTACGTCATCGATATCGGGACAGAGTACACGCCGAACCCTGCACAGGGACGCATCGACGATTACCACTGTTTTGCCATCGATCCCGGCTGGTCAGGTGCGGACCGCTTCTTGAAAGCGTATGAGACGCATCCGGGCAATATCTCGGTCGTTCACCACATGTTGTTCTGGGCTGTGGACAAGGATGAGCACGCTGCTCGCATCCAACAGCTTGAGAATGAAGATCCGTCGACACCTGGTTGGGACTGCTTCGGCGGTAACCGCGTTGAGGACGTTCAAGGCCTCCTGGGCGGCTGGGTTCCTGGGACCGCAGCAATTGAGTACGGCGCGGATCAAGGATTCCGACTCCCTTCGAACTCGGTGTTCATCGTTCAGCTGCACTACAACACGCTCAACAACGAAAACCCTGACCGCACAACGGTTGACCTGCACTTCACCGATGGCGAGCCTGCGACGAAGCTAGCGATGTATCCGATGCCGGATACCGACCTCTATGTTCCAGCTGGCGCCGACAATGCAACGGCCGGTCTGTCGATCCCAATCCCAATCAATATCGACGTCTATGGTCTGTTCCCACACATGCACCAGCTCGGAAAGAGCATCAAAGTCGAGGCATCACGCGGCGGAACGGATACATGCATGGTCAATATCCCGAACTGGGATTTCAACTGGCAGGGCATCTATCTGTACGACGAGCCGATGACAGTTCGGTCCGGGTCGCAGCTGAAGCTTGAGTGTGTATATGACAACACGCCAGGTAATCAGGCGAATGGCCAACAGCCGCGGGATGTAACGTGGGGTGAAGGCACGTTCGATGAGATGTGCCTCAACTACTTTATTATCGAAGAATTGCCGTTCGACTTTTAGTCGGAAGCGCTAGAGCAACTTCGAAAGGATGACGATCGCGAGGATGATTGCCCCGCCCGTGGCGAGGGCAATCCACGCGAGCCGTCCAGTTTCTTTGGACTCCAAGTCATCCATCACTTCCAAATGCCGCCCATAACGTTTTGAGGGGTATCCGAAATTCGGAAACGTGAAGCGGACGGTATTGTCTGTTTCTTCGAGGTCGAAGTGTACGATTCCTTGCGATGCGAAGTCGTTCAGGATGGATTGTAGGCGTGGCTTTGGCAGACCCGTCTCTTCAACAAGGTAATCGAGCGACACATGTCGTGATTTGGCCTTGGACGCCGCGCGCAGAATCTCGTGGTGATTTCTGACCTTGCGAATCCAGTCTTCGTCTCGACGCAGGGTCTCAAGGTTCTTCAAGAACGCTTGATTGCCTTCGATATAGAGATCTGAGTTGAGGTCCACAGGTTCTTCGGCATCGTCGACGACATAATACGTCACATCGTCCTCGCCGATCTCGACCTCGGTGTGGTCCATCTCTTGGAGTGCATCCATCACGCGCGCGACCGAATCGATATCTAGAGGAAGATACGATGCGACCGCGAGGACGGAGGTTTTCCCGTGCCGGTCGGTGAGTGCGTTCGCCACGTCCGTGACGGCCTTCACGCAGCCTGGCCCGAGGTTAAATCGTTGTGTGTCGACCATACAGGCTCGAGTCTACACCATGTTACGCATCACGAGCAGTGCTCGTTGCATCCGCTCTTTCGAGCGGCGGCGGACCCTACACATCTGGTTTGAGAAATACAAGAAACGAAAACGCCGACCAAAAAGGTCGGCGTGATTCGTTTTCAAGCAACAGCTTGGCTTAGAACGTAACGTCGTTCGTAACCGAGTCGTTGGCTTTATTGAACTTCGATGAAACCGTCGAGCCGAAGAGCTTAACGATAGCAATAACGAAGCAAGCGATGAGGATAAGGAGAATGATATACTCCGTAGCCGTTGCACCGTCTTCGTCGTTGTGAAGAGCAATAAGCATGTTCTTGAGGTCCATTGTCGTCTCCGAATATATGTGGCCCCGTCGGGCCTTTGTTTTATTATATCAGGTGCAATTTCACGTAGAAAAAGCACTCTATCGGACTGAGTCAACGCCTCGACTCAGTCGGCGTAACGTTCCTTGAGGAACGGTTGGCCTTGATAGCATGGGTTCTAAAAGAGCATGAAGCATGCCACCTTGGAACCCTGAAGCGAACTTTTCTGTCTATCGACAGTCTCGCTCCGTTTGACACATTGTCACGTTTTTTGGACCTACATCGGCCCCGTGACACCGTGTCACGATCCGAGGACTTCCATCCCCGGACTCAGAAACCTATACGGCAGGGTGGGCGAGCCACCAAACCAAAAAGTCTCGGTATCCTTTTACGTACACCGCGCATCCGAGAAGGGAGATCGTTGCACCCAGGCTAATCAGACTGAACACAATAATGTATTCCGTCATCGCAACACCTGATTCATCGTTATGAAGCTTTTTAAACAGTTCTAATGCCTGTTTCATGCTTATTGCTCCCTCACCGCGAAAAGACTGTCCTTTCGGACTTTGTCATCTGTTTTTGCAGTGTTCTGATTTCAAAGTAGCAGATGGGACCTCTCCGTCAATCGATGAAGTCACATCTTCGTGTTTTTTCTCCACATTATTGTACTGCAATCATCGATCCAGATCTGCACGCACCGCGTCTCAATCATTGACATCCCCATGACTGCTGACTAAACCGTCTGCCCCGGCAAACTGCCGAGCCTTCAGACACGTGTGTCCGCCCCGAGTTACCTACATGTCGCACCCAGAACCCAATTTGGACCGACCGATCGGACCTGATCAATATCCTATTGATCGTGTTATCGAAGTTCTCGACCAAACCGGCACGCACGCACAGGTTATCGGGGCAACCGGAGCGTTTGCGGCGTGTGTGATGGCAGACCTGAGCCACCGAATCGAACGGCCGCTCATCATCGTCGCGACGACATCGAAAGCCGCCAGAGCCATCGCACGTGACCTCGAGCTCTTCACCACCGGCGTTCAGTCAGATTCCGTCGCGCTCTATCCAGAGTATGACGTCGGGCCGTATCACGGCAGTGCGCCTGACCGAAAGCTGACCCTTGAGCGACTCACCACCGTTCATAGGCTGGCAAGCGATGCACCGCCGCGTTTTGTCGTGACGTCTATTCGTTCCGCGATGCGCAGAACCGTCCCATTCGATGTGTTTCAGAAAGTATCGCGCGTGCTGCGGGTCAACGATGAGGTAGACAACGCCCAGCTGCGCGAGCTCATGCATATCTGCGGTTACACCGAGGTCGATCTTGTTGAAGACCCAGGGACCTTCGCGATTCGAGGTGATATCGTCGACGTCTACTCCCCACTGCACGAGCACCCGGTTCGCTTTGAACGTTGGGGCGACGACATCGCTGAGATGCGTGCGTTCGACCGACGCACCCAGCGCACCGTTGGTCAGGTTGACCACGTCGAAATCTTCCCAATCCGTGAGGCAATCCTAACACCAGAGACCGTCTCGCATGCGAAGAGCGCCCTACGCAAACTCGGCGACGAACGCACCATCCCGACGCGTCGTATCAATGATGTGGTCCAAGACCTCGAAGCTGGCCTTCACGGTATCGGCTTTCATGCACTCTTGCCCGCGTTCTACGGACAACTCGGCGACCTGTTCGACCACGCGCCAGACAACGCGTTGGTCGTACTCGTCGATCCAGACCAGATCGTCGCACAGGCGGTGGGGTTGGACGAGAAACGTCACGAAGAGGCCCAAGCCGCCATCGCCGATTCGGAGCTGGTCTTTGGCTACGAGGCCTACTACCGCGGCTCGTCCAGCATCATTGGGTGGCTAAAGGAACACCAACGCTTGGAGTTTCGCCGGCTGGCAATAGAGCGGGAAGACAACCAGGGCTTCCCCCCGCCACCCGAAGAGCAATCGTTTACATTCCGAGCACGGCCAAACACGGACGTCATTCAGCTCAGGAAACACCACGGCGGTGTTGATGAAACGGTTCGCGCCCTCAAACCCCAGCTGGAAACGTGGAAAGAGCTCTTTGGTCGAATCTGCATTGCGGTCCGAACGCGCGGACAGGCAGACCGCCTAGAGTCGCTTCTACGGACCATCGACGAAAACTCATTCATCGTCGATCCACCGGTGGATGTCACCGAACCTGTGCCACCCCCGGCAGGGCTCATCGAAATCTACATATCGGATGTCGGCGAGGGCTTTCGCTCTGAAATCTTGTCGCTGTGCCTGATCTCGGGCCATGAACTTTTCGGAAGCCGCGTCGTTTCCTCCACGAGCGCGAGTCTCACTGAACATGCCTCGATCAGCCACTTCCGGGATCTGACTCCAGGCGACCACGTTGTTCACGTCGACTTTGGTATCGGCCGATATCAAGGATTGGTGCACCTCGAAGTCGAAGGCATCGGAAACGACTTTCTTCACATCGAGTATGCCGGAAAGGACAAACTCTACCTGCCTGTCTACCGTCTTGGTCGCGTACAGCGCTATATTGGCGGCGGAGAAGGCATTCGGCTCGACAAACTTGGTGGGACCAGCTGGGAGCGCACCAAAGAGAAGGTCAAAGAGAATATCCGCGAGGTCGCAAGCGACCTGCTCAAGCTCTACGCCGAACGCGAACTGCGTAAAGGCCACGCTTTCGCACCACCCGACGCATTCTATCGCGAGTTTGAGGACGCCTTCCCGTTTGAAGAGACGCCCGACCAAGCGCAAGCCATCTATAATGTTCTGTCAGACATGACGCGTGAGCGCCCGATGGACCGCCTAATCTGCGGCGACGTTGGATTCGGTAAGACCGAGGTTGCGATCCGCGCGGCGATGAAAGCCGCCCTTGATGGCAAGCAGGTCGCGGTCCTTGTGCCAACGACCATCCTGTGCGAGCAACACCTCATCTCGTTCCGACGCCGCTGCGAAGAGTTCGGTATTCGTGTCGAGGCGCTCAGCCGATTCCGCACAAGCAAAGAGACAAAGGCCATCACGGAAGCCACGGCTGAAGGCAAAGTCGACATCCTCTTGGGCACGCACCGCCTGCTTGGGAAGAAGATTGAGTATCGAAACCTGGGGCTGCTTGTTGTCGATGAAGAGCAGCGATTTGGCGTTACGCACAAAGAGAAGATCAAGCAGCTCAAAGCCAATATCGATGTGCTGACACTTACTGCGACGCCCATCCCGCGTACTCTGCAGATGAGCCTCTTGGGCATCCGCGATTTGAGCATCATCGCCACGCCGCCTCACGACCGATTGGCGGTACGGACGCACCTCGCCAAATTCAACGACTCCATCATCCGCGAAGCCATCATGCGCGAGATTGGGCGCGGGGGGCAGGTGTTCTTCGTGCACAACCGTGTCCAGACGATTGAAGAGATGAAGGAGCACCTTGAAAAGGTCGTTCCTGAAGCGCGGATCGCCATCGCACACGGGCAAATGAACGAGGCCGACCTCGAAAAGGTCATGGTCAGCTACGTCCGCGGAGAGACCAACGTCCTGCTTGCCTCAAGCATCATTGAAAGTGGTCTTGATATCCCGAACGCAAACACCATCCTCATCAACCGCGCCGATAACTTCGGACTCTCGCAGCTCTATCAGCTGCGCGGTCGCGTGGGTCGAGGCAAGGAACGCGCGTTTGCATACCTGCTGGTTCCAGCCCGCACGAAGGTCACGCCGGATGCCGAGAAGCGACTGGAAGCCATCATGCTTCACACCGAGCTCGGCAGTGGTTTCCAGGTAGCCACCTACGACCTCGAGATTCGTGGTGCCGGCAATCTGCTTGGTGATGATCAGAGCGGGCACGTCGCCGCCGTTGGCCTCGACCTCTATACAGAGCTGCTCGAAGAGGCCATTGATGAGATTCGTGGCACCGTGTTTGATGACGATATCGAGCCCGAGGTCAATGTCCCCATCGAGGCGTTCATCCCCGAGGAGTACATCCCGGCGACGTCACTGCGCCTGATGTTCTACAAACGCTTCTCGCTCTCGACGACGACCGACGAGCTCTACGAAACGTTCGGCGAGCTGACAGACCGGTTTGGTGACCCACCAGAGTCGGTGAAAAACCTGCGTGACATCATCGAATTGAAGGTCCGGCTGCGTGGCCTCAAGGCCAAGCGATTCGATGCAGGTCCATCAAGCATGTCCATGGAGCTTCTTGAATCAACTCCGATTCAGCCGGCGAAGCTGCTCGCGTTCATTAGCGACACGCGTGGCAAGATGCGCCTCACCAAGGACATGAAACTCATCTACAAGTTCAATCCTGACGAGAGCGCGAACGTTCTTCGCACCGCCCATGATTTGATGGAGACGCTCCGCAAACTCTGTTGATGAGTTCGCTTCGCTCAGAATTCGCTTCGCTCAGAATTCGCTTCGCTCAGAGTTCGCTTCGCTCAGAATTCGCTTCGCTCAGAGTTCGCTTCGCTCAGAATTCGCTTCGCTCAGAGTTCGCTTTGCTCAGAATTCGCGGCTTCGCCGCTCAGATCTTGGTCAGATTCCGAGGCCAAAGGCCGAGTTCTGAGCGCGCAGCGCGAACTCTGAGGGAGCCAAAGCGACCGAACTCTGAGGGAGCCAAAGCGACCGAATTCTGAGTCAGAACGAGAAGCTGAATCCAGCGTTCAAGTCGATATTGATCGCGGTGTCTGGGAAGAGGAACATCAGGTAGGCGTCAGCCACGAAGTCCATCCAGTCCGTAATCGGGACACCAAGACCGCCGCCGACACCCGCGTGTAGCCAACCAGCGCGAACCGTGTCGCGAACCAAGCAGTAGTCGCCCCCACCGTCGCCGGCGAGGATTTCTTTGCCCTGGCATTGCTGCGAGGTCGCAGGTTGCTTGATCTCAAGCCAGTTTCGCACCCGACCCATGCCCATACCGGTTGACGAGTAGACCTTCACGCCAGGACCGGTCTTGAAGAACCATTTGTATTTGAGGCCCAAGATGCAGTCGCCCGAAAGCCCAAGTCCCAAACACTCTTCCGTGCCCGAGATGCCGCTCTCCGTGGAGATATTGGAGAAGTCCTGGCTGGGGGCGAATTGGTACCGGAAGAAGATGCCGAGGTGTGCGGCATCCGTGATTCGAACACCGAAGTCCAACAGGACATGCGCAAATGCTGGCGCAGTACCCGGAGAAATCTCACTTTCAGGGTTTGCCGTGGGGGCGCCGCCGATGATCAGACCGCCACCCGTGCCGCCGAAGATCGAGACGTAGACCCATTTGTGTTCTCCAGAACCCGGATCTGGGTCGGGGTCTGGATCGTCTTTCTTGTCATCCTTTTTGACCTGTCCATCGGGAAGGTCGCTCGAACCAAGGACGACCACGTTCAACGGCGCCTCATCGGAGCCGATTTGGCCGATGATATTTCCGCCGCGGTCTTCGGCCAGAATGAAGTAGTCAATCTGGCTGCTGCGGATTTCAGCTGCCGGTACGTTGGCAGCGAACTGGGTATTGCTGGTCGGCTCGAGCTCTACACGGTCGAACGACTCCGCGTCGAAACGTTTGTAGAGCACGAAGATCTTGTAGACCGGCATGTTCGCCGGAACATCCACGACCACCTTCATTGGCTTTCCGGCATCGGTCGTCGCGATCTGTTCGTGCTGAAGCTGCGTTACGGCGTTTGCGGGTGGCTTGGCCTTTCCTTTCGCCGTTTCGTAGATTTTCTCAAGCTCGGGTGTGACGTAGACGGGCTCGATCTGCGCGTTGCCATCTTGGTTGAGCGCGGCCACGAATGACTCTTCGGTAGCCTTCTCGTCTCGCGAAGCCGCGAATTGGACGACGCCCAACATCATGTACAAACGTGCAACCGTCGCGCCTTTGACGTCGTTCTTCTCGGCCAGCTTGATAGCGTCTTTGAGTTTCTTTTCAGCGCCGTCGATCTCCAGCATGTCGTAATCTTCGACCGCTGCCGCCAACGCTTTCTGAAGTTTCTTTTCGGTTTTGGAATCCGCGAACGCGGTTTGTGCCGGCAGTGTAGTCAAAGTAACTACACTCAAGCCCAACATCAGTACTACGGCGGCGCGGGCCACCTTCCATCGAAACCAGTTCATTACATCCATCCAACATTTGGGCCGAAAAGCCGGCCCGGTTTCAACCTACTGACTCGTGATGTGGATTTCCACACGACGGTTCGCTGCGCGGCCAGATTCGGTCGAGTTGTCTTCGATTGGCTTGTCTTCACCATAGCCAACCGATTCCATTCGGTCGCCGCCCACACCTTGCTCAAGCAGGTAGGTACGGACGCTTGCGGCACGCTTGTCGCTGAGCTTCTTATTGTATCGAGCCGAACCACGGCTATCCGTGTGACCTTCGATGCGAATCTTGATCTTCTGATTCTCTTTGAGAATGCCAGCGACTTCGTTTAGCAGCGGGTAGCTCTGCGAGAGAATGGTAGCCTTGGCAGTCTTGAAGAAGACCTTCTGGTTGAGCTTGATTTGGTCGCCATCGATTTGCGCGAGAGCTTCCTTATCCGGACAACCGTCTTCATCTTTGTTGTTGTTGTAGACTTCAGGCTCGTTCGGGCAGACATCGATAAGGTCGGCAATATTGTCGTCATCGTTGTCGGTGTCAGGACAACCGTCGTCGTCCTGATAGCCATCAAAGTCTTCGGCCTTAAGTGGGCACTGGTCGTTGATATCAGCGATACCATCGAGCTCGTTGTCTACTTCAGGACAGCCATCTTCGTCTTGGAAACCGTCGATATCTTCGGGGACGAAGAGACACAGGTCGTTCAAGTCTTGGATACCGTCTTTGTCGTTGTCGAGGTCAGGACAACCGTCTTCATCCTCGAACGTATCGAAATCTTCGGGATCGACTGGGCATTGGTCATCTTTGTCCAAGATGCCATCGCCATCCTGATCTTCAGGTAGTTTCTTCGCTTTCTTGACGACAATGGCGACCTGCTTGTCGCGGCATGCGTCGTGATCGGACATTTGGTCGGCCAGGCGAGCGTTGTCCTCAGCAAGCATGAGGTGCTCACGCGCTTTGACGAAATCGCCTTGGCTGAGCTCGTACAGACCAAACTCGACATTGCTTTCTGCGAATGCCAGCTGTTTTGGAGCACAATTATACGCCCGATCGTGAATCGATTTATTCAGCGATTGGATTTCCATGGCTTGGCCACGCAGTTTAGCGCCGGTGCTACAGCCAGAAATAACAAGCGCAAATCCGAGGAGTGCGGCAAGGAGAATGCGGTTCATTGGTCACCTCCAGTGCTCGCAGTTGGGCTCGACGCAGCGGCGGGATTGGCCTCTTTCAGGCCATCATCCTTCATCGACTCCGAGTTGATGTTTTCATCAACTGGCGAGCCTTCCCATGGATCTTCTTTCGCTTTCAGCAATGCGGCCTCAGCGGCGCGCTTCGCTTCCGTCGCATAATCGAGGGATGCCTCGAAATCCGAGTAGCCCCATTCATGCTTCGATTTATACAGATAGAATTTCGCGCTGTAGTACTCATACGGCGCACGTTGGTCGGCTTGGGCCACCCGAGCACGCTCAAGAGCGACCTCAGCCTCACCGATCCGTTGCGTCGAAGTGACTGGACCACAGCCCGTTAGAATGCCGGCGAGCAGGATAAGGCAAGCCAACAACCACGCGGAATTCAATTTGATTAGGTTCGTACGAGACCCGGACATGTAAGCTCCGAAACTCAATGAGTGCGCGACTCGCCACTGAACATGCGGCTTAGACGTAGCACGTCAATTGTATATATATCCCTCGATGTACTAGCAGAGCGGCGGTTTAGGTGTCAATCCCTGCGCCCCATCTCATAGAGGACTGCGCCCACCACAACCCCATACTCAATGGCCACCACCCACCAGGGAATCTCCCACGGACCGCCTGTCGAAACCGAGTGCCAACTGGTGTAGCCTAGCAGACACAACCCGCTGAAAATCAACGGCCATCTAACGCGTCCAAGTGCGGCAAATGGCACCAACCACGCGACGTACCAGGGGTGCACGGTCGGGGCGACGAACAACAAAGACCCCATCAAAACAAGAAATCGTTGTGGGAGCGGCGGCGTCACAATCACGCACCAAAGTAGTGCGAAGAAACAAAGCAGAGCACCCAGAACCTTTGCCAGCGAGGTGGCAATTTGTTCCCCTGTGAACGATGTATCAGGGATCTCTCGACCCTCCCAAGTCTTCACCCATCCACGCGCTTCGAAGAATGCGTTCCAGTTCTCCAGCCGATAGAGCGGTTCAGACTTGAGATTTCCATTCTCTACACGCTGTTCGGCCGAAGCCCAACGGTCAGAGAGGGCCATACCCAGCGCACGTTCGGCGCGAAACAACCCATCGTTCGACCGCCAATGGGCGGCATAGGTCCCAAATCCGGAAAACAGGTGCCCTTTCGCGCCAACGTAGGGCAAGTACCCGACGACAACCACGGTCCCCGCGATAGCCGCCACGGCGGCTCGGTGTTTCCACAAATCTACGGAGTCGGGTCCCCAATACGGGCGGGTGCACCAGATTGCAATGAGGGCAAAGACGCCCAGAAACTTCGCTCCAATGCTCAACCCCACACACGCTCCCGTCACGATGACCCATTTCCAGGAGTCTTGGCGTCTGCGCCACGCCATCAACGCTGCTGCCGCTGGCATCCAGGCGATCACGTCCAGATGGCCTGACCATGCGGTTTCAACGATGACAAGCGGGTTGAGCGCATAGATGGCGAGGATTGCAGTACGCTCCGTTGAGGACGCGGTCTCGCGCAGCATCATCACGACGAAGATGCCCTCGACCAGCAAGAACAGCCCCCGAAGTAGCGTCGTACCGCCCCCCATGAGCGCGTTGAGCGTGAACAGATACTGCGCAAACGGCGGATAGATTGTGGGGACGTCGGGGTGGTTGACCTTGGGCCAGATTTCGGTGTCCCGAAGGTAGTTCAGGTCGATCGCATCAGGCGCGAAGGCAAAGGGGTTGAAGCCAGCAGCGCTGACGCGACCTTCCCAGATGTACCGAAAGATGTCGTCGCTTAGCACCGGTTCGAGCGGTAGCAGCAGCAATCGGCAAAACACACCGACCGCCAAAATCTGTGTCGTGGTCCATCCCTCGCCTTGGTTGGTCTTCCAGATCAGCCAAGCGTATGGCAGGAACGCGGCCCCGTAGGCAAGCCAGATTGCGGTGGACGAGGCAGACGCACCAGCCAGCGCAAGTAGAACAAAAAAGAGGATGAATACTGCTTGGGATTTGGCGTTCGCGACGCTAGCCACCGGACCCACCGAGGAGTCCACGCACCCGCGGGAAGCGAGACTGCACACCGTGGTAGATGCTCAAAACCGCGACATACAGGAAGCCAAACTGGAAGAGCACCAGGAAGGGAAGGCTGTACATGCTGCCGCGATGTCCGACCAGGACGAACAAGATTGCGGCCGTGAACCATGCACCGAACACCAGCTCGAGCGCTGGCATCAAGTTTGGCTTCTTTCGGATATACAGTTTGCCTGCCCAACGCTCGCCCGCGCGTTGAATCGCATATTTTGGTGTGCGAACAAACGGGGTTTCGTGCCCGGCCAGCGCCTCGAGCACAGCCTTGGCGTTATTGAGCGAGATTCCAATGCCGAGGCCCATGACCGCAGGCAACAGGCGAAGAACTTCGAGACGTTTTCGACCGAGCTCACGCTGAGAATGCCAATAGAAGAGGCAAATCGAGAAGGTTGCACCCATGAAGATCGGAAGGTCGACCATGAGCGTGACCCACCAACCTTCTTTGATACGAATGATCGTCGCTAGCGGCATAAGCACGGCTAGCAGAACGAGCATCAGATACGCCATGTTGGCAGTCAGATGGTAGAACGCTTCCAGCTTCACGTGCTTGGGCTGGTCTGATTTGAGCACGGTTGGCAGAAGCTTCAGGGCGCATTGAATCGAGCCTTTCGCCCATCGGTGCTGCTGCGATTTGAACGAGCTCATCTCGACCGGAAGCTCGCTGGGAACGCCGAGGTCCTTAAGGAAGACAAAGCGCCAGCCTTTCAGTTGTGCTCGATAGCTGAGGTCCAAGTCCTCGGTCAGCGTGTCGTGGTCCCACCCGCCGGCCTCGGCGATCGTGGCGACGCGCCAGATTCCAGCAGTCCCGTTGAAGTTGAAGAAGCGTTTCGACCGATTTCGCGCGGTGTGTTCAATCACAAAGTGGCCGTCTAGCAAAACGGCTTGTGCCCGAGTCATCAGGCTGTACTCGCGATTGATATGTTCCCAACGCGCCTGCACCATCCCAACTTTCGGGTCTGAGAAATGGTGCACCGTTTCCCGCAGAAAATTTGGGTCAGGGATGAAGTCAGCATCGAACACAGCCACAAACTCACCACGCGCGACTTCGAGGCCTTCTTCCAATGCTCCCGCCTTGTATCCTTGGCGGTCGGTACGATGGATGAGTTTGATATCCAAACCCTCGGAGGCCCAACGATCGACAGCAGCCTGCGCGATTGCAGTCGTGTCATCTGTAGAGTCATCAAGGACCTGAATCTCTAGTTTGTGGCGTGGGTAATCGATGGCGCATGCCGCGTCGATAACCCGCTCACAGACGTATCGCTCATTGAAAAGTGGAAGCTGAATAGTCACGACCGGCAGGTCGAGCTCTTCGAAGGTGAACTTCGGCTGCGGCACATCGTCTTTGTGCCTGCGGTACAGATAAACTAGCAGATAGCGGTGCGACCCGTAGAAGGACAACAGGACCAACATCAGGAAATACGCCACCAGGATAGCTATTTGTAGGCTCGTGTACTCGGGCATTACATACATCAACTAACAAGCACTCAACCGATATGCCCGCGCCATTGGCGCCCAGCGGTTTACGTCGGTAGTTCTCCTATGCCTCAAGTCGCGACTGGTTTTCAATTATTCGACCAAATCGACGAACTTTGGGCTTCGGAACGGGTTTCTTCCTTCACGACGCGTAGTCGTTTATATAGCTTCAACCGCGAATGGCAAGCGTTTAGGCCGCGAATGACTGACTTGATGGATACCGAATCACCTGGCGAAGAAGTCGCTAAGGTGGTTGAAAATAAAGGCGTTGCGAGGGCTGTCCTTAAGAGCATGCGCCCGCATCAATGGATTAAGAATCTTTTTGTATTGGCTCCGTTGTTCTTCTCGAAGAGCTTTCTGGAACCAACGCTTCTAGCCAAAGAGATTGCAGCGGTGTTTGCGTTCTGTTTTGGCGCCGGTGCCGTCTACTTAATGAACGACATTTTTGATGTCGAGAAAGACCGCAACCACCCCGTAAAACGTTTTCGACCCATCGCCAGCGGTCAGCTCCCGATGGGTACCGCGCGTGTTGCCGCGATCGTCTTTGGACTCGGCAGCATCGGCGGTGCATTCGCGCTCGATGTCCGGACCGGAGCCGTTTTGACATCGTATTTGGTGATGAATGTCGCCTACTCGATGAAGCTCAAGCACGTGCCCTATATTGACGTCGCCATCATCGCGATTGGCTTTGTGATGCGGGTGATGGCGGGTGCATGGGCCATTGACGTTCAGATGTCGTATTGGCTCATCGCCTGCACATTCCTTCTCGCGCTGTACTTGGCGCTTGGGAAACGCATGAACGAGCTGCGCCTGGTTGAGCAGGGCCGCGCGGACAAGGTTCGCAAGGTGTTGAAGTACTATAACTCCGAGCAGTTGAACTTCGCGGTGCTGTTCGTGGGGGGCCTGACCATCGCCTGTTACACGGTGTACACGCTGACCGCGTCCTTGCCTGACCAACCGCTGCGACACATCCAGACACCGTTTTCCAGCAAGTATCTGCCCGCGACCATCCCCTTCACTGTGTTTGGAATCTCTAGATTCTATCTATTGCTCGCCCGAGATACCGATGACAGTCCCACAGAACTGATTCTGCGGGACATTCCATTCATCGTGAACATCGTGTTTTGGGGCGGCGTCTTGCTGGTCCTCTACTTCGCCTGACCTATACAAGGTCGCGCACAAGCGCCTTAGCACTTAGGAACGTCAGCGTTGCGTAGCCAGCACTGGCTAGGAACTCGAGACCACCCCAGGGGGCGGCCAACACAACTCCGGTCAGCACGGCATTCGAGAGAATGTGACAGCTCCACATGATTGAGGTCCGGCTGGTACCCATTCGACGTCGAGAAATGTAGTCGATGCCCATTCCCCATCCAGCCATACCAATCGCGAAGCCCAGTAGAATCAGGCCGCATAACAGGGAGACAACGAGCGACCCGGTCCAACCCATTGGCGCGGATGCCCATTCGATTGCGCCTGCTACGGTCACCCACGCAGCGCCGAACATCGTGGGGATTGCCAGCGGCAATCCGAGCGTTCCAAGTCCTACAAGCACCTTCGCTAGCCCCCGCGAGCGTCGATTCGTATTTGGTCTGAAGATCGTCATTTGGCACCTCCTCGTCAGGGTTCGTTGTAGTTAACTACAGAATCCGTGCCACTGATTCCTTGTATGGGCCTCAATGGGTCAAGTCGTTGTGTTCATTGTGTTTTGTTGAGGGGTGCGTCTTGTCCAGATCGGCCCAAAGATTGGCGACCTGCCCACGAGATTTCCAGAAGGTGTCCACGATGTTGACGGTAAAATTGCGGTCGCATTGAACAGGTGTAGGATAATGTACGATGCACCCGTTAGTCGCCAGAATTCACCCAGCCTTCCGCACTGCCTTTACCGCATGGTTATTGGCTCGTGGCGCACTTATCTTTGCGCTCAGCCTGTCTGGGTATGACTTCTTTGATATCACGCGAAGCGAGCTCGGCTTGATGTCGTGGGTATGGAGTGCGGTGGATGTGCTGGACGCAAACGTCACGTCCATCGACGACGTGGGAACGTGGACGCTCTTGCTAGTGGGCGAATTCGCGATTCTGGCCGCTGGAATGGCGGTATTTTATGTGACGCGACGCGATGCGATCCCCGCTGCCGCCGAACGCGCGACCTGGTTTTGGTTCTGCTCACCGCTGATGTTCATCGTTCCACCGGGTTCGCCCTGGACGTTGACGTTGGGCCTTGGATTGGGCGCATTGCATTTCGCGATGACGCAACGAGGGAGATGGGCGGCCGTTCTTGTAGGTTTGGCCATCCTGATTCGCCCCGAAGCCATTCTCATCGTGCCAGCCGCGGTGGCGCTGTCGGCGCGAAACAAGGCCAATGACGATGAACCGTTCGCAATTGCGGGCGCAGCAACGCTTGCGTTTTCTGGATTGGTGTTTGGCACAATGTTCTTCAGCGATAGCCCTCGGATGCTCTACGAATCAGGCACGTGGCGGCAGAACTGGAATCCGGTCGAGTTGGTGGCTTCCCCCGCCGATTTGGGCGTCATCAGCGTGTGTCTTGTGGTGCTCGTCCTGGTGTTGTCACAGGCAAAACGCACTGGCTCTCTCTTGATACTGTCGGTTCCAATCCTGCTTTGGCCAGTGCTTCAAGAGCCATCGATCGCCTCGGCGACGCCGCTTTTGCTTGGTGCCTCCGTGTTTGGAGCTATCGCGCAGAGCACTCAAAATCCAACGTTCGAACGTCCCCTGCTGCTCATCAGCTTCGCATCATTAGTCTTCCTACCGTTCGTCTAAACGGTTGCGGCGCACCGCGGGATTGGCTAGGTTTTGGGCCTCAAGGCAACCCCGGTTTTGATATGAAGTTCCTACGATTCTGCCTGATTATCGCAATGACGACCGCGCTGTCCTGTTCATCGGATGATGAAGGCGCAGGTAGTTCACTCACCGTGCAGGCCTCAGACGGTACCGAGCAATCGTTGAGCTCAGGCGAGACGGTCGCGCTGGCACCCGAAAATCGCGAGGCGGTTTCCATCATCGTGAAGGGCAATCTAGAAAACGGAAATCGGCCCTATTCGACGGAGCTTGTCGACGTCATTTCGGGTGTCTATCGAGACCATGATGAGGGTACAGGCCCAGAATTCTGGCTCATGGAAGCTAGCGTCGAGGACGCTGACGGCTCCGTACTGTGGAGCGATCGCGAGAACAGCTTGTTCCAGCTCCTGGAATTCTTGGAGATCATTCTCAGCCAGACAGCTTCCATCAATATCCCGGCCGCCGCGGTCTACAACTACGTGAAGCAGGACTATCCCGAGCTGCTCAATTTCTCAGTCCGCGTGCCAGTGGGAATCGAAGGCGCAGACAGCTACGTGCTGAAAATGCCGGACGAGGATGGCGACTATTATGAAGTCGGGCGCTGGAAGATCGCCGACTTGCTGGAACAGGCGCGCGAGCCCGCGCTAGAGGGCGAGGTCACAACCCTCGTCGATTCAGGTCCACCCGAAGATAATCTTGATATCGTCATCTTGGGCGATGGGTACCAGGCAGATAATCGCGAGAAGTTCGACCTCGACGCGCAGGCTGTTGCTGAGGCTTTGACACGCGCGGAGCCGTTCCGCTCGCACTCGGAATCGATCAATATTCACACGGTCTGGACGCCGAGCGTCGAGACAGGCGCAGGTTATGACTGCACGGGCAACCCGTTTTCGGATGGTCAGTGCAAGCGCGACCTACGCGACACCGTGTTCCGTACCACGTTCGTCGTCACCGCGATTGGCGATCTAGTCAATCAGGACTTGGGCGCGTCAGACCGAGTCGCCATGCCGCTCGAAGTCGCCAAAATGTACGAGTACGGCGCACTCGCCAACGCAGACGAGATCGTCCTCATATCGAACACTCGACGCGCATCTGGATTCGCCGGATTGTACGTTTCCGTCGTGACGACATTCGACACGAATCGCCAACAGTTTCCGAACGTTGCTGTCCACGAGCTTGGGCACAGTTTTGGCGTTTTGGGTGATGAGTACCAGGCAGAAGGTGACGCATGCCTCTTCAACGAGCCACGTGTCCCACTGCCAGCAAACATCGCCTCTGAACCCACCGGAAATATGTTTAAATGGGACCGGTGGTTCATGGGTCCAACTCCAATTCCCACGCCCGCTGCCGAGAAGGATGAGTATCCAATTGGTGCGTATCTAGGCGCCTACAACTGTGACGATCTCTATCGCCCAGCGCATTCGTGCAAAATGAACGGCGACGAAAGCGATGCCTTTTGCGCGGTCTGCCGCGAACAGGTGACGCGCCGCATGTACAGTGTGATCGACCCGCTGGCGCATGGCACGGCAGAGATGACCGGCACCGACTCTGGGATTGAGCTCAGCGTGGGTGTTCACGACCCCGAACTCTTCGAGGTCACGTGGAAAAACGGCGAGACGGAGCTCGGAACCGGAACGTCCATCGTCGTCTCTTCGGACGATTTGACGGGTGGTGATTTCAACACGATCACAGCGGAAATCACCGAGACAACCGGCTTCATCGAGCTCGACGAGCCAGCAAGCCGACAGACCGTCGAATTCCAAATCAAGAAATAGACGAACTTACCCGCGCGAAGCGTCGGTCCGTCTATCCCAGTGAAGCGCGCATTAGTTGCAACGCAATGGGAATCAAACTAAAAGTTAGAGAACACCCAATTGCATTCAGAATACGAGATAACCATGCTTCGGAAACTTTGTGTTGCGCTGATGTTGTCAGCCAGTGTCGTCGCTTGTTCGGCAGATGATTCCGGCAACAGCCCACCCACGGTGGTATTGAATGTTGGGAACAACGAGACGATCGAGGTGGGTGAGACCTTCCTCGTCGATATCGATGCGGACGATCCTGAGGGTAGCTGCAACAGCTTTGATTTCCGTGCGGATCCTCCGGGTTCCACAGATACTGCGCAGTTCCTGGATGACGGGTGTCGGGAGGCGACCTTCAGCTGGGCGCCCATCGCGAGTGATGCGACGGCAGAAGGCGAAGACCCAATGCGGCTCATCTTCATCGTCACAGATGAGGCCGGTCAGACGACCGAAAAGACCGTCAACCTGACGATCACAACTGGCAACGGTGTTCCACGCTTCCTCAACAATGCGTCTGAGCTTTACGACCCACGTACAGGCAATCCGGTGCGGATTTCTGTCGAGGTTCGCGACGACGATTCCAGTGAAGTTGAGCTTCGAATCGACGACGGTCCGACGGGCGCGGATTTTGAGCAGACCAGCCAATTTACGGGCGAATTCACGTGGGAGCCAACGATCGACCAGCTCAAGAAACGCGTGCACTCCGCGACGTTTATTGCCGACGACGACCTCAACGATCCTGTTGAGTTCAAAGTCACGATCGTGATTCGAAGCGTAACGGGCGGTGAACTTAAGGCTGATTCGACCTCGTTGGATTGTCCAGGCGAAGAAGTCATCAAACACGCTCCGCTTGGGCTTCAGCGCACGACCACCGACTACCAGGTGTCGGCGAGCCTCACCGCAGCGGGTGCAGGACGCTACGACGAAATGTTCCTCTATTGGACGCTTGGAAATCCGTATTCGTTCTCGGCCGGAGACTCCGAAGAAGAAAACTCGTTTGAATCGATTCAACTCGAAGACGACGGTACCGGTGCATTCAGCGCTACAATCGGAAACCAGGCCAACGTTATCGATGCCGGCAAAGCGGTCGACGTGAAGTACACCATCTGCGCGATCGACAAGGATTCATCGGACGAATCGGCGGTGGTTTGCGTGCCTTCAGCCGGCGATTTCAACCTGTACTATGCGTTCTCGGCATACCGACCTGACGAACAAGAGGAATGCCTCGAAGACGGTTCGGATAACTTCGGCGAGGGTAACGACACATTCGACACCGCAACCGGCATTTCATCGGAATCATTCGGATTCTTCCGTACCTGCGAAGGCAACGAAGACTTCCACGTGCTGCAAGTTCGCCCAGGCGAGAGCTACCTGATGGCGGCGATTTATAACAATGGCCAGGACGTGACCGTGGAAGCCTACGACGACGGCCGAAACCCAATCACGTTAGAGACCTCTAGCTGCACCGGCCTCAGTGGGCTTGAAGTTAGCGTGCCTGAAAACGGCTCAACGTCGAACTTCTACCTTAAGGTCACTGGCGGATCTGGCGTTGCCTACCAAACGCGTGCTGTTCAGATTCAGGGCGGTGCAGGCGGATGTGTCGATGATGCGATTGAGCCGAACGACGATGCTTTGACGGCAGCACCAGCTGGCGACAGCGATATGATTTCAGCCGAGATCTGCACCACCGACGAAGTGGATGTGTACGGAATCGACCTCAATGTTGGGGATGAGTTGACCGTCGTTCACCGATTCTCGAACGCGCAGGGCAACCTCGATTTGACGCTCTTCACGCCATCGCAGGCGAGCATCGTATCGAAAGACAATATCAACGATGGGCCGGCCTACACGTTCGGTTTTGATGACGAAGAGACCCTGACGTACACGGCTGAAGAGTCGGGAACGCACTACCTGCTTGTCTTCAACAACAACGAGAGTGTTGTCCCCTACACGTTGGATTTCAGCATCGATGCAGCGCCACCATGCCCTGACGCCGACCAATTCTCGTCGGCCGCAACGCCGAATCACACCCAAGACGACGCTGCGATCCTGATGTCTAGCAACGATCTGACGCTCAGCTCGCTCGCCGTTTGCCCCGGCCGGGATGACTGGTATCAACGAACCGAGTTCAATCTCGGATTGGTGTTGGGCGAGCTCAGTGTGACGGGAGGCGATGGCACGTTGAGTGACGTCACCCTCGAGGTCATTGACCTTCAGGGGAACGTGTTGGATACCGGCACGGTTGCAGGAAGTGCTCTCGAGTTTGATTTTACCCCGATGTCGACCGCGCCGGTTTTCTACCGCGTCTCGACCACATCACGAGTGGAGTACGAGCTCGTTTTGATTCGCTAGGAACACCATGTCTCTATTCGACGGCGTGCATCGCCGCTTGCTCTTTGTAGCTCTCCTCGTGGCTGGCTGTTCTGCTGACGGGAACGACGGGAATCAACCCCCCGAGCTTGAAATCGATGTTCCGTCGGAGCTGACGTACACCGTCGGTGACGATGTCATCCGGATCACGCTGACGGCAGAAGACCCTGAAGGTGGTGAAGTTCGCTTCGAGGTTGTTGATGGCCCCGATCGCGGAGAGCTTCAGAGTTCGACGTCGAACTGGGCGATTTTCACCTGGGACCCATTGGCCCCCGATGTGACGCCTGCCGATGAGCCTCGAAGCCTCGTGTTTGCAGCGATCGACCCGCAGGGCGCGCGTTCAGAGAAGGTTGTACGCGTCAGAATCCAAGCCGGAAACGGCATCCCGCGTTTCGAGAATAGCGCGAGTATTCTGCATACGATTGGTTCCGGTAAGCCGGTCGCCTTCGACGTCACCGTTCGTGATGATGACTCCGACAGTCTGAATCTTCGGATGCCACCGGGCTTTGCACCGGCAGGCGCGGAGTTCACAAGCACGGGTCCGAAAAGCGGTCGGTTCGGGTGGCAACCGCAGGCGGGGCAGCTTGAGCAGCGTGTGCATTCGGTGAAGTTCATCGCCGATGACGGTGTCAATGACCCAGTTGAGCAAGATGTGACGATCATCTTGAAGAAGGAATCGAGTAACGTTGTCGACCCACCGGAGCCATCCGATTGTTTCTTCGAAGACCGCGTTTCCTACACCGCGATCGACCCGCAACGCGGCACCGAAGACGTGACCGTAGAGGCTCGATTTGAGGCGCTGAACGGTGACCAATACGACAAGCTCATCCTGAACTACTCGAATGCAGACCCATTCAATGATTTTGAGGTTGAATGGCAGAGCTCCGAGATGACGGAATCAGAAGGCGTGTTCACCGCACAGATCCCGAATCCATTGCTGGAAACGGGTTCGGATGAGTACTACTTCGAAATCTGCGCAATCAACGAAGATGCGGCGCCCGAAGACACCCGAAAGATTCTCTGCGGACCAACCAGTCTATACGAGAGCTTCATTTTCTACGCTCCGAACTCCGAGGAATGCATCGACGATGCAGGCTTTGGTAATTCATTCGACAATGCAGAGACGCACGACGAACAACGGTTCATCTATCGCCGGCTGTGCAAGGCGGACGAAGACTACTTTGAGTTCCCACTAGGCACCGAGCAGGAGACCTTCGTTTACCTGGTCTACCCTGCCAATGCGCGACCAACGGTGGAGGTGTTCAACGCCGACGAATCACCGGCTCAGGCCGTGATCGAGCATTCAGATTGTTCTGGGTTCACGAACGTCTACGTCCAGAATTCCGGCGCCCCGACCAAGAAGTTCATTCGCGTGACGGCAAGCAACGATTCGATTGATGTGCCGTATCAGATTCTGTTCGATACCCGCGATTTGGGTGGTGAAGAGAACTGCGCAGACGCGAGCTTTGAGCCAAATGACGATGCCGACGACGCCACCGAGGTCACCGCCGCTTCGGCTCAGTTTGCGGCGATGGAAATTTGTCGAGAGGACGACGTTGACGTCTACGCAATTACAGCCCAGGCCGGCGAACAGATCGACGCTGTCGCGACCTTCACCCACAGCGTGGGCGATCTCGATATGCTGCTTTTCTCGCCGTCAGAGCGCGACGACGTCGGGCGGCTCGGCTTCGGTTCTGACTACAGTTGGTCGCTCAATGACAATGAAGAGATCAACTACATCGCCGAGGAATCAGGCACGCACTATCTGGCGGTCTACTCCGAGCAGGGTGTGAATCGATACTCCCTTGATATCAACGTGGATATTCCACTACCCAGTTGCATCGATGTTGGTTTCAACCACATGCAATCCACCGCCGATATTCTGCCGCAGGGCACGACGAATGGCCTTAAAGTGTGTGCCGGCGAAGAAGACTGGTACAGCTTCCAGGTACTCGATATCACGGAGAGTTTCATCATTGAGCTTACAGCCGAGGCCGAACCGATGCTCCAAGACTTCACGATCGAGGTCTGGGACCTGTTCGGTAAAGTGTCCGAAGGCACGATGAACAATGGGAAACTGCGCATCGACTTCTTCCCATTTGTGACTGGAACGCACTGGGTCAAAGTCACGAGCTCGACCGACCAAAACTACACGCTCGATCTGACGATCTTGTTTGGAGCGTGAGCTTCGTCTTCTGAAGCCGGTTCGGGCAAGTACTCAAACGCCCTTCGCACCCCGTAACAAGTTGAAATTTGGGCTCCAAACCACTACAGGTAGAGCCCATTTTTGTGGCTAGTGTTTGGTTGAAGGCGCGTTCCCAATGAATCCATTCCAAATTCCCCGATATTTCCTTGTCTTACTCACTCTGTTGGTCGCTTTGACTTCAGCGTGCTCGGATGACCAATCGGATTCACAATGCACGGGAGTCGTGTGCCCAGTCGGATCCTGTGATGCGGCAACCGGCCAGTGCATCAATCCGGATACCTGCGAGTTCACGGACGAATGCCTACCCGGATTCGCATGCGAGGAAGGTGAATGCGCCACGGATCTGCCCTGCAACGACACGGAAGACTGCGCTGCTGGTGTCTGCATTCATGGAGCATGCGTAAATCCAGCGACGTGCACAGTCGACGACCAATGTCTTCAAGGCCATCGTTGTGACGACGGTCAATGCGTCGAAGACGCTTGCAGCGGCGTTGTCTGCGATCGTGGTGTTTGCGATCGGACCTCCGGCGAGTGCGTCAACGAAATCGTGTGCACTGCTGAGAATCAAGAACAGACCTGTCTGGAAGGTTACGCATGCTACGGCGGTGAATGTGAAACGGAAGCGTTCATCTGCTCCGAAATCACTTGCGACCGCGGCGTTTGTGACGCAGCGACGCAATCTTGCGTGAGTGCTGAGCTTTGTGCCGATGATACGGAGTGTCTCGCAAACAGTTTTTGTGAAGATGGGACTTGTACTCTGAATCGGTGCGACAGTCAGGGAATTGCATGTCTGCGCGGCGTCTGCGATCTGCGCACGACCTCGTGCGAGAACGCACCCTCATGTACATCGAATACACAATGTATTGATGGATTCTCGTGCATAGGCACCACTTGCACTCCAATAGGAGAGGAGTGCGGGGTTGATGGATGTCCTGGCAATCAACGATGTGACATCAACGAGACCACCCGCACAGGTACCTGCATCGAGAACCCAGGTGGCTGCGCAAATGCCATTGACTGTCAGTCCGGTCGGGTCTGCGATATGGGGCGATGCGCACCGCCGACGCCATGCTCGGCGGATGCGTATGAACCAAACGACACCACACCAACCGTGTTTGACCAGGTGATGGTTAGCAACACCATCGACGGTTCGATTTGTCAGGGAGATACTGATGTTTTCACGTTCGACACAACGACAGAACCAGAGTTCACGGGGCTTTTGGTGGTCGATCTTGCTTTCGACCAAAACGATGTGGGGAACGGTGAACTGCAGTTGACTCTCAAAGGCATCGATGGTGCGACGATCGGGCAGGAAACCTCGGCAAACGGTCGTGTGCGAATCGAGTGGGATGTCTCAGTCGTCACGCGCGGCATCTACACCATCGAAATCGCCGATATCGACTCGACGATCTCAGGCATCGACTACAACCTGTTCGTTGACCTCATGGAGCCCTCATTGGCCTCCGCTTGCTTGCAGGCACCTGAGCTAGCATTGGGCACCGAATCGTCCGGCAATACGTCATCAGGGGCGAGTTTCGAATACGGGTCAAATTGCACGGCTGAAGACAATCCAACTGGCGAAGATATCTATACGTTCAGTGTCGATGTGCGGTCGTTGGTTCGGGTGAACGTTCAACCACAAAACAACGCTGATTTGGTCGCTAGCATCCGTTCTCGCTGCGAGTCGATTCAGTCCGAGTTGGGCTGCATTGACCCAGTCGGCACCGGTACGGTGGTCTTGGAGCGGGTATTGCCTGCCGGCGATTACTACGTGCTTGTGGAAGGGGCATTGAATTCGCCGGGTGGTGAGTACGACATCGAGGTGACTGCTCAGCCGACCATCTGTACCAGTTTTGATAACATGTGCATCAATCCGACGGCGTCTCAGACCTGTAATCCAAGCGGGACTGGGTTCATAAACACGTCGTGTGCAAACGGATGTGACGACGACTCTGGATCATGCATTCGAACGCCTGGTGACCTGTGTGGCGAAGCAGTCAATGTAACGGGTGGTGATACCGTCATCTTCGAGTGGAACGACTTCGAGAATGACTACGACCCGGGATTCTCGGGTTGTGTGCCTGGAGGCAGTAGTGTCACTGCGGGGCCGGACGCAGCGTTCTTCGCCTCACTTCAGCCCGGCCACGTGTTGGATGTGAACCTGGAACGCGCTTCTGGCGATGATGTTTCCCTCTATCTAGTTCGAGACTGTGCAAACACATCGACATCATGCGTCTTGGGTTCGAACGCCGGCACTTTCTCGAACGAGCGATTGGTCTATGAGAACACGTCTGGAGTCGTCGAGGATTTGTACATTATTGCCGATGTTGAAGATGACTCCGGGTACGGCTCAGCGACATTGACGGTTGTTGACGCACCGGTTGTATGTACCCCAGGAAACGCACAATGTGTTGGTAGTGAACTGGAATCCTGTAACGATACCGGCACGGCAACCAGCTTGTTGGTGTGTTCGGCGGGTTGTTCCAACAACCAATGCAATCCAGTCACCAACGATGAGTGCGATACGCCGATCGATATCACAGCCTCCACAACAATTGTTGGCCGGATTGAGGAGTTCGTCTCCGACTACAACCCCGGAACGTCGAGCTGCACTCCCCGCAGTGCCTTCGGACGTGATGCCGTTTATTCCGTTACACCACCTGCCGGACAAATTGTCTCGATAACATTGAACCCAGATTTCGATGCCAGTCTGTGGGTTACGGGCAGCACCTGCGCCGCGGATGCGTGCGTCGCAGGGTCAGACAACACTGGTGTTGGACCGGAGTTCGTGCAGTTCCTTGCAGATGGCTCAACATATCGAATCATCGTTGATTCGCAGTCTAGTTCGACTGTCACGGGTCAATTCGTGTTGTCGTATGGGACCCAATCTCCGACCTGCACACCCGGTGCGAATCTCGGTTGTCAGGGGAGCTCGCTTCAGTATTGCTCTGATGTCGGATTACCAGCATCGCTCACCTGTTCGACCACCTGCACAAACAATGCATGTGACGACCCAGCAGGGGATCTTTGCATAGATGCCCTCCCCGTTGGGTCCGGGCTGGTAACTGGTAACTTTTCGGGCACAAACGATATCGACACTGGCGCTGGACTGGTTGGAGAGTGCTTCTTTGTCAACGGAGAGCAGGGGATCGGCGAAGACACGATCTACGCCATCGACCTCAACGCGGGTGAGTACCTGTTTGCTGAATTGAATTCGACCTTCAATACGACCATGTACGTGCTTGGGGATTGCTCCAACCTGTCTTCCTGCCGCACCAATACTCCCGAAGCGAGTTCTTCAAACATCATCTATGCAGCCCAAGGAAGCGAGCGCGTGTATCTAGTTGTTGACCGCACGTCGTCATCATCCACTTCCACCACATTCGACCTGGACATTGATATACGTGTCCCAAATTGCGGAATCGGCACACCGCCATTCTGCGGTGTCGATGGGACGACCCTGAATTATTGTGATGGTTTGGGTTTCGCGCAGACATATTCGTGTGATGGTGCCTGCGTTGTGGATGCTTGCGAGACTCCCACGGGCGATGTTTGTGCAGACCCAATTCCGATTGTGGCACCTGCCTCAATCTCTGACACCGTCCCCACCAATGGCGTCAACGATATCCAGCCTCGTGTGCCATTTGATGGCAGCTGTATCTGGGACGATATCGATGAGCCAGACGGAGAAGAAAAGATCTATGCAATCGACCTTGTCGCCGGCGACTTGCTTCGGGTCCAACTTGAGTCATCGAGCTCCTACCCGATGCTTTACTTGCTCGACAGCTGTGAAGACACCTCGTCTTGTTTGGCCAACACATTCCAACAGGGTGATGTGGAGTTGCTTTATCGAGCAGAGGTAACAAAAACCTACTTCTTGGTCGTCGACTCAACCTCGCCATTTAGCAGTTCCAGCTTCGAAATGACCGTCGATGTCACACAAGGCGCGGTCTGTACGCCCAATGCGGGAAGGTGTCTGACCGGCGGCATCTTGGAGCGCTGCGATTCTACAGGCCAGACCACATCAACTGTGGTCTGCACCAACGGGTGTTCGAGAGGTGCGTGCGCACCGGAAGATGGAATGGACGGTTGCCTGACCGCGCCCAATGTCGGCTCAGGAATCTCAGTTCTCACCTCATTCTCTGAATACATCGACGACATCAACCTAACCAGTAACGACTGTTTGGGGCGCACATCTCCTGGTCCGGATGCAATGTACGAAGTTACCCTATCCCCAGGAGAAGTATTGCGAGCACGCGTCCAATCGCTCGGCAGCGAGGATCCAATCGTCTATGTAGTGGGCGACTGCAATAATGCTGCCTCGACGTGTTTGGAACATGGACTCGCGGATTCTGATGACCTTGCGGAAGTGTACTACACCGCACAAGGCAACGAGACAGTGTATGTCGTGGCTGATGGCACGTCTTCGTCTTGGGATGAACCATTCCGGTTTGAAATTGATGTTTTGCCGATCGAGTGCATTCCACCAGCCTCATACTGCTCCACAGATGGAACGACCCTTCAATATTGTAATGGGTACGGAATCTTCGATAGCTATCGATGCGATGGCACGTGTACTGGGGCGACGTGTGATGACCCAAGAGGTGACATCTGCGCGGATGCAATCCCCATGGCCGACGGTAGCATCTACTCGTCCACCTACGGGGATTATCAGAACGACCTCGATCCGGGTGTCGGCACATGTGTGTTGTATGGGTCAAACCGCCCAGACGGCCCTGATTCAGTGTTCCAGATCAATATGCAAGCTGGCGATTTGCTGGAAGCTCGGCTTAACACGACAACCTCAACGTCGAGCCTTTACATCCTCGACGAGTGTGGGAATGAGAGGGATTCGTGCATCATTGCAAACACCGATGCCAAAGAACTGGATTTCGTGGCGCCGCTTGCGAAGACCTACTTTTTGGTGGTTGATTCAGATTCCCCGACGGTCACGTCGTCGTTCACACTCACAACCAACATCACTCCTGGTTATGTTTGTTCTCCAGGGAGGTCGACCTGTGAAGGTGGTGTCCAGACAATTTGTGACGAGTCTGGGTTGAATCTCATTGGCATTGCCAACTGTAGCAATGGCTGCGCGAATGATGAGTTTTGTGCTCCTGCGCCAGGTCTTCCAGACACATGCGCCACTGCGGAGGTTCTACTCGGAGGGGCTCGTTTGACGGACGCATTCAGCCGATTCACGAACGACTATGATCCCGGATCCAGCGGCTGTGCAGGCACCACGGCATCCGGAAATGACGCGGCCTATCAGATCAACCTCAATACTGGTGATGTGTTGTTGGCGAGTGTCACGCCATCTAACACGTTTGATAGTGTTCGAGTCTACATTGTTACCGACTGCTCAGATGTTACGGCAAACTGCGTCGGTGGTGACAACGCCAGTTCCGGCAGCACGGCGACAGCTGGCTACGTCGCGCAGGGGAACGAAACGGTCTACGTCATCGTCGATTCAAGTTCTAGTTTCGACACCGACCCATACATATTAGATGTCCAGATTAGACAGGCTGAATGCGGTATTGGGCAGCAACGATGTATTGGTGATGCCCGGCAAACTTGCTCAGACCTTGGCATTTGGCAAACCGACCAAAACTGCTATTTCGGTTGCACCACAGGAGCCTGCAACCCAACGCCAAACGACAGCTGTCTTACTGCTTTGGACGCGACGTCTGGGGGCGTGTTCTCGTTCCCGCCAAGTTTGTACACGGATACAGTGACACCAGACGCTGGAACTGGGGACAGTTGCACAGGCTACAAAGCAGATGGTCCGGACGCGCACTATCGCTTGGACCTAAACGCTGGCGATTATGTGCGGATTTCGATGGAAGGTCCCAGTGATTCGGCACTTTGGGTTTCAGACCGGTGCGCGTCGTCAGCTCAAATGGCTGACGCGTGTCTTGTCGGCGATGACGGCGGAGACCCTGAAACCGTCGAATTCATCGCACCTCAATCACGCACTTACTACGTAGTCGCCGACCACTACTCGCCGACATCGTCTGGCGTACTGGCCAATGTGAATTTTCAAGTTCAACAGGCTGGGACGTGCGTTGCAGATACCTCTAGTTGTGTCGATGGCACCACGGTTTCCTACTGCGACGATGGCGGTACGATTCTGGTGGAAGATTCCTGCACGGGTGGATGTGCCAATGGTGAGTGCGGCTCTCCTACCGGCGAGTGGTGCGGGCAGGCATTGGATGTGACCGCTGGAGGAATGTTCCAGATCAACATGGACCTGCTGGAAAACGACTACACCTTTGCCAGCGGAGTATGCACGGGCTCATCGCCCGGAAATGACGCTGTGCTGAAGGCTGACCTTGATGCAGGAGACATCTTCCTTGTCGAAGTGACGGCTCCATCCGGCGAGAACCCGGCGTTGTACATGACCGATAGCTGTGGCTCACTGGGCTTCATCGGAGCGGATTGCCTTGTTTCATCGAACGAATCCGGTGTGACTGAAGTGATTCGTTACGACGCGACTGTGGCGGATACGATCTATGCTGTCATCGATTCCACCGGAACCGGTACGGATGACGGAACATGGGATGTTGATGTTTATGTCGGACCTCCCGCACCAAACAATGTTTGCGGCGGAGCCGTAGATGTGACCGCCGGCGGCCAATTCTCAACGAAGCTTGGCTTGCTGACCGATGACTATTCCCCGACAGCCGGATCGGGGATGGCTTGCACTTCGGGTGCCCCTGGACCCGAGGCAGTCTTCAGTGTCAATGCGACAGCTGGTGATTTCATCCAGCTTGAACTCGTTAGCGGAGTTGATGCGGTGTTGTGGGTTTCGACAGATTGTACCGATGCTGCGGCAGCAGCAGATAACTGCATTTTAGGCTCTAATGAGATGGGCACCGAGACGTTGTCATTCTTCGCGCCCGCTACAGGCACCTACTTCATTTTTGCGGATGCAATCGAAGAGGGCACTCAAGGCGAAATCGTCCTCGATGTCGCCCTTCAGCCTGGCGGCACATGTACAACGGGGGCGTCAACCTGCGTAGACGCCAATACCGTTTCGTATTGTGACAATGGTGGAACGCTATTGCGAGAAGATGCTTGTGACGGTGGTTGCAACGCTGGTGAGTGTGCAAATCCAACGGGTGATTGGTGTGGGCAAGCTATCGACGGAACCGGTGGCGGCGTCTTCCCCATCAATATGGACAATTTGACGAACGATTTCACGTTCATCTCCAGTGTTTGCGCGGGAAGCACACCTGGTAATGATGCTGTGTTTAGGGTCGATTTGGCAGCTAACGAGACGTTGGATGTTTTGGTTACGGCACCATCAGGAAACAACCCGCTGGTCTATCTGGCGCAGAATTGCGCAGGGATATCGGACGATTTGAACACAATGAATTGTGTTGCAGTAGACGATACCTCATCGACGAATTCCGAAGCTTTCGTCTATACGGCGACAGCGGCTGAGACTGTGTACTTGGTCGTTGATTCGGCACAAGCCACCGACGGAGATTGGGTGGTCGACATCCTGGGAGGCACCACGTGCACATCAGGAGAGTTGGCATGCATTGGCAACTGGACTGCCAGCTGCAATGTGACCGGCGACCGCTTTACCCCGGCGACTGAGTGCTCTGGTGGGTGCGCCAACGGTGGCTGCCTCGGTGACTCTTGCATTGCCCCAATTCCACTCGCCGATGGTGAGCAAGATACACAGTTCTATTCCGGAACCAATGATTCAGACGTTGGGACCGGTATGCTTGGAGCGTGCGACTTTACAAGCACGCAGGTCGGCACGGACCATATGTACACCGTGGATTTGTTGGCTGGGCAGACTTTGACGGCTTCGTTTACAAGCACATCTTCGTATGGCTTCCTTTGGGCGGCGACAGACTGCACGATGGGCAGCACGTGCTTGGCGAACTCAACGATCGGTCAGAACGGCTCCATCACTTACACGGCGACCGTCGATGAGACCATCTTCCTCATCATGGACCGCACACTGTCTGGCTCGACGACGCTCTATGAGTACACGTTGAGCGTCGATGTCCAATAGGGCTATACTCGCCTCGTGCGAGCACCCACCCACAACACAGAGCCTTCACAATTCGAGATGAAGGTGTGTTCGTTTTGCGGCAAGGAAAATCCTGCTGACTACTTGGAGTGCGAGCTCTGTCACAAGAAGTTCCCGCTCAAACGTCCCAAGCTGAAGAGCGAAGAACCCATCAGGCTCATCGCAAATGCCCTATTTTCAACGTTAATCTTATTGCCTCTGACGTTTGTCATTTGGTGGGGCATGGCCGTCAAAGCTGGCTATGAACCTTGGGATGCCCTCAAGGAGGGATGGTTCTGGCTGGTCTATTCTGGATATTGGGTCGCAGGCATGGTCATCGACTGGGCGTTTGACACACAAGACGAGCGCTCCGAGCAGTTGGCCTACGATCCCGCACTCAACTACGACAAATCCGTGATATCGAAGACCGGAAGCGCAGTTACGGCGGCCCGAATCACCATGATGCCGTGGCATGTCGTCCGAACCAGCTGGCTGAAACTTTTTCGAGTTTTGACTCGTGATTAAGACACCCGAATCTCAATTCACTGACCTGCCCGATTTTAACTTTGAACCGCACTACACGACGGTCAGCGCCGAAGGCGTAAGTGTAGACATGGCCTGGGTCGAAGCGGGCGAGGGCCCAACTGTTTTGTTGTTACATGGCGAGCCGTCTTGGTCGTTTTTGTACCGCAAGATGATTCCTGTGTTGGCGGCAGGTGGCTATCGCGCAGTCGCACCTGATTTAGTTGGATTTGGTCGTTCGGATAAGCTCCCGAACACGGAGGATTACTCGTACACACGCCACGAGCTATGGCTCAGGCAGTGTATCGATGCCATCGGAGGCACCGATGACATGCACCTGTTCTGCCAGGACTGGGGTGGTCTTCTGGGCTTGCGCATCGCCGGTCAAGAACCCGAATTATTCCAGACGATAACCGCTGGAAACACGTTCTTGCCCAATGGCCTGATGCCGTTCCCAAAGGCGTTTTACAAATGGCGGGAATACAGCCAAACGGTCGACGTTTTCCCGGTTGGGCAGATTATCCAACGCGCGACGGTCACTGAGCTTAGCGAAGAAATCGTCGCGGCCTACGATGCACCGTTTCCCGACGAGAGCTACAAAGCCGCAGCTCGCATCTTTCCGTCTTTGGTGCCAGCCGAAGAAGATAACCCCGAAGCCGTTAAGAATCGCAAAGCTTGGGAAGGGTTGATGGCGTATGAGCGTCCGTTTTTAACAACGTTCTCGGACTCAGATCCGATTACGAAGGGCGCTGACCAGATTCTGCACGCCATGATTCCTGGCACAAAAGGTCAGCCACACACCATCATTGAAGGCGGCGGCCATTTCCTTCAAGAAGACTGCGGTGAAGAAATCGCCCGCTACATGTTGGATTGGTACAAAACCCTATAGGCGGATTCGCTGACCACCCTTCAACTGCTGGATGATCTGCCAGTTTTGGTAGCCGAACAACATCGCCAGGATCACGACGAAAAACGTGCTGATGATCGGCACGATGAAGCTGCCAATCACAAACAGGGCGAGCACGCCCAATGAGACATAGGCGGTGTTCAGCATCGACTTCGAGTCGTTACGCGTGAACTTTCGGAAGGCGTGCAACATGATATTGCCACCATCCATTGGAAAGATTGGGAGCAGGTTGAAGACACCCCAAATCGCGTTGATAAGGGCCATCTGGCCGAAGAACGTATTGAGCAGGTCTTCGTTCGGATAGAACATGTAGGCCAGTCCAAAGATCAGGACGAGCGAAAAGCTGAAGACAGGACCCATGACGCTGATGATTGCGCCATGGCCAGGAGGGGCACCGACTTTGCGGTGGTTAATCGTCACACCGCCCATTCCTTGAAGTACGATCTGGCTCTTGCCGTATCCTGCGCGGTCAATTGCCAACGCATGACCCACTTCGTGCCAGAAAATCGAGACAAAAAGGATCGGTGCCCAGAGCAGATTTTCCAAAAACTGATCAGGCGACTTCAACCCGCTGAACACAAAAAACGCCACCAGAAGCAAGAATACGGGCTCCATAAAGATGGGATGACCGTTGAAATCGAACAGCTTCCAGCGCTTCATTTGTCCTAGCATACCTACACCTATCAAGGTTGCGCGCCGTGAGGCGACAGCTACAAACTAGACACACTTTCGCGTGCCTTCAACCAGTGTAACAAACCAGAACGCCAAGAAATTTGATCAACCTCTAATCAGTGTTAGGCTTGCCGTGGTTATCCCACATGCACAGCGTCCAACAGGAGTTTGACGACATGCGGGACGCCGTCTCGGACGAAAGTTCGAGCCAGAAACCAAGGACGGTAACTGGATCAGGAGACAGCGTGAAGAAACGATACTTAGTAAGTCTAGTTGGGTTTTTGCTGACGACCTTGGTCGCCACATCGCTCGTGTATGCCGTACCACCCGCACAAGTTCGCGGGTTGGATATCTCGGCCGTCGTCGCGATGTACGACCGCGCGCGACAGACGCAGTTCCGTCTGCGAATGGGCCGTGGAGCAAAGGAATTCAAGAAGGTTGAGACCATCGTCATCGACCCTGGACACGGTGGCGAAAACCAGGGCGCATTTGGTGTTGCTGGCATTCACGAGAAGTATCTGACGCTCGAATGGGCGTATGAGCTTCGCGAACGCCTCCAGAAAGAATACCCCGGTGTTCGAGTCGTAATGACGCGCTACTGGGACGAGTATGTCGGTCTTCACGACCGTATCCACTACGCCAATGAAGTTGGCGCTGACCTGTTTATCTCGTTGCATTACAACGCCGCAGTCCATCGCCGCGCCGCCGGATTCGAAACCTATTACCTGACGACCGCCGAAGCGATTCCCGGTAAGGAAGAGAAGAAGGGCAAGCCAATCGCGACCGCTGCCCCTGGTGTGACAGGCATTAGCAAGAATCTGGATAAACGCCCCGAGGCGACGACCGCATCAAATCTGATGACCCAAATGCAGGCCGACATGGACCGCCAGCGACTTCACCACGACTGCGCGCACTTCGCAAAAGCGGTGAACGGACAGTTCGCTGTACATCTCGATGACGCGAACAATCGTGGCGTCAAGCAGGCTAACTTCGCGGTCCTGCGCGGCGCAAACATGCCAGCGATCGTCGTCGAAGCCGGTTTTGTGAGTCACCCCAAAGAAGGCAAAAAGATCACTCGTGACCACCATCGCAAGAAACTGGTGGACGCGCTCGTTGCTGCAATCGAGAATTTCGACTCGAAGCTTGCACAACGAGACGAGACGAAGTGACACATATCATCGACCATCTGGTCGTCGGCCCATTCGCGACAAACGTATATGTATTCGGGGATCCTGAGCACGGCGAAGGCGCCATCATCGATGGTGGCGGTGACGCAGAGGGCTTACTTGGGCTCGCCGAGAAGCATGGGTTGAAGATCACCCAGATTCTCCAAACTCACGCCCACGTTGACCACGTCGCGGCCTTGCCAAAACTGCATGAGGCCTTGGGTGTACAGATCTATCTGCATCCTGACGACGCCATGCTCTACAATGCGGCGCCGCAGCAGGGCATGATGTTTGGCTATCCTGTCGACCCGTTGCCCGACGCACAGATGACCTTGGCGGACGGCGGAACCGTTGAAGTCGCAGGGATGGAAGCCGATATCATCCACCTGCCTGGTCACTCGCCAGGCGGAGTGGCGTTTCACTTCAAATCAATCGATACGTTGTTTGTGGGCGATATCCTGTTCGCAGGCAGCATTGGTCGGGTTGACCTTCCCGGCGCAGACCCAGCTGCAATGAAGGCGTCGTTGGATCGCCTCAAGGAGCTTCCCGACCAAACTCGCGTCTTGCCAGGACATGGTCCCGAGACGACGATTGGCCTCGAGAAACAGCGCAACCCATTCCTACTACAAGATTGGTGATGTACGTCGCCGGCTTTGATATTGGCGGGACAAACGCCCGCCTGAGCATTTTTGTCGAGGATTCCTTTGATGTCGTCTATGAAGACCGGCAGGGAACACGAGGCGTAGGAACTGCAGAAGAGATGGCGTCGCTCGTGGCGGGGATGGTGGCGGAGTCTGGGCTCGATGTATCAGCCGTCGGCATTGGTCTGGCAGCCCAATTGTCGAAGGGCGGCAAGACCGTCGTGAACGCACCGAATCTTGGCTGGCGTAATGTTGGGTTCGCCGAGCTCGTGGAGGCACAGACGCAGACATCCGTTCGCGTCGTCAACGACCTCAACGCGTTGGCTTGGGGCGAATTCGTGTACGGAGCCGGCCGGGACCACGATGATATCCTGGCAGTCTACGTCGGCACAGGTGTCGGGGGCGCGGCGATTTGCGATGGTGTGCTGGTCGAAGGGCACGGCGGTGTCGCAGGCGAAATCGGGCACGCGAAAGTCAACGTAGGCGGACGGCTTTGTGGGTGCGGAGAACGAGGATGTGTCGAGGCATACGCCGGCGGCGTCCATCTTGAGAAACAGGTCGCCGCGATCAACGCTGAGTTCGATCTTAGCCAGGCCGATGCCGGGCTCGACGACGCTGAACTAGCCAACTTGTGGTCACAATCGACAGATTATCTCGCGATCACGGTCGCCAATGCCTGTACGTTACTAAACCCGGGGTTACTGCTATTGGGTGGCGGCGTGCTCTCCAACCTGCCCCATTTCAGACAGCAATTCCTGGAGAAACTCCCCGGAGTCATCTTGGAGGCGGCGCGCCGAGATCTTGAGATTCAGTTCGGCGAGTTGGGCGATAGGGCGGGTATGATCGGCGCAGCGCAACTGGCGATCAGTACCACTTAACGACGAGTGCGCCGGTGAACGTGTCGAAATCTGAACCCGAGTAGAAATGACGGGTGTATGCCGCTTCCACGCCGGTCGCAACCTGCCCATTCACCCAAAACTCGATACCCGCACCGACTTTCGCCGCGATGCCGAGCTCTCGGTACTTCTTCACCTCGATCCCCGCGACAGACGAATCGTAGATGGCATAACCCATCCCGAAACCGCCCGTGGCGTACAGGAAATCCAGCGGGAAGAAGGAAGCGGTCGCCAAGAAGTTGAGGTGGTGGTGTGACAGACTCTGCTCGTTCACATCGACCGTTCGGACCCACCAGTTGAACTGGCCGCCCATCGTCAAAATCTTCCAAATGCCGTTTCCAACGGTCAGTTGAGTCGCAAGCCCCATCTCACCATCTGCAACGCCTGTGACCTCGCCTGGTTGGTCTGGGACTGAGCCCACGCCGCCGCCGACGCCAAGACCAACGAACATGCCACGACGATCCTTATAGGCATCGAGCGCAAATGCATCTGATGCAATCAGCATCAGAACGAAGGCCACGACTACGCTGTATCTGTATTTCATCATTCAATCCTTAGGGTTCGCCCTCTTGGACTAGCGAATCTTTGAGAAATTCACCACCGTGAGGTTGTTTGCCACAGGTTTGACTTTGCGCACATCCGTGCGGCCATCAATCCCTACCCTTATCTCTTGGTCGTTAAGATTACTCGTTTTTGTGCGTACGATTCGAATAGTCGCTGGAAGTGTCGTCCAGCTGCGGGTGTCCGGCGTGTCCATCGCGGTCAATGTGCCTTCGACCGCGAGCTGAGCGAGCACACCGATTGCCGATGCAGCGCCACTACTATTGCCGCCAGATTTCGCGGCCGATCGTGAAGCTTCCCGGGTGCCGGCACCAATCACTCCGCGAACAATCATGCGGGTGATCGCCGCTGCCATAAGTGGGCCTGCGATCTCTTCCCAGCCGGCTTGCACGGAGCGGCCAATATCGGTCGTGACTCGTGGCGGATATGCGGTGCCATTGATGGAGACGCTGACGTTGCGTTTGGGAGGCAGCCCTTCATGCGTCAGCATCGGGAAGTTCACCCACTTCAATGCGCCAGAAACCATGAGCTCATTGGCACGTCGGTAGTTTGTCGTCGAAAAGTAGATCGGATAGCGCATGGCCCAGGTCAACGCCATCCCGATTGGAACCCGCTCCGCCTTCTTGTACGGAGCCAGCCCAGACTGGATAACCAATACGACCTCGCCGTCTACATGTTTTGCCCGGTAGTCGGTCTGATTCATGCCGCCAGCAGCCCGAGCTTCGTCGCGGATAACATCCAAGCCGCTCTTTCGTGGGTCGACCTCTTGGCCTTTGTACCCAGTCAGACGATGTAGGTCGATCAGCCGCTCGCGAAAAGGCTGTGAGCGGATTCCGAAGTGCCACGCTCGAGAGTAATACCGCGCAGCCAATCGGAAGTTCCGCGATCCTTCGAACGCGATGCCGGACAAGTAATTGCCGAACGCCAGCAGGTCGGGCAGTAGTGTTTGATCGCCCTCGGTAAGGAAGTACGACTCCATGATCTGAAAGCGGCGTGCTTCGACCTTCGCCCCCTGAAAGTCCCGAACGGAAAGGAAGTTCACCATGTTGATGACGTTGAGCATCAGCCGCTCGTAGCCAGGCGCGCGATAGCCGCCAGAATCGTCGGAGTACAACCATTTCCCGATCGACTCGATGATCGCGGGGTCTAAGTCGAGCCACTCCAAATGTTGATCGGCGATCATCATGTCGCGAGACGCGCCTTTGTAATCCGATTGCCCCTGCAAGAGCGTGCCACGTTCAAGCAATAGCAAGGATTGGTCCCCTTCCAGGTCTTTGGGAAGCTGCTCGGATCGGTCAACCTCGAGCTCCTCGTTAATACGAGCTACCGCCGATTCCGAGCGCCCTTGCACCACATCAGTCCGCGCTTCCCGGAGTTGGTCGGAGTACGACGCACATCCAGAGATCAGGGATGCCAAGAGCACCACTAGCAGAACTCGTGTGAAGGGTGAGGGCATGATTTATCGGATGAGGCCCTTCGTCAGCCCCGATTCGTTCTGGAATTTGATGGCGCCGGTCGACACGTCGATCACCTGCAGGAACATGAAGTACTGCACGCGACGCTCATCTCCGACGCGCTCGGCTGAGTCGTAGACCTTACCGGTCACAAAGTACTGCGCGCCCAGCTGCTTGCCATACGTCGCAAGCCGTGATGGGTCGTAGACCTCGCTCTGCTGTCGCTTGATCTCAGCGATCAGCTCCGGTTGGTTTTCGTGGCTCACCACGTCGACGGGTGACTTGTTGACCAGGTCGGTTTCGATTCGCGAGAGCAATGCATCGAGCTGCGATTCAATATGCTCGCTCGTCTCGTTGTTGATCGGGAAGACCGCCACAACGGGTGGGTTGCCCGACGCCGCGTCACGCTCCCACTGCTTGATGATCGCAGACTTCATCATCACATCCGAGTTTTCCTCATACAGACGATCCAAGTCCTTGCGGTCGAAACGCAGGCTCATCGTGTAGTCGTCCAATCGAGGTTCTTCCGTGTCGCGAACGTATTGTGGTTCGCCGCAAGCCGTCGCCGCAGTTAGCGCGATCAGGCAAATCAACGTGTAATATCTCATCCTCAAGCCCTTTTCTGGCGATGTTGTTCACTCGGCGTTTCGAAGCGTCCGATTCGAAACTCAACGGTTAGTCGAATGGTCGGCGCAGTTTTGTGCAAACCTGCCCGAAATTCAATAGAGTTCGCGGAACGCCCTTCGGGCTGGCGTCGGCCCTCGGCCTGGCGTCACGCTTCGCGTTGGCGTCGCCTTCGGCTGGGGTCGGCCTTCGGTCTGGCGACACCAGTGCGCGAAATGAGCGACCCCAGCGAAGCCGTAGGCGAGCGAAACCAGCCCGTAGGGCGACGCCAGCGATGCCGCAGGCAAGCGACGCCAGCGAGTAAAACGAGCGACCCCAGCCCGTAGGGCGACGCCAGCGAGTAAAACGAGCGACCCCAGCCCGTAGGGCGACGCCAGCGAGTAAAACGAGCGACCCCAGCCCGTAGGGCGACACCAGCGAGTAAAACGAGCGACGCCAGCGAGTAAAACGAGCGACGCCAGCGGCGAAGCCGCGAAAAACTCTTGCGTTTGCAAATCTGATCCCCTAGTATCGCCCACCCTGCTTTCAGGGGTTTTTTGCGATTGGCTAGTGTTTTAGCGCCCCTGGCGAGTTTTGGAGTTCGAAAATGCGTGAAAAAATTCGATTGGTTTCATCAGCCGGCACCGGCTTCTTCTACACGACGACGAAGAATCGTCGAAATACGCCTGACAAACTGCGTATCAAGAAGTACGACCCAAAAATTCGCAAGCACGTCGAATTCGTCGAAGCGAAGATTAAGTAATATTGCTGGCTCAGTGGCCAATTAATTAAAGGATACGAAATGTCTAAATATCAACGAATCAACTGGCGCCGCCGAAAGAAGGTCGATCCATTTGAGCAAAACGAAGCTTGGATCATCGACTACAAAAACCCAGAGCTCCTGAAGTTGTTTGTTACGTCTACCGGCAAGATCCTTCCTCGCCGCATCACGGGCGTCAACGCACGCAACCAGCGCAAGCTCCGTAAGGCAATCTTGCAGTCGCGACAGATCGCACTGCTTCCTTACACGACGCACCGCTCCTAAGTCCTAAAGCCAGGGACAATCGCAAAGGCCACCCCAACCGGTGGCCTTTTTCATTTCCACCCGGACATCACACCGCCTCTTACTTCGGTCTGACCAACGCTACGGTTCCTACGCCTGACGGCGTGGGACCTTCACTTCAGCCCTATCGCACTGCCTCATATGCGGGCCCGCCACCGGATTGCGACAAAGAAATCTCGGTGGGGCCTCACGGATCTCGGTTCCCCTCGGTGGCCAAAACGCGCAATCCACAACAACCATGTTATCCACATGCGCGAAGGCGCACACCATGATCAAAAATGAAACCGCACCCTCAGCATTCAGCTTTCAGTTCTGGCTGGGTGAATCGGAGCCAATGGGAACTACCGTATCCACAGACGGCACAGACGGTTCACAGAATCACACAGAAGTTTCCTTCTGCGACGGCATTCAACACCTCACAACTCTAGAATTGTGACTTGCCTGATGCCCTCTTGAAGAATGTCTGTGCACATCTGTGTTTCGTCTGCGCCGTCTGTGGACACCACTCACCGTTGACTATCATTGTTAACTAGAATCTTGCCCATTTGTTGCGGTTCTCCCGGCCGCCGCTGACAGCTGGAAGCTGATTGCTGGAAGCCACTGCGAATCGCCCACAGCGTTGGATCACAAATGAAACCACAACGGCGAGGCGAAGCCAAAGCCTGAAAGGGCGAGGCGAAGCCAATGCCTGAAACGCGAACGCAGGGAGCTGAAACGCGAAGCTGGAACCGCGTTCCCTACCAGATTTATATTTTATACAAAAAATTACAAAAACTCTTGGATCCCGAAAAAGAACCTGTTACTTTCACAATCGGAGAAACAAAAACAGTCGGGCGTAGTTGATTCAGCGGCGATAGCGAAGTTGATTCAAATTGGCGCAGCGAGTATCGTCGGTGAGGTCTGGAAATGGACAGAAAATCCCAAGAGTTCAATATCCCACTTGGATTGGAAATTAGAATGAACGTGTTCCGCAGTGTAGGCATTGGTGTCGCGGCTATCTCTTTGATGGCAGCGGGCTGCAACACGCACCCTGTGTCGCAAAACGACAAAGAGGGCGCAGTCGAATATCAAGAGAAGTTCAGCGTCGGAAGTAGCGAGAAGATCGACATCCTTTGGGTGGTCGATAACTCCGGTTCGATGTGTCAGGAGCAGAAGGTCCTGCGTGATAACTTCCGGCTCTTCGTTCAGGAATTGAACGCGACGAACTTGGACTTCCACATCGGTGTCACCACGACGGACATGAACCCGAACTACACCCTTGAGCCTGTCGCTCAACCGGGTCTGCTGCAGGCAACGCCGCAGCCGGTTCCAGGGTTCGACCAGAGCTGTCAGTTGGCGGTGGATGAAAACGGTGCGTTGATTCCGGGTGACTACACCCCAATTCGAGACGCGATTGCAGCAGCCGTCGCTTGTACGGAGTCGCAGAACGCAGCAGCATTTAACTGGAGCGACAACGAGATTGAATGTGCGCTTCTGGGCGTGCCAGCAGGTTGCTCGATCGCTTCTGCGGGCTGCGGTGGTGGCGGCACGGCGTGTGAGCCGGCCGACCTCTTCCCCGACGCTTCTCAATACCGAAACATCCCGAAAGTCCTGAAGTCCGAAGATTACAAGACGACAACGGGTGCACTTGATGTCGACCGTCTGTCGGCGGACTTCTCCTGCATGAGTCTCGTTGGTACTCGCGGCTACGGTATTGAGACTGGTCTTGTCGCCGCAGTTGAAGCGGTATCGCCAACCAACACTGGTGGTGCTGAAGATGCACTTGAAGGTGAGTCCACCGACCCATCAGCCCCCAATCACGGCCTATTGCGTCGTGATTCGCGATTCGCCCTTGTCTTCGTCACAGACGAAAACGACTGTTCGCACGAGGGTTCGCGGAATCTCGAAGACTACTTCGACCCGACGCGGCCTGAACTCAACGCAACTAGCGCATGTGGCGGTGATATCTGCGAGATCGTCAACAAAGAGGGCTATGAGAATTCGCCGCTTATCCCGGTCGAAGACCTTAAGGAACAATTCCTGACCAACCTCGCCGTCTCGAAGGGCAAAGTCCTGGGAGATTCTTTCTCGGAATCCGAGGTTTTGGTTGCCTCGATTCACGGTATCTCACGCCGATATGAAGGCGCCGTACCGACTGAAGAGCAATGCTCCAACGATCAGTTCGAGAAGGTTGCGCCGACCTGCGCGACGACGCTCGGCCAGGCCTTCAGTGGCGACCGTTACGACCGCTTCCTGCGTACCTTCCCAGCGGACAACTTTTATCCACCAGAAGAGGGTGGTGCTGACGTGCCGCTTACGGGTTGGATGTGTAATGGTGACTTCAGTCCTGCCCTGCAAGCCATCGGTGAATTCCTGAGCGATCCAGGTGGTGGATGCATCAACCGTCCAGTTCTGCCTTGCACTGGACCAGACGACACCAGCTGCCCAGCGTTCCCTTATGGACGCGGGGAAGGTCAATGCACGCAAGTTCCCAACACTGGAACGAATGAAACCCCAGCACGCTACTATTGCAACAGCGGACTGCAGCTCCGTGCACGCCTCACGCAGGCATTGCCAGCGGCTCAGCTCCAAGAGCAATTGCGTGCGACGGGCTACTGCATCGAAGAGAGCATCGGTGACCGAACGTTCCCTGATGGCTGTGTCATTTCGGAAGATCGGTACCGAATCGACCCATGCCCAAGTGGGCTTCCTGGTGTGAAGTTCCTGTGGGAAGACGAGCTTGAAGCACAACGTGTCCTGGCTGGTGCTGAGATTCAGCTTCGCTACAACAGCTTGACGTCGCAGACCGCGGATCTCGTCCAGTAGTTCATTTCGAACAGGTAGAGCCTTTTTCAACGCCGTCAGCCTCGCTGACGGCGTTTCTTTTTGCGCCGAATTCAGGTGCCAACGCGGTGTGATTTCGGTACTATCGTCTTATTAGTCACTCGGGAGAAGGGTATCGGGGCAAGTTACCCTTTGATCTCAGTAGGTTGGTCTGATATCCACTGCGACCAATACTGAAGACAGGGTAACTCACCCAACTAGGGACGAACTTTGGTAGATCGAGAAACAATCGACCGCCGGCGCAGGGAGTACGCCAGCCGCTTGCCAGGGCATTATTGCAAGTCCTGCACGTCGGTGACCTACCCCGAGGACGAGACCTGCATGCATTGCGGCAGTCCCGCGCCTGAAGGCGGTTGGTCTACCATCCAGGACGGCTTTGACCCGTGGGTTGGACGCGTACTCGATTCGCGCTACCTGATCACCCGCTTGGTCGGACAGGGTGCATCTGGCTCGGTCTACAGTGCTGAATCCCTGGCGATCTCACGCGAATTCGCGATCAAGATTATCAACTTCAAGCAGAGCCCTGCCGGTGTTGACCCAGAGCAGATTCGTGCCCGTCTCCACCGTGAGATCGAAGCGATTAGCCGCTTGCGAAACCCACACGTTGTGCCGTTCTACGAAGTCATCGAGCTCTACGACAATTTCGTAGGTATCGTGATGGACTTCATCTCGGGCGATACGTTGGAAGACGTCGTGCGAAAAGGCGGTGCGATGTCGGTATTGCGTGCGACCAAGAACCTGCGTCAGATCGCAAACGGCGTACACGAAGCGCACGAAGCGGGAATGATCCACCGCGACCTCAAACCCGAGAACATCATGCTCGAAATCATGCCTGCGGGTGATGACTTCGTGCACATCTTGGACTTCGGCATTGTTCGCATGGACGACGGTGTCTCGATGACCAAAGGGTTCCTGGGAACACCGCTTTATGCCAGCCCCGAGCAAGCGATGGCCGGCGATGTCGACCGCCGCAGCGATATCTACAGCTTGGGCGCGATCTTCTACTTCCTGCTCACTGGCAGCCCGCCGTTCGAGAGCGACAACGTCTACGAGATTTTGCGCGCGCATGTTCGCACGCCTGCCAAAAAGATTCGCGAGAAGAAACCTACGGCTGGTTTCCCGGCGGAACTTGAAGACTTGGTCGACAGCATGTTGGCAAAGAGCCCAACCAATCGACCACAGACTCTGGCTGAGGTCATCCGTCGCATCGACCACCTCATTCAGAGTGGCAAGCTAGAGCCAAAAGACGAAGGCAACGACTCTGCTGAGCTCGATCCGATCGAGAAGGAAGCCCGCCAAACTGGAGGGCGTCCAGCGGTAAAGAAACCCGAGATGCGCAGCGCCGGGGCTGAAAGTTCTGAATCCGAGTTTCATCAAGCCACTGAGCGTGAGCGCAAGGGCAGCGGCTCGTTCCTCGTGTCTTCTGACCGCGACAAGACCGGACCCAAAGCAGCAATCTTCAAGCGAAACCCTTCTCGGAATACCGTGCGCCGGATGGTCAAGGATTCGGCCAGCGAGGAGATGAAGCGACCGTCATTCGACAAAATCGTCGCTTCGAACACTGGCGTGTTCAAAGTCGGGGTGAAACTGAAAGCACCTCTGACATTCGCTTCCCTGGACTTCGAAGAGAATTTTGCGCTTGTGGACCGCGACGGGAACATTCAGGTCGGAAACAAGGACGGCGTCACCGACGCAGCCACCAGCAAAGCCAAGGTGACCTCCGTCGCATGCCTCGGCTCGGAATTCGCGCTAGTTGGGCATGAGAACGGCGTCATCACCAAGGTGTCGGCATCAGAAGAGAAGCGGGAAGTTTTCTCGGACATCCGCCAAGCCTCCATCACTGCATTAACCGCCGATGGAACCGGGTCGTTCTACGTTGCTGGATCTGACTCAGGGCGTGTGTACATGTGCCGCACGGCGAAGGGTGACGATTCGTGGACGCGCGTCCAAGATGGGCCTGGCGTTGTATCGCTGGCGGCGAATCGACAAGGCAATATGTTTGCCGTCTCGCGCAAACACAAAGAGACCGAGATCTTCAATACGTCTGCGCCCCGTACGCACTTCGTTCGGTTCTCGACCTCGCAGCCTGTCATCGACATGGCATTTTCGAACGATGGTCACCTCATCGCGCTATTGCTGGAAGACCAGACCATCGCGCTGCACATGGTGCTCAACGGTCAGCGCATGATGTACATCAAGGATGACATCAATACCTTGAGCACGATTGGCTTCACGGCTGATAATGAGCTCGTCGGCTACTTCTCGGTCGACGGTGAGCTGCACGGCGTCGACCTGCAGCGCGAACTCGCCATGGCCTAATCCGCCACGATTCCTTTTTTCATACGCGTGTGATAGTTTCCGCGCCAAATAGGCTCGTTCAGGTGGAAATCCATCTGGAGAACTAAGGAATTAATGGCAGGTCTCCTGCCTTAGAAGATATTCGAAGTCCACGTGATACGCGGTCTTCACACAGTTTTAAAAGATTTAGGCAAGTCGTTGAGAAACGAATACGGGACCATGAACCGATGAATTTCGGAACGTGGGCCGTGTTGGATCTGGCGTCTTGTGTGGTGAAAATTTATGTCGAACGTTCTCGTGGTCAACTCGACCAGCTCCGAGATCCGTGTCGCGCTCGTTGAAGATGGAATCATCAGCGAGCTCCACATCGAGCGTAAGCGCGATCGTGGTATTGTCGGAAACCTCTACAAAGGCCGCATCACGAATGTCCTGCCTGGGATGCAGGCATCGTTCGTAGATATCGCCCATGAACGTGCTGGGTTCCTGCACGCTAGCGATGTCTACGACTTCGAAGACGACTTTGCACTCTACGATGACGACAGCGATACGCCGATGCCCAAAGGCCGCGGCAAGCAACGCGCGAACATCGAAGACTCGTTGAAGAAGGGTCAGGAGATTCTGGTTCAGGTCGCCAAGGAACCCATCGGAACCAAGGGCGCACGCCTCACCAGCCATATCTCGCTTCCGGGCCGCTACGTTGTGTTCATGCCGACCGTCTCGCATATCGGCATCTCAAAGCGAATCGGTTCCGACAAAGAACGTCGGCGCCTTCGTAAGATCGTTGAAGATGCACGACCAAAGGGAACCGGCTTCATCGTTCGCACGAACTCTGCGCGCGTTGACGAGCAGAAGCTGCGCAAGGACATGGAAGGGTTGATTAGCCTCTGGACGGACATCGTCGAGAAGCACAATCGCGTCAAAGCCCCGTATCTTCTGTACGAAGAGTCGGACCTCGTCATCCGCGCGGTACGCGACCTTGTTGCCGTCGATATCGATGCCATCATTCTGGACGATCCGCGCGATAAAGAGCGGGTTGAGAAGTTTGTCTCTAAGTACATTCCCGGTTTTGAGGGCGAGATTCAGCTGTTCGAGAGTGAAGAGCCGATCTTCGACGCCTATGGCATCGAAGCGGAAATCCGCACGGCCATCTCTCGCAAAGTAGACCTCGCCTCCGGCGGGCACATCGTCATCGATGGTGCTGAAGCCTTGACCGCGATTGACGTCAACACCGGCAAGTTCGTCGGACGTGGCAACACATCGCTCGAACAAACGATCCTGAAGACCAATCTGGAAGCGGTCGATGAGGTCGTCTACCAACTCCGTCTGCGCAATATCGGTGGTCTTATCATCATCGACTTCATCGACATGGAAGACGCTCGCCACCGCGAGAAGGTCTACCGCCATCTCGAGAAAGCGCTGCAGCGCGACCGAGCGACCACCAATGCCCTGGCCATCAGTGAGTTCGGACTGGTTGAGATGACGCGAAAACGCGTCAAAGAGTCGATTCACCAATTCCTGTGCGAAGCATGTCCGACCTGTAACGGCACCGGTTACGTGAAGTCGCGCGAGACAGTGGCCTATGAAGTGTTGCGCGAAATCAAGCGCGAGGCACCGGTGATGGGGAAGAAGACCGTCTTGGTCAAAGCCGCATCGCCAGTGGTCGACTACTTACGCCACTCCGAGAAAAAGGCCATCCAAGAGCTTGAGTCGCAGTTCGAAAAAACGATCAAGCTAAAGTCGATGCCAAACAACCACATAGAGACGTTTCAGCTTGAACAAGCTTGAGGCTTCGCTTTTCGGCGCTATAACTAGATAGCATGGCTAGCGAACCACAGCCTGACGTTCCTCTGCCGGAAGAACCCGAAGAGGAGCTGATTCCATGGGAAAACACCGGTCTCGGGGCAGAGCCCTCTGAGGTCGAGGACCCTGCGCTTAAGAAGCGCCGCTCTGAACTGGCACAACGATGGGTGAGCAAACCACATCCAACAGCGATGTTGGAGCGGTTTGACCGCATCATCACTGCGCTTGCGCGCTTTCTGTTCGCACACGTTCAGTTCGACCAACGCAATATCGACAAGCTGAACGACGCTTCGTGCCAGGGCACCGTCGTCTACGTCATGCGCTCGCGCAGCCTTTTGGATTACCTATATTTCAACTGGGCGTTTCAGAATCACGAACTGCCGAAAGCTCGCTTTAGCAATGGCCCACGGACCATCTTCTTCCGCACCATGTTCGGTTGGTTGGCGAGTTTCCTGACGCCCAAGTCGTCCACAAAACCTGAGGAACTCCTTCAGTCTTTGGTCACACACGGCGAGTCGGTCTTCATCTTCCTCGAGCAGCCGAAAGCCACCGGCAACGAGAACGTCGAATACAGCCAGAAGTACCTCTATCGAATGATCCGCGCGCAGCGTAAGTCCGAGGCACCTGTCATCGTGGCTCCGCTGCTCCTGGTTTGGGAGAAGCGCCCCGACTCGAAGCATCCCACACTGCTCGACGATATCTTCGGCACTGCACAGTCGCCTGGATTCTTCCGAAAGCTCGTGAACTTCGTGCAAGCGTTCTGGCAGAGCTTCTTGAAGTTCGGTCAACCTGTGGTGCAGGTCTCGACACCCGTGAATTTGAAGGACTTCCTTCGCGAGTATCCAAGCGCCGACTCTGCCGATGCATCCGAGATGCTTCGCCAGAATCTCTTGGAAACGCTTGCCTCGGAAGAGCGCGTCATTCTTGGCCCAACGGGTGAAGAAGCCCACAAGGTCTGGCGGGACATGTTGCACCGCCCTGAGCTCGCGAAAGTCATCAAGGACATCGCGACTGAAGAAGGCGTTGGCGAAGAAGAGGTCACAAAGCGGGCGCGCGCGAATTTTGAAGAGATCGCGGCCGACCCCAACTTGCTTGTCATCAAGCTCTTCTCGAGTCTGTTGAGCTTCGTCTGGTACCGCATCTACGACGGTTTCGAGGTCGATGAAGACGGTCTAACAAAACTGCGCGAGGCCGCCAAAGACAGCAATATCGTCCTTATCCCGAGCCACAAGTCGCATATCGACTACCTGGTTCTATCCTATCTTTTCTACAAATACGGCCTGACGCCACCGCTCATCGCCGCCGGAGTGAACCTCTCGTTCTGGCCACTTGGGCCGCTGTTTCGGCGTTCGGGCGCGTTTTTCCTGCGCCGCTCGTTCAAAGGCGACGACCTCTATGCTGCGGTGTTCCGGGAGTATGTCATTCGCATGCTCGAAGAAGGCTACCCGATTGAGTTCTTCATCGAAGGCACCCGCAGCCGCACAGGCAAGCTCATCAAGCCGCGCTACGGGATGTTGGATATGGTGATCCGGGCATATGCATCCGGGCGTTTGGACGCGCTCAAGGTCGTTCCGATCTCGGTGGGCTACGAGAAGATTATCGAAGAGGGCGCCTATCGCGATGAGCTATTGGGCGGCGAGAAGGAAAAGGAATCATTGGGTGCATTGCTCAAAGCGCCAAAGTTCCTGACGTCCAAGTACGGTCGACTCTACGTCGAGTTCAACGACCCCATCGACCTCGAAGAGTACTTGGAAAAGTTCGATATCGACCGCACGCTCCAAGATGAAGAACAGCTTCGAAACCTCAATGTGCGCCTCGCGCACCGCGTCATCTACGACATTAACCAGGTGACCACGGTCACGCCCAGCGCGCTTGCTGCAACCATCCTTCTGAACAACGAAGGACGAGGTATCGACCGCGCCCGTTTCCTGGGCGAGGTCGGGTTCCTGCTGCACTTCCTTCAACGGCGCGGTCAGATGGCTCGCATGTCGCGTACGCTGGAAGACCGCATGGCCGAGAGCGGCCGATTGATTGAGTCTTTGGAACGTCAACGCTCTGACAGCGATGAAGAGCGCAGTATGAGCCAGCTTGAAGCCGGCGAGTTTGACGTCGAAGCGGCGATGGGACAGTCCGTCGCTCCGCTAATGGATTGGGCGTTGGAGCTGTTCGAGAAGGCAAACCAGGTCACCGTCCGTGAGTTCGATGACGAGGTGTTCTACAGCGTGCCGGAAGAGGCGCGCCACGACCTCTCGTACTATCGCAACAACATCGTTCACCATTTCGTGCCGGAGGCGCTGTTGGCCGCCGCAATCGCGAAGTTCCGCGCGGAGCGCATCGATTTGGATGAGCTGATGAGCGCCACGCTCTTCCTATCTCGACTGTTCAAGTACGAGTGGATCTATGAAGAACGCGCAGAGTTTGAAAACGTCTTCATGCGCACGCTAGTCTACTTCGAGAGCAGTGGTTGGGTGACGCAAGAGGCGGGCGAAGACGGCAAGACCATGGTCAAAATCGCATGGGGTCCACCACCGGAATTGGCGTTCTTCCGCCGGCTAGTGCTGACCTTCTTGGAGGCTTACGCCATCGTGGGCAGTATTTTGCCGCAGCTTGAGAAACCCACGGAAGGCGGTGAGATTGTTGAACGCGCGCTCACTCGAGCCCGCAATGATTACCTTCGTGGGCGAGTGCTCTTCCACGAGAGTTTGTCGAAGCCGACCTACCTCAACGCGCTTCGCCTTTTCGTGGATTGGAAAGTCTTGGACAAAACGACCGATGACAAAGGCAAGGACGTCTATCAACTGTCCGAACACTCGCTGGAAGAAGGACAGGCCAAGCAGATTCACGAACAGCTCAAACGATTCGTCTATTGAAAACCCCACGGTGAATCTGCGATAGTTCGGATTCCAAAGTAACCCACAATCATTGGGATCACGTTGAAGCCAGCAATACCGCTAGCTTTGTACCTATTTTGCGGTGCATTACGACCGCTTTTGGGAGGGAAAGATGTCAGAAGAAGAGAGTGAGCAACCGAACGCCAAAGAAGAGTTCTTTCCAGGGTCAACCTTCTACTGGGTGCGCTGGCCGGTCTTTCGGCTGCACTGATAACGGGGGTCGGATGGGCCGTAATGGTTGCGATCACCGGCATGGAGATTGGCTACGCTGCCCTGGGCGTGGGGGCGGTAGTTGGTTTTGCAGCGATGTATGGTGCCGGTGGCGGGAACGCAGCGATCGCGATGATCGCGGTTGCGTGTTCAATTCTCGGTATGGGGATTGGCAAGGTGGGAACCGCCGTCATTGTGCAGCCCGGACAGTTGATGGAGGAGATTGCCTACAACGATGAGTATTTGGGCGAAGTGGTCTTTCAAATACAGGCGGAGGCTGGGCAGATTTCACCCGAAATAGTGGCCCTGAACGAGAAAGAGATGCCGCTGAGCGCAAACGAGACCCGCATTCTTGGTGAAGAGAAAAGTCGGATTGCAGGTGAACTCCAGCAGATGTCCGACGAAGATCGCGAGGCCATCGCTGAGCCCCTTGTCGACCGCATTTTGGCCGATATCAGCTGGCTGGATCGCTTATCGCTTTCGTTCTTTGACCTGCTTTGGATTGCCCTGGCCATCGGAGCTGCTTGGAAAGTGGGCAGCGGCGAAGCATTCGAGGAATGACGCTGCCGACTTAGATTGACTACATATCGAAGATCAAGAATACTTGGCAAAGGTGAATGAACGGTCATTCAGTTCCATTGAGGTCAAGTAATGGCGGACAGCAGCGCGGCCCCGCAGGGGTGCTCATTTCTCATCAACGAAGTCGGTTCTGAGAGCATTTTCTGCCCGGAGAAGTTCTCGGAAGAGCAACAGATGTTCGGCGCTTCCGCCCGTGAGTTCATGGAGCGCGAGGTCCACCCGCATATCGAGGCGTTGGAACATCAAGACTTCGACAAGATGGTCGAGATCTTGCGCAAGTCCGCGGATATGGGCCTGTTGATGATGGATGTGCCCGAGCAGTATGGCGGGCTTGGCGTCGACAAGACCACCAGCATGATCGTAACGGAGAATCTCTCGACCTACGCGGGATTCTCCGTTTCTTTTGGAGCCCACACCGGCATCGGCTCGCAGCCGCTGTTGTTCTTCGGAACTCCGGAGCAGAAAGAAAAGTGGCTACCAAAACTAGCGACAGGTGAGCTCATCGCCGCATATGCATTGACTGAACCGGGAAGTGGCTCGGACGCGCTTGCCGCGAAGACCACCGCCGTTCTGGATGATGATGGCGAGCACTACATCTTGAATGGCTCAAAGATGTGGATCACAAACGCCGGATTCGCAGACCTCTTTACCGTCTTCTGCCAGGTCGACGGCACCAAGTTCTCGGCGTTTATGGTCGAAGCTTCTCGAGAAGGCGTCAGCACGGGTGCCGAAGAGAAGAAGATGGGTCTCAAGGGCTCATCCACGCGAATGCTGATCTTGGACGACGTCAAAGTCCCGAAAGACAACCTGCTTGGCGAAGTCGGAAAAGGTCACAAGATCGCCTTCAACATCCTCAATATCGGGCGATTCAAGCTGGGTGTTGGCGTCTTGGGTGGCGGCAAACGGACGATGAAGATCGCCGTCGATTACGCCCAAGAACGAAAGCAGTTCGGGCAGCCAATCGGCGACTTTGGCGCAATCCGCGCCAAAATTGGCGAGATGGCGACCCAGCTCTATGCGTTGGAGTCGATGTGCTATCGCGTCGCCGGGTACATGGACCAAAACCTCGATACGCTTGACGACACCGCAGACGACTACGTCGACCAGATGATGGAAGCTATCGAAGAGTTCGCGGTCGAAGACTCGATCATGAAGGTCTTTGGCTCCGAAGTCTTCCAGATGGTCATCGACGAGGCTGTACAGATTCACGGTGGTTACGGCTTCAGCGCGGAGTACGAGGTCGAGCGCATCTACCGCGATACCCGCATCAATCGCATCTTTGAGGGCACTAATGAAATCAACCGCATGTTGATTCCGGGGACGATCCTCAAGCGTACGATGAAAGGTCAGTTGAACCTCTTCGAACTCATTCAGAAGGTCGAGGCTGCGTTAGGTGAAGGAGTCGCGGTAACCCCGCCTGGCCAAGACGAAGGTTTGGATTTCGATAAGTTCCTGACCGAACAGGCCAAGAAATTGACGGTGTACGTGGCGAATCAGGCCATCCAGAAACATATGGCTGACCTGCGCGAACAGCAGGAAATCCTGCTGATGATGGCCGACCTAATGATCAATGTGTACCTGATGGATTCGACCGTTTCGCGCACGCAACAGGTTGTGGCTATCAAAGGGGAGAGCGGCGTCGATCACTACAAAGCCGCATCACGACTAGCCGTCGCGGGTGCCTACAACAAAGTTCGTACCCTGGCCGAGGACCTGCTCGCTCACCTCGCCAACGGTGACAAACTTACCAAACACCTGAACAACCTCGACAAGCTTGCCCCAAGAGCGCGCGTCGACACTGTTACTCTTCGGCGCGAAGTCGCCCAGGTTGTCGTCGACCGCGGCCGTTATCCCTTCTAATCCTTGCACTCGCCAGAGCGTTTCTGTACACACTTCCCTACATGGTTCTGGCAGACCTAGACTTAGGCGAAAGCAATGAAGAAGTACGTCCTCTTGGCGTTGATGTGTGCGGCTCTGGCTGCGTGTGGCGATGATGAAACCTCGGCGGCAAATAGCAACCGCGGTAACAACGACAACAACGTCAACAACAGCAACAATTCGAACAACGTCAACAACGCGAATAACGTCAACAACGTCAACAACGCGAATAACGGCAACAATTCGAACAACGCCAACAACGCGAACAATTCGAACAACGCCAACAACAGCAACAACTCGAACAACACGAACGCCAATAATGTGGACTACGAAGCTCCACTAGGCAGCGTGCGGCCGACTGACCCGATTCTGCCTGAGAACTTCGATCCTCAGAAAACGTACCCACTTCTGATTCTACTTCACGGCTACACCGCGACGTCAGATTTCCAGCGCGGTTGGTTCGATTTCGAGGGTCAGCAGGCAGATCGTGAATTCATCATGATCGCACCGGACGGACTATCCAATTCGGTGGGTGCGCAATATTGGAATGCGACCGAGTACTGCTGTGACGGTGAGGACACCGGCGTCGATGATGTGGCCTACCTGTCAGGGCTGATTTCTGAGGCCAAGCAGCGATACAATATCGATGCGGACCGCGTGTACATGGTCGGTCACTCAAACGGTGGATTCATGAGCTACCGAATGGCTTGTGACATGGCCAGTGAGGTCACCGCGATCGTCAGTGTTGCTGGCGCAATGTGGTATGACCCCGACCAATGCAACCCTTCCGAACCAGTCTCGGTCCTGCAAATCCACGGAACACTGGACGCAATTGTGCTGTACCTGGGCAAACTTCCCGACCTTGTGTCAGGTGGCTACCCCTCCGCATCGGAGTCCGCTGAAATGTGGGCTGAAAACAACGGCTGTGATGACACGCCCGCAGAGCTCGAAGATATCGACATCTCGCTCTTGTTGGGTGATGAGACGGATGTCTACCAATACGAAAATTGTGATGGTGGCTCCGACGTTCAGTTTTGGTCTATATTCGGCGAGAGCCATCTGCCAGCGTTTTCGAGCAACTTCGAAACTCAGGTCTTGGACTGGCTCTTTGCCCAATCGAAGTAAAGGCCAACCATGCCTGGTATAGGCATCATTACAAATCCGCACAGCCGACGTAATCGCCGCTACCCCGAGCAGATGCGCCGGCTGGCTTTCGTTCTTGGCTCGGATGATACCTACGAGCTGACGAACAAAGTCGATGATGTTGTCGAGGTCGCAAAGCGCTTCAAGGACCAGGGCATCGAGATTCTGGCGTTGAATGGCGGAGATGGCACGAACCACGTGTCGTTGACGACATTCATCAAGGTCTACGGCGATACACCTCTGCCCAAGATTACGTTCATGCGTGGCGGCACGATGAATACCGTGTCCAACGGGATCGGCATTAGCGGAACGCCGTCCAGAATCCTCGCGAATCTGGTCGAGAAGTACTACATCGGCACCCCGTTCGAGACGACCGAGCGCGATATGCTGCGCATCGAAGACGAAACAGGCGTGCGCTATGGTTTCATCTTTGGAAACGGTTTGGTCTCGAACTTTCTTGAGGCTTACTACGGAACTGGCCATCCGTCGCCAAGCACCGCGGCCGTCTTGTTGAGCAAGACCGTCGCTAGCATTCCGTTTGGCGGCAAACTGGCCAAGCAGGTCGTCAAACCATTCCGGGCACAGTTGGAGATCGACGGCGAAGAGAGCTGGGAAGAGCAGGACTACACTACGATTCTGGCTTCGACGATCGATCAAATCGGCTTGGGTTTCCGTCCTTTCATCCGCTGCGAGGAACGCGCCAACGCCTTCCACATGCTCGCCTTCAAAGCCGGCGCACTTGGCATCTCGACCGAGCTCGCCAATATCCGTTTGGGCCTGCCAATCCCGGAAGAAAAGGCGCGCTCCCGTGTCGCATCCAACGTCGTTTTCCGCTCACCAGAGCCCATCGTCTACACAATCGATGGCGATATGCACACGGCTCCCGGCGAAGTCATCTTGGGGAATGGGCCGAGGATCGAGGTCATCCTCCGCTAGTTCTTGGTCTTTGGTTCTTGGTTTTTGGTTTGGTTTCGGGGTAGCAGAACTCTGCGAAGCAGAAGTAAACGCGAGTGAAACGAGCAAGATAACTGCGAGTACAACGAGCAAGATAACTGCGAGTAAAACGAGCAAGAAAACTGCGAGTACAACGAGCAAGATAGATCATGAAGCGCTTAGATATCACCAAATTGACCTATTCTCTGCCGCCATCGGCGCCCTCCATTCCACCTTGGGAAGCCGAGGAAGGCGAGCAGTTCAATATCGCTGAGTATTTGCCGGCGCGTGCTGCAGCCATGCCGAATGCAAAGGCGCTGATTGTGCCCGAGGGCTACAACACGCTTGGTGTTCGAAACTACTCTCACCTCACGTTCGCCCAGCTTGACCGCTTGTGCGACGCGTACGCACATGCCCTGGTCCGCTCAGGATTTGAGCGCGGTGACCGGTGCCTGCTGATGGTGAAGCAGGGGTTGGAGCTCATCGCGATTACGTTTGCGCTGTTCAAGATTGGCGCGGTGCCCGTCCTTATCGACCCGGGAATGGGTATCCCAAGCTTCTTGGCGTGCGTGCGTGACTGCAAACCGAACGCGATGGTGGGCATCAAGCTCGCATTCCTAATGAAGACGGTTAAGTCGAGTTCGTTCAAGAGCGTCAAGAAGATCGCGTGCACCGAGAACCTCTGGTGGTCTAGCGCGCTCGACCTTTCCGGCAAGGCAGAATTCGATGCAGGCGGCTTTGATGTCGCAGACACACGTCGCGACGAGCTTGCCGCTATTCTGTTTACCTCCGGTTCGACAGGCCCTCCAAAAGGGGTGCACTACACGCACGGCATCTTCGACGCGCAGACCAAGGCGATTCAGTCGATGTACAATATCCTGCCTGGCGAAGTCGCCGTGCCGGGATTCCCGCTGTTTGCCTTGTTCTCAACCGCAATGGGAAGCGTCTGTGTCGTCCCAGACATGGACCCGAAAGCGCCAGCTGAGGTCGACCCTGCGAACATCGTCGAAGCCATCATGGACCACGCCGCTGATATGGCGTTTGGTTCTCCGGCCATCTGGAACGCAGTGCTTCGCTACTGCGAAAAAGAGAATATCGTTTTGGAGTCGATGACGCGCTTGCTCACATTTGGCGCGCCGATCAGCCCGTTGATGATGGAGCGCTTCAAGCCAGTCATGCCGAACGGCCTCATCCACACGCCATACGGCGCCACGGAGAGCCTGCCTGTTTCGACCATCTCGAGCGCTGAAGTGCTCGATGAAACGGCTGAAGCCAGTAAAGCAGGCGCCGGCATGTGCGTTGGAACACCGCATGAAACCATCACGACGCGTATCATCACCATCACCGATGACGTCATCGAACGTTGGGACGACGTCGAAGAATTGCCCACCGGCGAAATCGGCGAGCTTTGCGTGCAGGGTCCACAGGTCACGCGGGTCTACGACAACAAGCCCGAACACACCGCGCTCGCCAAGATTTACGAGACCGACGACAAAGAAGGCCCGTTTTGGCACCGAATGGGCGATATCGCTTACAAGGACGAGCAGGGCCGCCTGTGGTTCTGCGGGCGAAAGAGCCACCGCGTTCGCACGGCTGACGGCACAATGTTCTCGGTCCCTTGCGAAGCCATCGTGAACAACCACCCGGATGTCTATCGGTCAGCATTGGTGGGCTTGGGCGAGCCGGGCAGCCAGGTACCTGCAATCGTGGTCGAGCCAGAACCTGGCAAATTTCCGGGTCAAGGCGGCAAGTCTGAGGCCGACTTCAAGGCCGAAGTCTTGAAGCTCACAGAGGCCAACGATAAGACGAAGGCCATCGAACACGTCCTGTTCCACCGCAGTTTCCCAGTGGATAAACGTCACAACGCCAAGATTCACCGGCTGGAACTGCGGGATTGGGCGGCGAAGCAAATTAACTAATCTGCTTCGCGTCCATAGCCCGCGTGAAACAGCCTGCGTTTGCAGCAGGCGTGCAACAGCCTTCACAGCTGACTAACTATCTCTTCAGACTTCTCCCAAAGCGCCTTGGCTAACCGCATGTCTCGCCCATACTTCGAGGGCGTCGCGACGTTGCAATCTGCCAGGTATTGGCCATTGATGACCTCTCGCGATTGAGGATTGGCTGCGGCCCATGTCTGGGTGGCGGCGCCTTGCGGGATCGACTTCAAAAACAGCGGGTTTCCGATGCTGAGCGCAATCTTGGTGAGCGTGCTCATATGCCGGGCAAGGTTGGTCTGGATCACCCCCGGATGCACAGCACAGGCGACCTGGTTAGGTTTCACGCGCGTCGACAGCTCTTTCGCAAAGAGCAGGTTGCAGAGCTTTGATTGACCGTAGTTCAACCAGCCTTGATATCCCTTGCTGCCATCGAGGTTATCGAGTTGCACGCCGCCCGAGCGCGTCGACTTATGCGCATCGCTGCTCAACATCACGACACGCCCATTATCGGCCAACGTTTCCAGAAGCCCGGTCACGAGGATGAAGTGGCCGATATGATTGGTGAAGAACTGCTTGTCGTAACCGTGTACAAGCTCAAGCTTCGGTAACGCCATGATTCCTGCGTTGGCGATGATGCCGTCCAGTTCTTTGTCCAGCCCTTTCACGGTTTCGACCGCCGCCTTTACGGAATCCGGGTCAGAGAGTTCGCACGCCACTGGGATGGTATCGCCTCCGGTCTGCTGACCAGCATTCTGCGCCTTTTCGACCGTTCTCGCGGCCGCCAAGACCGTCGCGCCACGCATGGTCAGCACGCGCATGGTCTCCAAGCCGATGCCTGAGTTACATCCCGTAATCAGGTAGGTCTTTCCGGTCAGGTCGACGCCGTCGGTAACGTCTTCGGCGGTGGAGCCGTAGCCGAAGCCAGACTTTCCATTGGGCATGATTGCAGAGACTAATGACATAACGTACTCACGTTGAAATGATTTTGCACAGGGTAGGCTTACTCCTTCGAACATTCATAGTGGAATTCGTGGGACATATTTGGCCTACCCGGTTTTCCGAGGTGATAGAATGTACGCCACTTCTTAAGCAGTTTCCCCGAATCATCACGTTCCCAACGATAGTCGGCCTCCCGTCCTCCTGACTTGTCACCGTCGCGAATCGTGTGTGATTGTTCACGAATCTCACCAAGCAGGCCATTCGGAGAGTAGTCCCATATCGTCGTTTCGATATCTGTGTAGCTTGGCTTCTTGCGCTCCTTGCGCATCTGGAGCGGACCGTAGGCTCCGTTGATGATTTCGGCGACCTCTTTGGGGGTGGTTACCGAAATCAGACGACCGTGCTCGTCGTAAACAAGGTCAAGCGTGGACTCTTTGCACTCGGGCTTCTCACCTCGATAGTGTCTACACATGCTGGTCTTGCCACTCACCGGGCCCGAACCACCACCTGAGAAAAGCGAGTAGACTTCTTCGCGTGGTTTGATGCGGTCCGTCCAGGTCATCCATTCGAAAATATGGGGATAGGTCGGCGTGGTCTTGGCGTCTTTCGGCCACGTCAAGACCAGCTCAGCCACGCGTTTGCTTGTACCCAAATGGGTGAATCGAAATTTGGACAGTTTGCCTTTGGTCCACTCCCATTCCCAAAGGTACTCCGCTTTGGCTGCTAGTTTTCCATCGGGCTTATGGGCTTCACCACGTGAGCGGATTGACTTTGGCAGTCCGTCTTTTCCCTTCTTGATGCGAAAGTCCTGCCAGGAGTCCCCGTACTTAGAGTCCTTTGTCTCGATGCGCAGTTTCTTCAGCCCGGTCTTGCTCCATGTGTAGTCTGTCGTCGTGGTCTTTGTGTATTTGGTGTTGGTCTTAAAGTCGTCCTCCTCCTCAATCCGCACTGCGCGACACGGGCGGCTGTCTTGCGGCAAATCGGCTGCAGGCGGCGCAGATTGGGGCTCAACAACAGGCACTTCGGCTACGACCTCCTCCACAACAGGAGTTTTGACGTCCTCGTTCGTTGGAGTGACTTTCTTGGGCAGAGGTGCCGTTTCCTCAAGCGGCGCGGTGGTTGTTGCACTGCGAGGTTGCGGCTCTCCCGCACACGCAACGAGCATCGTCGCGCCAAAGATCATGAATCTACGCAAAGTTAACTCCCAATGAATGATACTAGCTGGGCTAGAGGAGTATGGAGGATATCGCGCAGATTGCCATCGCTTAATTTGGCAGGAAGTCCACGGTTCGAAGGGCGTTCCCTTTCTTGATATCGACAGCAAGCGTTTTGCCGATATGCCAGTCCAGATCTTTGGATAGCAAGGTGTCAGGCGGCACGAACTGAGAAGCGACCTCTTTGCGAATCTCGGTGCATTCTTTCGTGAGCTTATCGCCCTTCTTCATTTCGCAGGTCGACATCACCACATCAGATCGTTCTGTGGTCCCGCCCGCCGGCGTCTCGTCGCGGTTTGCCTGCCAGTATTGGAAGACCACCATCGACACCAAGGTGCCAAGCACAACGCCCGTCAAAAAGATCCGAAGCCGCTTTGAGTTGTTCATTACTGCATCCGCTCAATCGTCACGCAGACAACTCATAGACACGGCCGACTATTCTCGCCAGTCGAATCTCCAAATGGCGCAAAAACTGCGCGACTAGGCGATTTGCGCGAAGATTTCTACATCATGAAACATCGCTTCCCATTTAGCTCTAGATTCTATGCCGGTTTCAGCACATGCGGTATATGGCATGGAGTTTGTTTTAGAATCTGCCGAATCGCTATGACTGGAGGAGCTCAATGCGAAGGATTTTGTTCATATCACTGTTTGCGTTCGTAACTGCCTGTTCTGCCACGCCGATGCAAGGCCCGCCGCCGGTGGATCCACCGCCCGACGAGCCAACGGACGTTGTCGCGGAACTCAAGGCAGCATGCGATGCCGACGACGCAGCGTCTTGCGTAAACCTTGCTCTGCGCTTCGAGCGTGGTGATGGCGTCCGTCCCAACCAGGAAGAAGCACTGTCGCTGTACGAGAAAGGGTGCAAGCTCGGAAATGCCCATGCTTGCTACGGCGAAGGCATGATGTTGCTCTACGAAAAGAACAATCCCATCCGCGCACACCTGCTTTTTGAGTACACCTGCAAAGCCAAACATTGGCCGTCTTGTGTTGTGTTAGGCGACCTTCATCGTGAAGGCCGGTTGATGAAGCAAGACGAGAAGGAAGCGTTGTCGCTCTACAAGATAGCTTGTGAAGGGGGCTCGAAGCGCGGCTGCGACCAGTACATCAAAGCTGTCTGGACGGCCTCCGGACAATTGGTTCGACTTCAGGAGTTTGTGGACACGCTCGAAGGTGCCTGTCAGGGCGGCCACGCAGGAGCGTGCGTTGAACTCGCAAGTCTGTACACATCGGGCGTCCGATGGACAGGCGATGAGCTCGCTGCCGACAAAGACAAAGCGCAGTCGCTCCGCACGCGCGCCGCGCAGCTACGGCGTGTGGCGCAGGTCGCTGACGACTTCGGAACGGACCCAGTCAAGATTCCAGAAGGCGACGTAAAGACATTTGAAGAGGCCACAACACCTGCGAAGTTCCCTTTCAAGCCTGGCTATATCGTGATCAGCGGACCGAACGGGGCGAAGATCTTTGTTGATGGCGTCTCAACTCAGCAGGTCGTCCCCGCAAACGTGCTCGTCATCGAAGGCGGTCCACACGTGGTTCGTTTGCAGGATGCGGACGGAAATCTAGGCAAAGAAGTCTGGGTTTTTGTGGCCAGTGGGCAGTCCACTGAAGTCACGTTCTGATCTTTTATACTGCGGATCTGCGCATGTTTTGTGCAGATCCGTCCTGCCTTCATTTCTAACCGCAAATTTTCTAAAAAGATCTGAATACCTGCATGAGCGGTGCGTCTTACCCACCGAGCAACAAGATTTACACCGTGTAGGGTGCCACACCGCACGAAAGTGAAACGGAGAACGAAATGAAACTCACGAAACTGATTACATCCTGTTTGGGCCTGATGATGTTGGCAATGACGTTGTCGGGATGTCTTATCGTCGCGGAAGACGAAGGTGCTTGCTACGACGACTGCTACGACTACGAAGTTTGCGAAACGTACTGCGACCCCTGGAGCTGCTGGGACGAGTGCTGGTACGAGACTTCGTGCGACACCGTCTGTGAAGAGACCTACGTTGAAGACACCACGGTTGTGGTCATCGACGACGGCGGTAACTGCTACAACAACACTGACTGCCCGAACGGTCAAATCTGCGTCGCTAATACGTGTAAGCCACGTGACACGGAAGACCGCGGTCTTGCAGGACTTTGCCAGGTTTGTGAGTCGGACGCTGACTGCTCCGAAGACAACGCACTTTGCATCCGCTTGAACTTCGACCAGGCATCACGCACTGGCGAGAGCGTCTGCACCCGTACCTGTGAGTACAACCACGAGTGCCCAGCTGGCTTCGAGTGCATCCGTGTCAGCCAAGAGAACGGTACCCCTGCACAGTGCCTCCCTGTCCTGACGGACTTCGGCGAGCGTACCTGTAACCCAAGCCCTGAGCTTGAGTGTGTCCGCGCAACTGACTGTGCACTCGGCGAGAGCTGCGTGAACAACGTCTGCCAGGGACCAAACGAAGCACAGTGTGACTCGAACAACCCATGCGCTAACGGCCAAGAGTGCCGCAACTTCGAATGTGTCGACGCCGCAGCACCTGAGTGCACGCAGCGTACGGACTGCGCATCGGGTGAGAACTGCATCGACGGAAGCTGCGTCGCAGCCGCTGAAACCTGCGTCTTCAACGAAGAGTGCGACGGTGGAATGTGCGTCGACGGACAGTGCCTCAGCACCTGCGCTGACGACAGCGAGTGCGCAAACGGCGAAAGCTGCCGCGCTGGACTGTGCGAGCCATTCGGATGCCGCCGCAGCGCTGACTGCTCGGCTGGTGAAATCTGCGTGAACGCTCAGTGCGAAGCTACCTGCAACGCTGAAACCAAAGAAGGATGCGACGCTGGATACGTCTGCAACAACTTCGGATTCTGCGACGCTGACCCGAACGTTGACTGCCGAACGAACGCTGAGTGCGCTCGTGACGAAATCTGCAACGCCGGCTCATGCCAGACCGCTTGCTCCTGCAACCAGCAGTGTGGCGCAGGCGAAGTCTGCAACCTTGAGTCAGGCACCTGCGAAGACCCCGCTGCTCCCGCAGCATCTTGTAACGACGATTGCGACTGCCCTAGCGGGCAGAGCTGCAACGCTGGCCAGTGCGGCTAATACAATAACCAGCGCCCAACCGACGCGCTGGCTGGCACCCTAAACCCCGCCTCGGAAACGAGGCGGGGTTTTTGTTTTCTTGTGACAGTGGTAATAACCCCGGCCGTGATTTGGACGAAGACACATACCCTGGCCCTGCGCTCGGTTTATCGAGCAGTTCCCGATTACGCCTACCCGATCCACTGGTACGAAGCTGGTGACGAGGACGCGCCCACGCTCCTGCTGATGCACGGCTTCATGGCTCACTCGATGGCGTTTCGACGTGTGGCCGATGCGCTGTCCCAAGACTATCGCCTCATCATTCCAGACCTCCCGGCACACGGCCGAGACCGCACGTATCACGATCATCGGGTCGAACCGACCGTCGCCTCGTTAGAAGCGTGGTTCCAGGTGTTGCTCAACGAACTCGACACTCCGATGCACGTCGTCGGACACAGTCTGGGTGCGGTTATCAGCTACCGTGCGGTTCAGGACTTGGACTGTATTGAGTCGCTGATCATGGTCGCGCCGGGTCTGAAAATTCCGTCGCAGCCGTTTGCTAAGACTGCGGTTGGGCTCATCCCCAGCCGGCTGTCGAAGTTTGTATTCACCCACCGGAACACGAAAATCTTCGAACCGCTGCAGTGGCGTGGTGAGCGGATGGACGATTTCGAGATCGCCGCATATGCACAACCCTTGCGGCAACCAGACCGGATGAAGTTCATGCTCGAGCTCGCGGCGGACCTGCTTACTGAGCCAGACCGAACCGGTCACGTTGGTCCGGTAGACATCCCGTCGTTACTGGTGTGGGGCGCCGAAGACCGCACTATCCCTGTGCAGAATGCGTTCGATGTGAAGGCAAAGCTCCCGGATACGGAGCTCTTCATTTTGGAACACTCAGGACATTCTCCGATGGAAGATACGCCCGACGAGTTTCTTCAGGTGTTTTGGGATTTTCACGCCGAGTTGGCGAAGGTCTAGACGCTTACAACTTCGGTTCGCCGAAGCTCACCCGCAAACCCGCCATTCATCCACGCGTTCGTCGCGCCAGTTAGCATCGTGGTCAAAAACACCACGACCGTCGAGGCAACCAACATCGCAATGATGGGCATCAGACCGACGGTTTCAGGGGAAAACAGGGCCCAAGCAGTGGTGATACCGAACGCCGCAACTCCAGCGGTCTTCCACGAGACGGACTTCAGCCAATGTCGTGTGAATGCGCCATGCGTTCGACGGGACCATTTGAACGTTAGGGCCAGCGCCAGGACCAACCCCAGCAGTGCGCCGCCGGAGCCGATGTTTCCTAACGCGGTGAACATCGCCAGCCCGGACAAGACCACGCCCAACACGGCGGATACTGCGAACACCAATACATCTGTCGCCGTTGCTCCCACCTTCGGTCGGTAGGTTTCCACCGCTTTTCGAATCAACTCAGCAGCGCTTGGTTGGCCGTGCAAGCTACCGATAATGCTCTCGCATCGGACGTATCCAGAGGCGAAATCGTTGTAGTGCATGACCTCGCCGGACTCTAAGAACCACAGGAGCGTGCCGTGCTCCGGATGCTCGAGTGCCACAGCCTCACGTGGCGGTTGCGAGCCGGTCTTCGGCATGTAGACGCGATCGAGATTGAACACTCGCTGGTTGCCGCGGTCGCGCATCTCGGTCTGAACCACCGCATGATCGTGCGCAATTCGCCCGCCTTTCCAGCAATAGCCGTCCGTTGAATACAGGTCTGTGTTGTTGATTTTCTGACGATACCCAACCGGCTCAGTACCGCGGTAGAGTCGCCACCAAATCTGTGGTGGGACGTCCGCTACTGGCTCACCGTAGTATCCGTCCATGTTTAGTGAGGCTTTCCGATCTGTTCACATGCGCGCGGCAAGCCGTTCTTGTCGCAGAAGCAATCTTCGCCGCCCTTTCCGCCGCATGAACCCTTGAGTTCTTTGTTGCTGAAGATGACGCCAAGCGCCATGCCGAACATGATGATTCCCATCATGACCGTGGTTAAAACAAAAGTCTCGATCGTGACGTCGACAGGGAGTTTCAGGTCGTCCAGGAATGATGAGGCGATGATGAAATGATTCATGGAGAGTTCCCTGTCATTTTGGTGAAAGCTTCGGATTCAATCTCTTTGAAACCTTCACCGTCTCTAACGATGAACAAGGCAGCAATGCCTTGTTTGTTTGCCAGCGCCAAGCCGTCTTCTTCGCCCAGCACATTCAGCGCAGTTGCCCACGCATCGGCCAGCATACAATTGGAGTATACCACACTTACTGAGGCAAGCTTGTGTGTGATCGGCTTGCCGGTACGCGCATCAATGGTATGCGATACACGAACGCCGTTCTCCTCGAAGTAATTCCGATAATCCCCAGACGTTGCGAGCGACTTGTTGCGCAACGGGATCACGCGCTGCACCTGACGTTCGCCATCAGTGGGTGTCTCGATTCCCATTTGCCAGGGCTCGCCTTCGGCATTCACACCACGTGTTCGGACCTCGCCGCCCACTTCGACCATGAAGTCTGTGAATCCGAGCTCTTCGAGACTTTGTGCGGCCTTGTCGACGCCGTAACCCTTTGCGATGGCGGATAAATCCACAAACAACTCAGGCTCTGTCTTGGTAAGTTTGCCACTTTCGATGCTGAGTTTCTGATGGCCAACCTTGGTGAACAGCGTTTGCAGCTCTTCATCAGATGGAATCGTCTTCGATCCCTTAGGTCCAAAGCCGTACGCATTGACGATGGGCCCCACGGTTACGTCGAACGCACCACCGGTTTGCTTGCTGACATCGAGGGCCGATTTGATCACCAGTCGAAGTTCGGCTGAAGCGTCAAAGGTGGCTTCCTTTGATGCGTTGAACTTCATGAGCTCAGAGTCACTCTTGTAGGTCGACATCCGCGCGTTCACGGACTCCAGCGCATCGGCCACGGCTTTCTTGGCGGTGGCTTCATCGCCGTCCCCAACGATTTTTACGCTGTATGTGGTGCCCATGGTGTTGCCACCAAAGGCCATTTGGTCCGGTCCGCGCCGTGCGAACAGCGCTACGAAGAGCGCCAAAACAAAGAGCCCCGGCAACACAAAACGCCGAAGAGCGCTGGGCCCCTCACCTGGTGCTACCGGAACTGCCATGGTCTACCCACCGAAGTCGTCGAGCATGATGTTCTCTGGCTCAACGCCCAGGTCGATCAGCATGTTGATGACGGCTTCGTTCATCATAGGTGGTCCACACATGTAGTACTCAACGTCTTCAGGCGAAGGGTGAGTGCTCAAGTAGTTATCCAAAACCACCTGGTGGATGAACCCGGTGGTTTTGGATAACTACTTGAGCACTCACCCTTCGCCTGAAGACGTTGAGTACAACATGTGTGG
>JAUIBR010000030.1 GCA_030427705.1 bacterium | reverse complement strand
ACGAACTTGGATTACCGAGATTGGCGAAGACATGACCTCAACTCATCGAACCGCCCTGTGCGGACCCGCATGCAGGGTGGTGTGGGAGGGGCGCGGCTGAGAACAGCCGCCCCCTATCCCGATTTGGCTGTTGGCTTTAGGCTAGGGGGCTCGGAGGCTAGGGACGTGGCTTTCCGCCGCATTTTGCGGCCTCAGTATTGACTACAGCTTTCGGTTTGGCGGCCTTCGGGAGTACCACCGTGACCTGCTGCCAAAACTTGGGCATCTTGAATCCGCCGGAGCAGCCCACGTACTTGGAGAAAACGAGTGTATATGCGTTTCCTTTTGCCTCCACGCGCGTCAGGCTGCCAGCTCGCTCCCTCCCAAAATAATAGAATGTCCATACTTTGTATTTTGACCAATCGACGTGCAGGTTTTCGCGGCAGCCTTTGAATGTTTCGGTCAGTGATTGGGAATCGAGTTCGTGGATTGCAGCCTCATTGCGATCCACCGGGTGTGTTTGCTTACTAGGCACGCAAGCGTTCGCGATACGTCGATATGGCGCGTGCTCTTTGCACTGCTTCTGTCCACGCGGCCCCGAGCACGATCTCACGAGCATGCCATCTACGTAATCGTGGATTTCAAATCCGCTTTTCCCATCGTGCTGGAACTTCCATTTTCCGACCTTTAGGCCAAGAATGTGTTCGCCAGATTGGAGAAGCTTCCCCGCCTCGGTGACCTTGTGGGATCCGTGAAGTAGCCCGTCTTTGTACTGGGTTCGTGTGACACGCAGGCCTTTTCCATAGTCGATGGCTTCATATCGTTCGCCGACGATGCGTCCCATCTCGTACCGTTCTTTTCGAGCCACCTCGCCGCTCTCGGAGTACGTGATGACATCTCCGTGATACAGACCGTTTCGGTAGTTCCGGACGTAGATGAGCTGCCCATCCGCGTTCCATTGCTGCCACAGGCCATATTGCTTGCCCGCTCGCATTTGCCCGAGTGTTTGTAGCTGCCCGTTTTGGTGCCAGAATTTTACCAATCCGTGCGGTTGGCCTTCGACCAAGCGGGATTCCTCGCGTTTCGACCCGTCCGGATATGTGCTCGTGATGGTTTGTGTTTGGGCAAGGGCAATACTGCTGGTTAGCAGTGCTACTAGAACGATCAAGAATCTCATGGCGAGCGGGCTATCGGCTAGAGGGCTAGGGGGCGTCGGCGGATCCAGCATTGGTAATCCAGTTGGCCTCATCAGGGGTCACAACAGAAACAGACAAGCGCTTTTGACGTAGAACCTCGATATCGGCGAGCTCTTCCACGTCTTTCATTGCGTCCAGTGTGACGGGAGAATCGAACTCGGATTCAAATTTGATTTCTACCGTCCACCAACGCGGCTCGTCTTCCGTCGCCTTGGCGTCAAAGTAAGGGCTGTCTTCGTCGTATTGCGTTGGATCGGGGTAGGGCGCCTTCGAGATGCGCGCGGTGCCTACGATAGCGGGCTTGCTGATTCCTGAATGGTAGTAAAAGACGAGGTCTCCCTCTTCCGCCTGTTTCATGCGGTTGCGAGCACCGTAATTACGCACGCCATTCCATGCGACCGAGCCATCGCGCTTCAAATCCTGCAAGGAATAGTCGTCGGGTTCGTTCTTGAAGATGAAGGCCGCCATAACGTGCTCGCTAGTCTGAAGACTCTAGGCCCGAGAGTTCGTTGAAGATTGAGTATGCGGCTCGAATCCCGGCGCCGCTCGACGTCGCCACGGATTGCGGCATGATATTCGTAACATCGCCGACTGCATAAAGGCGTCGCAGGTCTGTGCGTTGTTGAGCATCGACGATGACATACCCGTGCGCGTCCGTGTCCGGCATGTCGTCGAAGTCCGGGTAGACGGGCTTCACGCCAACTTTCACGATGACGGCGTCGTACTCGACTTCGCCATGATTTGAAGCGACGTTGCATCCATTTCCGCGTGGTGAAACCGATTCGACCACTGCGGGAATCGCCATCACGGTCACGTTCTTTGAATCGGCAACGCCCGCTTGGAATCTGGCCCGCGCGATAGACTCGCTGCGACTGTAGATATCAACGGTGGCGTCTTTGTCGGCCAGTATCAACGCCCCCTCAAATGCCGAGTCACCGCCGCCAATCATCGCGACCCGTTGCCCGGCGAGCTGTTCGGCGTGCTTCGATGTGCTGAGGAAGACGAATTCATCCAAGCCGTCACGCAGGCCCGGCGTGTCGGGGATTCGGATTTCGGTGCCGGTGGCGAGGACAACAAAATCTGCGGCAATTGTATCGACGAACCATCCGTCATCGGTGCGCCGAATCGATTGAACGTCGAGTGCTTCAGGGCGTTCATCCGTCCAAGCTGCAAGCAATTCCGCCATTTCTGGACCCGTCGCCTCGTCGACACCGACCCAGTCTTTTATCGTGTTGTGAACGTGGTAGAGAATGCCGCCTATCTCTTGAGTTTTGGCAACCCAACGCACATCGACCTCTGGCAGGAGTTTGCGCAGCCAAACGACGCAAGACAGGCCAGCGATTCCCGCCCCGATGACGACAACATCACAGCTGTCGTTCATCTGCCTGGAATTGCGCAAGGATTTGGGTTCGTAGCTCGCCGTCGGTCAACGAACCGCGGGAAGCCATCGAAACGAAGGTCGCGGGGGACGAACTTCGGCGCATCTCGACACACATTTGTCGGGCGCGGCAGCGTACCAGCAGGCCTTTGGGGTGCAGCGACTCTTGGAGATGGTCCGCCACCTGTTCCACCAAGCGCTCCTGCACCTGCGGCTGCTTGGCGTAATGTTCGATCACCCGCAAGAAGCCCCCGAATCCGGCAGCTTGGTCGCTGGGAATGTAGGCGATATCGATGAAACCAAAGAACGGAAGCAGATGATGAACACACATGCTCTTGAAGGGCAGGGCGCACACAACCACGGGGTCACCGTTGTCGACGTCAAACATCGACAACGCTGGCTTATCCGCATGCACGCCAGAGAACAGCTCTTCCAAGAGCGTAGCGACGCGCTCCGGCGTGCGGCCTAGTTCCGGGTCGTTCGCTGGGTCGAGCCCCAACGAATCCAACATCGCTTTTACGTGGTCTTTGGTGTCCATGCTCACACCAGGTTTCCTTGTTTCGACGGCGGCACAACATCCATGTGCTCGAACGCCGATTTAGATGCGACGCGCCCGCGTGGAGTGCGTTGAATGAAGCCAAGCTGAAGCAGATAGGGCTCAACGACTTCTTCTACCGTGTCGCGCTCTTCGCCAATCGCGGAGGCCAGGGTGTCCAATCCAACTGGCCCGCCCGCAAACTTGCTCACCAATGCGTCCAAGTACAGTCGGTCCAGGTAATCGAATCCCAACTCATCAACCTCAAGTTTCGCCAATCCGTACTGAGCGAGGTCTTGGTCAATCAGGTCAGCATGTTTGACGACCGCATAATCCCTAACGCGGCGAAGTAGTCGGTTCGCGATACGCGGCGTTCCTCGGCTGCGTCGTGCAATCTCGGTCGCTCCGTCTTCAGTGACGCCGATCTCTAGAATCTGGGCGGAGCGATGCACGATGCTCTCAAGCGCGGGCTGGTCGTAGTAGTCCAGGCGAGACACAAGACCAAATCGGTCCCGAAGCGGCGCAGACACCAGACCAGACCGGGTTGTTGCGCCAACCAACGTGAACGGAGGCAATGTCAGCTTCATCGAGCGCGCATGCGCACCTTCGCCAATGACGATGTCGAAATAGAAGTCCTCCATCGCCGGATAAAGGTTCTCTTCGACCACCGTATTCAAGCGGTGAATCTCGTCGATGAAAAGCACATCGCCTTCGGCAAGTCCGCTCAAAATACCAGCCAGGTCACCCTTTCGCTCCAGCGCTGGGCCCGAGGTCAGATGGATATTAACGTTCATTTCCTTGGCGATAATATGGCCAAGCGTCGTCTTTCCCAGCCCCGGAGGTCCGCTGAACAAAAGGTGATCGAGCTGCTTTCCGCGCATCTTTGCGGACTGAACCATCACCTTGAGGTTGTCCTTGATATTGTCCTGGCCAACGAAATCGTCGAAGGCAGACGGACGCAAGGACAACTCGGCCGATTCTTCATCCTCGTCGAGTTGTGTGCGCTCTATGTTTGGGTCTCTGGGCATGTTCACAGCAGTCTAAGCGCGTTGCGAATCAGTGGCTCGATACTGTTCACATCGTCGGGGATAGGTTTCATGTTGTCGATGACATCTTCAATCTGCGCGGGTTTGTACCCCAGGTTCGCGAGCGCCGAGCGTAAGTCATCGATGAGTCGGTCGTCTGACGCCGCGGCCGGTGTCTTCGAACCTGCGTCGGGCACGATGTCAGCGAGCTTGCTCTTCATCTCCAAGATAAGACGCTGCGCCGTCTTTTTGCCCACACCACTCACGCGAGTGAGTTGCGCGATATCGTCGGTATTCACGGCAACGACCAGCTCGTTCACGGTGAGGTCGCTCAGCACGGCCAGACCAAGTTTTGGTCCAACACCCGACACCGACGTTAAGCGCATGAATACATCTTTTTCGCGCGTCGTGGGGAAGCCGAAAAGCTGAATCGCGTCTTCGCGAACGCTTGTGTACACGTGGACCAGGCAGCGTCCGTCATCCAATTCATTGAAGCGCGCCGCGGCGCCAATTGGGGTGAAGACCTGATACCCAACACCGTTGACGTCCAGAATCAGTTGGTCGAGCTCCGTATGAACGATGTTTCCAATCAATTGTGCAATCATGAGCTCAACCTCGCCTCGAAGTCCGCCATCTGGCAATGGCAAATCGCCACGGCGAGCGCGTCAGCCGCGTCCTCGCTAAGCTTGGCGTCATCATCAAGCTGAAGCAGTCGCCGCACCATCAATCCAACCGCGTCTTTCGTAGCGCGTCCGTGTCCGGTGACCGCCTGTTTTACGGATGCGGGCGCGTATTCGCTCACCGCCAAATCCGCGTGACTCAACGCCAGCAGACAAACGCCACGTGCATGACCCAGTTTGATGGTCGACATGGCGTTTCGGGCGGTGAAGATGGTCTCGGCTGCGGCTGCATCGCATGGATACTCCTCTAACACCGAGCTCAGCGCGGCGTAAATGACGTCCAGTCGGCCGCAGAAATCCTCGGCCTTGGTCGCGTTAATCCGCCCGCTAGCGATGTGTTTATAGGAGTTTCCGGTCCGCTCGACGATACCGTAGCCGGTGTAGCGGCTCCCTGGGTCGATTCCTATGACGATCATGACGCATCCATGCGTTTTCGAGGTACGTGCGGCTAGAGGATAACAAACGACACGAAAATCGCACCAAGGATAATGATTCCAAAGACCGCGACTACCGCCATGTTTGCACGTTGCCTCTTCTGCGCCTCAGGATCCAGCACTGGAACCTGGTTTGACGCCGATGCGTCTGCAGCCGCAAATTTGCCTGTGTTGCTGGCTCCCAATTGCGCGGACATATCGGGGCTGACAGCCATGAACTGTCCACTCATGTCGGCGCCCAGGGTCTGCAGCTTTTCGGGACGGACGGCATTGAATGCGCCCGATTGCTCAGCCTCAGACAACAGGTCCGACGCAGACTTGAAGTGTCCCGACGTATCGACGCCGCCCAGACCCAACGAGGTTGAGAATCCCATCGACGAATCGGGGTCGTCTCCACCGACTGGGGCACCGGTCATCGGATGCGTCGACATCGGGAAGTCGCTTGAGTAGTCGGCCGCAGCAACACCCTGGGTTGGTTCGTTATCGAGATCTGGCGTTGCGATCGCAGGGGCGGTTTCTTCCGGAATCTTTACGGGTTCAGTCGCAGGACCATCGGGTATCTCGCCACGAATCTCTGCAATCTCTTCGGCAGAGGGAATTGCGAGCCCTTCCGTTGGGGCATCCGGCGCCAGAGTGTTGGCCTGATTCTCGGCCATTTGCTCCATCTCGGCCGCAACGGATTCCGCGGCGGCGGCGAGTTCTTCCGGCGAAAAGTCTTGCTGAATCGTTGGGTCGAACTGGTCTTCTGCCTGCGCTGGAACAGGCTCAACCTCAAGCTCGATCTCGGGCAGAGCTTCAATCTCGACCTCAATCTCGGGCAGGGTCTCTTCTGCAACGGTCGGTTTCTTGAGCCCAGGAAGCTTCGGCTTCTTCAGCTTGGGTAATTCCGGCCGCTTCATGACGATCGAATCGTCTACTGCCGCGTTTTTCTCTTCGTTGTCGACCTTCGGTTTCACAAAGCGATTGAAACCGCTCTGGGTCATCAAGCGCGGAGGCTCCGGACGCTTTAGTTCGCCTGTCTTGGGGCCTGCCAGCTTTGAAAAGTCCGGAATGGGCTCTTTTGCGAGCTCGATCTCATCGGTGGTTTCGCTCCAGCCGGGGCCACCAGGCTGTGCGGTTTGTTCAACGGCCTGCGGCGCTTCTTGAACTTCGCTGACCTCGGATAGGTCGCCATCTTCAAGCTGAACGACTTCTTCAACTTCGCTCTCTTCTTCAAACGATGCAGCCAGATCGAGACCGACTTCTACAGACTCATCCGCTTCAACGACGGGAATGTCCATCGATGGAGGGTCCTCGTCTTCTGGAAGTTTGCCGGTCTCGGCATCCGGCAGCGCCCCGGTGTCGGCGTCCGACTCTTCAATTTCGTAGCTCTCAGGGTCGTGCAACATTGTTGCTTCATCTTCGAAGTCGTCGTCATCGAAGTCGTCGCCCAAATTGAATTGTGGAATGGGATTGGCGGTCGTCGGTGCCTCATGCGGCTTTGCTTCGGCTGGAACAGGCGAAGGGTTTGAAGCCGTGGGCGTGTCATGCGGCGATACCTGCGCCGCAGCACTATCGCCGTCCACTTCCGATGGGACGCTAGGCTGAATACCGAGTTTCTCCAGCAGGCGTGCGGTGTAGGTCGCGAAATGCCCCTTTGTAAATCCCGGCGCCGCGGTTGCCAGATAGGTCGACAGCGCCTCCTGGAACTCGAACGCCGTTTGGTATCGGTCATCAGGATGCGGCGAGAGCGCCTTCATGATGATGGCTGCAAGTGCATCCGGGACGTCAGCCCGCTTTGCAACGAGGGGCTCGATATCGGCGGTTTTGATGCGCTCTATGAGCTCGCTGGGCTCGGATTCCGCGTCATCATACGCGGGTCGGCCGCCAATCATCTCGTATAGACACAGCGCTGTAGAGAAGATGTCCGAGCGTACATCCTGTTGATTGCCGATCGCGTACTCAGGGGCCATGTACTTGAGCTTGCCCTTAATCACACCGGTCTTGGTCTCGATGCGACCGGCGCCGCGCAGTTTCGCCACCCCGAAGTCGATGATTTTCACGTCGCCATCGATGCCCAAGAGGATGTTCTGTGGCGAAATGTCACGATGCACCAGATTCAGCGGCTCGCCGTCTTTGCCGTTGCGGGTGTGCACATAATGAAGCCCCGCAGCAATCTCAGCACCGACATAGGCGGCGACCTCGATCGCCATGAGCCCATTCACTTTGCGCAGCGCGCCCAACATGGTGCTGAGGTCTTGGCCGCGAACATACTCCATCACCATGAAGACGCGGTCGCCGTCCTTGCCCAGATCATGAACCGTGACCACGTTGTCGTGCTGCAGTTGCGCGGTCAGACGGGCCTCGTCCATCATGACCTGTTCGGCCTCGGCATCGCCAACTTGCTGGGGAAGCATCGCCTTGATGGCGTAAAACTTCTCAAACCCGACCATGCCGCCTTTCTTGGCTAGATAGATTTCCGCATGCCCACCAACGGCGAGCTGTTGGACCAGGGTGTATGGACCGAGTGATTCTGTCATTCGTGCTGTTTTTTGCCTTGAGTCACACCATCATACCCCAAACGGCATCGTTGACAATGCACCGTCCGTATAGCAATAGTGCGGTCGGAAACGCTCTCTGTAGGGTACGCAAATGCCTAATGCCAACGTAGTTGAAATCGACGCCTGCTTGAATGATTGCATCGCTTGGTGCGAGTCCAATACGAACGTCGAATTCGTGAAACACTATCAGCCGCTTCTGACCAGCGCACGGCGTGAGTTTGACCGAATTCTGAAGGAATCGGATGCCCACTTTGTGGACTGGAAGCGCGAAGAGATCGAAGACAAGTTGGCGTGGAAACATTTGGCGATTGAGCTGCGAACTACCCAAAACTCGCTGCGAAGCATCAATGCGGTTGGCTATCCTGACGAGCGTGTGCGCTATTGGGATGGCGAGATTCTGACGGCCGCCGTTACCGAGATGATCGAGTATCTGAAAGAGCGCGCGTCAGCGATTGAGAACTCCGCCGAGATGATCGAAGCCCTCGAACGGCGCCTCGCCCGGGCACACGGCGAGAATGACGACGAAGAGCGCACCTATGACATCTATCGGCGTCACGCGACTCAGCGGGCACAAATTTTCGGCGCCGTGACCTCGTTGATCTCCAAGTTTCGTGGATCGATGCGACGTCATTTGGGCAAGCATAACGAAGAGTACAAGAGCCTTCGCTGGCCGTTCGCGATCAACTCCGACCGAACCGTCCTCTAGTGACGAACGCACCAAACATCTTCATTTCGGGGATTTCACGCGGCATCGGACACGCGCTCGTTCCTGCTTTTCTGCGCGCATATCCAGAGGCCACATTGTTTGGCTGCGCGCGTTCGAACGTTGAAATCGACAATGTCACTGCGTTCAAGGCTGACATCACGTCGTCTGAGGACATGCATACGCTGGCCGCAAAACTGCCAACGTTGGATATCGTCATCCATAACGCCGCAGTGCTGGGACCCAGAGCGCGACTGGTCGACATCGATGACGATGTGTTCCGGCAGGTCGTGGACGTCAATCTGAACGGCTCGTTTTTGATGGCGAAGTATCTTCTACCGCTCATGACGCCCGATGGTGTCTTTGTTGGCGTTTCGTCCAGCGTCGGCCGTCAGGGTAGGGCGCAATGGGGTGCCTACAGCGCGTCGAAACATGGTCTGGAAGGTGTGTTGGGCATCGTCGCCGACGAATGCCCGCTGATGCACGTTCTGTCGTTCAATCCAGGCGGCACGGCTACCGATATGCGCGCAGAAGCGTATCCAGATGAAGACCCATCGACCATCCCAAGCGCTGCGGAAATCGCACAGGTGCTCGTCGAACGTGTTGTGGATTCGACCCCAGGATTGTCAGTGTTGAACGCTCGGGACTTCGTTAGCTAACGACACGCCCATCGATGGCTTCAAGGCACTCGGTCACAGCGCGTTGGGCTTCGGCGATTTCTTCTTCGCCACCACCCAGGTACAGACGACCAAACGCACCCACCGCCCGCATTTCAAGCAGGTTGATTGGGCTAGCCTTTTCGGCTTCGTTCGCCGCGATCATCGCGTAACCAGCAGGGTGACATTCCATGACGTAGAGGGTTTCACCCTCCACGATGAGATCACCGTGGCGCATGCGATTGATGAGCATGGATTGGTGCCCGTCCAGACCCGTGATGACCTGATTCGTCTTGATCTCTGGCTTAATCCGGTCTGATTCCTTCAGACCGTAGTAATCCAAAATAGCGTCACCGGCCGCGCGAACTTGACCTTGGTCGAAGTGGTGCACTTCCAAGATGCCAAACGCACGTTCGACAATCTGCATACCGGGTTGAACAGACGTGCGCTTGAGGCAGACGTCCGTGACCTGGTTAATCGAGATGCCCGGCGCAACCTCAACGTAGAGGATGGCCTGGTTTTCCAACGGTTGGAAACCGGAGGAAACCGTCTGCAAAAAGCCCGCGAGTTTGGGCTGCAAAATATCGATATAGGAGAAGGTCCGAAGGTCAATCATGACGCCAAGTCTCGCATGAACTGCATTTGGAATAGCGCTGGTTTACCAGAGGACAGGCCGCGGTGTCGATACCGAGTTGTCGTCTTGGGTTAAAGTGACACGTTACAGAACTGTTCGTAGTCGATGAATCCCGTGAACTCGGCATCGTCTCCGCAACAGACGCACTGCGGGTCTCGCTGCATGCGAAGCTCCCGGAACTTCGTTTGCAGCCCGTCAAACGCCAGCAAGCGGCCATTCAGCGGAGTGCCGGTGTCGGTCACGAGCTTGATGACTTCAATGGCCTGGAGAAGTCCGATAATCCCGGGAAGTACCCCCAAAACTCCGGCTTCCTGACAGCTTGGCGCAAACTCGGGAGGGGGCGGTTCGGGGTACAAGCAGCGATAGCAGGGGCCATCGTGAGGGATGAAGGTCGTGACCTGGCCTTCGAATCGGAAAACTGAACCGTGGACGACAGGAATGTTCAGATGCACGCAGGCATCGTTGACCAGATAGCGCGTCGGGAAATTATCCCCGCCATCAACGACGACATCCCAACCCTGCTCAAAGATATCCAGAACGTTTTCGCTCGTGAGCCGGGTGTTGAACGGCCGCACTTGGATATCGGGATTCAACGCTTTCAAACTTGCGACAGCCGATTCGACTTTGGGCACACCGACTCGGTCATCGGTATGCAGGATTTGCCGTTGTAGATTGGAGCGATCGACCACATCGCTGTCGATAATCCCGATCGTTCCGACTCCTGCCGCGGCCAGGTATAGCGCGACGGGGCTACCCAGACCGCCAGCGCCCATCAAGAGCACTTTGCTGTCCAAGAGCGCCATCTGCCCGGTTTCCCCAATCTCTGGGATGATGAGGTGGCGTGAGTAGCGCGACAATTGCTCCTGGCTCAACGAGCGCGCCACACGAATCTTGTATCCAGCTTGCTTCCACGCGCTGAACCCACCTTTGAGGGACTCGACGTTCTGATAGCCGAGCTCCTGCAGGGAGCGCGCGGCAAGCGCAGATCGTGTGCCGCCGCCGCAATACAAGACGATGGGTGTAGATTTGTCGGAGATCTGATTTTCGATGCGTTGTTCGAGGAATCCGCGTGGGATGAACTCACAACCCTCGATGTGACCATCGACAAACTCGTCACGTGCACGCACGTCGAGGAGCACCAGATTCTCACCGGCATCGATGCGGGCTTTGACCACGTCGACTTCCGTTTCCGTAATCTGCTGTCGTACTTCCTCAACTAGTTTGCTGAATGATGACACGTCATCGTCCTTTTTACTTAGGCGGCGGTTGCCGGTTTTGCAGCCGCTCATCCACTTCTTCAATCGTCTCGCCGACGCCACGGATCTGAACGCGACGTTCGATCATGGAAATCGCATCGTCATAGGCCCCGACCAAATCCTCGGGCGCCGTCTCCTTAATGATCTCGAGCTCCGCAATCACCACTTCGTCTGCGAAGAACGATAGCGCGCGCAAGACGATCTTCTGGGTATGTGATTCCTTTTCGTCCCGCAGAATGTAGAGCAACGCATCGCGGGCTTCATTCCCCCGCCGCCGACCCAATGACAGAATGGCGCGTCCACGAAGTGTCTCGTTTCGATTGGCGTCCAGGCTGGGGAAACGATTCGGCGTTCCAATGATGTCCAACAACAACACCTCGCCGTCCTCAGTCTGCTCGACCCCGAGCATGTCGACAGCGTGTCGTTTAAGCAGGAATGCTGTCTTGTCGGAGTCTACAATCTCTTTGATCGTCGGGACGGTGAACGACTTCTCTGCGCGTTGCACAGCTGCGGCAGCCAGCTCAGCACGCTTCTGCGTGAGGTTCTCACGAACATCCGCCTCCAATGAACGGAGTGCTTCCTCGTCACCAGTCTTGGCGAGCACCTGGTACCCAGCGTCCAATCCAACAGACCACCGTTCCTTCTTCAGGTATGCGACCAAGGCTGGAACCGACTTCACCTTGTCTTCGCGAGTTCCAATAGCCTCCGCAGCTTTGATTCGGACGTCGGGACTGGGGTCTTTTAGCTGCTTTTCGAGCACCAATCGCACGTCATCGCCGGGATAGCGACCGACGGATTCGGTGGCGACTTTTCGCAACAGAGGGTCGCGTTGTGACGTTGCGTAGTTGCTCAACAGCTGCGCCGCACCTTCCGTCTTGAAGTATCCGAGTGCCCGAGTAGACAACAGGCGAGTTCGCTTAAACTCGGCGTCGCGCGCGGCACGCAATAAGGCCTGCGAGCCTGCCGCCGTGCCCTGGTCGCGGAAATACAGCTTGCGACCAAGCGATGCGATTGTCTTCAGCGCGTCCATACCAGCCGGGGAATTGGGGTCCTTGTCCACCACAGCGAAGAGGTCCGGTAGCAGCGGTTCTCCGCCACGTGCGATGGCGCGGATGCGCTCGTCCCTCATACGGGAATTGCCTTCGCCCAGTTTCGCGATCATCGGTCGAATGTCATCCGGTTTACCCAAACGGCCCACCATCCGGATGAGGTCGATATGCTTTCGCTCATCCTCCGGCGGGTTTTCGTTGAGCATGTCAATCAGGTACCGCGACGCGTGGCGGCGATGGGTTACCAGCGAACGTTTCACCGCCAGGTAGGATTTGTCTTTGGAGTCGACCGATTCAAAAAGTTTGGTCAGGACCGGAACGCTTTGCTCCGCAGGCAAATAACGGAGTAGGGGAGCGATGCGCGCACGGTCCTCGGCGCTCCCACTGGCGACGACCTGGCTGAGGACATTGACCAAGTCCTCACCCAATGGGCTCGCCAGCGTCGCAAGGCGACGTGCGTCGGCCGGTTTATCCTGTTTCAGAAGCATCTCGACGACGACGATCGCCGCATCACCACGGCTGAGTCCGTAGAGCTCACTAAGGGGCGTGACTTCTGCGATCGCAGTGGTTTGCGCCTTCCACGCGTCTTCCCCGAGGTTTGTGTTGCTGCCCGCGCGGGTATCCATGATGACCACGCTGACGCAGTTCGTGCGGATACTTGCAGGGAATTTGACGATGATGCCGCCGCGATCTTGTAGGGTCCGTAGTGGAAGGTCAGGGAGGTCGAACGCATAACGCGTCCCATCCTGGAACGAGACCAGGAGTGACTTTGGCCGACGATACCGCGTGAACTCTTCGGTTGCGCCGTGTCCTGGGAAGATGCGCAGGCCACGGAGTTTGAGCCCTGGATTCACGCGTGCGGTCACGTATTGCCCTTCACCCAAGCCCGCATCGCCTTCAGTCCATGCCGTGCTCAGCTCGCCATCGCCCAGCGCGAGCGGGCGAATCACGGTCAGGCTGTCGTCGGGGTTTCTGCGGTCACTCGTCGCCGAATACCAGAGGTAGTACCCGCGAATAAGCGGCTGCTGAAACTTCTGGTCGGGCAGGTTGATATCCACCTTGGATGCGCCTTCCTTCAGAAGCTCCTGGTTTAGCTCACTACGAAACGCGAGCTTTGACGGGACAAATTGCTGATATCCCGCCTCACCACCACAAAAAGTGGATGCCGCGGTGGTGACACGCAGCAATTCAGGTTGGCCCGTCCGCTGGTTTTGGCGGAAGACAAGCCGCTCTCCGCCATCTAGCGCGGAGTAATTCGCGGTCGCCAGGACCTTCCAAATCGTTCGGCCGGTGCGTGGCGATTTCCCGTAAACAAAAGCAGCTTGGTACGTTTCTGCAGCCGGAGGAGCGTCCATCTTCAGGCTGGGCCGCGCTTCGAGCGTCAGGACCCATGCCGAGCCTATTTTGTCCGCCACCGCCGCGATTTCGTAATAACTCGCGCCAGCCCATTCCGGCAGAGTTGTGACTGCCAGGGTCTTGCTGCGTTTGTTCACAATCCGGATGGACCAACCATTGGCGGATGGAGCGCGGTGCATGAAGACTTCCACACCCCCGCCAACACGCTTGAATTCGCGCGAGTAGCGGACGATGTCGTTGGCGCCTACCGACTGCGCAAATGCAGGGGTGCTGAGCAAAATCAGCACGGTTGCAGTCAGGATTGTGAAAACTCGGGTCATGCTCGCTCGTTGACACGGTTGGTTGGGGGATTCTACCGTTCGCACGTCAAATTCCAATGTCCCATATCGACCTGATGAATAACCAACGACAAATCGTGCTCGCTAGCGGGTCCCCACGCCGACTTGAGCTGATGCGGGGATTGGGCTTCGAACCCACCGTCTTCAAGAGCGACGTACCCGAAGAGATTGGGCCCGATGAGGCGCCTGCTGCCTATGCATTACGCCTCTCAGAAGAGAAGGGCGAGGCGGTTCGAAGTGAGATCTTCGGGCGCGACGACGTGCCCGGTGGTTTCATTTTGGCCGCGGACACGATTGTTGAGCTTGACGGCGAGGTCTTGGAAAAGCCCTCGGACGCTGACGATGCATTTCGCATGATCAAGCAGCTCAGCGACACCGTTCACAACGTGGTGACGGCGTTCTACTGGGTGTCACGCGACGGTCAGAAACGGCACTCCGAAGCGGTGACCACGAAGGTTCGCTTTCGGTCGCTCGACGATGATACGATTCGCCGCTACGTCGCATCTGGCGAGCCGATGGACAAGGCCGGAGCGTATGGGATTCAAGGCCTGGCGAGTGTTCTGGTCGATGGAATTGAAGGCTCATATACCTGTGTGGTCGGTCTGCCGTTGACCGAAGTTGTGGCTAGCCTCAGGGAACTTGGTGGTGTTAGCGGCTTTCCCTTCAAGGACGACGAATGAGCCGCGAAGACGAACTGGTACAGAATCTTGAGGGCATTCAGGCTCGAATCAATGCTGCCTGTGAGGCCGCAGGTCGAGACCCCTCTGAGGTAACGCTTGTCGCGGTGAGTAAGACCAAGCCGGTCGCTGACATCCAAGCCTTGTACGACGCAGGGCACCGGGATTTTGGAGAGAACTACGTTCAGGAGTGGCAGGACAAAGCTGAATTTTTGCCCAATGACATCCGCTGGCATTTCATCGGCGTCCTGCAATCCAATAAGTGCAAATACCTGGCGGGGAACGTCCACCTGATTCATTCCATTTATCGCCGCAAGCAGCTCAAGGAGCTGAGCAAACGGCTTGATGAACCACAGAAAATCTTGGTGCAGATCAACACCGGGAACGACCTGGCCAAAGGTGGGATTGAGCCCGAAGAACTTGAAGAATTCTTGGAAACCGCGGCAGAGTTTCCAGAAGTTCAAGTCGCTGGCATTATGACGATTCCCCCGTTTGATGAGCCAATCGAGACAACTCAAGGTCACTTCCGGACGATGAAGTCACTGGCACAAGGCCATCCCGATTGGACGGTTTCGATGGGGATGACATCTGATTTTGAAGCCGCCATCGCTGAAGGCGCGACGATCATCCGCGTGGGCACCGCGATTTTTGGTGCAAGGAACTATCAATGAACAAGACCCTGGCAGACTTTCACGTTGTATTGGTTGGCTGCGGCCGGATGGGGAGCGCCTTGATTTCGGGGGCGGTCAAAGCCGGCGTCTTGAAGGGCGAGCGACTGAGCTGCGTCGATGTGGACACGGACAAAGCGGACGCGCTGTGCAAATCGCTTGGTGCAAAGACCGAACTTCCCGGTGCGGTGCCGCGCTTGTTTGTTATTGCGGTCAAACCGAACCAAGTGCGTCGAGCGATGACGTCGTTCAGTTTCACCAACGATGATGTTGTATTGAGTTTGGCTGCGGGCCTGCGCGTGCAAGACATCGAAGAAGCGATTGGTTCTGGACCACGCGTCGTGCGCTGCATGCCCAATACGCCGGCGTTGGTGGGCGCGGGAATCACCGGTGTCCACTTCGGACACGCAAAGGTGGACGCTATCGAGGAGCTCCTGCATGCGGTCGGCGAAGTCGTCGTACTGAAGAAAGAGTCCGAATTCGACGGTCTGACCGCCATCAGCGGGAGTGGACCCGCCTACGTGTTCACCGCGATTGAGGCGTTGGCGGACGGTGGCGTGTTGGTGGGTCTGGACCGCACAACCGCAGTGACTCTGGCGATCCACACGATCATTGGGGCCGGCAAGCTGGCGCAGGAAAGTGACCAACACACAGCCGCGTTGAAAGACGCGGTCGCCTCACCCGGCGGGACCACGATTGCAGGTCTCAGCGCACTGGAAGACGCCGGTTTTAGAGCAGCCCTCATTTCGGCCGTGAAAGCTTCCGCTGAGCGCTCCCGTGAGCTAAGCGCTGAGTCCTAGACCTTACTGCCTCAGCTCCCTTATCGTCTTACTAAGGAAAAACTGTCCATCCGCTGAACCTGCTTTATCATGGCCTCCAGAGCCACGGAGGCAGATATGAAATTCAGCAGCGACGATATTCTGCAACAGCAATTCGAAGCCCGTTTCCGCGGGTATGACCCCGACCAAGTTCGAGAGTTTCTGGATGGCATGGCCCGCGATTGGGACCAAGCCCACGACGAGATCAAACGTCTGACCCGCGAAGCTGCTGCTCGCGAGCAGGAACTCAAAGAATACCGCAGGCGCGACCGCAGCCTGCACGACGCATTGGACATGGCGAAGAATATGGCTGAAGAGCTGCGCCATCAGGCCAAGCGCGATGCCGAGCTCATCATCGCCGAAGCCGAGCTTCGGGCCGAGCGTATCCTTGCCGACACCGAGAGCGAGCTCGCTCAAATGCGCCACGACCTGGTTCAAGTCCGACAGCAACGCATCCGGTTTGAGGCCGAACTTCGCGCGCTCCTGGAAGCTCATCGCCGCCTCGTCGATGAGTTTGGCACGCTTGAGTCCGAAGTCATCGAAGACGAAGACATCGTTACCGAGACGGCTGCCGAACCGTTCTAGGCCTTCGGCCTCAGAATTCGGCCTTCGGCCTCAGAACTCGGGTGCTTTGCTCCCTCAGAATTCGGCCTTCGGCCTCAGAATTCGGCCTTCGGCCTCAGAACTCGGGTGCTTTGCTCCCTCAGATCTGAGCGAAGCGAGCTCTGAGCGAAGCGAACTCTGAGCGCGCAGCGCGAATTCTGAGCGGCGAACGCCGCGAACTAGCCGAATCGCACATCGCGTCTAGTTTGAATCCATCCTCACTGGATGGATATCAAACTAGCGATGAATGCTCTAAAGACGATACTCGCGGCGTTGTTGATTACGCTGCTATTCGCGGCGCCACTGCAAGCGAAGATGCCCGACAACCTGACCTCGATGACCGAGGCGGGAATCACCTACCACTATCCGAAGCCGTTTCAGCCCGCTGTCGATAAGATGCGGGCTGACCTTACGGACGACATCCAGAAGCTGCAGAAGAATCTTGGTGTTCCGAATCTGGCGCCTGTGGATGTCTGGGTCGTCAAACGCATTCCTGACTATTTCACATGGCACGAGATTCCGAACCGCGCGCCCGAATGGGCTGTCGGGCTTTCGCTGAGTAATCAGAAGACCGTTTTGATCCTGAATGGCGCCGGGAAGGGCGGTGCTCCAGTCGACCTGGTTGACACACTTCAGCACGAGCTCGCCCACGTAGCGGTCGACGTCGCTGCAGGATACAAACGGATGCCGCGTTGGTTCCACGAAGGCTACGCCATCAAACACGCGGAAGAGTGGGATGCAGAGCGTAGCGATGTCCTGTCCAAGGGCGCGGCGATGGGAACCCTGCAGCCGTTTGCTGACCTTACGAACTCGTTTCCGCCGCACCAACAGTCGGTGTCACTGGCGTATGCGCAGAGCTATCACTTCGTGAACCACATTCAGAAAGAATTCGGTGATGAAATCTTCGCTGAGATTCTGGCGGATGTACGACGTGGAAAGTCGTTTGATACAGCATTTAAGCACCAGACAGGGCATTCTGTCGCGGTCGTCGAAGCCAAATGGAAGAGCGGTCTGGAGTCCAACGTCAGCATCTGGGCAGTTTTTGCAGACGAGATGATCCTATTTTTTGGCGCGTCATTACTTTTCCTTGTAGCGTTTGGGGTGCGGCGACACCGCACTTCAAAGAAGTTAGCGTCCATGGCTATGGACGAAGCAGGGGACGGATGGGACTACGACGAGTCTCGATATCCGTTGCCCGGCGAAAACTGAGCTGACGCAAGTCACCGCCAAGGACGGCGGACAAGGAGCTAGGGAATGGCAACCAACCGAGGCACGGATAGCCCCGAAACCACGCGATCTGCACGATTTAAACGACATGGCGACACGGAGATGCCCCCGACCGATGTAAGCGGGCGGCGAGCTGCGTTTCGTCCGCCTGAAGCAACCGCGGTACGCCGCGACGTTGTCGAGGCGATGCGACAATCGGCACTTTCAGACGTTCATCTCATTACGGACTCGGCCAAGGTCAAACAGCGCGCGATGACGACCGCTGCATTGGCCGACGACGCCTTGGGACGCCCCGATAAGGCGATTTCCCAGTACGGCAAAATTCGGCGTGAGTTCGACCTGAATGCAGCAGATTGGGCCATCCAGAGCCGCATCCTGCGAGACTCAGGGGACCTCGAAAGTCAGATTGATGTGCTGCGTCGGGCAGCTCGGGAAGGTGGCGAGACTGCGTCGTTGTTTGCGTTCGAAGCAGCGTACGCTCAGTACATTGCGGATCATGACCCCAAAGACGTCCTGACGTCGCTGAACCATGCGACGACCCAATCCGTTTATGACCTGCCGGTGACCGTGGCATGGCGCGCAGCGACAACGACTGCCGACGTGCTGGCTGAAACCGGCAAGCGCGATGAAGCGCTTGAGGTTGTCGAACAGCTTATCGACCACCCGAAGTTGCCAAACGCCGACAAGATTCCATTGAAAGCATTGGCTGGGTTCTGGGCGCACGTCCTGCGCGATAGCAAGGCGGCGGCGAGCATTCTGGCTGAGGTATCGATTGCTGGTTCTGACGACGATACCCATCAATCGGCTGCCTACTTCAGTTTCGAAGCCGGAGAGCGCGAAGTTGCCATCGACGCTCTGGGCCGCTGCGAAACCCTCGCGCCTGAAAACGACGTCGTTCTGGGCTTGGAGAACTTCGGTGAACATGCACCAAACGCCGCTGATGACGCGGTTGTGGCGCACTGGCGAAGTGAACACTTTGACTCGACACACGACCGTCAGTCGCTGATCGACGAGCTTTGCGTCTTTTTAGAAGACGATTCCCTGGACCCCGCAACGCGCACGTTTGCGTTGCACCGACTGGGGCGCTTGTACGAACAGGAAGCAGACCTTCAAGAGGCGGCAGCTGAAGTCTATCGCGAAGCGCTTGAACTTGAGCCGGATAATGCCACGGTATTGCGTGCATTGGGTCGCATCTACGCGCGCCAGGGCAACTTCCAGATGCTGGCGGCGCTGTTTGAACGTGAAATCAAAGCACTGGAAGGCGCGCCGAGTGTTTGGCGTCGCCACTTCCAGGTCGCTGAAATCTATGAGACTCGATGTGGTGAGCCCGGTTTGGCGCTCGATCATTTCAAGGCGGCACTGGCTTACAAGCCAAACTACCTGCCGGCTTTGAAAGGGGCTGCACGGGTGATGGGCCAGCAAAACCGCCATGCGGAGCTTGCTGACCTCTTCCTCGCTTCGGTTACGACTGCGACCTCTCGCCGTCAAAAGCTGTACCTGTTGGATAAGGTTGCTCACGTTGCGGAACACCACCTTCATAATGTCGAAGTGGCGATTGGCGCGTGGGAAGAGATTCTTCATCTCGCCCCAGACCACCCACAGGCGTTCTCGGCTCTTGGCCGTTTGTATGCAGGGACCAATCGCTGGAATGCACTGGTTTCTCTGAACGTCCGCGAGCTTGAGCAGATCGAAGACAATGACGAGCGTGCCGCGCTTCTGGTTCGAAACGCCGAAATCGCGCTCAGCCACTTGGGCGAAACAGAGCAGGGCGAGCGATATCTGCACGAGGCGTTGAGCATCGTGCCAGACTTCTTGCCAGCGCTTGAGCTTTTGGGCCGCTTGTACTCACGTTCTGCGCGCTGGAACGGTATTCTTGAAATGACCGCGCAGCAGATTGCGAACACCCACGACAAGCGTGAAAAAGCGCGCTTGATGGGGTCGATGGCGGAAGTGTTTGAGCAACAGCTCAACCGCGCCGAAGACGCCCTGGCGATGTATCGGCAGATTATTGAGGTCGAACCGCTGAACGCACAGGTTGTGCACAGCTGGCTTCGATTGGCGACGCAGACGCAGAACTGGACTGAGGTGGCCGCGGCCATGAAGAAGTTGGTCGCGCTTACGCGGGCACCGCTTTGGATTGGCGCGCTTGCGCAGGTCAACGAGTTGAAGCTTGGGAAATCAGCCGCTGCATATGTTGGCTACCTGAAAGCGCTCGAGATGGAGCCGGGCAACCGACACTGGTTGGCGGGTATCGGCCGTACCTGGGCGGATGCCTCGGTCAATCCTGGCGAGCTTGCAACGCATCTGGAACACCTCACGATGGCGACGATGTCGTCGGAATGCCGCGATGCGTACTTCCTGATGCTGGCGCGTTTGAAGGAGCGGGCGACTGGATGTCCCGACGCAGCGCGGGCCTTCCGTGCGCACGGCGACCAAACGCATCCTGAAAACCAAGCCGTGCTTCGACTTTCGATGGCCTCATCCAGCGAACGTAAGCAGCTGGTGGACCTTCGCGTCGACCATCCTCTCTGCGAATTGGAGCGCGTACTGACCGCTCATGGCGCGACGTTCGCGTTGGAGAAGACGCGGGATTCGGTGGCGCACTACCTGACGGATATCTTGGAAGATGACGAACGTGCGTTCTTCATCGCGAACATGCCGCCAGAAGCCGCGAACGAACACACGACGCCCGAAGACGCATGGCAGCTTGTCATCGCGACCTCGATGGCCAGCGTGTTGGCTGACGATGCGGTGATCGTGAATTCGAATGAAGTTGCCCGACTGCGGGCGATTCAGGCGCGTGAATCCGATGTGCTCGAGGACTACAGCACATGGATGCGCGACGAGATTGACGCCAGCGACAGCCAGGAACAACGGGTGCTTCGCTTTGTCGAATGGGCAGACGTTGACCGTGGCCGCGCAGCTACACTTCTTCGGGAAGCTGTTGAACAGGCGTTCCCAGCGGATAATGGCGTTACGGTGCAAGATTCGCCGTGCCTCGACCGTCTGTACGATGCGCTGGAAGCACAGGACCAATATGAACTGCTGCGGTTCGCGCTTGAGACACACGTGACGTTCCCGGAAATCTCGGACGCACGTCGTGCATACCTATTCGCGAAACTCGCCAACGTCCTGGAAGAACATCTGTCCGATTTCGGAGCGGCTCGCACAGCATTCCTGCAGTGCTGGCAGATTACCGAGAACCCCGGATTCTTGACCGACCTGGTCCGCGTGGCCACCGGCGCTGAAGATGTTGATGCAGCCGTTCGCTACCAATCGACGCATTACGAGACGATGGTTCACAGCGAAACCGCCGACCTGGAGGACCGCGTGGCGTCCGCGCTTCGACTGTCTGAGCTGATGGTCGAGGCAAATCGTGGTGATGAGGCTGTTCGTCTTTTGGAAGACGTCGCGCATTTCGATGGTGAAGACGAGGTCTTCTACAACGCGAAACGCCAGCTGGCGCGATTGCATGTCGAGTATGGCGACTCCAGCCGCGCTGCGTCGCTCTTGCAAGAGATTCTGCCGTTCAAAGCCACCGAAGATTCGTTGGAAGACTGGCGGACCCTGGTGCGATTGAACTGGTTCACGTTCGAAGACTTGAGCTCTGCGTATTCACTTCAGTGGAAGTTGGTGCGCGCGCTTCCCGATAACACCAACGAAGTCGACCAGCTCATCGAGCTCGCGATTGATTTGGACGAGCTTCAGGACTGCTGCAAGCAGCTGGAGGCATTTGCGGAAGACGCACCACGCGCCACCAAGATCGCAATCCTGGGCCGCGCTGCGGAGTCGATTGATGAAGACGTCAATTGGCCAGAGGAAGCCGCGCGCCTGTATCGTGAGCTGATTAGCCTCACGAAAGGGGACATGCAGCTTCACTACCGCCGCCGCCTGGGTTTCGCGCTCTCGCGCGTTGCTGGCCGGGAAACGGAAGCGTTGTCGACGTTCCGGGAACTCGCGACGGAAGAGCCATTTGAACCATCGACCTACCGCGGGCTGGTTGAGCTGAGCGATAGAGTTCATGCGCATGACCGTGCGCGTGTTGCTCGAGATATCCTGAACGCTCTCGGTTGCGAAGTTGAGCAGCGTGAGTCGGGTCGAGTCAAGGTCAGCCCAAGCCGCGCGTTGTCGCCAGAGTCAGCGGCTTCGTCGTTGCTGCCGAAGGCGCTTCAGAACGGCGTGTTTGACGTGCTTCGACAGACCATGCCGCTTGCAGACAAAACGTGGGCAGACGCGCTTCCACAGCGCAAAGCGCTTCAGGGCGAGAAGGTCCGGGACAGCAAGGTCCTTGGGTACTTCGCGGATGGCTTCGCACTGTTTGGATTCAAGCGGGTCAAGGTGATGGAAGGCGATAGCATCGACATCCCCTTGGTCTTCAACGATTCGACGCCAGAAGTCTGGATTTCGAACGAGCTATTGACCAACGGCAGCGCAGCCGAGCTTCGTTTCGTCGCGGGTTGGGCAGCAGCCTTGGCCTGGTCGCAGATGGCCTCGTTGACCCATGTCGACGGACGCCAAGTCTGGCACCTCGCCGAAGGCGCGGTATTGAAGCAGACGGGGCAGGGCTTCTCGGATCGAGTCGACGCACAGAGCCAAGACTTCGCGATGCAGCTCTCGGGTCCATTCCATGCGGTGACGCGCCGTCGCATCGCATCAGCCGTGGAGGCCTGCGAGGTCAATATCCACGACGTTCACTGTGAAGCGTGGCCAGAAGCTATTCGCGTGATGGCGGCTCGTGCGGGCCTCATCTGCTGCGGCAATGTGGTGAGCGCGCTGGGCGCAAGCTTGAAGGTGGAAGGCTGGTTGTCTGACCTGGCCGACACGACGTCTCAGAAGCGCCTGCGCAACTCCGCAATCGTAGAAGACCTCATCGCCTTCGCACTCAGCGATGACTTCCTGCAGCTGCGCTACGAAGTCGGTCTTTCGGGGCGCCCGAGCAAACTTCCTGCGTAGAGCTTCCAGCTTCCAGCTTCGGCGCCCATACAACGCGGAGGGCGGTTTCCCACAGATAGGCTCAGATATGGCGCAGATTCACACAGACTAATCTCGGCGGGGCCTCACGGATCTCGGTTCCCCTCGGTGGCCAAAGTGCGCAACCTACAGTGACCACCGTACCAACACGCGCGAAGGCGCCCACAGTCCGAAAGAAACACGGAAAACGCACTCCGCCGACTTTAACTGTCAGAATCAGGGTTGATTTGCCCATCAACGCATTCACCGTCTTCGGCGAAAAGTGAATCCAGCCACGGCTGAATCGAGGGAGAACAGGATTGGGTATCGGCGTACTCTTGCACAAGGCCTGCTGGGGTATTTGCGAGTTCGTAGGTTGTGTATTCATCAGCAGACTCAGCGTCCCCAGACGGCGTGACGCGAATCGGCTGGATCATCAGCAAACCGTCCGCGTGGTTGACCAGCGCCCCAATCACCAGTTGTCCAGGTTCAAACGACTCCCAAGAGAAGCTCCGAAACTGAATCTCTGTTGGCAGGTCAGCGCCTCCGATGTGTGTCACCACCCGTGCGTCGTAGATCCAATGGGTTGATAGACCTCCCTCTTCGCACTGTTTTCTCACGGGTTGAGCCAACACTTCTCCGATTACCATAGAATCCCCGGTCTTGAGCCGGCACATTCCGATTGGCTCGGGATCCTCGACGCCACTGAGCCCGCCATCGTCGGCGCCAAATACGAGTTCAGTGTCAGCGGCCAAGTTCTTAGGTTCTTGAGACTCGGACGTATCTTCTCCACACGCCGCCATGAGCATGACACTCAAAATTAGTGATGTTTTTTTCATTGGTTCCCCTCTCAATGCGGGCGTTGGGTAGCGACGCAGTTGGCATACCACTTCCCCTTCCCACGTGGATACTCGCGCTGCAACTCCGATATCGTACCAAGATCAGGCCCGCATTTCAGCCATGTTGAGCACAAAGCGTCCAGTCACCTCCAAGTGATGAGAAGCAATTCTCGGTGGACCTCGGTTCCCCTCGGTGGCCAAAGTGCGCAATCTGCAACGACCACCGCAGTGACACGCGCGAAAGCGCCCACCCAAATCAACGCCTAGCTGGGCCGGAAAGCGTGGAGCTCATCCGACGAATCGAATCGTTCGGGACGTAGAGGGAGATGCACTGTGAAGGTGGTGCCTTCTCCCTCTTCGCTTTCTACGTCAATTCGACCGCCGTGCATCACCACGAAACGACGGACTAGCGATAGGCCCAGTCCGATGCCGCGTTTGCCAAACTCGAAGTCGCCCGAGCTGTGGTACTGCGAGCGGAAGGTCGAAAAGAAGGGCTCGAAAATCTGGTTTAGGTCGTCGGACTCAATCCCGATGCCTTCGTCTGCGACTTTGATGTGGAGCTCATTCGAGTCGGCGTGGAATGCGAGCTGAATCGTCTGGCCGTCTTTCGAGAACTTCACTGCGTTGATGAGCAGGTTGGTCAGGATGTCGACGATCTTATCGTAGTCGCCTAACAACACATCAGGAACGTTGTCGCTTGTGATGGAGAGCGTTTGACCGCGTTTGACCAAAAAGGGCGAAAGGTACGATTGCACGTCGTTCAGCAAGTCGTTGAACTGGAACTCTTCGAGGTCCAACGCCATCTCGGGGTCGTCGCTCGTAAGCATCTGGAAGATTCGAGCCGAGATGCTCTTCAGGCGATTGGCGCTTTGTTCGATGCTCGCCAGGGCTTTCTGCACGATTTGTGAGTCGTAGGCTTCGAGTTCGCGGCGAAGCAGGAACTCGTAACCCATGATGACGGCGATGGGCGTGTTGAGCTCGTGGCTGACGACCTCCATGAACACGTTCTTCACCTGGTCCAACGTGGTCAGCTCTTCGTTGGCCTGGCTGAGCTCAACGTTCTGCTTCTCGAGCAGCTCATTGGCGTTCTTGAGCTTACTGACCAAAGCGATGCGCTCGAGGCGTTCGTCGTAGTATTCAAACGCTTGAGCGACGAACAGGCGAAGCTCAGCTGGGTTCCACGGTTTGCTGATGTAGCGGTAGACGTGGCCTTCGTTGATGGCGTCGATGACGTGGTCAATGTTTGAGTAACCGGTGAGCAGGACACGAACAACATCCGGGTGCGAGCGACGCAGATTCGCAAGGAACTCAACGCCGCTGATGCCGGGCATGCGCTGGTCCGTCAACACCACCTGGACGGTCTCGGTGTTGAGGATTTCCATCGCCTCTTCAGCCGTCGGAGCCACCAATACGTTATAGCGCTTTCGGAACAGCCGTTTGATGGCGTCCAGAATGTCTGGCTCGTCGTCGACGATCAGAAATGTTCGCTCGAACTCAGACACGTTATTCTCCGATCAACCCCATGAATTGGGTCTCTCCGATGATTTTGATGTTTCCGCCGTCCTCGTTGTACTTCTCGGCCTTCTTGAGCTTTCCGGTTCGCCATCCACCTTCGAATTTTTCGAGGTCGGCGTCGCCGATGACCAGGTAGTCGAGGTCTTTGGTGACACCCGATGGCGTTTCGCCGCCAAGCGCTTGCACCTTCTTCTGTGCGTCTTTTCGGGACATCGACTCAAGCGCGCCAGTAAACAGGAACTTCTTGCCACCGAGCTCACCGTCGCTGTTGTCATCGCCTGGGGTAGGGAAGCGCAATGAGACGTGCTTGGTGAGGTCCAGAATATCTTGTCGGCGCTTTTCAAAGCCCTCGGTGACTTTGTCTGCGATGACGTCGCCGATGGTGTGAATCGAGGCGAGTTCGTCGCGAGTGATCGCGATGAGGTCTTCGATATTGTCGTAGCGTTGCGTCAGAATCTTCGAGACATGCGAACCAAGCTCATCAATACCCAGCGCGCGCAGGAAGATGTGTGCGTCCACCTCGCGCTTGCCGTCGATTGCGTCGATAAGTCGGTCCGCCAACTTTTCGCCGACGCGGTCAAGCGTCTGTAGCTCTTCCGAAGTCAGCGTGAAGAAGTCGGCTGGTTCGGTCACGAGTTCGGTTTCGTAGAGCGTCTCGATGACCTTTGGTCCGAAGCCCTTGATTTCCATGACTTGCGTGAAGTGCTCGATCTGGCGCATGCGACTGCCGCGGCAATCATCGGTGTGGTGAGCCATCAAGACGTCACCTTCGCGGTAGGTCTCGGCTCCGCAGAATGGGCAGGCCTCAGGGAGTTCGACGGGGATGTCTCCAGGTTCGACGACTTTCTCGAGATGCGGAATCACGCCGCCACGGCGAACCATCAGGACCTTCGAGTTGAGGCGCAGGCCTTCGTCACCGCCCAATTTCTCCATGATCGACAAGTTGTGGAGGCTAGCACGAGTGACCGATGCGCCGCTCAGGTCCACAGGGTCCACGACCGCGACGGGATTGATGGCACCCGTACGCGAAACGCTCCAGTGAACTTCGCGCAGCGTCGATTGCCCTGACTCGCCTTGGAATTTGTAAGCGATCGCGAAGCGCGGGTGGTGGGCGGTGAGGCCCATGCGCTGCTGCTCTTCGATGCTGTTGACTTTGTAGACAACGCCGTCGGTGTCGTAGTTCAGCTCTTCGCGCTGGTCCAAAATCTCGTCGTATGCGGCTTGAAGGCCGTCGACGTGAACGATCTTGGGGTCAACCGGGGTGAAGCCATGGTCGATGAGGAACTGCATTTTTTCAGATTCGGATTCGAATTCGCGGCCGATGACGTCGTAGGCGTAGAAGTGAATCTCGAAGTTTCGGGTCTTCTCAGGGTCCTTCTGCTTCATCGCACCGGCGGTTAGGTTACGTGGGCTTGAATATTCGCCCTCGAACTTCGACCGGAACACGTCGAGCGGCATGTAAGCCTCGCCACGAACCTCCATTGGGCCGTCGGACACGGTCAGCGGGAGGTTCATGATGCGCTTGACGTTCTCGGTGATGTCTTCGCCGACCGTACCGTTGCCACGTGTTGCGCCCTGAACAAGGTCGCCACGGCTGCTGTAGCGAATGCAAGCAGCCACGCCGTCGACCTTTGGCGTGACGACAACCTCGCCGTCAAACTTACCAAACCACTTCATCAGCGTGTCTTCGTCGTAGCACTTGTCGAGCGACAACATCGGTGGCTCGTGCGTGACTTTGACGCCATCGGGCGCAAACGCGCCGGCGCCTTCGGGGCCAATCGCATCCAAGATTGGGCTGTCTGGCGCTTTCGTACGCAGGGCCTCGACGAGCTTGTCGAAGTCTTCGTCGGAGATGACAGCGTTGTTCTCAACCCAGTACATGCGGTTGTGGTATTCGACGGCTTTCTCGAGGTCTGAGACGCCAAGCTGCGCCCAGTTCTGGGATTTGGTGATGTCCACGACGTTTCCTAGGTCTAATTGCTCAGTCATACATGTACTTTCGGCGTTGTGCCTGAATAGCGGTGATCGTTGCGAGGTTGACGATGGACGACACGGAACCCGCGCGGTCCAAGATGTTCATTGGCTTATTCATACCTACCAGGATTGGACCGATGACTTCGGCCTTTCCAAGGTGGCGCATCAGTTTGTAGGCGATATTCGACGCATCCAAAACAGGGAAAATCAGGACGTTTGCATCTGAATCCAGGTCGGTGAAATCGAACGTTTCTTCACGCCAATCGGCGTCTAGGGCAGGGTCTACCTGCATTTCGCCGTCGATGGTGATGTCGGGGCGTTCGGCTTTCACACGCCGGACAGCTTCGGCAACCTTCTTGGCACGAGGATGGTCGCTCTGACCGAAGTTCGAGAAGCTCAACATTGCCACCTTTGGCTGCATGTCGAAGTTTCGAACCAAATCGGCGGCTTGGATGGCGATCATGGCCAGCGTTTCTGCGTCCGGGTCGATGTTCACCGTGGTGTCTGCGAACACCTTCAAGCCCGTCTTGGTGAGCACGATGTGGACACCAAATGCTTTGTCGAGTCTGGTGCCGATGATTTCCAGACCGGGACGTAGCGAATCCCCATAGTTCTTGGAGATACCGCTGACGATACCGTCGGCGCGCTCCTGGTCGAGCATGACCATCGCGTAATCTTCACGATGGCGAAGCCGCGAACGTGCCTCTTCCCGAGTCGTGCCGCGGCGTTGTCGCTTCTTGTAGAGCGCGTCCTCCATCGCTTTGCGATGCGTGTCCTGTCGATGGTCGAATATCTCGCACCCTGACAGATCGAGGTCCAATTCGGCGGCTCGCGCGCGGATTCGCTTTTCGTCGCCCATCAAAACGGGATGACAGATGCCTTCATCAACCAGCGTTTGCGCGGCGTGCATGATCTTATCTTGCCCGCCCTCAGGAAAGAGGATGCGCTTCGGATGCATGCGTGCTTTCCGGATGAGCAGGCGCATCACCCCTTTGCTGAGCGCTTGCGAGGCTTCGAGTACCTCTCGATACGCTTCGACGCTCTTGAGCGGCTTCTGTGCGACGCCTTCTTCGGTAGCAGCGAGCGCGACCGCTGGCGCAACGCGCAGCAGCACGCGCGGGTCGAACGGTTTGGGGATGATGTACTCAGGCCCAAATTTGATGCGCTCTTCGCCGTAAGCCTGCAGGACCGTCTCCGGGACGTCCTCACGAGCTAGACCCGCGATGGCTTCGACGGCGGCAATCTTCATCTTCTCTGTGATAGCCGTGGCTCGGACGTCCAACGCGCCCCTAAACAAGTAGGGGAAGCCCAGAACGTTGTTCACCTGGTTGGGATAATCGCTGCGGCCAGTGCCCATGATGATGTCGTCGCGCACCGACGTCGCATCGGGATAGGTGATTTCAGGGTTGGGATTGGCGAGCGCGAAGATGATGGGATTGGGGGCCATCTTGGCGACCATCTCTTTCTTGAGCACGCCACCCACCGAAAGCCCGACAAAGACGTCTGCGCCTTCAATTACCTCGGCGAGCGTCCGCTTGTCCGTGTCAGCTGCGAACTTCTGGTGATACTTGTTCAAGCCCTCGCGGCCCGAGTGAATCACGCCATCGATATCGGTCAGGATAATCTTGGATTGGTCGAAGCCGATCGACACCATCAGATTCGCGCATGCCATCGCGGCGGCGCCAGCTCCCGAGAACACGACGTTGAGGTCGCTGAGCTCTTTGTTTTGCAGGTGAGCCGCATTGATTAGCGCTGCAGACGCGATAATCGCCGTTCCATGCTGGTCGTCGTGGAACACCGGGATGTTCATGACGGCCTTGAGCTGCTCCTCGATATAGAAGCACTCAGGCGCCTTGATATCTTCGAGGTTCACCCCGCCGAACGTGGGCTCCATCGCTTTCACGCACTGGATAAACACATCTGGGTCTTCGGCATCGAGCTCGATATCGAACGTGTCGATGCCGGCAAGGCTCTTCAACAGGACCGCCTTACCTTCCATTACTGGCTTGCAGGCCAGGGCGCCGATGTTTCCAAGGCCCAGCGTCGCCGTGCCGTTCGACACGACCGCGACCAGATTTCCCTTGTTGGTGTAGCGGTAGACGTTGAGCGGTTCGTCTGCGATTTCAAGGCATGGTTCAGCCACGCCAGGACTATACGCTAACGCTAGATCGCGCTGCGAATTCAGCGGCTTTGTGGGGACGATCTCGAACTTACCCGGGGTCGGGAACTCGTGATACTTAAGCGCATCCTTCTTGCGAATCGTCTTCACATGATTCGGCATGAAATCTCCAGATATTCTGATGAGTGTAATTAGCTATCACGAGTTGTTCGAAGCTACCAGCTGCCAGCTCGCTAGCGCTCGCGTTTCAGCTCGCTGGCGCTCGCGTTTCAGCTCCCTGCGGTCGCGTTTCAGCTCGCTGTCGCTCGCGTTTCAGCTGAATGCTGTTAGCGGAAACGGCGAGGCGAAGCCGAAGCCTGAAACGCGACCGAAGGGAGCTGGAACGCGAATCTAGTACAACTTTGTATCTATATTGCGAATCTGCGCCGAATTCCCGGCATCTCAGGTGCGGCATTTATTGCGTCTATCCCCGCGAATTGGCGCAAAAAATGCGGCGATTGGGAAATAGATTCAAAATGGTATGTTTTATGTTGAGTGTGTCGGTCGGGTTTGCTAAACAGCGCGCCTCCGACCGCGAACCTCGCCAATTTTGGCGAGCCTGAACGGGATAAAGCTATGAAGATTACGGCCTTAGAAGAATACGGATTGCGCTGCCTCCTTCATGTGGCGCGCCAGCCTGAGGACTCGCCGATATCGGCTCAAGCGATCGCTGAGCTCGAAGGGTTGAGCCTTCCATACACCCAGAAAATTCTTCGCATCCTTTCGCGTGGCGACCTCATCGAAGCTCGGCGCGGCGTCAATGGCGGGTATGTCATCGCGCGGCCTGTCGAGCGAATCACTGTCGGTGACGCTGTTCGCGTGCTGGGTGGCATGTTCGACGTCGACGAAATCTGCGTGCGCTACACCGGTGAGCTAGACGAATGCTCCCACGGTTGCGGATGCGCGATTCGCCCCGTGTGGAGCCATATTTCGGACTTTGTAGTTCGCACACTAGATGCTGTCAGCATCGCGGTGTTGCTGAAGGATACGGCGGCAGTCGAGACCTACCTCAGTAAGGTAGCGCCGATGCCACCTGAAGTTGTTTGCCCGATTGGAATTGAGACGAACGTCTAAACGACATCGAGAACGTCAATGAGTAGTGACATTCAAAATATTATCGACCGCCCGTACGAATACGGCTTCGTGTCGGACATCGAGTCCGAGCAGCTGCCACGCGGCATCAACGAAGATATCGTGCGCGCGATTTCGGCCCTGAAAGAAGAGCCGGAGTGGATGTTGGAATTCCGTCTGAAGGCATTCCGCCACTGGGAAACGATGACCGAACCGGAGTGGGCGAACGTCACGTACGAAAAGCCGAACTTCCAGGACATCATCTATTACTCGGCACCCAAGGTTAAGAAGAAGAAGGAGAGCCTCGACGAGGTCGATCCGGCGATTCTTGAGGTGTACGAAAAGCTCGGTATTCCGCTTCACGAACAGAAGATGCTGCAAAACGTCGCTGTCGATGCGGTCTTCGACAGTGTTTCGGTTGCGACGACCTTCAAGAAGAAGCTCAAAGATGCGGGCGTGATTTTCTGCTCGTTTACCGAGGCGATTCGGGACTACCCAGAGCTCGTTCAGAAGTACCTGGGCTCGGTCGTTCCGCACACGGACAACTTCTACGCTGCGTTGAACTCGGCTGTGTTCTCGGATGGTTCGTTTGTCTTCGTTCCGAAAGGCGTTAAGAGCCCGATGGAACTGTCGACGTACTTCCGGATCAACACGCAGGACGCAGGTCAGTTCGAGCGTACGCTCATCGTCTGCGAAGAAGGCGCGTACGTCAGCTACCTTGAAGGTTGCACCGCACCACAGTTTGACACCAATCAGCTCCACGCTGCGGTCGTTGAATTGGTCGCGTTGGACGATGCTGAAATCAAGTACTCGACCGTTCAGAACTGGTACGCCGGCGACGAAAACGGGAAGGGCGGAATCTTCAACTTCGTAACCAAGCGTGGCTTGTGCGAAGGGCGAAACAGCAAGATTTCGTGGACCCAGGTCGAGACCGGTTCGGCCGTCACGTGGAAATACCCAAGCTGCATTCTGAAGGGCGACAACTCGATTGGTGAGTTCTACTCGGTCGCGCTGACGAATAACAAACAGCAGGCTGACACGGGCACGAAGATGGTCCACATCGGGAAGAACACCCGTTCGACCATCATCTCGAAAGGCATCTCGGCCGGCGATTCGCAAAACAGCTATCGCGGTCAGGTTAAGATTAATCGAAGTGCCGAAGGCGCTCGCAACTACTCAGAGTGCGACAGCATGCTGATTGGCGAGACCTGCGGCGCGCACACGTTCCCATATATTGAGGTCAACAACCCCACGGCTCAGGTTGAGCACGAAGCGACCACGTCGCGCATCGGGGCAGACCAGATCTTCTACTTCCTGCAGCGCGGGATTGACGAAGAAGACGCCATTTCGATGATCATCAATGGTTTCTGCAAGGACGTGTTCCGCGAGCTCCCGATGGAGTTCGCGGTCGAAGCACAAAAACTACTTGGAATTAAATTGGAAGGAAGTGTGGGCTAAGGCCTTCAATTGGAGTTAGTTATGCTGAGTATCAAGAATCTCAAAGCTCAAGTCGAAGAGTCCGGTACCCCAATCCTCAAGGGCCTGAACCTTGAAGTGAAGCCGGGCGAAGTTCACGCCATCATGGGCCCTAACGGCAGCGGCAAAAGCACGCTCGCCAAGGTCATCGCTGGACACCCAGACTACGAAGTTACCGACGGTGAAGTGACGTTTGAAGGAAAAGACCTCTTCGAACTCGAAGCCGATGAGCGTGCACGTGAAGGCGTCTTCCTTGCGTTCCAATACCCAATCGAAGTGCCAGGCGTCTCGAACGCGGCGTTCTTGCGTGAATCTTACAACGCGATTCGCGAGCACAACGGCGAAGACACCCTCGACCCACTTGAGTTCGACGATTACGTGCGTGAGCGCCTGAAGGTTGTCGACATGGACCCAGCGTTCCTTGACCGCAGCGTCAATGTTGGCTTCTCGGGCGGTGAAAAGAAGCGCAACGAAATCCTTCAAATGGCTGTGCTTGAGCCAAAGCTCGCTGTCCTGGACGAGACCGACTCGGGTCTGGACATCGACGCGCTGCGCACGGTTGCCGACGGTATCAACGCGCTGACCGCAGAAGACAATGCTGTTGTCATGGTCACGCACTACCAGCGCTTGCTCAATTACATCGAGCCTGACCACGTCCACGTGATGGTTGGCGGCAAGATCGTGAAGTCTGGCGACAAGTCGCTGGCGCTTGAGCTGGAAGAGAAAGGCTACGATTGGGTTCTGGAAGAGCTGAAGCAGGAGGCTTCGTAATGAGCGACCTGATTCAATCCCTTTTGGACGGTCGTGGCGACGCTGACGCGTTGGCTTCATTGTTGCGTGATGGCACTGAGGTTACCGCAGAACTGCCGACGCCAAAGTCCGAAGAGTGGCGCTTCTCGGCGCCGAAACGGCTTACAAACATGACGTTCGGTGCCGCAGCAGCAGCAGCTTCGTTGTCGGCGAAAGACATCGATGCGATTGCTCCGCCAGAGACGCGCGGCGCACGCCTTGTCTTTGTAAATGGCCAGTTTGATGCTGAGTTGAGCGAGACTAGCGCATTGCCGGAAGGCGTTGGCGCGGGCTTGAGCGACAGCTTGGACGACGCGGCTTTGGGCGCGGTGAAAGACGGTCTGGGCAGCGTGGCTTCGTACTATGACGACGCATTCATGCAGCTGAACAAAGCCTGCGCGTCGCAGGTTGCTTGCCTAGTCGTGCCGCGAAACGTCGTGGTCGAAACGCCGGTGCACGTCCTTTACCTGAGCCATGGCGGCCAAGATTGGGCGACACATCCACGCACCATCGTGGTGGCTGGCCCGAACTCAAAAGTTCAGATCGTTGAGGACTACCGCGGCAAAGAGGCTTCGGGATACTTCAACAACGCGGTGACCGAAGTCATCGTTGGCGACAACGCTCGCGTTGACCATGTGCGCTTGCAGCGCGAAGGCGAGGGCGCTTTCAACCTGCTTCGTGCAACGGCAAAACTGGGTCGGGATGCGCACTATGACTCCGTCACGGCGACGGTAGACGGCGATTGGAACCGTGTTGACCTCTACGCACAGAACGACGGCGAGAACACGTTCTGCCGTATCGACGGCCTGGCGATGGTGGATGGTGATCGATTGGCGGATACGCACTCGGTCCTGGATAACACGCGACCACACTGCGACAGCCACCAGCTTCACAAGTGCATCGTGGATGGTAATGGCCGCGCGGTCTTCAACGGCAAAATCTTCGTGCGTCAGTACGCTCAGAAGGTTGATGCCTACCAGTTGAACCGCAACTTGCTACTGTCGCCGAAGGCACGCGTCGATACCAAACCTCAATTGGAAATCTTCGCAGATGACGTCAAGTGCAGCCATGGCGCGACCATCGGGCAGTTGGATAATGCGCAGCTCTTCTATCTGCAGAGCCGTGGCTTCACGCCTGCGCAGGCAAAGGGGCTTCTGACCTACGCGTTTGCTGCCGAGGTCATCGACGCCATTCACATTCCTTCAGTCGTTGAGGAGCTTGAACAAGAAGCCTCACGACGTACTCGAACCGCAGGTTAAGACCATGAGCGCGCAAAGCTTGGAGACACCCGCGAAAATCGACTGGGACGCAATTCGGCGGGACTTTCCGATTCTCGACCAAGAGGTGCACGGCAAGCCGCTCGCCTACTTGGATAACGCTGCATCGAGCCAGATGCCCCAGCAGGTCATCGACCGCATCGTCGAGTATCAGACGACGTTCCACTCCAATATCCATCGGGGCGTGCACGCGCTTAGCCAAAAGGCCACCGATGCGTTTGAAGAGACGCGTTCGTTGGTCCGGCAGTTCCTGAACGCTCGTGAAGATGCCGAGTGCATCTTCACGCGTGGTGCGACGGAAGGCATCAACGCCGTCATGCATGGCTACGGGCGCAAGTTCCTAAAGGCCGGTGACGAAGTTGTCATCACGCACATGGAACACCACTCGAATATCGTTCCGTGGCAGATGCTGCGCGACGAAAAGGGCATTGTCCTGAAGGTCGTCCCAATGACGGATGACGGGCGTTTGGACCTTGAGGCGTTCCAAGAAGCCATCACGGACAAGACCAAGTTCGTGTCCTGCATTCATGTTTCGAATGCGTTGGGCACCATCAATCCCATCAAAGAAATTGCAGCGATGGCGCATGCCGTTGGCGCACCAATCTTGATGGACGGATGCCAGGCCGCACCGCACCTGACCCTCGATGTTCAAGATTTGGACGCGGACTTCTACGTCGCATCAGCGCATAAAATGTGCGCTTCGACGGGTGTTGGTATCTTCTACGGCAAGCGCGAAATGCTCGAGAAGATGGACCCGTTCTTAGGCGGCGGCGACATGATTCTGAGCGTCTCGTTTGACGAGACGGTCTACAACGTCATCCCGCACAAGTTTGAAGCTGGAACACCGCCAATCATGCCGGTCATCGCATTGGGCGCCGCCATCAAGTATCTGACAGCTATCGGACGTGACAACATCGCTCGCCGAGAGGACGAGCTGTTGGCGTACGCGATGGAGAAGTTGGATACCATCGACGCGTTCAAGCTCTATGGACCGCGCGATACCAAGACCAGCGTGATTTCGTTTGGAATTGGCGACGTTCATCCACACGATATCGGCACCATCCTGGATACAGCGGGTGTTGCAGTTCGTGCAGGACACCACTGCACGCAGCCGCTGATGAAACGCTTGGGAATCCCGGCCACGGCTCGGGCGAGCATCGCGTTCTACAACAATACCGACGACATCGATGCGCTGGTTGGCGCAATCAACGATGTAACGGAGATTTTTGGGGCATGACGGACCTACGCAATCTCTATCAAGAGGTCATCCTCGAGCATAATAAGAAGCCCCGTAATTTCGGGCCGCTTGAGGAGTTCACCCATGAAGCACACGGCTACAATCCGCTGTGTGGTGACGACTATCATATCTACATGGTGGTCGAAGATGACGTGGTGAAGAAGGTCACGTTCGACGGGACAGGCTGCGCGATTTCGAAGGCTGCTGCGTCGATGATGACGACCAAGATCAAAGGCAAATCCGTCGAGGAAGCCGAGCAGTACATCGCGGAGTTTCGCGCGATGATGGCTGATGAACTCGACGACGATGGTCAGGAACATTTGGGCCATCTGAAGGTGTTTGCTGGTGTCGCGCAGTTGCCAAATCGCATCAAATGCGCCGTGCTCCCGTGGCACACGCTAAATGCTGCAATCCACGGTAATGACGGCACTTCCACGGAAGGCGAAGCCGACGAATGGGACGGCTAGGAGTTCGCTATGAAGATCGCTGAAATCGAATACACGCCTAATCCAAACGCAGTGAAGTTCATCTTGAAGGAGCCGCTCACGCCGTTTGGTGTCACCGCGGAATTCCACAGCCCCGAAGACGCCGACGAGGTCAAACTCGCCCGCGAACTCTTCGCCATCGAGCATGTTATCTCGGTCTTCTACACGGACCGTTGGCTGACCGTCACACAAGACGGCGGCGCCAACTGGCATGAGCTTCTGCGCGAAATCGCAGAGCCCATTCGTGCGGCTGAACCTGCTGACGCAAGCCTTGGCGACGCCTACACCGCAAACCGCCCGAAGGTTGACGGTGAAGGGCAGGGCCTCGACGACGAGCGCATCCCGCTCATCGAAGAAATCCTCGAAGACCATATCATGCCGTTCCTCGCCGGCGACGGCGGCGGACTGGAGATCGTCGGCTTGGTCGATGAACAGCTCCTCATCCGCTACCAGGGCGCCTGCGGCACCTGCCCGAGCTCAACCATGGGCACGCTCATGGCCATCGAGAACCTGATTCAGATGGAAGTCGATCCCGGCCTCGAAGTCGTCTCGGTATAGCTCGCTGGCGCTCGCGTTTCAGCTCCCTGCGGTCGCGTTTCAGCTCGCCCTGCGGGCGTCGCGTTTCAGCTCGCTGGCGCTCGCGTTTCAGGCTTCGGCTTCGCCTCGCCGTTCTCAATCCTGCTACCTACCGACCATTTGGGAGTTCGAGAGCTCGAGAGCACGAGAACTCGAGAACTCGAGAGCACGAGAACTCGAGAGCACGAGAACTCGAGAGCACGAGAACTCGAGAGCACGAGAACTCGAGAGCACGAGAACTCGAGAGCACGAGAACTCGAAGACTCGAGAACTCGAGAACTCGAGAACTCGAAGACTCGAGAACTCGAAGACTCGAAGACTCGAGAACTCGAAGACTCGCTCGCTCCCGCCCGCAGCGAACCTGAGAATCCGCACCCAGTTGTCCCGCGTCGGCGGTCAAGCTAGAGTGGCGTCAAGAACGATAGACCGAATGTCATTTGCGGGCGATCATTCGGTGCGAGGTTGCCCACATTGAGATTCGTCGGAACCTACTTGCTGAACGCATACAGCTCCTGACTTGCTGCAGTCCGTAATCTCTATCCGAAAGAACTCGGCCTGTTCATCTTTGGCTGCACAGTGACGGAGGGTGACCTCATCCAAACACTCGTCTTTGAAGGTTGCGGGGTCGCACTCTGATTCCTCGCCGCAGCCCGCCGATAGCATCACAAACACAAACACAAGCTGGATCAGGTTCATAGATTGTCCTTATCAGTAGCGCTAAAGGGGAATGAAATCCGTCCAGATCGTGCCAGAATATCGAGTGAATGTTTAATGCAGAACATCTATTGGACCAACCCCAACGAAGGGAGGGAGGCAATTGCATTCGGTTGGGCAATCAACCTAAACTTTGAAATCTCCTCCTCCAAATCTCACTGGCTCCCGAAAAGGCACTCAGTCGCCCAATCAAACGGCGAGGCGAAGCCAAAGCCTGAAACGCGACCGCAGGGAGCTGAAACGCGAAGCCCGCAGGGCGAGCTGTAACGCGACCAACGGGAGCTGTAACGCGACCAACGGGAGCTGTAACGCGACCACGGGAGCTGTAACGCGACCGCAGGGAGCTGAAACGCGACCGCAGGGAGCTGTAACGCGACCACAGGGAGCCTACCTCTGGACTTCAGACACAGAGGATCGTAAGCATTGAGCGCTATGTTGCGCCCTTAGAGGAGTAGAAGCGATGGCAGTCAGCTTCAAAGATGCTTATCAGTCGAACGAACCCGTAGAACTTGAACATCATGTGCGGTTTGTGACCGCAGCCAGCCTGTTTGATGGCCACGATGCGGCGATTAACGTCATGCGTCGTATCCTGCAGGCATCCGGTGCCGAGGTGATTCACCTTGGGCATAACCGTGCCGTGCAAGACATCGTGGACGCGGCGATTGAAGAAGATGCGCAGGGGATTGCGATTTCGTCCTACCAAGGCGGGCATATGGAGTTCTTCAAGTATATGTACGACTTGTTGAACGAGCGCGGCGCTGGCCATATCAAGATCTACGGAGGTGGCGGCGGTGTTATCGTGCCTAGCGAGATCGAAGAGCTGCATGCGTACGGAATCTCGCAGATCTTCAGCCCGGAAGACGGGCGTACGATGGGTCTGCAGGGCATGATTAACTCGATGTTGGTTGCAACCGACTTCGACACGCGTGAAGTCGCCGGTCTGCCAACCGCCGAACAAATCCAAGCACGTGACCCAGGCGCGATTGCCCGCGCAATTACACTCGCCGAGCTCGGTGACCGCGAGGCACTGACGCTGCCAGAACGCGCTGAGAAGGCACCAGTAGTTGGTTTCACGGGCACCGGTGGCGCAGGCAAATCCAGCCTGACCGACGAGTTCATTCGCCGGTTCCTGATGGACTACCCGGACAAGACGTTGGGCGTCATTTGTGTGGACCCAAGCCGTCGCCGACGCGGTGGCGCGCTCCTGGGCGACCGCATTCGTATGAACGCAATTGTTGGAGACCGCGTCTACATGCGGTCTTTGGCCACTCGCGAGGCAAAAGGGGAACTGAGCGCAGCGCTGGACGATGCCGTTGAAGTGCTGCAGAGCGCGGGCTTCGACCTCATCGTTGTCGAGACCAGTGGAATCGGGCAGGGCGATGCAGACATCATCGACCACTGCGATGTCCCTGTGTACGTGATGACCGCAGAGTTTGGGGCCCATTCGCAGCTTGAGAAGATCGACATGCTCGACTTCGCGAAGTACGTCGTGCTCAACAAATTCGAGAAAGCTGGCTCGCTGGACGCAATTCGTGCAGTGCGAAAGCAGGTGCGTCGCAACCGCGGCATCCCATACTCGGTAGAAGACAACGACCTGCCGGTGTTCGGTACGATTGCCAGCCAGTTCAACGACAGTGGCGTGAACGCGTTCTTTAAACAGGTGATGGCCGACCTCGATTGGGATATCTCCAATTCGAATTTCAAAAGCGATGGACCGGTCTCGGGCAAAACCCACACAATTATCCCTGGTGACCGAACTCGCTACCTGGCGGAAATCGCAGAGACCTGTCGTGGCCATCGGCAAGAAGCAGAAGCCCAGGCAGATATCGCCACGGCGCTGTATCAATTAGAGGGCGCAAAACGCCTCTGCGACATAGATATCGAGTCGAAGCGCCAGGAGCTCCTCCGCGAGCTGAAACCGGAGCACAAAGACCTCATCGATGGGTGGGAAACCCTCGTAGATGCTTACTCTCAGGACGTTTACGTACAAAAGGTGCGTGACAAGGAAATCCCGGTCGAAATCAAAGTGGAGACGCTTTCGGGCACAAAAATCCCAAAAGTGGCGCTTCCGCGCTTCCGAGATTGGGGTGACATCCTGCGCTGGCAATTGATGGAAAACGTGCCTGGCCGATTCCCATATACGGCGGGAGTTTTTGAGTTTAAGCGCAAGGGCGAAGATCCAAAGCGCATGTTCGCTGGAGAGGGTACTCCGGCGCGAACTAATAAACGCTTCCATTATTTATGCGAAGGTGAAACGGCCAATCGACTGTCTACTGCGTTCGATTCCGTGACACTTTATGGCGAGGATCCAGACCTTCGCCCGGACATCTACGGGAAGGTTGGGAACTCGGGAGTGAGCGTTTGCAGCCTCGACGATATGAAGCGTCTCTATGACGGTTTTGACCTCGTCTCGCCGATGACCTCGGTTTCGATGACCATCAACGGACCGGCGCCGATTATCTTGGCGATGTACCTGAACACCGCAATTGACCAGCAGGTGGAGGCGTTCCAAAAGGAAAACGGAAGGGCGCCAAACGATGCCGAATACCAGCAGATTTTCGACGACACCCTGAAGGTCGTACGCGGAACGGTGCAAGCAGATATCCTGAAAGAAGACCAAGCTCAGAACACGTGCATCTTCTCGACAGACTTCGCTCTGAAGATGATGGGCGACATTCAGGAGTACTTCGTTCAGAAAAAGGTGCGAAATTATTACAGTGTTTCCATCAGCGGTTATCACATCGCTGAAGCAGGAGCGAACCCCATCTCGCAGCTGGCATTCACGCTCTCGAACGGCTTTACGTTCGTTGAGTATTATCTAGCAAGAGGGATGAATATTGATGATTTCGCGCCAAACCTGTCGTTCTTCTTCTCGAATGGCATGGATCCCGAGTACGCGGTGCTCGGTCGCGTTGCACGACGCATCTGGTCCGTCTCGATGAAAAAGCTATACGGCGCAAACCCGCGCAGTCAGAAGCTGAAGTACCATATTCAGACCTCTGGGCGGTCCCTTCACGCGCAGGAAGTTGACTTCAATGACATACGTACCACGCTCCAGGCGCTCTTAGCGTACTATGACAACTGCAATTCACTTCACACGAATGCCTACGACGAAGCCATCACGACTCCGACCGAAGAAAGTGTCCGACGCGCGATGGCCATCCAATTGATCATTGCGCGCGAGTTTGGTGTCGCGAAGAACGAAAACCCAAATCAGGGTGCGTTCATCATCGACGAGCTCACGGACCTGGTCGAAGAAGCTGTTCTGTGTGAATTCGAAGCGATTAGTCAGCGGGGTGGGGTGCTCGGTGCGATGGAGCGTCAGTACCAGCGCTCGAAGATTCAGGACGAGTCGATTTTCTATGAGCACAAGAAGCACAGCGGTGAGCTGCCAATCATCGGTGTGAACACCTTCCTGAACGAAAAAGAAGAGTCGACGGTTCCTCAGACGTTGGAGCTGATCCGCTCGACAACAGAAGAGAAGCAGACCCAGCTCGACAACCTTGCCGAATTCCACGACAAAAATAAGGACACTTCCGCGGCCGCGCTCCAGCAGTTACGTGATGTAGCGCTGGCGGACGGCAATGTTTTTGCGGAGCTCATGAACACGGTTCGGCATGCAAGTCTTGGCCAAATCACGCAGACCCTCTACGAAGTTGGCGGCCAATATCGACGCTCGATGTAAGGTCCAGGCGCTGATATTGGGTTTGGTGCTGACCGCGGTGTTCGGTTGCAACGACCGCCGCCGGCCGGCCGTCATTCAGCTTGTCCCAGATGAAGACATGGGGATCGACCTCGCCGACGAAGATATGTCGGAGAACAACCGGCTCAACGAGATTGAGTGCCGGGGCAAGGTCGATGGGCAATCATGCGACTATCAGCGAGGCGTGGGCATTTGCGTGCGGGGCGTTTGTCAGCGCGTGGCTTGCGAATTCGGCTACGCGGATTGCAATGAAGACCGCATCGACGGTTGTGAAACGGCGACGTCCGAGAACGACAATTGCGGCGCATGTGGCAATGTCTGCGAGGCCCCTACGTCGTGTCAGGCCGGGCGATTTGGTTATGCGTGCGGCGCAGGCATCTTGTGTCCATCCGATGGGGTAGATTTCGATTTCGACGGTACGAATGGATGTGAGTGGACGATCTCGAATGACGACCCCGTGCAATTGATTCCCGGCGATGTTGAGATTCAGGTCGCTGGAGTCGATGCACAACAACGGCTCATCGCGGCTGGGGTGTTGGACGATACTCGATTTTCCAGCACGCCCAGTGGATTTGCGCCTTTGACTTCGGTCACAGGTGCGTCGCAAGCGGTGGATGTCTCGGTGTTTCGGGCGGAGGTCGTTTCGGTTTGGCCCGACGCAGTCATCGCCATCGATGACCAAGCTCAAGAGCGTGTTGCCGATTTCCAATGCAAGAGCCCTCCAGTCTTTGAAGCCGGAGAGGGTGCCTTTGTCGTGAGTGCCGATTCAGTCTATCGGCTCGGGGAATGCAGCGGTGACATCTGCCCGCTCGCAAGCTTCGACCGCCATGCCTATATCCAGGCATTTTCTACAGGGGCTGAGTATCAGTTTGGCTCAGCAGAACTGGCTCAATGCGATACGTGTATCACTGACGGAAACACGGTGATTCAGCGCGAATGTGTCACGCCAACATGCGTTCGACCCACGTTCGACGAGACGCCATGCACGGGTTGCGAACCAACGGGGTGTCCCGATTTTGCGCCCGTTGATATCGCAGTGTCGTCTGCGCTTCCACATGTCTACGTACTAACCACACGCGGTTGGTTGGCGCTTTCGAACACTGATTTTACGCCCGTCTATCGTGCGGAATTCGCCTTTGACCCCGGTGTCGCATCCGGCGCGGCGTTCGAACGTATCGAGGTATCCCACGCCGATGGAGTGGATGTCGTGAGTCTTATCGGCGCGGATAGTTATGTGTCTGTTGGCATCGATAACGCAGGCGTGGTGACGCCGCGCGTGAGTCCTGTGGGCTTTGACCTTAATGATGTCCCGCTGTTTGCAGCCAGTTCCAATGGGCTCGTTGCGCTGGGGACCGTCGATCAGTTTGTGGTGGGTTCCACAGGTCCGCTGTCTGGACGTGTCTTGACCATTACCAACCCCGAGCTCGATGGCGTATTCGATCGTCGAATCGTCGGGGTGGTGGGCGAAACATGGGGCGTCGGCGTTATTTATCAGGGGGCGGGGAGCCTGTATCTGCAACGTCTTCAGGCACCGGAGCCGTAGCTCCCATATCGATGAGCGGCACACTGTCCTGCCCAACATACACAGGACGCGGGGTGTCGTTTCGACCCATGACGCTGGAAACTTCCCGACGAATCGTACGAATCCGCAGTTCTGCGACGTCTGCTAGTGGACTTTCGGGAAACAATCTGAGAAATGACTGATACCCATCGAGGGCGCTTTCATAATTGCCGACGCGGTAGTGACGCTCGGCTTCTTCGAAGGATGCAGTCTCGGTTTGGGTGGGCACTTCGCAAGCCACGCAAAACAGCGTGACCAAGATTGCCCCAACTACTGAATGGATAGTTTTTGACATGACCGAGCAAACCAACGAGTACCACGCGGGATACGTCGCCCTGATTGGGCAACCAAACGTGGGTAAATCTACCCTGATGAACCATGTGCTCGGCGTCAAGGTTGCGATCACAACATCGAAACCCCAGACCACGCGCAATCGCATTCTGGGCGTGCGTACGATCGAGGACGAAGGTCAACTTTGTTTCGTCGACACCCCCGGTCTGCACCAGAGCAAAAAGCGCCTGAACAAAGCTATCGTTCAGAAAGCACTCGACTCGCTCGCCGACGTCGATGTGGTTTGCCACGTCGTGGACGCGGCGGCGTTTTCAGGTGCTGAAAAGCGCGGAGACGATTCCGTCTGGGAAGATGAACAGTTTGTGCTCGAGGTCATCAAGCGGGCCGAAGTGCCAGTAATTCTGGTTCTCAACAAGGTCGATGTCGTCAAACCGAAGCAGATGCTCTTGCCCATCATGGAAAAGTTCATGGATGTTCGCGAGTACGCACACATGGTGCCGATCAGCGCGAAGTCTGGGGACAATACCGATGCTCTAATCAGCGCGTTGCTCGAAACGCTTCCGGAACAAGATGCGCTCTTCCCAGAAGACATGCTGACCGACAAAGCCGAGCGGTTTATCGCGGCAGAATTCATCCGCCAGGAGTTGATGAATCACACACGAAAAGAACTGCCGTACTCTGTCGCGGTCGAGATCGAGACGTTCGAAGAGGCTCCGAAACGTGATGTGCTAGAAATCAGCGCCGTCATCCACGTCGAGCGAAAGTCGCAAAAGGGCATTGTTATTGGCGCAAATGGCGAGCGAATCAAAGCCATCGGCATCGCTGCTCGCGAAGAATTGGAAAGATTTTTCGGTCGTCAGGTGTTCCTGCAGACCTTCGTCCGCGTCGAGAACGACTGGAGCGAAGATCCCAAGGCCCTACACCGGTTTGGATACGAATAATGAAACCACTTGTTGCCATCGTCGGCCGGCCAAATGTTGGCAAGAGCCGTCTGTTTAATCGACTGACGGAGTCACAGCGAGCAATCGTTTATGACTTCGAGGGCGTCACGCGTGACCGCCAATATGGCGATGCGGAGTGGTTTGGCCGTGAATACACGCTCATCGATACCGGTGGTTTTGAGCCCATCACCGACGAGCCTCTGCTCGACCTGATGCGAGTGCAGGCTCAGCTTGCCATCGAAGAAGCCGACATCATCATCTTCATGATGGACGGTCAGATGGGCCTGCTTGAGGGCGATCGCGAGATTGCAGCGCGTCTACGAGATACGCAGAAACCGATCTTCCACGTGGTGAACAAGGTCGATTCACTCAAGAAGACCGACGAGATGATCGCGGACTTCTACGAGCTTGGCGTCGACCTGTATCCATCAAGTGCTGAGCACGGTCATGGTCTGGACAATCTGATGGACCACGTGGCTGAACTGATTCCTCGCGTTGACCCGGACAAGGAAGAAGAACCTCCGCCGTTTGCACGTATCGCAGTCGTTGGAAAACCAAACGCTGGCAAGTCATCGACCATTAACGCGATGCTCGGCGAGAGCCGACTGTTGACCAGTGATATCGCGGGGACCACGCGTGACGCGGTCGACACGATGCTGGAGCGGGACGGAAAGCAGTACCAAATCATCGATACGGCGGGTCTGCGGAAGAAGAGCGCGATCCACGAGAAACTCGAAGAGTTCTCGGTGGTTCAGGCCATCCGAAGCATCGATCAGGCCGACGTCGCGTTGCTCGTCATTGATGCCACCGAAGGTGTCACCTCACAGGACAAAAAGATTGCTGCGGTCGTGAACAATCGCGGCCGAGCCTGCGTCATCCTGGTGAACAAATGGGACCTCGTTCAGAAGGACAATTCGACGGCCGGCGAGTGGGTCAAAGAACTACGTCATCAAATGCCATTTATCGCATGGGCGCCTGTCATCATGGTTTCCGCTTTGACGACCAAGCGCGTGGATAAAATTCTGCCAATGGTCGACAAGGTATTTGAGCAGTACACATCACGTGTGCCGACGCGCGAAGTGAACGAGTTTTTGCAGGGTGTGATGGCGAAGCATTCGCCACCACTGCACGGAAACCGGCGCCTAAAATTCTACTACGCGACACAAGCCGCGACACGCCCACCCAGGTTTGTGTTTGTGGTGAACAATCCGAAGGGGATTGCGCCGTCGTATCGACGATTTCTGGAAAACCAAATCCGAGAGAATTTCGGATTTGAAGGAACACCCATCAAGACGATCGTACGAGAACGCCGTCGCCGCGAAAGCCCCGATGAATTGATCTACGAATAGGCGCGCCGAAAGGCGCTTGTAGCCGCGCCGAAGGCGCTCATTTTTCTCGTTCGTCGTCAGCTTCGCCAGGCATGAAATCTTCATGTCCGGGGAACTGCTTGATGGTCTCTCGAGAAAGCTCCCACGCTTTCTGTACAAGCCAAGACATACTGCGGTCCTGACGCAATGACTCTGCCTGAATCTCGTCCAGGTAGTCTTTTGGGAAGTACAAACTCTGCTTTCGCTTATCGCTAGCCATATTGCTGCCTTGGTCTCGAGCGCCATGCACTCAAATCTACTGTCTGGTTAGTGAGATAGGTCATTGTAACCTGAGAACCTACAAGGTTGCCAGTTTAACTTCACCCGCATATGCCGCCTGACATCGCCTTACGGTGCCTTCGGTGTCTTCGGTGCCGGTTGGTCGACTTTCGTAGGCTGAGGCTTGATGCGCTGGTCGATATTGCGCTGAATCTCTTTGACCACGTCTGGGGTGATTTGTGGCCGGCGCATGGGCAATTTGTCCACGAACTTAAATTCACCAAATTTGTCGACCTGATGGAAGTCTCCGCGGGGTGCGGTGCTCCATGCATATGCGTGCGTCTTGTTCTTCTCGGGTCGGTCGAATCGATAGAGATTCACAGCCCAGGTATCGCCATTCTTTGGACCTTCACCGGCGCCGGGGATCGACTTCAACGGAATCTTCATCTCGACCACCCACTTGGTGTCGACGTCGTCGTCCTTGTTCACGGTGCCGATCGCATCAACTGCCGTCTCTAGACCGTCCAGATTCCATGCTTTGGCCGCATCGATCTGCTCTTGGCGTGTGCCTTGCCCACGTCCAAGTCGTTTCTTGAAGTTCGCGTCGAAGATGACGTTATTCGGCGTGATCTGCAGCTCCATATAATCGTTTCCGTCACCGTCCACGTCCAAGAAGAGCTCCAAGACTTCCTCGGTCCAGGTCGAATCATCACGATTTTTCAAGGTCCCCCACATATGACGGTCAGCGAGCTCGCCAGCGAGATACAGGTCCGTTTCTGTCACAAATACTCGAATCATGGTTGCGGTCGCTGGGGAGGAACCAAATGGTTTGAGCCGAAGCGTCGGCACGGTTGTCCAAACCTTCTCTTCAAGCTTCCCATCGATCTTCATCTCGCCAGCTTTGTCGGCCGGAATGATGCGGACCTGGTAGAGGGGCTTGGGCTCCTCCTTCTGTACGGCACCACCGGAGGCACCTTTCACGTCAACGGTTGGCCCGATGACGCGTGGTTGTGCCTCTTGCGTCTTGCTCACCTCATTTACGACGTTCATGCGAGCGTTCCCCTTGTAGAGTCCGACGTATGTCACGCCTTTGCCCGCTGGGAAGCCGCGTTGCACCGTGACCTTCTGAACATCCTTGATGATCTGGCCTTTCTTCCAGTGTCCGGTCGGGAACATTCCGTCGACGGGTACGTGGTCGAGGTTTTGGCGGAACGGCTTCTTGCTCGAGTCGAAGTGGACGAAGACCTTCCAGTCATCCTTGATGTCGGTCAACGCCTTCCAGTACCACGTAAACGTGGCCGGCTTCCCGGCTTGCGTCTCGGTGATGTCGACGCCGATAAGCTCGATCTTGTTATCGAAGTTCGCGCCAATCGCATGCTGCGGTTTCGGCTCTTCTTTGAGGATGAACTTCTGGACTTCGGTCCATTGTTCTTGTGTCAGAACGGTCTTGGGCTGCTCAACTTCCTGGCAACCGAAAACCAAGCCGGTGACGAATGTGATCGCAAATAGCTTCGCGTGCTTCATGAATTGATGCCTCGTCCTAATCTCTACGTAGACTTCGCAGCCCGGGAAAGTAATAGCGGCCGTGATTCAATGCAACCTTGCGAAATGAAAGCAGGCCCCGTTGCCGTTGAATACGGTGGGCGAAGCGTGCTAGGTCTTGCCGCGGTTGTCGACATGGAGTGGCGATATGCTGGACGATGTACAGCGAATTCATCTTTTGGGTATTGGCGGAATTGGCGTTTCAGCCGTTGCGCGCATCCTTCACGGACGCGGTTTTCAGGTATCAGGATCTGACGTTCGCGAGAGTCAGCTGACCGAAGCGCTGCGTGATGAAGGCATGCACGTTGTGATTGGGCACGACCCCTCCAACGTGGATGGGGCCGACCTCGTGGTCGTCTCAACGGCCATCCCCGACACGAACGTTGAGCTCATCGCCGCGAAAGAGAAGGGCATGCGAGTGATTCACCGCTCCGAAGTCCTGAATGAGATTGTCCGCTCACACCGTACGATTGGAGTTACCGGCACGCACGGCAAGGGCACCGTCAGCAGCATGATTGCATGGATTCTCTATAAAGCAGGATGGGAGCCCGGGTTCATCATCGGTGGCTTGTTAAACAACTTTAACGTCAACTCGCGCGCTGGCGGGGGTGAGTGGATGGTGGTCGAAGTCGACGAGAGTGACGGATCGCACCACAACATCGATGCCGAATATGTGGTCTGCAACTTCCTCGAGCTCGATCACCTCAACTACTACGACGACCTCGATGACATCATCGACAGCATGCGCCGCTTCCTCGAGAACAACCCACGACTGCGCGAAGCGTTTGTGAATCTTGATTGCGAAGGCAATCGCCAATTGGTTGAACGGGTTTCGATGCGCCCAACCGGCTACTCCATCGAGCACAACACCGAATTCAAGGGCGAAATCAATGGCAACGGGCAGCTGCCGATTCACTTCACCGCAAAGCACCGCCATGACCAGCTTGGAGATTTCGAACTCAACCTACCTGGTCGCTACAACGTCGTGAACGCGATGGGCGCGATGGCTGTCTGCATGCGTTTGGGCGTAGACGTGGACGTTATCCGCGACGCGCTTGCGACCTACAAAGGGCTCGAAAATCGTTTCACGATTCTCAGCGGGGGCGGGGTCACCGCGGTCAAGGACTACAACAGTCACCCCACCTGCATGCGCAAGGTTCTAGATTCTGCTCGCGACATGGTCGACGGCCGCATCATCAGCATCTTCAAGCCCTACCGATACACGCTCATTAAGTACCTTCAGGATGAGTACGGCAAGGCGTTCGCAGGCAGCGACGAGGTCATCATCACGAAGATGTATGCGGCGGACGAAGACCCGATTCCCGGCGTGGACACCGAATTGGTGGTGCGAAAGATTCGCGAGAATGGTCTGAAGGTTACGTATATCGAAGACCAGACCAAGATTACCGACTACCTGCACGACATCGTGCGACCCGGAGACAAGGTAATCTTCTTTGGCGGTGACGACTTCTTCAGAATGGCCGACGGATTCATCGGTGAGTTGGCCGCAGAAGCGGGTTCGACGGCGCCAGACCCTGAACAACCCAAGGTCTCGGGCCCACTGGCCCACGAAGCATCATGAGCAACTGGCTCGACTTCGAGACATACGATGTTTGGGGCATGGGTGTCAGCGGTATCGCCGCGGCCAATCTACTGGCCCGTCACGGTAAGTCTGTTGTTCTCAGCGACCCCAAAGACGAATTCGCGGTCGAAGGTGTGGACGAACGAGTGCAGTTGCACTTTGGGTCCAACCACCTCAGCGACGGCGTTCAGGTGGTCGTCGTTAGCCCAGGCTTGAAGCCAAGTTTGCCAGTTTTTGACACCGTTCCAGACGGCGTCCACATCGTCAGCGATGTCGACCTGGCCTTTGACGCGACGGAGACGCCATTCATTGCCATCACGGGCACGGACGGAAAGACGACAACCACCTCGCTGATCGAACACATCTTGAATTCATCGGATGTGAAGACCTTGGCGGCTGGAAACATCGGCATCCCGTTGTGTGATGTGGTGGAGCTCGATTTCGATGTCATCGTGGCTGAGCTCAGCGCGTTCCAGCTTTGGTCATGTCATCATTTCCGCGCGCAGATAAACGTCTTCACGAATATCGCCGGCGACCATCTGGACTACTTCGAGACGTTCGAGGAGTACATCGAAGCCAAGCACCGCATGGTCGCGTTCTGCAACTCAGACGACATCGGTATCTTCAATGCAGATGACGACGTTATCGCGGGTTGGACGGCGGACTTTGAGGGTCAAGCGCTGACCTACGGCGCCGCTAGCACAACATCGACACATGCAAATGTGACACGAGATGGCATCGAATTTGATGGGCTGCAGCTGGCCCTGAAGGAAACCAAACTTCGAGGCCGACACAATGCGCTCAATCTAGCGTGCGCAGTGATGGCGTGTCGTAGTTTTGGGGTTGAGTCACACGATATTCGGACTGCAGCAATGTCGTTCGAGCCGCTGCCAGACCGCATCGAACCGGTGCGCACGGTGGACGGAATCGAATATGTGAATGACTCGAAAGCAACCAACGCACACGCCGCGATCGCTGGCATCAATGCCATCGACGGCCCATTGGTGGTCATCACCGGTGGCGTCGACAAGGGGCTGGATTTGGACGGATTCGTGCAAGTTCTAGCCCACCGCGCCGATGCATTGGTTGTGATTGGAGATTTGCGGGACCGCCTGGGTGCAGCCCTCAATGCGAAGAATCTAGATGTGACGTTGGCGGATTCGATGGATGAAGCTGTGCGCGTAGCCGCAGAAAAAGCAAAGCCGGGCTCAACGGTGTTGCTGAGTCCGGCAGCGTCTAGCTTCGATATGTTTGCGTCCTACAAGGACCGCGGAAAGGCGTTCAAAAAAGCCGTTCAGGCACTCTAGGCGTCTTCGATCCGCAGCAGCACCTGACCTTCTTCGACCGCATCTCCTTCGTTGACCAAAATCTCGGTCACGACGCAGTCTTCTTCCGCTGAAATCGGCATTTCCATCTTCATCGATTCGAGGATGACAAAATCATCGTCTTCTTCGACTTCCTCGCCGACTTCAACTTCAATCTTCCACACCGTTCCGGTGATATGCGCTTTGATATCTCGGGCCATTCCTTGCTCCAGATTCTAGGTATGCATCGTTTGTAAGTCTGGGGTGTTCACCCTGTCAATTCGTTTGCGCCTTCAAACTCACCTTAGGTCCTTCACGTCCTTAGGGCCTTAGGAATTCTTCATCCAGCCTTCAAGCCAGCTTGTGTGGAAGTCGGCTTCTGTGAACTCCGTCGAATTGAGCACCAGCTTGTGCATCTCAAGGTTCGTTGTGAGCCCTTCGATGGTGTAGTCGTCCAGCGCGCCAAGCATCCGCGAGGTCGCTTCAGCCCGGTCTTTCCCATGCGTCGTAACCTTCGAGACCATCGGATCGTAGAACGGCGTAACCTTCCAGTTAGCTTTGACGCCGCTGTCGATTCGAACACCTTCTCCTTCAGGCTCAGAGTATGCCCCAATCTCACCAGGGGCGGGCATGAACATCTTCTCGGGATTTTCGGCGTAGATGCGGCACTCAACGCTGTGGCCATTGATGGCCAGATCGTCCTGCGAGATTGGCAGCGCTTCACCAGCGGCGACTCGCAGTTGCAGCTCAACCAGGTCAACGCCCGTAATCATCTCGGTCACAGGGTGCTCGACCTGAAGTCGTGTATTCATCTCGATGAAGTAGAAGTTTGCATCCGCGTCTACGATGAACTCGACGGTTCCTGCGTTGACGTAGCCAGACTCCCGAACCAGGGCGAGTGCCGCATCTGTCATGCGCTGACGCAATCCGTCGTTCTTCTCGACAAACGGGGAGGGCGCTTCCTCGATAACCTTCTGATGACGCCGTTGAACGCTGCATTCGCGCTCAAACAGGTGCACAGCGTTGCCGTGTTTGTCCGCCAGAACTTGGACCTCGATATGACGTGGATTCTCGACATAACGCTCAAGATAGATAGCCGGGTTGCCAAACGAGCTCTCGCCGCGTCGCATACACTCTGCAACGGCTTTGCGAAGCTTCTTCTCTTTGGTCGCGACCTTCATACCGATGCCGCCACCGCCTGCTGCAGCTTTGACCAGAACCGGGTAACCAAAGTTCTCTGCAAACTCGACTGCCGCATCCTCGCCATCGATTTCGCCTTCGGAACCTGGGACGACCGGCACACCGGCACGCTGAGCGAACTCGCGAGCTTGGGCTTTATCGCCCATCAGTGTCACGGACTTTGAGCTCGGTCCCACGAAGGTAATTCCAGCAGCTTCCACCGCTTCGATGAACTCGGCGTTTTCGCTGAGCAGACCATAACCTGGGTGGATTGCGTCGCATCCGGACTCTTTGGCGAGCTCCAGAATCTTCTCCATATTGAGGTAGCTCTGCGTCACGTGCGCGGGGCCCACCAGGTAGGCCTCGTCCGCCAGCTCAGTGTGTGGGGCACCTGCGTCCGCTTCGCTGTAGACAGCGACGCTGGCGATCCCGAGCTTCTTGCACGTCTCAATGATGCGTGCCGCGATTTCTCCTCGATTGGCGATTAGAACTTTGCTGAACATGGTTAAACCCTGTCGTGAATTTTAGTTCCGCCGTACTCTACGCGTGAGCGACGAAAGCGAAAGCCAAAATCAAGATGCAGACTACCCCCCAAGATTCGCAAACTGTTCTAAATGTCTCGATTGCGCTGCTGTTTGCGGTGCTTGTCGCGGCGTTTGGGTGGGGCACGACACAAGATCCGGAAACCGAAACACCGCCGCAGGTGATGCCTGTCCCGGTTTCTGATGCGAAACCCGACACCAAAGACCCAACACCGACAGATTGGCCCGCGCCCAAGACCAGCGGCGCCGTCATCCTTGAGTTCAAACCACCAACGGCCCTGGACATCGAATTGGGTGGCCCCGGCTTCTATCCGCCCTTGAAAGCTGCTGCAGCCAACGGGCAGGTGCCTGTGCCGGCCAAAGTTGATGACATGAGTTTGGAGTTGGTCGAGGTGCTCGCTCAGAGCGACGAGGTAGGATTTTGGGGTCATGTTCGGCTCGCCGACGCGACCGTGCAGTTGCTACCGGTGGCCGATGTTAGCGTCTTGGTCACGTCCCGCGAGTCTCCAGTTGCCAATGCCGAAGTGCGCATCGCGCTTGCGGACGTGGGCTTCCTGTCACGCACCGCCAAACCACAGGATGGTGCCTATCGAGTGAGTCGTGTGCCTCACGGGACGTATCGCTTGAGCGTTACTGCACCAGGTTACTTGCGTGAAACTGTGCACGTGGACGTGCCAGGGCCCGAGGTTCTAATAGACCTCAAACGCGGCGCCTTCGTACGTGGGGAGGTGCGGCATTCTGGCGGGGCTGTCGCGAACGCTATCGTCGTTGCCCATCGGCAGGCCGATATCGAGGTACCGGTTGATGTCGTGACCTCAGACGTGTTTGGCAAATTCAGTTTCGAATCGCTTCCTCCGGGCCCAATTGTCTTCGAGGCGGTCGCGGATGGCTATGCACCAACACGAAGTCCAGTGGTCATGGTTGAGGACGGCGCCACGGTCAATCTAGAACTCGAAAAGGGATATCCAGCAGAGGTCAGTGTGACCGATTCCGGGCGGCTCCCCGTTGAAGGAGCGGTCGTTCGCTGGGCAGCCAACAACGCAGGTGCCGTCGCGCTCACCAATTCTGAGGGCATCGCGACGTTACTCGATGTGCCTCGCGGCGCGAAATTGTCCGCCACGCACGCGGGCATAGAGACCGCCGCAGTCCGATTTGAGCCCGGAACAGGGCGAGTCGCGCTGCAATTGGCGCAGCTTGAGCGAACCATCGTGCGGGTGTTGTCGCAAGCCTTGGTTCAGAACGTCGCGTTCCACACCGAAGATGAGGTTTGTGAGGCGCGCCGAAAGGATGAACGCGACTGGACCATCATGGGATGCGCAGGCAAAGACGGTGAGCTGCGGGTCGAAACTGTGAGTGGATTTCACATCCAGAAGGGGGCATTGGAGCAGCTAGAAATTGCTGTTGAAGCACCACTTCAGGTTCAGCTGAAGTCCAATGTTGATGCGGTGTTCACAGTTACTCAGCTTGACCAAACCGTATACGAAGGCTCGGACACGTCAATCGCTTTGCTACCGGGGAGTTATCGTTTCGAAGCGACCCAAAACGAGGCCGCGACTTCCAAAGAGGTGAAGATTACCAACGCGACAACGGTGTCACTCGATATCACCAAACGAAAACCCCTCGAGTTTCATGTCTTGGACGCACAAGGGGCGCCGGTCACCGGTGCGTGGGTAGGAGTCCTGGACGCGAATGGCGTCTTGATTGAAACCAAGCGCAGCGCAGGGCAGCTGCCCATTCAAGTGCGGGTCCCCGAGGCGTTTGCGGGAAGTGTTATCAGCATTGACCCACGTCGCGGGTGGGGACGGTTGAAAGGCAAACGAATCGAGCTCAGCCAGACCATCCTGGGTCCCGGTTTTCCCGGTGGAACCATGGCTGATCTAACAGCGCAATTTGGTCCGTTGGTCCAGGACGGGAATTCCGTTCGCTTCGATGCAGACGTCAAAGGCTCAAAGATTCGACGAGGAAACTATGTGGTTGGACTGTTCACATTGTCAGACAGAAAACTACTGGTAGGGTGGGGTGGTAAGGCCTACATAGAGCACGTTGTGCGCTAATGTCGGTCGCTGTGTGAGTTCCTTTGCGGCTGTTTGTGTGTGTTTTGAGGTTCGGGTGATCACCTCAATAGCATCACTTGATATCTAACGCTTTAAAATTGGGGTGTAATTTTAAAAATGACGCCTTCTCGCGGAAAGTCGACGGACGTTTTGGTACGATGAAATCGTGACGAACCAGCGGCGAGGAAAAACATGGCGGACTTCGATCGAATTGAGACCGGGGCGGTAAGCAACACAAAAGTTAACGAGCAGTTTACGACATCGATACGGGCCTCAGTCGACCTGGCTGAGAGTGCGACGATGTACATTCACCTGCTCCAGCGTGAGGAGGCCGCGACTGCGGTTGAGCAGTTTGTCCGATTGGCGAACTTGGCACTGAACGGGATGGCACAATGTCGTGAGATATTGGAAAGGCCCGTGGAAGACGAGACCGGTCCGGAGTCTTGGTGCACGTTGCGCGAAGCCGCCGACTTTTTGAACGTGAGCACAGATGAGATTCTGGTGCTCTACCAACTCGAGCGGATTACCGGCGAAGAGCGCTCAACTGGGGTGTATCTGACCGCAGCTTCTCTCGCCGCGTATCGGCATGGGGCAAGGCGGTCTCGTGAGCGGACGGTCACTCCTGTACCCGAAGCTCAGGAAATCAAAGGAATGCTCCGGGACACCAAGGCGCCCCAAGAGGACTTTGATGACCTCTTGCAGCGTCTCTTTGAATCCCCAAGTTTCCGGAAGGATCCGTTTGAAGAGCCGCCTACGCGTCAAACGCTGGGGCTCAAATCACCTCCGCCCCTGCCTGAAAGCGAGGCGGAAGAGGACTAGTGGTGGTGTCCCACGTCGCCCTCAGGACCATGTGGATGGCCGTGGGCAAGTTCGTCGTCTTTTGCGTCACGAATGCGCGTTACTTCGATATCGAAGTGCAGGTGTTCGCCCGCCAACGGGTGGTTGTTGTCCATCCATACTGAATCGCCTTCAACCTTCGTAACGAAGAAGGGGACGAGTTCACCGTTCGGAAGTTCGGTGTGGAACACCATTCCGACTTCGACATCGATGCCGTCAGGGAACGTGTCCTTTGGGAACTCTTGCTCACCAGGAGGTTGAACCTCGCCATAGCCTTCTGCGGGCGGCACGACGACGCTCTTCTTGTCGCCGACAGCGAGGCCGTCAATCTCACGCTCGAGGCCAGGAACGATGTTTCCGTGTCCGTGCAGATAGAAGAGCGGATCGCCCTCTGAATCGTCCAGCACTTCGCCGGCGCCGTTTTTCAGGGTGTAGTTGATGAATACGACTTTATCGGCTTCTACTTTGTCTGCCACGATTCCTCCGTTGGTCCTTGGGCGCCGGGAAGCTAGCGCGGCATTCTCCCAAGGTCAAAGGGGATTATCGTCGACGTGAAAGCTCTTGTACGCAGTAGTTTACGGACGCGTTAAGGGCGTTTGTGCAGGCCTGGTTGTTGGGCATGATCTTCTTGCACTCCGCGGCCGACCACATCCCTGCCTTAAAGGACTGCTGCATCATGTCCTCGTTAGGGTCTAGGCCCATCCGCTCACAGAACCCCGGGGCTTCCTGGGTCGTACTGTAGAGGCAGGTCGAGGCGAACATCTGCACTTTGGTTTGGCAGGCGAAATCAATCTGACCGCACGCTCTAGCCTTGTCCAACGCGGCTCGTTCGCAATCGCGAGGCGAGCCGGCTTGTCCCACCTTCTTTCCTTCTTCTTGCACTGCCGGGTCGTTTGCTGCGTCGAAGGCCGAGAAAAACCCAGCGCTCATCAGCAAAACGCACGCGACACAGCTAAGCAGTCCGCCGCCGACCACGATTCCGATAAGGATCTTTGTATTTTTTTTCATGATGTCCCAAATGCTCGCTGCGCAAGCAGAATTGCTATGCTACCATTATTAAAGGCATGACGCGCTAACGCGACGCGTCAAATACCCGTTGACTTTCGATCTCCGAATGTGGACGCTTCCATCACCAAGTCACCACGGAAGGTCCAATTCGGAGTTTTAGATTATGAACGTTCAAATGGCGTTAGACAGCGTCTGGGTATTGGTAAGTGCACTACTCGTCTTCTTTATGCATGCAGGCTTCGCCCTGGTTGAGGCAGGGTTCTGCCAACGTAAGAACGCCGTTGTCGTCCTCACCAAAAACCTCGCAGTCGTCGCGCTTAGCTCCATTCTATTCTACCTGATTGGATTTGGCGTCATGTTTGGTGACGGCAATTCCTGGATCGGAGCTTCGTTGTTTGCCCCTGCGGCTACTGGCGCAGGATCCGCGTTGCCGGACAACCTTCCACTCTTTGTATTCTTGTTCTTCCAGATGGTGTTTGCAGCGACCGCAGCAACCATCGTCAGTGGAGCCGTCGCCGAGCGCATCAAGGTCTCGGCATTCATGATTTTTGTCGTGTTCGCGACCGTCTTCATCTACCCCGTGGTTGGCCACTGGGTTTGGGGCGGCGGCGTTCTGTCGACGCTCGGCTTCCATGATTTTGCGGGCAGCACGGTGGTACACGCAGTCGGCGGTGCGATGGCACTTGCTGGCGTCATCGCGCTTGGGCCGCGAATCGGGAAGTACGATGAGGACGGCAATGTCGTTGGACTACCTCCACACAACCTTCCACTGGCCGCGCTTGGCGTACTCATCCTGTGGGTGGGTTGGTTTGGCTTCAACGGTGGCTCGACGCTCTCGGCCGATGCCGGCGCGGTAGCGCCTGTGATTCTGTCGACGAATCTTGCCGCAGCTGGCGGATTCGCCGCCGTGTTGGGTTGGATCTACTGGCGCACGGGCGGAAAGCTCGACCTTTCGTTTGCGCTCAACGGCGCCCTTGGCGGCCTGGTGGCTATCACTGCCGGTGCTGACGTCATCGCACCAATGGAAGCAATCCTTGTGGGTGCAATGGGCGGAATGGTGGTCGTTGGCTCAACCTTGCTTCTGGACAAACTCCGCCTCGATGACCCTGTCGGTGCAATCGCTGTTCACCTGGGCGCGGGCCTCTTCGGTACGATTGCTGTCGGCTTGTTCGCCAACTCAGGCGACGTTGTAGGCCTTTTCCACGGTGGTGGGTTCTCACTACTGGGAATCCAATTGGCTGGTGCGTTCAGCGGAGCGCTCTTCGCATTCCTCTCGGCAGCTGCCGTGTGGTTCCCGTTGCGAGCAACCTTCGGGATTCGCGTCAGCGAGAAGCACGAAATCGAAGGCCTCGACCTCGCAGAATGTGGCATCAGTGCATATCACTTCGATGTGACGCACCTCGTTTCGGCAGAAGTTGCTGACCTGGGTGATGCACTCGTTCCACCTCCAGCAGAGCCAGCAGCAGCTGAGTAAGGAGCCAGTGACGCACCGCGTCAAAAAGTCGTTGACATTCATTTTGAAAGTCGTCACCCTTTGGGTGTGATGATGGAGAAGAGCCCCGCAAAGCATGCGGGGTTTCGCGCCCTCCATGAACAAATTCGGGCGCGGCCAATGGGACCAAATAGGGGCTTAAATGCGATTTGCTCATGAGGGCATTCTTGGGGAACGTGACGCGTGTGGGACTGGCTTTGTTGCCTCCACCACCAACACCGCCTCGCATCAGGTGTTGCAAGACGCGCTTACCGCCGTCTCTCGGTTAGAGCACCGTGGTGCCGTTTCCGCAGATGGCGTGACCAGCGACGGAACTGGGGTGTTAACCGAGATTCCGCACACACTCCTGGGCATTCAGCCCGGTACTGCCGTTGGCGTCGTCTTCATGGGCGTCAATCAGGAGTCGCTTGGCCGCTCGATCGTTGAGGACACCCTGAAAGTCGCGCAGCTCGAGGTTTCTGGCTGGCGCGCTGTTCCAACAAAACGCGATATCTTGGGGCCATCGCAGCGCGACATCGCTCCCATCATCGAACAGGTGTTTGTCGCACCAAATGAAGACGACGAACTGACCTTCGAGCGGCGTCTCATGTACGCCCGCAAGCGTATTGAGACGATCGCCGCCGAGCGTGGGGTCGAGCTTTCGTTTGCCTCTTTTTCATCGAAGACGATCGTCTACAAAGCGCTCGTTCTTCCAAGTGTTTTAGGGGCTTTCTATCCCGACCTTACATCGGATGAGTACCGCACCCGCGTGGCGCTGTTTCATCAGCGCTACAGCACGAATACCTCGCCATCTTGGCGCTTGGCCCAGCCGTTTCGCATGCTCGCGCACAACGGCGAAATCAACACGTTGCTTGGAAACGTCAATCGCATGAAGGCGCGCCAGAATGAGCTCGTCGGCGATGCAAGCGAGACGTTTGCCGATATCTCATTGTCGGCTATCGAGACCAATCCGAGCGACTCGCTCGCGTTGGACAACATCCTGGAATTGTTGACTTTGAGCGGTCGAAATCCGGTTCATGCGATGGGCATGCTCGTGCCGGACGCGTTCGAATCGAAGGACCTTGAAGCCGGCGTTCGCGCATTCTATCGGTATCACGCGCTGGTTTCGCAACCGTGGGATGGTCCGGCCGCCTTGGCGTTTACCAATGGAAAGACCGCAGCCGCGGCTTTGGACCGAAATGGACTTCGACCGCTCAGATACTGGCATACCAAAGACCGCGTCATCGTCGGCTCAGAGGCGGGCCTGGTGGATGTTCCAGAAGCGGATATCGTCGAAAAAGGGCGGTTGGGACCAGGCCAGATGCTGTCGGTGAATCTGGCGACCGGCCGCGTGTTCCGTGACGAAGAGCTCAAACACGAACTTGCCGGCTTGGGAGATTGGGAAGACTGGCTCTCGGAAGAGCTCCCGATCCCAACGGCCGACCCCGAACCGGTTCGCGAGGGTGTCGAACTCATCTTGGATTTCAAGTCCTTTGGCTATGGGCGAGAGCACCTCGACAAGATTATTCGCCCCATGGCGATGACAGGGAACGAACCGATTGGCTCGATGGGGGATGACACGCCACTAGCGGCACTTTCCGAGAAGCCACAGCGACTCTCTCGGTTCTTCAAACAACGGTTTGCCCAGGTCACAAACCCACCCATCGACCCGATTCGGGAACGGATGGTGATGAGCCTCACGACGCGTCTGGGCGGACGCCGTTCGCTGTTGGAGGTCGGTGGCCCCGCGGGTCCCTTCGTCGAGTTCAAGTCGCCGATTCTGGACCGGTCGCAGTTTGCTGGCTTGCACACGCTCGGTGAGAGTTTTCGCGTTCAAACGCTTGATTGCACGTTCCCAGTGGAGTGGGGCGACGAAGGCCTTCAGCGCCGCCTCGACGAACTGCGTGACGAAGCTTTAAACGCGTCCGCAAATGGCGAAGTCCTTGTATTGTCCGACAAAGCCGTCAGCGAGTCACAGGCGCCGGTGCCGATCTTGCTGGCGCTCACGTCAGTCCACCACCATCTAATCGCGCACCAAGCACGCAGCGGCGTCGCGCTCATCATGGATAGTGGGGACATCGTAGAAGACCACGACGTCGCGTGTTTGCTGGGGTTTGGCGCGCTGTTGGTCCACCCAAGGTGCGCCATTTCCGCTGCGGTGGACGCTGTAGACGACGATGTCACCCCCGAACAGGCCGAGGCCAACTATGTGAAAGCCCTCGAAAAGGGCCTTCTCAAAATCCTCGCCAAATACGGCATTTCAACGGTGGGGAGCTACCAGGGTGCCCAGACGTTCGAGGCCCTTGGCCTTTCAGATTCAGTGGTCGAGTCTTACTTCAAAGGGACTCCTTCCAGAATCGGCGGGGCTACGTTACCTGACCTCGCCCACGCGGTTTTGGCCTTTCACGCGGAAGCCTACGGCGAGAATCCTCGCCTGAAAGAGAAGGGCATCTACCGTTTCCGGCGCGATGGGGAGTACCACGCCTTCAATCCACCGGTGTTCAAAGCGTTGCATAAGGCGGTCCGCGAATCGGACCCTGCGCAATACGAAGAGTATGCGCGCTTGGTCGATGACCGCCCACCGACCACACTTCGCGACTTGGTTACGTGGAAACGCGCCGATGAGCCGGTGCCATTGGATGAGGTCGAATCCGCTGAGTCGATCGTGAAGCGGTTTTGCACCCAAGCCATGAGTTTTGGTTCGTTGTCGCGAGAGGCCCATGAAACGTTGGCCATCGCCATGAACCGGATCGGTGGCAAATCGAACTCAGGCGAAGGCGGCGAGGAAGATGTTCGATTTCAGCCGTACGATGAAGACGCCCCTGAGCGAAGTCTGGCAGCCTGGCATCCACATAAGGGTGACGCAGGCAGTAGTGCGATCAAACAAGTGGCTAGTGGCCGATTTGGTGTGACGCCGTACTATCTGGTCAGCGCGGAACAGCTTGAAATCAAGATGGCTCAGGGCTCAAAGCCTGGCGAAGGCGGCCAGATTCCGGGGCATAAGGTTACGGATGACATCGCCAAAACCCGTCGCTCGGTGCCTGGTGTGACGCTGATTTCACCGCCGCCGCACCACGATATCTACTCGATCGAAGACCTCGCTCAGCTGATTCATGACCTGAAGCGAGTCAATGACCGCGCGACGGTGTGCGTGAAGCTCGTTGCAGGAACGGGAGTGGGAACGATCGCGGCTGGTGTGACCAAAGGTTACGCGGATGCGATCCAAATTTCGGGTCACGACGGCGGAACCGGGGCATCTCCACTGGGTTCTATCAAACACGCCGGCCTGCCGTGGGAACTTGGGCTTTCTGAGGTGCAAAGAACACTGCGGGCTAACGACCTACGCGGCCGGGTTCGCTTGCGCGTAGATGGCGGGCTGAAGACCGGACGTGACGTGGTAATCGCTGCGTTGCTCGGCGCCGAGGAGTTTGGTTTTGGAACGGCACCCCTTGTCGCAGCGGGATGCGTCATGGCACGCCAATGTCACGCGAATACCTGTCCCGTTGGTGTTGCGACGCAACGCGAAGACCTCCGCGCGCGATATCCTGGAAAGCCCGACCATGTCGTCTCCTTCATGTTCTTTGTCGCTGAACACGTCCGCCACATCCTCGCGCAGATGGGTGTTCGGACGATGGACGAGCTCATCGGGCGAACCGATCTATTGGAGCGCCGAGAGGGGCTGCCGAAACGAGCTCAACAACTAGATCTAAAGTGTATTCTCGAGGATTCAACGCAATCCGATCGTCAGCAAACACAGCCACGAAACGACCGTCCGGACTCCAACGCCGTCATCGATGATGTGGTTCAGCAGGTGACCAGCGCGATCCAGGAAGATACCGATTTCCAATCCACGTTCCCGATTTCGAACCGTGAACGGTCCATTGGAGCGCGAATCTCAGGAACTTTAGCGCGCAAGCACGGTAACAAGGTGCCCGAAACCGCGGTGCGTCTCGATTTCAGGGGACAGGCGGGGCAGTCCTTTGGCGCATTCAACTCCGAATCTATGGAGCTCACGCTCATCGGCGAGGCACAAGACTATGTTGCCAAGTCGATGGCCGGGGGACGCTTGGTTATTCGGCCGGCTTCCGTGGGTCGACAACGTCCGGATGTTCTGGTCGGTAACACCGTGCTCTACGGTGCGACGGGCGGTGAACTGTTGGTGGATGGGCTTGCAGGTGAGCGACTCGCGGTTCGAAACTCTGGTGCGACCGGGGTGTTCCTAGGCTGCGGCGACCACGGCTGCGAGTACATGACCGGCGGGACCATCGTTATTCTAGGTCGGACTGGCTACAACTTCGCCGCCGGTATGAGTGGTGGAGCCGCCTATGTCTGGGACCCAGACGAGGAGTTTCCCAAACGACTTAACGACGAGTTCGTCCAGATTCGACGAGTTGATGATGACAGCGAGCTGAAACCATTGATTCAGCATTTCCGTGATGCGACCGAGAGCTTCAAGGCTGACCAGATTCTTGCAAACTGGAATCCCGCGGACTTCTGGCTCGTAGAGCCCAAGGCCTAGCGCCGCCCCAATACAGATTGACCTGAGGGTTCCGAGAAGTTGCCGCGGTCAAACACCACTTCACCGGCCAAGATTGTCTGAACGACGGAGCCCTTTAGCTCCCGATCCAGGTACGGGGAAAGCTTGTGCTTGAACCACAGGTCGTTCCTTGCGACTCGAAACGACTCATCCGGGTCCCAAACGACCAGGTCGGCTCGCTTCCCAACCGCAATCTTACCGCGGTCGTTAAGCCCCGCTAATCTCGCGGTGTTTGTCGAAAGCCATTGCGCAAGCTCTACCAGGGAAACGTCGTGACTCTGCCCAACTGTCCAGATTAGCGGCAACTCCAATCCCAATGACGCGATTCCACCCCAGGCTTTCATAAAATTGCCTTCCTCGAGCAATTTGAGTGCGGGATCGCTGGGAGAGTGATCCGTGGTCACCATCGAAATCGTTCCATCTTTTAGACCCTGCCACAGTCCGGCATTGTTTTCCGCAGAGCGTATGGGTGGACAGCACTTAAACTGCGTGGCGCCGTCCACGATATCTTCGGCGTCGATGGTCAGGTAATGCGCACATGTCTCGACTGTAAGGTTTTGTCCGGCGTCGATAGCCGCTTGGAGGCGGGGCAGGGCCGCTTGGGTCGCTAAGTGGACGATATGAGTCCAACACTTCGTCGAGTCGCAGAGGTTCAGAAGCAATTCGATAGCTTCGATTTCCCACTCCGGAGGACGGCTAGCCAAGAACGTTTGATAGCGAGTCGGGTCGCCTGTGACATCCAAGTCAGACTCAATCTCGGCGTGGGCCAGCAAGGGCATGCCGTGTTTCTGAAGCAACTGCATCGCGGGTTCGAGCACATCTCGGCCAGACGCAGGAAACTCCGGGATGCCTGAGTCGACAAGGAACGCCTTCGCACCCAGCACCCCTGCTGCGATCAGTGATTCGAGCTCGGCGAGGTTTCCTGGAATGACGCCTGCCCAATACCCAACATCACAATGCAACCGACCATCGGCCGTCAAAATTTTGGCGCTTAGTGCTTCGGGGGTAGTCGTCACCGGCAAACAGTTGAGTGGCATGTCTACGAGCGTTGTGACACCTCCCGAAACTGCTGCCTTGGTGGCTGCTGGAAAGGTCTCCCACTCGGTTCGTCCAGGGTCGTTGATGTGGACGTGTGGGTCGACGACGCCAGGTGAAACCACCAGTTCACCCAGATCCTGCGCCGTTTCGACCGCATCGTATTCCAAGATTTTGTCGATTTTCCCGTCATCGATGACAAGCGTCGCAGGTCGACAACTGTCGTAAAACACGACTCTTTGGGATCGGATTGCGTACGGATCGTTAGCCATAGTGCGGTCGTCTCAGTCTTCTCAAAAATGTGACATTAGTGCCGCGAACGCTGACATTTATGTCCGAAATATGCCAGTTATTGTCCAGGCATGCCGGTGCCTAAAGTCTTTTTAGGTGTTATGGTACAATAACTTGCGATGTGTTGTGCTGGTGTTGGTATCTGTTTTGCATTAACCGCCGCCGTACCCTTTTTAGGGACAAGCAATATATATTGTAGCGATATGAAAGGAGCTCAGAAATGAAGAAGCTATTGATTGCATTGGCAGCAGTGTCCGTCATTGGAATTGGTTGTGGAGACGACGAAGACGAAAACAACGCGAATAACGTCAACAACGTCAACAACATCAACAATTCGAACAACGTGAACAACTCGAACAACTCGAACAACGTTAACAATTCAAACAACGTTAACAATTCGAATAACTCGAATAACTCGAACAACTCGAATAACTCGAACAACTCGAATAACTCGAATAACTCGAACAACTCGAACAACTCGAATAACTCGAATAACTCGAATAACTCGAACAATTCGAACAACTCGAATAACTCGAACAACTCGAATAATTCGAACAACACGAACGGCACGAACAACACGAACGGCGGCTAACCCCCCTCGTTTGTTTAAGTTCTTCAAAAACGCCCTGTGCAAACAGGGCGTTTTTTTTATTTATTGACCGCGGTCCAATGAAAGGACATTTATGGAAGACTGCGAAAAACAACAAGGAGTTAGGAAATGAAGAAGCTTTTGATTGCTCTGGCTGCTGTATCCCTGATTGGGTTTGGTTGCTCGGACGACGATGACGACAACAACGCGAACAACACGAATAACGTTAACAACGTCAATAACGTCAATAACGTCAACAATTCGAACAACGTTAACAACGTCAACAACGTCAATAACGTCAACAATTCGAATAACGTTAACAATTCGAACAACGTGAACAACTCGAACAACTCGAATAACTCGAACAACTCGAACAATTCGAACAACTCGAATAACTCGAACAACTCGAATAACTCGAATAACTCGAATAACTCGAATAACTCGAATAACTCGAACAACTCGAACAACTCGAATAACTCGAACAATACGAACGGCACGAACAACACTAACGGCAACTAAAGGCCCTCGGTTTGTTCATGTTCTAAAAAAACGCCCTGCGCAAACAGGGCGTTTTTCTTGTTTGAATAGAACTGAACTAGTGGCGTCTGACCTTCTGTATCGAACTCACGAAGGAAATAATATGAGACGCCTGGTTATACTCCTCACCGCAATTGCCGTGCTCTTCCTGTCTGCTTGTGCAGGTACACGGCACTCCACCACGACCACCACGCACTACGTTGAATCGGAGCCAGCACACACCACCGTGTACGAGACCGAAACCGTGTACGTCGATCGGCACCACCATCGTCGTCACTATCAGCGACCACGCCAGCATACGCGCACCGTATATGTTCGTGACTCCCGACCCGTTCATACCCACACAACGGTGTACAACTCGCGGCGTGTGAATAATCGGAGTTACCGCTCGAACCGCTCGCGCACCGTCGTTGTAGACCGTCGCCAGCAACCTCGCTCGAACCGACGTGTGGTTCGCACGAATCGCGGTGGTGGATACGGAAACAACCAGCGCACGAATAACCGTCGGACCAACCACAGCGCATCAAATCGTGCCAGGGCGAACGTGAATCGCTCAAACGGGCAAGCGAACTCAAATCGTGGTCGCACAACGCGGAATCATCGGCCCAATCCCCAGAATTCGTCAAATCGCGGCTCACAAAGCAATCGCCCCAGCAACGGCAACCGAGCGAGCAACGGCAACCGTGCCAGCAACGGAAATCGTGGCAACAGCATGAACCGAGGACGGACTTCCGCAGCTCGCGGTCGGTCCCATGCGCAAAAGAAATCTCGGCCAGCGCATTCTGCTGGCAACCGCGGTCACAACGTGCGCAATCCACAGAAACACAGCAATCCACGCGCACAACGCAGTCAGAGCAGCCGTGGAAACGGTAAGTCGAGCAAGGGTTCCAGCTCAAAGTCGAAGGGTAGCAAGGCTCGCAGCGACAACGGCCGCGGCAAAGGAAAAGGCCGGACCCGTTAACGAAGCCGACCTTTGTGAAGTTCGATGCCCTGCAGAATTGCGGGGCTTTTTGTTTTCTTGGGTGACTAGGAACAATCCCCGCCAGCGCACGTGAACACGGCCGTAACACCGTCTGCTTTCGTTTGCTTGCACTTGCCGCCTGCGCAGCTAAACGTGCAATTGCCGCCCTCACAGGCTTGTGTGCATCCACCGCCAGCGCAATTTGCGACGCATGAGCCGCCGGCACAGGTGAGTGTGCAATCGCCACCAGCGCAGTTCGAGACACATGTCGAGCCCTTCGCGCACGAGTGTTTGCAATCGCCGTTCGGGCAGTTCATGACGCAGTTCTCGCCGTCGCCGCAGTCTTTGTCGCCGTCAGCAACGCCGCCTTTCAAGTTCACTTTGACGTCAGCACCGTTGACCTTGATGCCATCGGCACCAATGTTCACGGCTCCATCCTTGCCGTCGACCTTTACGCCATCGGCGCCAATGGTCACCTTGTTGTCGTCGGCTTCCACCTTAACGCCGTCTTTGGCGCCAATCTCGACTTTGGAGTCACCGGACTCCACCGAGATGGCTGGCTCTTCTTTGTCGCATGCCACAAGAAACAGCGCGGCAATCAGTGTGATGAACACTTTCATAGAAATCTCCGTAGTTGGGGGAATGTTGCGAAGGCGACGCGGGTGATCACCTCGGCGGTTTGAGCCTTCCCACCTAGGAAATGTGGGTGGCAAGCATCGGACAGAAATGCTCGCGAAGAATGCGCTGCGTGTGCGTGCCACGGAACAAATCCATGATTCCGTTGGTGCGTCGCGTAGCCATCACAATCAAGTCCACATCGAGGTCAGCGCAGGCTTTTTCAAGTTCCGCCTCGAAGTCACCGTCACGTGTTTCGGTCCGGATTTGCCAGGCTTCCGGGACATCCAGGCGGCTTGCGAAATCGTCGATAAATCCACGCTCGCCTGAGTGGAAGAGCACGACGTTGATTTCTCGGTCGGCTGGGACCAGCTTCTTCAGCTCGTCGAATGCCTTTTCGCCCGATTCTGCGTCGCCAACAGCGACCATGACGCAACTAAACGTCATGTGTCCCTCATCATCGATGAGGCCTTGCTCGCCAATTGGCAAAAACAGGGTAGGGCACACGTTATTCGTTGCTAGCGCTTCGGAGGTGCTGCCTTTGGTAAGGCGCTCGAACGTCGTCTTCTTGTGCGCACCGACAATCAGGAGGTTGGGCTCGATCTGATGGAGTGCGTCCAAGAGTGTTTCTACCGGGTCGTCACAGCATTCGTGGGTCACCTTGTGGTGGTTCAACCCAACGACATTCCAGCCGAGGTCAGCGGCGTCGGGCATGGGTCGCTCGCCGGTCGCAGGATTCACATGCAACGTGACCAGCGGCGCCTTCTTTTGCAGCGCGAGTGCCACAGAATGGCGGAATGCGATGCCGCCTTCGGCGCTCAGGTCAGTGGCATGGGCGATAATGAATTCATCTTTATTGGTACGTTGGAACATCATGTACTCCTTGGTTCACGACGCAATTCCTACGCAACATCCCTGCCAACATGCGGGACGGTATGTAACCTTATGAAAATTTGAAGGATTGAGAGGATCGCGCGGGTGTGTTTTGCGTCTGTGTTTGCGCAAAATTTGCGCCACTGCAAATGCGCACGAAAATTTTCACTTAGACTTGTCCGAAACTCTCCAGGAGCTTCGATAATGTGCGTGCGTCGTTCATCATGGACATCAGGGTTGCGTGGTCAAATTTGCCGCTGAAGCTGAAGGTGGCGGAGTAGAGCACGCCCACCGCCGCCTCGTTGACCAACAGCGGCACGCACATCACGGTAGTCACCGACATCTTGGCAACGGACTTCGAAGCCTCTGAAACAGCGTCATCGCCGGCGTCTAACGTCAGCAGGGGCAGTCCTGATGCGAGAACCCGGTTCACCACGGTCCTGGACACAAGCTGGGACGAGGCGACAGCTGGCGCGTCAGACGTTGCCGCCAACGCGACAACAGAGCATGGGTCATTTTCGTTGGATAGGACGACAGCCGCGACGTGGGCTTCGGTACTTTCCAGAAGTTTGTGAACGGCCTTCGCCAGAATGTCCTGAAGACCAGCCGTCGAGATTAAAGGCGTTTCCTTCAACGGTCCAAACGCCAGTACCGGTCCGTCCGCGGGGAGTTGCTCGTCGACTTCAGTTTCGTCGACTTCGCTCTCTCCCCAGACAATGGACGTTGGGTCATCGAGCCCGAATGCATCGGCAATGGTCGCCTTCTTGAGGCGCTCATGCGCATGTTCAGCTTCTAACGCACTGATTTGGTCTGCGATAGAATCGATGTTCCGCATTTGATGCGCATCGAAGCCAAGGCCATCGTGACGACAAAACATCAGCACCCCGACCACATCGTCCTCACGGAAGATTGGGGACAGGGCGAAGGAGCTCTGCCCGATGTGGATTTCCGATCGGCCTGAACTTCGAACTTTCTCAATCGCAGTCGATGGTGGTTGAGCGACAGTGTCACCGTTTTGGGCGATTATCTCGTGCTCGGCACCTCGGAAAGAAATCACACAGGCGGAATCAGACTCGAGCATGAGCCGACCGACCCGAATTGCGGTTCCACATGCAATCTTGGTGGATTCACTGAACAAGTTGTCTCCAGAACGTGGTCGCCTAAGCGTCCATCAAAGCGTCCGTCGAGTCCAGATCCGAAAATCGGCATGAAACCGACACGATATCGCGAATTCTGATTGACTCTACTTTGAACTATCGCTTCTGTGGTATCACTGAGTGAATCGATTGCGACCGGTAAGAATGTTTCTATGAATAATGAGTATACACCTGCGCATCGCGCATTTGAGATCACCTCAATCGCGGTGTTTGGGGCAATTTTTATTTTTGAGTTTATCAAGGCCCCATGGGCGCCATATCTGGACGGTGTGGGCTGGGCGTATGCAGTTGTTGCTGCGTTCACGGGTTTGATGGCAGCGGATTTTGTGTCTGGTTTGGTGCACTGGCTTGCCGATTCGTTCGGCCGCAAGAGCTGGCCATTCTTGGGAACGGGCTTCATTCGCCCATTCCGTGAACACCACGACGACCCCACCGATATCACCAAGCACGACTTCATCGAGGTCAACGGCAATTCGGCGGTCTGCATCCTGCTGTTCCTGCCATTTGTCGCCACAGCGCAAGCGTTGGCGGGGCCACAGCTGTCGGCGTGGATCTCGGTTTGGACCATTGCCTTCACAGCCACGATCTTCATGACCAACCAGATTCACTCTTGGGCGCACAGCGCGGAAGTGAATCCGTTTGTTGGGTTTCTTCAGAAACATCGAATCATCCTGAATCCCGATGACCACGAGATTCACCACACCCCACCGCATGATTCGTATTTCTGCATCAGCTTTGGATGGTGCAATCCCATCCTGAAGCGCTTGAAGTTCTTCGAGCGCGTGCACTTCATCCCAGCGTTGTTCCTGCCAACCGCCGAGGAAGATGAAGCGGATCGTCAGGCACAGCTTCTGGAAACCTAGAAATCCGTAAGATTCTTCGGAGGGAACGCGGTTCGGAGCGCATTGAGCACGGCGGCCAGGTCAATGACCTCTTGCGCCATTGCGCCCATGACCGGGGTCAAGATGCCCACCGACGCGAACCCCATTCCGATCATCGATAGCCCCATTCCCAAAAACGCCGACTGCAACGCGATCTTGCGGTTGCGCTTGGCGATGTGGAAGAGCTCATCCACTTTCGTCAGGCTTGGCTCCAGAATGACGGCACCGGCGGCTTCGGTGGTGATTTCGTGCGTGCCGCCAAAGGCGATGCCCACATTGGCGGTCATCAAGGCAGGGGCGTCGTTGATGCCATCACCGATGAACACGCAGCGCGCCTTCGACTCCTCGACCTTGACGATCTCGACTTTCTCCTCGGGCGCTTGCTCTGCGTAGATGATGTCGATTCCGACCTTGTCGGCCAGATAGCGGACTTCGTTCTCACGGTCACCAGACACCAGCATGACGCGGTCAAAGCCGTGTGCGGGGCCCAGGTGCTCGATGAATGGGCGTCCTTCTTCGCGCGGCTCATCATGGAACTGAAACGTCGCGGCGTACTTGTCGTCAATCAGGATGATGCATTCGAGCCCAGCTTTGACATCAGGCAGTTCGTTCGCTGCTGGGTGATTGGCATCGATTAGCTTGTTTCGGCCAGTAATCTGGAGTTTGAACTCCCCGACATCCGCGGTCAGGCCCATGCCCGGTTCCTCGCGGATATTGTGGACTTCGTGGTTTGGCAGCCCTCGTTCATTCGCGGCGTTTACGATCGCGGCCGCCAACGGGTGTTTTGAATAGCGTTCCACGCTGGCCGCAAACGCCAGCGCCTTGTCCGGCTTTTCAGCAAGCACTTCGGTCAGTGTCGGCTTGCCAAGTGTGAGGGTGCCTGTTTTGTCCAATATGAGCGTTGTGCACGTGTCCACGCGCTCCAAGATCGACGCATCGCGAATCACGATCGCCCGCTTGGCAGCAAGCGAAATCGCACCGATCAGAGACACCGGAATCGCAATGAGGAGCGGGCAGGGCGTGGCGACGACAATCACCGCCAGGAAACGAACAGGGTCGCCACTGAAGAACCAAGCGGCCAGCGCGATAGTCACGGCCAGCGGTGTGTACCAAGCCCCCAGTTTGTCGGCCATGCGGCGCAGGCGCGGCTTCGTCTGCTGGGCGTGTTCCATCACCGTCATGATGCTGGCGTAGCGTGAGTCTTGAGCAAGTTTGGTAGCTCGAATGGTCAGCGCCGTGTCGCCGTTGATTGCGCCCGACAATACGTTTGCGCCTGGGGCCTTAGACAAAACGTACGGCTCACCTGTCAGATAGGACTCGTCCATCTGACCGTGGCCTTCCGTGACCTCGCCGTCCACCGGGCACAGCTCGTGCGGCATGATGACAAGCAGGTCGCCAACCTGAATCTCGTCCACCGTGATGTCAGTCAGGTCCTCGCCATCCTTTCGGTGGGCGATGCTCGGCATCCGGGCTGCCAGTGCCTTCAGAACGTCGCTGGCACGATTGACAGCGTAGTCTTCGAGCGCTTCTCCGCCCGACAACATCAGTACAATCACGCTGCCCGCGAGGTACTCGCCTAATAACAATGCAGTGACGATTGAGATGCCTGCCAGGAAGTCCGCGCCGAACTCGCGACGGAAGGTCTGAACGAGCAGGTCCCAGACGAGTGGACCGCCGCCGCCAATTAACGCCACGAAGAGCGGCCAATCGCGGTGTTCCTCGAGCCCCATGGAGGGAAACACGAAGTACAAAACGATGCACACCACGGCCAGCAGTGCGATCCAGAAATTCAGTTGTTTCATGAACTGCGGCATGCCGCGGATTGTAGCACCGCTGGGCGCGTGGACAACGCGCTTTACGAGGGCAGCGCGTTGCTCAGTGGGCAGGAATCGGTCTCCACTACACCCGCGCGATAGCCATCCAGTAGCTCTCGCGACCGCGCAGCAAGCTGCCTGCGTACCTGTCGGCGTTTGCCTTTGATGCGGGGGATATGCATGTCGTCATAGGCGGTGGTTTTGTGGCGCATCCACGCGATGACCGCGCGCTCGGCGCGTTCCTCAACGCTGATTCTCTGTGTGCGGGCGACCGTCCCACTACCAACCGGAGTAGCGTGCGCTGTCACAGCCGCCGCCAGCTTTTCTGCCAGTTCTTCGAACTGCGGGTCAAAAGCGAGGAACTCGAGCACGGACTGGTGAAACTCAGCGACGTATTCCTGGTGTTTCTTCTCGCGCCGTTGAAGGTCCTTTTCCCGCTTCGCTTTGTATTCGGGCGTTTCCCGCTCCGTCTCCAATCGCTCGCGCTCTGCGATGATGGTCTCTTCCGGCGCCCAAACGCCATGCGAGAACGTCTTGCGCCCCTTCTTTTGCTGGACGGTCCAACTTGGGCCGGCCGCCTTGACTCGACGCGTCAACGTCGCGTCTCCGGGCTTTAGAAGCGCCCAGCCGTCGGGCGGGTGCACCTTCGTGCCGTCTTCCAGTTTGACCATGTCATAAGGAAACGTTGGTGAAACGATACGGGTTTCGTGGTCCATCACAGCCAATACCGAATAAAGGTCATTTCATTTACATCTGCATTAAACCAAATCAATCGGCCTGCCCACGGGTCGAGCGCCGTGCGTCCGGACCCAGGCACGGCGAGACGCCCAGTCGTGTTGAATGATGTGTCGAGCGAGCCATCGGAATTGTATGCGGTAAGGAATGGATTCGATCGATTGATTGAAACATAGACCTGATAATTGATGAAGAGTTTGTCGCCAAAAACATGGATATCCACGCCATACCCTGCGGAGGTGACGATGGCGTGTCCAGCCGATCCAAAAGAAGAATCCCGCGTTCCGTCTTCGGACAATTTTGCCACCGACACGATCCACTGTGCGCCAACATTTGAGGTGTCGTAGTTGACCAGCGTGAACACGTTGTCCGACGAATCGACCACAATACTCTGCGGGGTTTTGCTAAGACCTGCTTCGACCGCTGATGGAGTTTCAATGGTCGAGATGCCGCCTGATCCAAACGTCGTATCGATGTCGCCCGCTGGTGTTAGCCGCGCGACTCGCGGTGCTACAACCGAGTTGGCTAGGGCGAGCAAAATGCGGTCCTGAGAATCAATCGTTGCAGCAATAATCTCATCGTCAGCGAACTGGTACGCCTCAAAGGCGGTGTCTGGGCTTCCATTTTCGTCCAAACGTTCGAGGCCATCGCGATTGACGAGGATGAAACCGCCGTCGTTTGGCAGCACCGTCACGATGCTCGGTGAAACTTGATAACCGCCGTTTGCCCAGTTTGGATCAGTCGCGCCAGTGTCTGTGAGTCTTGAAAAGTAGTTGACGCGATTGTTGGTTCCATCGCCTCGAGAGTTAATCAGGTAAGTTTGATCTCCGATCTCGTACAGTGACCGCGCGACGTTTTCCACATCATCATATGCATCATAGACACCATTTGTTCCGTAGCTGGCGTCCAGATCGCCGTTAGGTTGCAGTCGGAAGGTGAATGCATCCAACGGGTCCGCCGCTGATTGCCTGGCGCCCGCGACTAGCAATGTTGCATCGGCGGCTGGCAACACGCTGTTGAGCGTCTCACTTCGTGCCGAGAAGCTGTACGCAACGGAACCATCGGAACTGAATGAACTGTCAGGTGTGCCAGGCGCACCAGCGACAAATAGCTGGACATCTGACTCGGCAAAAATCTCGGCATCCTCGTCCGAAACGGCACGGACTGTGACCGTAAATGGGCCACCTTGTGCGGCTGAACTGGTTGCGTTCAACACAAGGGATGCCTGATTGCTTGCGACGTTCACGGTGACCGCTTCCGCAGCAACGCCAGCGGGCAGTCCATTTGCAGCGACTGAAATCGTCCCGCTCAACCCACCCATACGTTCGACGGTAAATGCCAGTTGAGTCGTGGAATCGATGCGGGTCCGGACGTTGGACGTGTCTAGTGAAAGTTCCAAGCTGGGTTCGGTGACATCCAAGTCCGACCCTGCGTCGGATTCGGGTTGGTCAGTACCCATATCCATGAGGTTGTTTGCGCCAGCATCGCCCAGGTCACTCCCGGCGTCTGGCGAGTTGCTAGACGATGTACTGTCGCTGCAACCAGTTAGCAACACCAACAAAGCGATTGCCAAACCACTCCGATTCATCATTTCAATGCCTCCAGCTTTTCCTTCAATGGCGGGAGTATGTTGAAATCTAAAGCAGAGCACAAGCCACCTGACCGCCGGATGGCGTCTGCAAGCTGATCGTCTGTGAACTCGTGGTAAGGCCCAAAGTGGATTGCCACTCACTACAATGCAAAGTCACGAAAATGTGGTGTAAGTTGGTTCAATGGACTGGCTAACAGCGTTCAATGAACGGGCGGAAGATTACTGGGACGAAAAGCGTCTTCATGACCTTCTGCAGGGCAAGCAGCTGACGGTAACGCCAGCCAACGCCGCACCGTTGCTGCGTGTGTTGGGCTTACTCCATCGCGACGCGAGCATGCCCGACAAGGAACGTCGAAAGTTCTTTCAGTTAAACCACATGATTCGAGCGCTTCGCCCAGCGTTCGAAGAGTTGGAAGGGCCAATCACCATTGTCGATGCCGGTTGCGGCCGGGCGTACCTCACGCTCGCCTTATCCTGGTGGCTGCAAACGAGCGGACGGCAGGCGAGGGTCGTTGGCATCGAGCGACGTGCTGATTTGGTCGAAGAATCCCAACGACGGGCAGCTGATCTTGGTCTTGAGAACGCTCAGTTTTTGGAAGGCGACCTACACGCGCCACCAGAATCACTGGCTGATCTTGATGTGTCGGCGGTTCTTGGGCTTCACGCATGCGATACCGCCACGGATGCGGCGATTCGCATCGGATTGCACCACAACGCCCAGCTGATCGCGGTCGCTCCATGCTGTCACGCTGAGCTGGCCGCGGGTTGGAAAGCGCTCGAAGATTCGGGAGAGCAGGGCGCTTGGGCACCTATCTGGGGCGCGCCGCACCTGCGTCGCGAGACGGCCGCTTCAATCACCGACACCTATCGTATGTTATTGATGCGCGCCGCCGGATACGACGTGGCGGCAGTCGAGTTTGTGGCGTCAAATCACACGCCCAAGAACACATTGATTCGCGGAATGAAACGGCACGATGTTCAGCCTGAATTTGCGCATCAATACGAAGAGCTTCGAGAGTCCACAGGAGGAGTAGGCATACGGCTTGAGCACGCCCTGCAAGCGGTTATTGATGATGCGCGGGGGCCAGCATGAAGCTCATAAAGCACCTCGCAATAACTCTGGTCACCACGATTATTTGTTGCTCGCTTTGGGTCTTGGCCACCTGGCTAGCACCGCAACCATTTGGGTACGGCGAGCCGAGCCTTCCCTTGTTGCCGACCGCGATTCCAAAATACGAGGGACCCACTGAAAAGCCGACGTTCGCCTACCCTCTGATCGAAGTTGGTGACCACGTCCGAGTTCGGTCCGAGACACAAAGATATGATGCCGAACTCACCGTCCGTAATGGCTACATGCTTGGGTCGTTTCTAGTCGAGGTCGAAACCAAAACTGATATCGAAAAACGACTCGACCCTTGGACGCTTCGCCGCTCGGTGTCGCCGCCACCCGGCCCATCACTGGTTGGCTCCTCCAGAGTTTTGCCGATGTGGGGAGATGCGCAATTGGTATTGGGTGAGGTCGTCCAGCACCCCGACGTCCCGGCGAAATCGGTGAAAGAAGTTGAAAAGCTCGTGAGCGCTGTGTTGCAGAAAACCCAGCAGAACAAGTTTCTTCGCCCTGAAGGCTTGCTCATCGCGACGAACCGTCCCCTGGATGATCCCGCATTGCGGACGGTAATAGAAACTGCTCGGTCGCATGGGGTGGTCGACTTCGAGTTCCTGGTGGAATCCGGCTCGGAGCCAGCAGTGCTAAGGTATTCGGACGCTCCTGACCCTTGCGCTTTGGTTCCACAACGTGATCGTTTTGTCGTTGAATGCAACTACCGCCCAAGTTGCTATGTGCGTCCCAAGAAGTCGCAGACGATTGGGGCATTTCAACAGGCACTGAAACGCCACCAAGGCGAAGGGCTATCGCCTTTGTTGGCGTTTGAGTCGTCCGAGTTTCCATCCTGCGATGACTATCAAACGCCGACGGTTCCCAAGTATGTGGCCCCGAGCTGCCGAGAGTCGGACGTTTTCTGCGTGACGAACATCGGTCAGCTCCCCACAACGCAACATGAAACCCTCGAACAAGACTGCCGAAAAGGCAATCCGCTGGCATGCGCCGGGCTCGCTTCGACAAAGGGCCAACCGAAGTGCGATCAGATCAAATCGCCCGATTTTGAAGCATGCTTGAGGGGTGATGCGGCGCAGTGTTGGGCGGTGTCTCTAGAAAAAGCTCGAGCGATGAAAAGACCGCCGCTCGAGGGTCAGGTAATCGAATGGAAGAATCCCATTTTGCCGCGTGAAGACTGCGCCAGTGGGTCGGTCCCGGCCTGCATGTCCAAAGCGCGTGATCATATCCTCGGCGGGCGGAGAATCTGTGGAATCGCTGCAGCGTATGAAACCTGTAGGTTAAATGAACGGTATTGCCCCTGGTTCGTGCACATTTTGTGGTCCACAGCGGAGGCCGCGCGATGAGACAGAAACTAGTCTCGGTCTTGGCGGGGTTAATGCTTTCCGCTGCAATCGTCGCGTTGTCGCCTTTCGTAGTATCGCCAATTCGGTCGGTCACCATTTGGGACGTGCCAACAATTCAATGGGGTGCAGACAGCGTGAGGCAAGAATTGGCCCTGAACCAAAGAAGAGAGGCTATTGTGCAGGATGAGGTGCATCTTGCCGCTCGACCCTCTGACTCGGCCGCACAGGTATTGAACGACGGGAAGGAAAGTTCCGCGAAGGGCTTTGTTGTGAACGATCGCGATGGACTGGCAGTGGTCCCCTTTGAACGCCCTGCGATGTATGGATATTGGGGGCACTGTTTGGAGGTGTTCGTCGAAGTCGGCCCCGATTCAACAACACTTCGAGCTGTCTCCCAATTGGGTTCCTCCAGGGGCACGGAGCTTTCTCCAGTATCATTCGTACAGAACGGTCACGTGATTCCTTGGAACTCTAAGTTGATAAGCTGCGAGGAACAGACTTTGGTTAGCTCCAAGCAGGACTGGCATGAGTTTGTCCGGTCACACCGGAACGTCGCTATCTGTGATCACGCTGTGATTTCTGTGAGGGACGGCAGTTGGGGTGATGCCGTCTTCGCATGGCAACAATTGGTGCGACACGATTTCGAAGTGTTTTTTGCCATTGAAAGAACTCCAGAGATTTGTGTTGAGCCCTCTCGGATGACCATTGAATAATGGGCAACTCCCAAACACTCAAAATCCATGATGGAGCCCCCCCAGATGTTGCGTTCATTTTTTCTGATCATTATCGCATTGGTTTCATTCGGCCTCACTGCATGCAGTGATGATGACAAGACATGCTCGGGCGGAGACTGCGCTTGCGAGGAAGGCGGCAATTGCGAGGCCGATTGCGAAGCCGGGAACTGCGAGCAGGCATGTGCTCCCAATGCCACGTGCAACTTCACATGTAGCGGCGGTGGCTGTAACCAAAGCTGCACCGCGAGCTCAACCTGCGACTTCACCTGCTCCGGTGGTGATTGCAATCAATCCTGCAACAACGCGTCGTCCTGCGATCTGTCTTGCAGCGACGGGTGCACCAACGACCTCAGCTTGGACCTGAACAACTTCGATCTGTAGAAACGTGTCTTGACGCGACGGCGCACCAGACGGGACTATTAGGGCACCTTCACCCGGAGACATTCGTGAGCCTTTCTGTAGTACTAGCGACGCCGCATTCGCTCTGGACCCTCGTGGATCGTGAAATCTCCGCTGCCGGAGAAACCATTCTGGATGCCTCCAAGATCGTATGTCTGGATGCCACCGACGGCATCGGACTGCTGTCATACGCAGGCAACGAAGTCTTGGGAGGCGAGGACCCGAGTGAATGGGCGGCCTCGGTGTTCCAAGGGCTCGACACAGATTTCGAAGGTTACATGCGTGCTCTCACGGCTGCGGCGACCAAAGCCGGCTTCTCAAATGACTCCGGGCATCTTTTTGTTGCTGCTGGCGTCGTGGATGGGACGCCAGCCATCTACACCATTGCTTCAAATGCCGATGGCGAGCTTGAACTGCGAAGACACGCACAGACATACGCGTTCATGCTGGCGGGTCCGCGTGGGCCCCAGTTAGCTGAGGAACGCACGGATGGCGCAGAAATCGTGGACTGGATGAAGAAGGTTGAGACCGGTGAGGCCCATCCGCGCGAGGTCGCCGACCGCCTGGTGAAATGGAACGGCGAAGAGGCTGATGCGCGTGCAATCATTGCGTGCCGAATGGTTGCGGACGGCGAGGCGACCCCAAGCCGCTACTACTACGACGGCGGAACGCCGCACGCACCAGACGCGAAGCTCGCCCATATGAGCCGCGGAACCGACCTCAACGAGGTCATGGAATTGATGAAGAAGCAGGCGATGGGTGTAACACTCACGATGCGCGAGACCGCCCAGGTACTGACCTACAAGCGCCGCATGGCGGAGTCCGAGTCGGATTGACGGTTCACTGAACAGCAAGCGCCTTCGCACGATCTCTCATGATCTGAGCGAACCGTTCCTGGGCATTATCGGACAGGAACGAACGCTCGACCAAGCCCTCTACTTTCGGCAAAACCGCTGGGCCAAACTCTTCCAGAATCCGCCGAGCGCGTGTCCCGACAAGGCCCATTCGCGCTGCAAGCTCAAGGAAATCCGAGCCTGTTTGGAATCCGTGATCCTCGACGCCGGAAGGCACCTCGTTATCAATGAATAGGTCCAATGCCAATCGCGTTTCGTTTGGTAGGTGAAGGCTGGTGCACAACAGGTCGTAGGCAGGGGACAGTTGGTAGTCGCCAAACGAGGCATCTTGCTGGAGTGAGAAGTTCTTCAGGTGCGCATCACCATTGCCGATGAAGTAGTTGAAGACAATCCGGCGGAAGAGGTCTTCTGACGCGATGGCGTACGCTGGAACGTACTTCTTCATGGTTTGCGCAAGTGCCTCGTAGCTGGTGTCGTATTTGTAGCGGACGCCGTGGGTCTGTGAGCTACGCTCCATCAGCTGGCAGAAATCTTCCTGAGCGATGCGCGCGCCATCGCGGGTACGGTCGAACCGGCGGGTGATATAGGCCAGTTCGTCGTCTGCCAGACGAATCAGCGCATTGGCCGCAGTCGTGATGCCAAACACTTGTTCGGCAATCTGCATGGTGAGCGATTCGTTTGCCGGGACTTCGTCGCCAAACTTGGGAAGCACAAGGCCCGGGATGGGCTTCAAGATATACTCGCCGCCCTCGGCTGTGGGTGTAAGAACGCCGCGTTCCAATCGCAAGGAAATCTTCTCTTGGACCCCAGATATAGACATCTCTTGGAAGAGCTCCGCTCGAACCTCCATCACATCGCGACGCGAAAACGGAAGTTGAGTCGGGAACTTCCGTCGATCTGACAAACGCGCGAGCGCAGCGGAGCTGTAGCCTTCTTGGTCCATCTCGACATATGTGCTGAGACACCTAGGCATTGGGACCTCGCACGCTGACGCTTCCCACAGTGTCGCCGCCGGTCGCTAGCAGGAGGCCGAAGTCGTCGCTTGGGTCGATCTTGAGCAAGCGAGCCTGAAGCTCACGGGTTGAACCCTCGGCCAAAAGTCCCGCGAAAAACGGGAACATCACGTCCGAAGAGTAGGGCTCCTGCCGCTTGGGGAGGGTCAAGCTGATCGCGTGCGAATCGGAGTCGGCCAGGTATGCAGTGTCGTAACGAAACTCATAGCCTTGGTCCGTACGGCGCAGAATCCCCGCCAACGCGCTGTGATTGTACACGAGCGCCACGTCACTCATGACCCGCCTCGATAGAAAGCTTCAGCCCCAGAACCTGGAACACGCGCAAGAGCACCTCAATCGTGGGGTTGCCTGCGCCAGTCTCGATATTGCTGAGTGTGTGGACGGAGATTTCGGCGAGTTCCGCTGCGTCGGTCTGGTTGATGCCAAGCGACTTGCGGCGCTCCCGAATTGTGTGTCCGATACCTTCGATATTCATTTTAGCTCAACCTGGGTTCGAAACGGCTCACGAATTGCCGGTCTTGCGTGAGGATATGCATTTTGATGAATA
>JAUIBR010000090.1 GCA_030427705.1 bacterium | reverse complement strand
GCTTCCCATTGTGCGTCGGTCCACGCGTTGCCGTTATGGTCGCTCGGCAGGTACGCGGCCACCATGTGGTCCCCGTGGTACACAAACCGTTGCAGGTCGGCGTCGTAGTACACGCCGGCGTCAGCTTGATGGTACGCAGCGAGGCGCCCCATCGGGCCGTAGTAATAACGCTCAATGTCGTTGTAGTTGGCATCGGTGACGGCCAGCAATCGCCCAAAGTCGTCGTATTCGAACCGCAGACCGTGGTCGACGTACGTCTGGGTTTGCGGGTCATATTCGTTGTAGGTAATCCCCGTAATCTGGCCATCGCAGCTATAATCAAGGTCCGCCGTCTTGCCGCCTAGCGTCAGTGACGCGATGCGGTGACCTGGGTCACGCGCCTCATCATTCCCTGCCGAGTCGTAGCTGAGCCAAAACTCCTGCTGTGCCCCATACGCACCGTAGATGTCGTCGCCCTCAATCCGCATCAGGTCGGCGACCTCGGCACCACGCGTTCGCTGCTCAACTGCCCCACCAAGTGAAGCCAACGAGCCATTCGTGACCGTTGAAGGCAAACCGATCGAGGGCAGCCCAGAATTGGGGTCCCAGGTTCCAAAGTGAACCGCACTCAACGCATTACGGTAGTCGTACTCGTAGGCCTCAAAGAACGGCTGATTGCCCCCACCATGCTGCACTCCAGCATTAGCCGAACCATAATCGAAGTGGACGGCACGAATGCGGTCCTTCTGATCGCGTTGGATATCGCCGGATGCGAACTCGATGCCAGGCGCACCGTAGGACCATCGCGTTAGGTTGTTGCGGTGGTCGTATGCACGGACCTCGCTGAACACCTCGGTCGAATTGCGCAAGGTCTTGACATGGTCTAGCGCGTCGCCATTCCACGTGAACTCAGAGGTCCAGTCGTCTTGCCCGGCCAAAATACGGTCTATGTACTGCCGCCTACCGTCCGCCGAGATCGTACCAATCGTGCTCTGATGCGGTAGCGTTGCATCGAATGTAGTCTGATTGCCACCTAGTTGGTAGACGAAGGATTGCGTCAGCGGCAGATGCGTCGCGTTGTTTTGCGCACCAAACGAAAGCGTTTCGAGGGTCTTGCGGCCTAGTTAGTCATAGTCGATGCTGCACGTCCAGCGTCACATATGTGGCGGTCTTGAACGATGCCGCCGACCCAACGGTTCCTTTATTAGAAACCCAAATACTCATCAAGGAACGCTTCAATCGCCGCGATGGCGGGTTCTTCACCAATGAACGCTACGTCAGGCGACTCGAGGTCGTCCATAAATGAGACCACAGTAACATTCGCGCTATCGTGAAGTTGGAACTCGAACTCGACGGTTGTGTCCACAGCCTGATTCATCAGCAGTTCTCGCACCGACTCGGTTACCGGCCCCAATTCTGCCAGAGCGTCGAGCAGCACATCGAGGTCAAAATTGTATGAGGTCTCTTCCATTCTTACTGCTCGGGCTTAGGTTTTACCCATTCAAACTCAGGAATTTTGTCAACGACCTTTCCAGGGTTTGAGACCTGAAAACTCTCGGCACCCAGATGCTCAATAACTTGATTGCGGACATCCCAGAAATAATCAGGACGTTTTACAAGATCGCTCATTTCCTCGGTCAACTGGAGAACAACCAAATCATCGACCTCTTCGGCTTTTGCGACCGGTGCGCTTAGCAGATTCTCTCGTCCCCACATGTCGATGTAGGGCTCGCCGCAGATGGTCAGCCACGGCATCGTTGGAATGCCACTTACCAAATCGCCAGAATTCATCATCGAGAGGGCATAAACGGTATCCTCATAGTCTGGGAGCCGCACATCTCCCTCTACCACCGCGGAGTACGACACAAAGTCGATCGGAAAGACCCTGTTCAGGTTCCGAACCCAGGAGAGCACCTCATCAGGGGAGGCCTTCAAGTCCCAAAAAAACAAGCGGTCATGAGGATAAATCTTGGAAAATGACACCCCGCCAAGCCCTTTCGTCACCGTCTTCCAGTAGGCTTTCTCCACCCAAATATCCAATGCCAAATCAATTTGCTCATACGAGAAATCGGCACGAATGGGCTCATGCTCTCCGACTTTGGCCGGCTCAAAAGCGGTACCTTTCATGCTCTCAAAGATTACCTTTCCTTCGTCCCGCCCTCTCAACGAGCAACGCGTAAACAAGCTCAAATCCATTATCGAACCACCTTATTGCCGTCCGTCACAACCTTACTCCATTTGCCCGTCTTCGGATCATACTGGAAGATCTTTCCCTTAGTCTCTCGTATTGCATCTTGTAGTGGTTTGGAAATCGTTTTGGTCTTTGGGCTAACAATCAGATTGAACGGCGTGCCTTCTTCAGCGGCCTTTCTGAAGGCTCTCATTTGCTTGGAGTTCGACAGCTTCTTGACGTCCTTGATGTCGGTGACGCCATACGCTTGACCCATAATGTCGGGAATGTGGGTCTTGTCCTTGCCTGTCGGAGTCTTGCCTACACCCGGTACGGTGTCTGTGTTCTTTTTCGCGCCCAACGACTTCAACACATCGTCTTCAAACTGAGCGCCGGATTCACGGTTTTCCTTGATGATTTCCCCCTTGGTCTTTTCATCGGGTGTCTCAGGGCCATCATCCTCCGTCTTTTTGTTGTCCTTCTTGGGACCCTCTGGGTCTTGCCCACTCGACCTAGAACCTGAGCCTGACTTCGCGCCGGCTTTAGCTGGTTTGCTGCCTTTCTTTTTTGCCGCCTCGGCCAGGTGAGTAACGATCTTCTTGCCGCTCCGCAGAACATCAGCACCATTCTTGGCGTTCCTCATTGCGAAATAGGTCTCTGCAGCCGCACGCAAATGTGGGTTTTCAATCTTGTCGGTTTGAGTCTCAGCCAATTCGCCAAGGAGTTCTTTTCCTGCCTCTTGGAATTGCTGCCCAGCTTCCAATAGAAGCATGGTACCACCCAATGCCGCTGCGCCCTTTGCCGCGGCCGCACCAATACCTCCGCCAACGACAACTACGCCTCCAACTAACCCGAATGGATCCCATCGATTAATCGGGTCGAAGCTCGCAAACTGATACAGGTTGTAGCTGTCGATGTACCCCAACGGGTCATGACTCAAAAACTGCCCCAACCGTGGGTCGTACACGCGGTTGCGCATGTACACCATGCCGGTGGCCGGCGAACGCCACATCGAGTTGAAGGCGAACGGGATGCCACCTGGGGCCTCGCAGATACCGTCAAACGTGCCGACCTCCTGGCAGTCCACCGATTGGATGTCTGAGGTCGCATACGCAGCAGCGTCGGTGTCGAAGGTCATCATGCGACCATCCGCGTTGTAGTGTGCACGGCCGACGACGTGGTCGGTGTCGGCGTCGTACGCACCCACCACGCTGTTTCTGTGGTCGCGCATCACGTTTAGGACGCGTGTGCCTGTGGCATGTGTATGGTCGAAGAACGTCAGCAGCTGGTCTTGGCTCGGCCCCCAGATCGCTTCCCATTGTGCGTCGGTCCACGCGTTGCCGTTATGGTCGCTCGGCAGGTACGCGGCCACCATGTGGTCCCCGTGGTACACAAACCGTTGCAGGTCGGCGTCGTAGTACACGCCGGCGTCAGCTTCATGGTACGCAGCGAGGCGCCCCATCGGGCCGTAGTAATAACGCTCGATGTCGTTGTAGTTGGCGTCGGTGACGGCCAGCAGTCGACCGAACATGGCTGTAGGTTTCCGAAACGGAGCGGACGTCAGTCCGTGGAGTTGGAAACGTACAGACCTGTCAACGAGCAGGTCCGCGAAAGCGGGCCAGCGCAGTTAAGTCGTGTTTTCAAACTCCAGACCGCGGTCGCCCGAGCCTTCGATGTAGGTGATAGACGTGACTTGCCCATCACAGCTGTACTCGAGGTCGGCCGTCTTTCCACCAAACTGTGCTTGTGGGATGCGATGACCCGAGTCGCGGCCCACCGAGCCGTCTGACCGCAAGCTTTTCCAATACGGTGCGGGGTCGATATATGCGCCGTGAATGTCCTCGCCGAAGATTTCCAAGAGGTCAGCGACGTCCGCACCGCGAACGCGCTGTTCGACTTGTCCGCCCGGCGTGCAGACCGACGCGTCATCGATGGTCGACGGAGCGCCCAACGACGTGATTCCGTGAGCCGGGTCCCACGTTCCAAAGTGGACCGCGCTGAGCGCGCCACGGAAGTCGTGCTCGTGGCCTTCACAAAACGGCGTGTTGTTGTTTCCGTGTTCGGCGAGCGCGTTGTCAGTCCGAATGCGGTTTGGGCATTGGAGGGCGTTTGTTGCTACAGCTCGCCAACGGTCACGCCTGACTTGAGCGTGGCTTTCGTCGTCGTGACCACCGCCAAAGCGCTCTAACCATCTAGGTTGTGAAACTGGTAGTGTGCATCATCGTCAAAGGAGAAGAGAAGCACGTACGCATCGAAGTCTCCAGCTCCCGCAACGTTAAGTTGTCGAAAGAGATCCTCCGGGTCAATCAACCCCACTTCGTGTGATTTGAGAATATTTAGAAGCCGGGGTGAACTTTGCGCGGATGAAATGAAACGCCCGTCTTTATCACTCAATGATGCGTACGGCCCAATGAGTGACAGACGCAGGCAAACATCCGTTTTGTCATTTCTCAAGGCGAGTGTTTGAGCGACATCTGTATCAAGTTCCGTGGTGTCGTAGATCCAGAATTCCCTGAGCAGCTCTCCAATTAGCGCTGCATAGGGGCGTCTGGCGAGTCGAAGCGCCGCGAATCGGTAGTCTAACGTCTCCCCGTCACCATAGGCTTCATTGACATCCCGCTGTACCTTCTCCCAATCAATCATCGAAATCTCTCCGGTCCAGCAGGGTGACCGTGGATCTGGCCCCTACGATCTTTATGAACACGGACTTTGGTCCGCATGCCGCCATTTGGACCAGTCCCAACAGCGACGCCAAACTCGTACTCTACAACATTTGGTCGGTTTGGCACTGGCGTTCCCCGTTTTGCTGCGATTTGTGTTGCTCTGTCACCACTCTTCTTACCAAAGAACTCAGATGTTCCTTTCCCTTGCTTCTTCCTGTTGATGTTCTGCGCTTTACCTGGCACGTGACCAGCTTGTTTTTGTTCGTTGATCTTGGGTTCCGTCCGACACTCATCCGCGTTATGGCTGCGTAGACCTGCACCAAAGACCAGATACTCATGGTCCCCTTGCACCTCGATATTGAACACCTGCATGGTTTCATGCAACGGCTCCAAACTCGAGACGGTCAGCCAACCTTCGGCCTTCGACGCCAAACGCTCCCCGGTCTCGATGTCTCGGACGTTCAGCCACCGGTCACGGTCCAACGAATACAACGGGTGTAGCGAAGTGACGTGAACGGTTTCTTCAAGTTCCTCGAAACGCAACGCCATCACGTCGTCGTTCAGGTGGGTAAAGGTTCCGGTGACCAGACACCCTTCGCCCGGTTCGATGACAGGGCAGGACGAGACCGACTCGATGCGCGACCAGCCTTCGGCGTTGATTTCATCGAAGCCGAGCCAAATTCGTCCATTGTTAGCATTGGCTTTCAGCCACGCGGCATCACGCATGAGCGTCGCTCGAAGGCGCTTGGAAGCGTGCGTCGGCTCGTCTAACTCCAGCTCAACAACGACACAGGTTTCCGGGTCCGGGTCACGCAGGTCATCGCAGACGCCATCGTTGTACTGAGACACGCGCTGACCGACTTCAACCTGTTCAATCGGAAGGAGTTCCCCCGCAACAACAACCGGGGTACCGGCTGCAAAACATCCTCCTGGCTTTTGTTTGCCTGAGCCGTTCGCGGAGTTCTGTGTTTTGTCGTTTTGGGATTGCTTTGTTGTGGTTGCATCACTGGCTTCGTTCGAAGTCTTTCCATTTGGCGCGCGCTTGGAATCTGGCGTTTCCGTTCGCGTCTTCGGGCCCTTCGTACGCTTCGCCTTGCCCCCGAGACCTCCTATGGCGGCCCCCTTCAACACTCCCTTACTAAACTTGCCTGTGGCCTCTGCGTAGTCCTCAGCACTCTCAGCGTTGGAGGCCTGCTGCATTCCATCTTTCATGTCTTCACTGGAATCATCCATTGCTACGACCACTTCGGCCGGTGCCACCAATAGTCCGCCCCCAGTGTTGGCAACTCCTTCAATCCCTGCAGCGGCCGCCGAACGTGTTGTATCAAAAAACTCTCGAGCGGCGCCGTCTGTAATACCGACTGAATCCAAAGCACTGGCGGTGGTTTCCATGTACGCGGCCCCCATGTTCTCAGCTATCTGGTCCTTCGCGCCGACAACATCTGAAGCAACGTCGTTAACCGCGTTCCATGCTTGATTCGCTTCTTTCCACCCAAACAAACCATAGGGGTCCCAGTAGTTGATTGGGTCAAAGAGCCCGTATTGATACAGATTGTGAGAATCCACGTAACCCAACGGGTCATGACTCAAAAACTGCCCCAGCCGTGGGTCGTACACACGGTTGCGCATGTACACCATGCCGGTGGCCGGCGAACGCCACATCGAGTTGAAGGCGAACGGCACCCCGCCAGGGGCCTCGCAGATGCCGTCAAACGTGCCGACCTCCTGGCAGTCCACCGATTGAATGTCTGAGGTCGCATACGCAGCAGCGTCTGTGTCGAAGGTCATCATGCGACCATCCGCGTTGTAGTGTGCACGGCCGACGACGTGGTCGGTGTCGGCGTCGTACGCACCCACCACGCTGTTTCTGTGGTCGCGCATCACGTTTAGGACGCGTGTGCCTGTGGCATGTGTATGGTCGAAGAAGGTCAGCCTCGAGCCATCGGTGTACGCGATAGACGTGACTTGCCCGTCGCAGCTGTACTCGAGGTCGGCCGTCTTCCCGCCAAACTGTGCTTGTGCGATGACCCGAGTCACGGCCCACCGAGCCGTCTGACCGCAAGCTTTTCCAATATGGTGCGGGGTCAATATGTGCGCCATAGATGTCTTCGCCGACGATTTCCAAAAGGTCAGCGACGTCCTCACCGCGAACGCGTTGTTCGACTTGTCCGCCCGGCGTGCCCACCGACGCGTTGTCGATGGTCGACGGAGCGCCCAACGACGTGATTCCGGCGGCAGGGTCCCACGTTCCAAAGTGGACCGCGCTTAGTGCGCCACGGAAGTCATATTCATAGCCCTCCCAGAATGGCGTGTTGTTGTTTCCGTGTTCGGCGAGCGCGTCGCCCCGTGGTCGCAGTACACCGCCCGGATGCGGTCCTTTTTGTCCCGCTGGATGTCGCCCGACGCAAATTCGACCCCTTGCGAGCCGTAAGACCAGCGCGAAAGGTTGTTGCGACCGTCATCTAATTCAATGTTTGGGCGATACAACGGGAATGGATCAGATCGGATCCGAACTCGAACCCTTCAACACCCTGCCGCCTGGAAGGCATGTGTATGCCCCCCCCTTCCCGTCCAACAAGATGAGCATTTCTGAATCTGGACCGTAGTTCTCCTTGTCTGCGTCTATCGCCAAGACCACCTGATTTGAGAATTCCACGATGATTCCCTCACCATCGTCGGCCCACGAAAAGTCCACAATCTTGGCGCCTATCATACGCTCCAACTTTGGATAGTCCTCTCGACTGACCAGATTAGCATCGAGGATAATCTCGTGACCGTTCTTTTCATCGTCGAGAACCCAATCTGCGAGATACACATTCAATTTGCGGTCTTCGTCCAGATACAACCAAAAAATCGAGCCAACGAACCCGGATGTTTCCAACACCTTGGCACCAACTAAACCTTCAAATACTTCGGGGTAGTCAAATTGCTTCATGGTTACTCCAAATCAAACATGCTCTTGGCGATATCCTTGATTTCCTCGCGGTTGTAGCCACGTTTCGAAATCGCCCTGTGCAATCGGTCAGCCTGATCCTTGTCAAGGCCTAGTTCTTTCGTGAGAGCCGAAAACTGCTCATTTTGCGGTTGGTTCCAACGCGGCGCCAACTCCTCACGCTGTCCCTTTTGTGCTTCGGTTCTCTTTTTATCAAGTGCTCGACGTTCTTTGGCTTTTAACTTTTTCTTCTTGTCCGGTTTTTCATCAGGGGTTTCTGCCTTTTTGCTAGCACTTTCCGATGCTTCTTCGGAACCCTCGGCTAACGACTTGTCCGCAACCTTCTCCACACCCTCTTCAGCAACTTCCTCGCCGCCCTCCTTCGCGCCATCGCCAGCTAACTCCTTCGCCGTCTTCTCGGAGAGTTGCTGAAGTTCCTCTTTGGATAGTTTTCCAAGAGCATCCCCTCCAAAGTCGTTTAACATCTTCTCAAGAACGTCATCCCCCACGTTCATGTTAAAGTCTTTAAAGACCTTTTTGAGTCCGACGATTCCCATCGACGCGCCCACCCCTGCACCAAAGTCTGGCAAGAACGCGTCAACCTGCAACCAGCTTGGATGAACGACTCCGGCGCGGTCCTGCCAACTTCCTCGTGGGTATGCGTCTGGAGTGTCGTCAAGCAGCGAGTCGACGATTAATCCGGCCCCGAGAGCTATTGCTCCTGCAACCCACGGATTCAATCCCTTAGGGTCCCAGAAGTTGACAGGGTCAAAGTTAGCGAACTGGTAGAGGTTAAATGACGCGATGTATCCCAACGGGTCATGACTCAAAAACTGCCCCAGCCGCGGGTCGTACACGCGGTTGCGCATGTACACCATGCCGGTGGCTGGCGAGCGCCACATCGAGTTGAAGGCGAACGGGATGCCACCAGGGGCCTCGCAGATGCCGTCAAACGTGCCGACCTCCTGGCAGTCCACCGATTGGATGTCTGAGGTCGCATACGCAGCAGCGTCTGTGTCGAAGGTCATCATTCGACCGTCGGCGTTGTAGTGTGCACGGCCGACGACGTGGTCGGTGTCGGCGTCGTACGCGCCCACCACGCTGTTTCTGTGGTCGCGCATCACGTTTAGGACGCGTGTGCCTGTGGCATGTGTATGATCAAAGAATGTCAGCAGCTGGTCTTGGCCCGGCCCCCAGATCGCTTCCCATTGTGCGTCGGTCCACGCGTTGCCGTTATGGTCGCTCGGCAGGTACGCCGCCACCATGTGGTCGCCGTGGTACACAAACCGTTGCAGGTCGGCGTCGTAGTACACACCGGCGTCAGCTTGATGGTACGCAGCGAGGCGCCCCATCGGGCCGTAGTAATAACGCTCGATGTCGTTGTAGTTGGCGTCGGTGACGGCCAGCAATCGTCCAAAGTCGTCGTATTCGAATCGCAGACCGTGGTCGACGTACGTCTGGGTTTGCGGGTCGTATTCGTTGTAGGTAATCCCTGTAATCTGGCCATCGCAGCTATAATCAAGGTCCGCCGTCTTGCCGCCTAGCGTCAGTGACGCTGCTGTGCCCCATAAGCACCGTAGATGTCGTCGCCCTCGATCCGCATCAGGTCGGCGACCTCGGCACCACGCGTTCGCTGCTCAACTACCCCACCAAGTGAAGCCAACGAGCCATTCGTGACCGTTGAAGGCAAACCGATCGAGGGCAGCCCAGAATTGGGGTCCCAGGTACCAAAGTGAACCGCACTCAACGCATTACGGTAGTCGTACTCGTAGGCCTCAAAGAACGGCTGATTGCCGCCACCATGCTGCACTCCAGCATTGGCCGAACCATAATCGAAGTGGACGGCACGAATGCGGTCCTTCTGATCGCGTTGGATATCGCCGGATGCGAACTCGATGCCAGGCGCACCGTAGGACCATCGCGTTAGGTTGTTGCGGTGGTCGTACTCACGCACCTCGCTGAACACCTCGGTCGAATTACGCAAGGTCTTGACATGGTTTAGCGCGTCGCCATTCCACGTGAACTCAGAGGTCCAGTCGTCTTGCCCGGCCAAAATACGGTCGATGTATTGCCGCTTACCGTCCGCCGAGATTGTACCAAGCGTGCTCTGATGCGGTAGCGTTGTATCGAACGTGGGGCGAAAGAACCACTACCGGTCGAAGAGTCCCAAGGGGATGAAGGCTGCCGCCGTGCTGTACCTTCTTACTGCGACGTTCCAACGGCTGGACATCAATCCGCGTGACTATCTGCGCGCCGCGTTCTGCAACACGATTGACCGACCGGATTCGGTCTACAAAGATGTATCTGGCCGCACAACGCATAGACATCGGCGGTCAACCCATTTTACGTGGCCCTACGCGGTCCCGGTTGGACGGCGAGCATGTACGGTCGATCGACTCGCCGACGATTCACGCATCAGACGGTGAGCGGAAGCCAATCAGCAAGTGTACTGTTTCGAAGGAGCCGTCATCGACGCGCTCATCGATTTGCATACGCGTGTGTGTCCAGACGTATAATCCACGTGGGTGAAACGCCGGAAGACGCCATTTTGAGCGCTGCGAGACGGGGGACTCGCAGCGTCTACACTGTCGCTAAATACCTCAACTAAGCTGCAGCGTTACACCTAGTCTTGGTTTGGTTAGGCCCTGAAGTCGAGGAGCGCATAGCCCTCCTCCTCTAAGAACTCACCAACAGAAATCAACCATGTTTGATATCTCTGCAGAAAAGAGCGGAAAGTCCCCAGAGAACATCCCAGAGAGTTGGCGGAAAGAAACTGGCTGACAGGTTCATATAAGGGTTCTGGCACACCAAAACCGGGTGAATACCAGTGTGGCGGCAAATCCGCTCCGGGCGGTGCTGGAAGCAGCTCTCCACTCGGTTCACCGGCGACTAATGCTGTGATGAGTTGATCCAAAGTAGATCGAAGGTTTAATTGATCCTCTAACCAAACAAAATCGCCGACACGCCTAACAAACGGCGCGAACAAATACTCGGCGCTACCGACGCCACCGCTTGAAACCGCCAACATCTCAGATACCGTTTCGAGAACCAAATCGTCCTCCATGGACGAACGATGAAGGTGAATGCCTATCTCGTACCCATGTTTTTTAAACACTTCCGCAGACCAGTCGCCATTTTCCGAACGCGAAAGAAGGTCGAGAGTGTGACATTGGATTGCTCGGTCCGCCTTTGATAGTTCAATCATGCCGTCACCCTCCCGAATATTACACGTTGTTCCGGTGAGAATCCCCATGATATCGGGTGAATCGTCAAACAAAACTACTAGATCTCGATTCATACATGCCTCAGTCTGGAGCAATTGCGTCAATGATTACCTTGCGTTGTTCCTTGGTCCGACCTGGGGCCACGATCATCTTTTGAGCTTCTGCATCTCTGCGCACTTGCCTACCAACCCCCTTTGGACCACACGCGACCCCGATGCAGACCTTACCCTGAGGATTAGCCACAGGGTCTCTTCGGTCTTTGATTTGCCTTTGCAGATCAGAACCGCTTCCGCCTTTGAATTCCACGATCGCGTTGTCCGTTTCAAAGTCAAACTCAAGATTCTGGCGTCCATCCGAATGCGGGACATTTTCAACATTGATATCAGCTTGCCTGCCTGGATAGGTTTCTTTGAATTCCTTTTGAAACTTCTCGATATACGATTGATCACCACCACCGCCATTTCCAGCACCGCCGCCATTTCCACCACCGCCACCGTTGTTGCCGTTTCCGGTCACCGACTCGTCGGGCGCATCGGGTGAATCTGACTTGCCGGCGGCCTTCCCCGCATCAGCTGCTTCATCGCTGGCTTTGGCGGCATCTGCGGCTTTATCAGCTGCCTTGGCCGTGTCTATGGCCTCATCACTCCCACCGACGATGGCGTCGATAACACGCTTGCCACGCATGCCCATGGCTCCTAACCCTGCTGCCTGTCCGACCACCTCGGTCCCGGCCGCTGTGGCATCCATCGCCATTCCCAGGTCGTCTCCCCTAGCACCCGAAATGGCGGCGTTTGTACCGTCAGCAATCGCACCGGCGAAAGGTAGAAGCCCCACCGCGCCGACTCCAATTTGGACCACATCCAGAGCGACCTCTGCCTGCTCCTTTGTAACCTGACTTCCGGCGGTCCCACCTCCTCCACCGCTTCCCCAATCGCCATCAATTGCAAAATCCTGCAATCCCATCGGATCCCAGCGATTAATCGGGTCAAACGACGCAAACTGATAGAGGTTGAACGAGTCCACATACCCCAACGGGTCATGGCTCAAAAACTGTCCAAGGCGCGGGTCGTACACGCGGTTGCGCATGTACACCATGCCGGTCGCTGGCGAGCGCCACATCGAGTTGAAGGCGAACGGGATGCCACCCGGGGCCTCACAGATGCCGTCAAACGTGTTGACCTCCTGACAGTCCACCGATTGGATGTCTGAGGTCGCATACGCAGCAGCGTCTGTGTCGAAGGTCATCATTCGACCGTCGGCGTTGTAGTGTGCACGGCCGACGACGTGGTCGGTGTCGGCGTCGTACGCGCCCACCACGCTGTTTCTGTGGTCGCGCATCACGTTTAGGACGCGTGTGCCTGTGGCATGTGTATGATCAAAGAATGTCAGCAGCTGGTCTTGGCCCGGCCCCCAGATCGCTTCCCATTGTGCGTCGGTCCACGCGTTGCCGTTATGGTCGCTCGGCAGGTACGCCGCCACCATGTGGTCGCCGTGGTACACAAACCGTTGCAGGTCGGCGTCGTAGTACACACCGGCGTCAGCTTGATGGTACGCAGCCAGACGCCCCATCGGGCCGTAGTAATAACGCTCGATGTCGTTGAAATTGGCGTC
>JAUIBR010000089.1:0-10000 GCA_030427705.1 bacterium | reverse complement strand
ACGGCCGCGTGAACCCTTGAGGATAAGATGGTTAAGAATATCACTGTTACCGCCCTACTGTTCGTAGCGTTCTTTACGCTGATTCCGAGCGCCATGGCGCAATCCGCGCAGCTCGTCGATTACACACCAAAAGAGTCGAAGGTTTTGATCGGGCTAAACATGCCAGCGCTTCGCGGGACCGACACGTTCCGAGAGGTCATGGATGTCGTGAAACAGAGTCCACAAATTGCAGACCTTATAAACATGCTGCAAAGCGAGGCAGACATCAGCATCGAGAAAGACATCGATGGCGTCATCGTTGCGATGCCTGAGGCCGTGCAAAACCCGAATGCAGCAAATGCCAATGACACGATCACCGTCGCGCTGCGTGGACGATTCAATCAGGACAAGATTATCGCCGCGCTCAAGAAGCGTGACCCAAAGATGAAAGTGACCGAAACGAAAGGAAAGGTCACGACCTACGCGACGAAGAAGTTCACGGTGGGTTTTGCCGGCAAACAAAATGACCTCGTGCTGACCTCGGGGGCGGACGGATTCCAAACCAAGACCTGGACTGCAGTGAACGACGCCAAGAAGTCGGCGGGCTCAGATAAGACCGTCAAGAAGGTCATGAACCAAATCAATACCAAGCGCGGCTTGTGGCTAGTTGGCATCACCAAGGGGATGTCACAGCAAGGCCCTAAGATGAACAACGCGGGAATGACCATCGATATCCGCAAGGGCCTGACAATCGATGTGATCGGTAATATGGCCAGCGTCAAAGATGCAAAGGCGGCCGCCAAGGAGTTTGGGCAGTTGAAGCAACAAGCTTCAAACCCGATGGTGGGCATGTTGGGGGCGACGCCGCTCGTCACCAACCTCAAGACATCGCAAGAGAAGAGCACCGTGAAAATGAACACGAAGATGTCGGCCAAAGAGTTCAAACAGATGCGCAATCAGATCAAGATGATGATGACGCAAGGCCAACAACAAATGCAAAGCGGTGCGCCAGCTAAAGGTGACGCACCTCCAAAAACGAAGAAAGGCGCTGCAGCCGACTTCAACTAACTAACTGTCTGAGAACTAGGGACTCGTCGTGACCCGAACACTGTTTCTGACGTGGCTGATTGCCATCCTAATCGCCCTCCCCGGCTTGGCAACGGCCCAAGACGCGCTCCCGTCCACGCCCACAGACGGCATGACGATGCCTTACGAGTCGGTGGCGACACAGTCCGACGCCTCGTCTCTTGAGGTTAATCCGGCTGGCCTCGGCTTCATGAACACCGTCGAGATCGGGTATGGATTTGAGATTCCGTCGGACGAGCTTCGTGAGATTGAAAACGAAAGCCAGGGGTTCTTCCTCGGATGGGGTAACGAGTACCTAGGGCTCGGTTTCGCGGCTCAGTTCTTGGATCGTCCTGATCTGGGTCGAGACCGAGATTCGTTCCGCAAATACACATTTGGGTTCGCGTTTGCCAATCCTCGTACGTTCAGTGTGGGCGCCAACGTCAATTGGTTTGGCAGCGATTACAACGAGCGTCTCAACGACATGGTCTCCTGGGACCTCGGCATGCAATGGCGCCTCGGCGAGTACGTCGGGTTGGGTGCGGTGTTCCGTGACCTAAACGCGCCGTTCCTATTCGACGACGTCTCGTTGCCGCGCCGTATCGCCACCGCAGTCACGCTTCGGATGTTCCAAGGCCGTCTTATGCTCGATAACTCATTTGAGTTTGTCGCACGCACGGATGATTGGACATGGACACCTCGCCTATTCGTCGAGCCCATCCACGGTATCCGCGTGTTTGGTCAATCCACATTCTTGGTCGACGAGACCACCGAGACCCAGCTTGAGTTCTCCAGATTCTGGGCAGGCCTTGAATTCGCACTCGATGGAATCGGTGCAGCGTATGCACCCTTCTTTGCCGAGAACCTGGATGGCGACATCGACTACCGCGGATTGACTGCCTATCACTGGATTTCGCCCAATAAGACGAACGGTTTGTTAGACTTCTCGGGACGGTGGATTCAGATCAATTTGAACACATCCATCGACGAGTCCGGAAGTTCGCTTGGCTTCTTCGGGCCAAACGCGCGAAGTTTCCTCTCGGTCGTCAACGAACTCGACCGAATCGCCGCCTCTAGCGAGGTCGAGGGCGTCGTGCTCGTCGCAGGACAAACGTCGTTTGGTTACGCGCAGTCGTGGGAGATTCGGCAGGCGATCCAACGCCTGAAGCAGTCCGGTAAAACAACCGTGACATACCTGACTACCCCCACGCTACGCGATTACTACATTGCCAGTGCGAGCGACCACGTTTGGGGATTCCCGACTGAGCCGTTCTCGCCAACCGGAATCTCAATCCGTCTGGCGTCCTACAAAGGGGCTCTCAACAAGATTGGGGTCGAGGCAGAGTTCGTGCGAATTGGCGACTACAAGACCGCCGTTGAGCCTTTTGTTTATGAGGGCCCTTCGAAGGCGTCCATTGAGCAAACCTCGGTCATCGCTGACCAACTCTACGGAGATGTCGTCAAGGATATCGCCGCAGGCCGCGGGAAAACTCAGGCTCAGATTGAGGAGCTGTTTGCGCAAACTCCGCACTTCCCGACTGAAGCGAAAAAGAAAGGACTCTATGACGATGTGCTCTATCCAGACGAGCTTCAAGACAAGCTGAAAGCACTGCTTGGCCGCCCAATCTACCTTGAAGAAGGCTACAACCCCGTCAAACGCAACGAAGAGCGTTGGGGTGCACGAGACGAGATCGCTGTCATTGTCATTGAAGGGAACATCATCTCGGGCGCATCAGGTTTCACGCCGTTCTCAGCAACCGGAACTGGCGGTCAGACGATTGCAAAGGTCTGCGAGCAGCTCGCAAACGATTCGACGGTCAAGGCGGTCGTAGTGCGCGTCAATAGTCCTGGCGGGTCTGCCGTTGCTTCAGACCAGATTTTCCGGTCACTTCGGCTTTTGAGCCGCAAGAAGCCTGTCGTTGCGTCGATGTCGAATGTGGCTGCCAGTGGTGGGTATTACTCAGCTGTCGGTGCAACCGAGATTTTCGCGCCACCAAACACGATTACGGGTTCCATCGGCATCTTCAGTGGGCGCTTCAACGCCGCCGGATTGCTGAATTGGTTGGATATCAAAGGCGGAGAGAAGATCGTTCGCGGAACCGAAAGCACCGACGTGTTTGAGCCATGGACGGAAGCTGAGCGCGAGCGAGTCTCCCTGAACATTCTGTATCGATACCGAACGTTCTTGCACCAGGTTGCGTCAACTCGCCCGATGAGCGCCGAAGAGATCGACGCGGTGGCCCGTGGCCGAGTTTGGACCGGACGAGATGCGAAGACACAGAGCCTTGTCGACAAGGAAGGCGGTCTCATCGACGCAATTCGCAGGGCCGAGCAGCTTGCGAACATCCCAGCTGGGTCTGCAAACTACGCCCTTTACCCTGAAGTCGTTGGATTTGGTTCGATGGGGTCAGGCACGTGGGTCAAGGCGGGTGAGTTCCTGGGCCTCATTCCGTCGCAAGATGTGGAGTTCGTGAAGCAGGTAAGCACCCTCAAGACATTGTTTGGTCGGTTCGAGCGCAGCTTCTTGCTGCCGCTGATGTATCGTTCCGACGAAGCCCTGATGCTCCCGTACAACGACATCATCATCGAGTAGCGTCGAAGCCTCGCATCGTGTAGGTGGGCCGTACATCGCTTGCATAGGCATCGCGGCTCACCCCGTGGGTGACGAGTACGGCATCAAGTCCCAGCGCAACTGCTCCTCGAATATCGGTCTCGAGCTGGTCCCCAATCATCACCATGTCGCCGTCCATCAGCCGCATCGCCATCTGGTATAGTGTGGGAAATGGCTTTCCGAGCCGTTCAAAACAAAACTCTTGATTGGGGAATTTGGCGCGCAAACCCGCCTCGAACATCACCGCCACGGCACCTGATGCAAATCCGAGCTCGCTTCCGGACTTGGGATAGATGTGGTCTGGGTTCGGGACGACCAAGGCAACGTCGTGACCTTCCCCAATTTGTCGACATACCTGAGATAACGTCTTGTCCATCGCGTCAAAGAACGGATAGCCAAACTCATCACCAATGACGACAACGTCACATGGCTGCCCGAAGTCCACAACCTGCAATCCAGCGTCGCTGGCATAAGTCTTCGAGTCCTCCGGGCCCAACACCACAGCGGTGGCCCCGTGAAGACGCCGCTCTTCCACCCAGGGACGCAATAGCATTCCGGAAGCGAGTACTCTATCTGCGGTGATTGATACCCCGCGACCGGCGTAACTTTTTGTGGTCGTTTCCGGCAGTCGAGACGCATCGTTCGTCACCACACGAAAGTCCTTTCCGGCTTCTATGAGGCGAGCAATGAACTCGTTTGCGCCGGGATATGAGCCCGCCCGATGAACCAACACACCGTAGGCGTCGATCAAAAACGAGTCATAACGTTCGAGCAGCTGTTCTGCGTTGATTTCAGGAATCATGGTTGAATTGAAACGTCAGTGACGGCGCCATGGGTATCCAGTTCCACGTTCAAATCTGGCATGAATAGCGCCATCGTCTGCAATTGCGTCTGAGAGTGCATGGAGAGCTCGCCTGTTTTGTAGCGCACACCAGCCCCGAGTGCTGCTGGAAGCATGAGCTGGTCAGCCAGATACTCCTCCACGGGCACCTCAAGTTTGAGGTGTCGACGGACACGATCCGAGAGGCCACGCGCGATGGCCCCGGCGCTCACGCCTTTCTCGCCGAAGGTCGAGAAGTGAGCGGAAATCGAATCGTACTCCACCGTCACAGCGAGGTAGTTGCCGGGACCGTCAGAATCGACGACGTCTATCGTCGATTCGATGTCTTGCCCTAACCGTTCTTTCAACGAATCGATCTCGCGAACGGCTATATCTCGAGGCAAAGAGCTCACAATGGCATGGGCCCGAATACCGTTCATCTTGGCTTCTGTACGCTGCAAAGCCTTTGCGCTGGTCCACGGTTGAACGGTGGCGACGATGGCCCCGCCGCCGGCTGGATTGAAGCCATGTCGCTCGAGTTGAAGCTCCACGTTGGCTCCCATCGCATTCAGTTGCGGCAGAAACGACGCTCGGAGGAACTCAACAGAGGGAGAGAGCGGGTTGTGGGTCCCGCCTTCGATTCGGATCGTGCTGGGGCTGTTCGCACGTAGCAATGCGGGTAGTACGGTCTGGAGCACCAGCGTGGTGCTACCCGCCGAGCCGATTTTGACGTGATAATCGCCGCCGGCGATTTCTCCAGGGACAAACTCGAGATGCGATGCGCCGAGTTCATCACCTTTTACTTTGGCATTACTGACAAGTTTACAGGCTCGTACGCAGGTTAAGTGTTGCCGCATCAACCCCGGTTTGCGGCGTTTTCCCCTAATATTCTTAATCTTCACCGGCGTGCCGGTGATAAGGGACAGCGACAGGCTGGTACGGAGGATCTGGCCTCCGCCCTCGCCCATCGTCCCGTCGATGGTGATCACGATTCGACTCTTGTGTTGTTACGTTTAGAAGATGGGTAGGTCGAAGTTTGCGAGGTAGGCGATTCGTCGACCTTCGACGACACGCGTCGCACACTTTTTCAGACCAAAGGGCTCCATGCGCTCAACGACTGCGCCTACCCGGTCCTCTGGCTGCACCAGTACGATTGGGAGATCGAAATCGAAGTGGCTTACAACACGCATCGCGTGAAAGAGCTCATCCACGTTAGCGTTGTCCGCACCGCATAGAATGAGGTCAAACTCATTGGCGACGTAGATCGGCTCACGCACGTCCCACTTTCGGTATCCCGACAATTTCGTCGCATTACCGCGGACATCGAAAGCTGCAACTCGGCCGCCTTGTTTCTCGACTTGGGAAGCAACGCCAGATGCATACACGCACACTGGATTCTCAAAACAAGTCACAAGCTCGGACAATTCTGTCGCGATTTTCGCGTCTGAAGTGGTGTCCATTTCGGTCTCGATTGTTTCTAAGCAACGTGTCGTCTGCATCTCGGCCTCCTTGCTAAGGGAACGCTTCGCGTCCTGCGAATACGATTACGCACATAGTGTGCCAAAGTGTTCCGAACTCAGCTGGGAGTTGCTGTTGGGTTGATACAACAACGCCCATATGAGTTTGAACGTGGTGGATTGGGATTTGACCCAATTTTGCCCCAATTATATTTTTGGATAGAAACTTATTACTGCAGATACCTCAGGTGACGTCCATGTCTTCTAAGCAGCTAGTCGTAATCGGGCTTTTAGGCTCGACCCTTGATAGCGGCTCTAAACCTTCACGCTGGCAAAAATGGCGACCAACCGTGTCGCTCTTCCAACATGAAGACCTTCTAATCGATACTTTTGAGCTTTTGTTCCAAGAGAAGTTTAGCAAACTCGCGCACTTGGTCGCAGAGGATATTGCATCTGTTTCACCAGAAACGACCGTCAACCTCCGGCAAGTTGAGTTTGAAGACCCGTGGAATCTGGAAAATGTGTATACGGCGCTGCATGAGTTCGCAGGGTCGTACGATTTCGATTTGGACCGGAATGACTACCTGATCCACATCACGACAGGTACACACGTTGCTCAGATTTGTGAGTTTCTTCTCACGGAATCCCGGCGACTTCCGGCCCGCTTGATTCAAACTCGGCCACCTCAAAAACGAGGCGCCAATCGATCAGAACATGGTCACTACACGATCATTGACCTCGACCTGAGTCGATATGACGAGATTGCCCGACGGTTCGAACGCGAACGCCAAGACGACCTGAGCTTTCTGAAATCGGGGATTGCAACGCAGAATTCAGCGTTCAATCGACTGATCGAGGAGATCGAGAAAGTATCGATTCTGAGCCGCGATCCGATTTTATTGATGGGTCCGACCGGGGCCGGCAAGACTCAGCTGGCGAAGCGAATCTACGATCTGAAGGAACGACGTCACCAGGTTGCGGGACCTTTCGTGGAACTGAACTGCGCAACGTTGCGTGGCGATCAGGCGATGTCCGCGCTGTTTGGGCATACAAAGGGAGCATTCACAGGGGCCATGAAAGACCGGCCAGGGTTGATGAAAGCTGCCAACAAAGGCGTACTTTTCTTGGACGAGATTGGCGAGCTAGGGGCGGATGAACAGGCGATGCTGCTGCGTGCTTTGGAGACTGGACGCTTCCTTCCGATGGGCTCAGACCGCGAGCAAAGCAGCGATTTTCAACTTATCGCTGGGACCAACCGGGACCTGCGGGAGCAGGTGAGTTCTGGCGAGTTTCGCGAGGACCTGCTGGCTCGTATCAACATCTGGACGTTTGAGCTTCCTGGACTCCGCGAACGGTTAGAAGACATCGAACCCAACCTGGACTTCGAGCTCTCTCGCTATTCCGACCGAACCGGGACTCGGGTCACGTTCAATAAAGAGGCGCGTTCGCGATTCGTAAAATTCGCACTCTCCGATTCGGCCCGTTGGCGTGGGAACTTCCGTGATCTAGGGGCGGCCGTAACGCGACTGGCAACGTTAGCTGAACGTGGGCGAATCGTGCTCGAAGATGTAGACCGCGAGATCGACCGACTTTTGGCGACCTGGCGGGGGCTGGAAGACGACACAGGTTCTTCCAATATTGCGTTCCTTCGCGCGATGAAAGGTGATGAATACGTTGAGAACCTAGACCGTTTTGACGTGGTTCAACTCGCGGAGGTCGTCGCTGTTTGCCGCACTGCGAAATCGATGTCGGATGCCGGTAGACGACTGTTCGCGGTATCACGCGAGCAAAAGGCAAATCCCAACGATGCGGATCGAATTCGAAAGTACCTGCTGCGATTCGATCTGGAATTCAAAGAGATTCAGGCGTTCGGCTGACCCGTACCTGTAGTGCGCTTCGAATACTGCTCGAGCCGGTTAGACAGAATCGCGAGCGCCTCGTCCACCGTGTCGAATCCGAATACTTTATCGTCATGCATGTCTGGATAACGGATGCGGTCATCAAGCGGTTCATCAGCGAGTCTGCCTGCCCATCCGTCGCCGCGTTTGGCCAACACCAGACGATTGAACTTCCAAGCCAATGCCATCTCCGAAAGCGTCCCCGCCTGCCCGCCAATAGCGATGACAACATCCGATTGGGCGACGACCACGTTGCGTCCTGCACCAAAACCTGTCGGCAAAGCCACTGTAAGGAACGTGTTGCCTTGCTTAGGGTCATTTCCGGGTAGGATGCCGACCACCTGCCCGCCCGATTGAAAGGCTCCTTTCGAAGCCGCCTCCATGACACCGCCCATTCCACCGGTAATCAGGATATAACCCGCCTCGGCAAGCTTCGCCCCGAGGGCGTTAGCAAACGCCAAATCAGACTCCGACGCGGCGCCGCCAACGACAGAAACGTTGAAAGTACTCATCACGAATACACCTTGCTGTTGCAGACCGGTTTCTACAAAATGAATCGTCATTCAGTGAGAGGACGATTTGGATCAGCTTGCGATCTTAAGACAGACTTGGGACCAGCTCAGCCGCGTACCAGGTGGGCGAAAGACGTTCAGCAAACTTGTTGGAAACATGGCGCCCTACACGGGAACGATCAATCCAGAAGTTATCGAATTGCGTGAAGGGTATGCGAAAGTGCGAATGCGTGACCGCCGAAAGATTCGGAATCACCTGCGCTCGGTGCATGCGATTGCTCTGATGAATCTCGCAGAGGCGTCATCTGGCCTTGCGTTTTCATATAGCCTTCCAGCAAAGAGTCGAGCGATCCTCACCGGTCTGAGCATCGAGTATGTGAAGAAGGCTCGTGGAACCTTGACCGCCGAGTGCCATTGCACGGCGCCCGAAAGTAACGATAGGCAGGAGTGCGAGATCGAAGTCGTAACACGAGATGATTCGGGAGAAATCGTGACCAAAGCACGAGCCCGTTGGCTAGTCGGGCCGTTGAAGTGAAGCCTTTACCTGCCTGGATCCAAGAGCTGCTCCCCGAGCATCGCCGCTATTTCACTGAGGTTGGCGAGCGTCGGATTCATGTCATGGAGTTCGGGCCGGAATCCGGGGTTCCGCTGCTATGCATCCACGGCAACCCCACGTGGGGGTTTCTCTATCGTCGTATCGCGGCTCAATTGGCTGACTACCCCGTCCGTGTCATTGCGCCCGACTTGCCAGGTTTGGGGTTCAGCGACCGCCCAGATTTTTCCGAACATACTTTGGATAATCACGCACGATGGATGGCTGCGTTCGTCGAGAGCCTTGAACTTGAAGGCTATGGCCTGGTCATTCAGGATTGGGGAGGCCCAATTGGTCTGCTCGGCGCGGGTCGCGCTGGTGGCATGCGCGCGCTGATTGTTTTGAACACCGTCATTGGCCCGCCGCGCCCTGGATTCAAAGCCACCGCGTTCCATCGTTTCTCGAAGACGCCGGGGTTGAGCGACATCGCGTTCCGACTTTTGGGCTTTCCGCAAATCGACCTGGGGATGGCCCAAGGAGACCGAGGTTCAATTTCGGGAGCGGTGAGCAAGGCGTATCGATTTCCACTGAAGGGATTGCGCAACAACGCAGCACCTTTGGCCATGGCGCGGATGGTTCCGGATTCGACGGACCACGCCTCGATTCCCTCTTTGCGTGAGACGTTCAGCTATTTTGATGAGTTTGACGGGCCTACGGAGGTCGTTTGGGGCATGCGCGACCCTGTGTTGGGCGGAGTGATTCGCTATCTGCGTAAGATCAGGCCAGACGCGACGTTTACCATCACGCAGGCTGGGCATTTCCTACAAGAGGAGGTGCCTGCAGAGATTGCGACGGCCTGCCTACGCGCCCTCCGGGACGCCGACCTTTTGAACTGAACGTCCGGTCAAAGCAATCGCGACTGCTGTCAGCGTGAGCGCGCAGCCAACCCAGACCATCTGCGGCGGTAGTTCATTGAAAATCACAAATGCAAGTGCCGCAGAGCCGACTGGCTCAACGAGCGTGCTGATGCCAACCACGGTCGGCGTCGTGTGACGCAGGACCCACGTAATGGCGCTATGGCCTACCAATTGGGGAATCAGTGCAGCCATAAAGAGCCAGAACAAAG